>JAGYNZ010000049.1 GCA_018399745.1 Deltaproteobacteria bacterium | reverse complement strand
AATATTATCATGGAGCAGTTAACAATAACAACTGCGAAACTTTAGATAATAACTTCCTTTATGATTTTTTCATGATATATGCCCTTCAAATCCTTTTCAGCACCGATGACGCCTCATTATCTTTTCGCCGCTTCGCTTGCCGCTCCATTTATATGTGAATCTCCGGAATGCTGAATCCAATGCGACACTCTCAAGGAATTCTTTCTCTCCTAATGATAAAAAATCTTTTTTTGCGATTTGGACTGAAACGGCCCCCTTCTATGTCAATGTAGGTGAGACACAGAGGGGACAACCTATTCAACACAAATAAAATAGTAAAGTAGCTTTATTTTTTAAGGTTTGGGTATACTTTTATACTTGGCGTAAAGATTACGCACTCTATGCTTGAGTTCCTTGATTTTCCTGTGGTCTTCCTCAGAAGCCAGAGATGGTTCGCTGATGGAATAGAGGGCGTTACTTATCTCGTCTGTTACATGTTCAACAGCCGCGCACCACTCTCCGGTGCATGTAGAGGTCACACATGCGGCTTCACCTACATCCTTTTCTAAATTTTTAAGTGATTTTTCTAGAGAATCAAGATAAATTTTCCACGCCTCCAACATCTCTTTATTAATAATATTAGAGTCTTCTTTAACTAATGCCATTTTTGTCGCCTCCTTTTGTTTTTAAATGGTTTTCATTCACCCTTTAATGATTACATAAAGGAAAAATAGAGCATTCAAAGCATTTTCGGCACTCCCACCTTACACTAATTTTTCAAATGTCTGACTTGGTCTTTCCTCCTGCATCAGAAAAAAACCTTGATGAGGATTCGTTCGGATACGCCTTATTACTTGCCACATCGGAGAAGAGTAACTGATCTCGTATTCTGGAAAATTCAGGAAAAGTGCATCGATTAATGCTATCAAGCTATGATCACCATCCTGTTGTTTAAAAAACATTTTCTTTTTCATGCTGCCCCCTTCTTTTTTGTTCCTGTCTTCAGCCGATTAAACAGCAGGATCTCGTTTAAAAGTCAGATTAACAAATCAATACTTTTGCCAGTTTTGTAATACCAGGATAGGTAAAGGTTCCATGATTTTATTTGAATAGTCCATAGAGGAAGGATCTCATTTTGATAGGAAAAATAACTGTGAGAGTGGGAATTTGTCCCGTATTAAGCATTAAAGCGGAAATTTCTGTAATAAATCTTACGGTAGGCGGATTTTACTTGACTGTATGAACTTTATTGATAGATAATAATAAAGACCCCTTCCTTTATTTTCGATTTTGGACTCAAACAAATATTTTTGATGGCCCTTATTGTCTTCTATACCAGCATTTGATAGTACTATGCACGTGAGAGTTGGCACTAGAAATAATATCAACATCCATAATCAATCAAATACTTGATAGAGGTAATGCCAGTTTCTGTAATTAATCTGACTCACGGTTTAACTGCTTCTGCCTTTATGCATGGCAGTTAGTTAAGCAGTCAACAAGTTTTTAGAGAGCTTAAATTGGAGGCAATGGATTTCTACAGCGTAAAGTATGACCTCATGAGAATGAGATAAAAAGGCATCGGATGGAGGTTTATTATGGAGGACATATCTATATTGGTGGGTGGAAAGGCGGGGGACGGCATCAGAATCGCTGCGATCATAGTTGCTCGACTGTTCAGCAGATATGGTTACAGAGTGTTTGTTTATGATGACTATCCTTCCCTTATTAGAGGTGGACATAATTTTTCTCTGATCAGGGTATCAAGACAGAAGGTTCAGGCCAATAATGTAGGCGTTGACTTGATTGTAGCCCTGGATAAACAAACTATAGAGAAGCACGCGTCTGAACTGAATGATGGAGGGGTAATTCTCTTCGACAGCAGTAAAGGGGAAGTTGAAACTGAAGGCGTGGGAGTTCCTTTTAAGGAAATTGTAAAGGAAATGGAAGGAATGTCCATAATGCGGAACTCTGCTGCCTTGGGGGCTATCGCCAAAGTGGCGGAAATAGACTGGAAAATAGTGGAAGAGGTATTTTACAAATTCTTGCCCAAAAAAACTGATCTCAATCTGAAAATAGCCAGGAAAGCATACGATATGGCAAGCGCTGGCAACTTGAAGGTAGAAAATCTAAATCAGGAAATGATGCCCATAATCTCAGGTAACGAAGCTATAGGACTGGGAGCAGTAAAAGCGGGGATGGCTGTCTATTACGCATATCCTATGACTCCTTCTACAGGAATACTTCATTTTCTGGCCGCTAACCGGGACAGGTTTAACATACTGGTTGTTCATCCCGAAAACGAAATAGCAGTCATACTCATGGCATTGGGTTCGGCGTATTCCGGTGCCAAAACCATGGTGGGGACCGCAGGCGGGGGTTTTGCCCTGATGGTAGAGGGGTTGAGCCTGTCGGCACAGAGTGAGATTCCTATAACTATTGTGGTCGGCCAGAGAGCGGCACCCAGTACAGGCGTTCCTACCTATTCCTTGCAGTCGGACCTGCACTTTGTTTTAAACGCGGGACATGGGGAATTTCCAAGATTTTTGGTAGCTCCTGGAGATGCTGAGGAAGCGTACTATTACACTGGTGTGGCCATGAATGTCGCCTGGAGTTGTCAGGTACCTTCCATAGTCCTGTCTGACAAGAACCTGAGTGAAGGCAACTACAGCTTCGACTCCTCCATGTACACTGTGGAGGAAGCACAACCCATCTTGTGGGACGGTAAGGGTGACTACCTGAGATATAAAGATTCAGAAAACGGCGTTTCGCCTCTGGCCTTTCCTGGTAATAAGTCAGCTACAGTCAAAGTTACCAGTTACGAGCACGATCAGTATGGAATTACTACTGAAGAAAGTGAAAAAGTGGCCTTTATGCAGCAAAAAAGATTGCAGAAGACAGAAGCCGTTAAGAAGGAAATCGAGGATATTGAAGCCGTCAAGGCCTATGGTAAGGACTCCGATACTGTAATTTTCACCTGGGGCTCTACAAAAGGTGCTTGTGTGGAAGCAGCCGATGCCCTGGGACTTAAGGTGTTGCAGCCCATTATTATGGAGCCCTTTCCTGATTTGAGCAGCTATATTAAGGATGCCGGGCGTATAGTTACAGTAGAAACCAACGCCACCGGTCAACTGGCCAGGTTGTTAGAGAACAACGGAATCAGAGTAGACCATAAGGTGCTTAAATACAATGCCAGGCCGTTCTTCACCGATGAGCTGATTGAGAGGCTCAGAAAGGAGGTGCTATAATGAACAAAGGGAATAAGGAACTTAACTCTTACGCTGAAAACACATGGTGCCCCGGATGTGGTAATTTTGCTATTTTGAACGCCTCCAAAAAAGTCTTTGCCGATAAAGATCAAAAGAATCTGGTGATGGTCGCTGGCATTGGCTGTCATGCTAAACTGGTCGATTACATTGATCTCAATCACTTTTATAGTATACATGGCAGGGTACCAGCCACTGCAACAGGTATAAAGCTGGGAAATCCCGAGTTGACGGTCATTGGTTTTGCCGGAGACGGTGATGCCTACGGGGAAGGCCTAGCACACTTGATGTTCGCCGCCAAAAGAAATATTAATATCACTATGGTGATCCACAATAACGGGGTGTACGGTTTGACCACCGGACAATTTACTCCTACCAGTCCCGAAGGTTTTAAAGGCAAATCCACACCTTGGGGAAGCGTGGAGAGGCCTTTCAACCCACTTACGCTTATGCTGGGAGCAGGCGCGACTTTTATATCTAGATCGTATTCTAACAGGATGGAAAATCTCGAAATGGTGATTGATGAGGCCATGAAGCATAAAGGGTTCTCCTTTGTAGAGGTACTGCAGCCCTGCTACACTTTCTATAACACCTATAAGATATATAACGAAAAGGTCTACGATCTGGAAGAAGAACCGCCGAAAGAGCACGTCATAGAGAAAATGACAGAGTGGAATTACGGCAGTAAGGGAAACATTCCCATTGGTATTTTTTACCGGGAGACCAGACCGACCTATGACGAAAGCATGTTAAGAGAGATGGTTCCGGCTAGAAGAAAAGAGGAGATAGACATAGAAGACCTCCTTAAAGAAAATACATAACCACAAAATTGTATAATTAGTAATACAGATTTAAATTCTGATATCCGCCTGTCTTGAATGGATTGACAGGTTCCTGCAAGCATTCGGCCGGAAAGCCGGATGTAATCTTGCATGAAGATTCAACATGTAGACTGGCGGGCAGGTTGAAATTGGGAATTCGAAACAATTTCATGAACCAGAGCCGATGACCAAAACATTTGAATATCCAATTGATGACCTTCATCTTTTGTTTTGAATATTTGAAAATTCGAATTTCGTGTTTCGAATTTCCAAATTTTGCGCTTTTTACATTCGGCATAGGATAATAAAATTCCATCTTTGTATTGGAATGAACGAGTTAATATTGACTTACCTTTTCCATCCCAGATCGGCGTAGTCGCCCAGTGTTCCGTTATAACCATTTAGGTGGTCGGATTCATTCGAAGCTAGGAAGACCGCTAGAGCCGCCACTTCCCTGGGATCTTTTAAATGCCCCTTTTTATTGTATTCCACGAAATGGTCATAAATGGATTCTCCCAGCACCGAGGGTCCCAAAGACCTGATTTCTTTCTGCATACTCGTGTCCATAACCCCGGGATCAATTGCATTGACCTTTATGTTCTTTCCTTTTAATTCCTCGGACAGAGAGCGGGTTAGTTGATCGATTCCTGCCTTGGACACGCTGTATGCGCAAAACCTGGGAAATGGCTTCTGGCCAAGGCCGGAGGTGACATTAATTATTTTACCACCTCCTCGATGGACCATTGAAGGTACCACGGCCCTGGCACAAGAAAACGCGCCATTGAGATTTATATTGATCGTTTTCTTCCAGGCCTCTAAGTCTGCATCTTCCAGAAACCGGACCGGCCCTATAACTGCCGCATTGTTTACCAGCACATCGACTCCTGAAAAACACTCCGTGGTCTGTCTTGCCATGCTAGCCACGCTATCTGGGTCTGATACATCTCCTTGAAAGACAAGACACTCTCCACCTCGTTCCCTGATATCGCTGGCACTCATATCAAGTTCATCCCGAGCCCTGCTCATGATCGTCAGCCGCGCTCCTTCCTGAGCCATGGCCAAGGCGATAGCTCGGCCCAGTCCCCGCCCCGCACCAGTAACAACCGCCGTTTTACCTTTTAATTTCATGGGATTTATTTACCTTGTCCGCTTGGGGTTTATGGATGACGAGTAATCGCTTTTTCCGCATTAGAACTGGAAAGAAATTTAATTCTTTCTATTCGTTTTGCTGCTCAAAAAAAACTCAAAATTGCTTTTTTGCTCAGCCGAGCAAGGATCGTTTAGCCCTTATCATTAACTTTATACCGGTCCGCATGAATGTCACAGATCACACGCATCTAAGGATAGGCTTTCTTGGAAAAAATACTAAATGTACAATAAATATCGATTATCATTTTCTGAAAATTTGTCAACTTCAAAAAAATGTCTGATATTAAAAAAATGGAGTGCCCCTTTGTATTAGACAAAAAATGGTTATGGTATTGGAAATGGAAGCTGGTTGCGTACGATAAATTACCGAAATTAAAATTAACAGGGGACATACATATTGCCAATTCAAAATATTTAAAAACGGACACAGTTGATTTAAACAAGATTAGAAAAAAATTTTCAGTACATGAGATTCTTTTTGAAGGATTGGCAACAGTTTCAAGGTAAGTTTTATGGGTTATTGAGTCGGTCAAGTTGGGAACAGTCAAAATCGGATGATCAGTTCGTGAGTCAGATCAACCGCCCTTATATTTGAAAGACATTCGGCAAGAGGACTCTGTTACCTGGATAGACGTTGTTAAATGAATTCCTAAAGAATCACTTTACTACTTTATCAAGGTTATGCTATTAAGATATATATAGCAATTATTCCAGAGATTTTTACGGGGTAATCAAATATTGAATATTCCCAATCAAAATATTAAAAGGTGATGAAGTCGATATTTCTAAATATTTAAAGTTAATAAACATAAATTTGGTCAGTGACAGAAAAAACGATTTAAATATGATCGCAGGAAGGAGATAACGACATGATAACCATTCAGTATGAAGGATTAAACATTGAATTGGACGAAGACGGGTTTCTAAAAAATATTGATGACTGGAATGAAAAGGTAGCTTGCGCTATTGCTGAAAAAGAAGGAGTGAGTAAAACCTGTCCTCTGACAGAAGAAAAGATGGAAATATTAAGATTTATAAGAGAATACTATAAAAAATTTTTTTCGGTTCCCATACCGCGCTATGTATGCAAAAACGTAAATCAATCAAAAAAATGTGAATTTGAAGAATTTCCAGATCCTCTTACGACATGGAAGATAGCAGGTCTTCCTAAACCTGTAGCCTTTGGTGAATTGTTCGACACAATAGAAAAAAGATTTAAATAAACGGATGGTGAGTTAAATAGTTGTAATATGGCAAAATAGATATACTACCGGCTCCCTAATGGAGGTGGGCAACATACTGCGGCCCCCCCCTGCCTTTCTCCCTGGCGGGAGCAATCTGGCTGCCTTACCTGCTTAACTGTAGGGTGAGCGTGGGGGTTACGGATCGCCGCCCCATTAGTGGGCGGCATAGTTACCGTGTTTTTGTTGGTGCCCCTTATTTATCCCAACCTTTATCTCCTGTGGAAGTGGCACTCTGAGGTCAAACCGAAATAACATATTGCCAGAGGTTTAAAACTACAGAAGATTAGATGTCCTGGCTCATAACCAGGTTTTGGATTCTTTGATCCTGCTGTTATTTCTGCGCTCTTATCTCAGTAAGCAGGTGATCGGTCTCACCGCTTTTGGATAGATATGCTGAAGCGCCGACATTGAGCATCGCCTCGGCCTGATCATCTTCATCATACATCGACAGGCCGATGATCCGGATGTGAGGTAATTCCGAATGAATAATCCGGGTTGCTTCCAATCCACTCATTTTTGGCATGTTCACATCCATAAGGATTACATCGGGAATTAATTCGCGGCTCAGCTCTATTGCCTCCTCGCCGTTGGAAGCTTCGCCGACAACGTCTAAATCAGAGTGCGAATAAAGCATTCTTGACAGCCCTTCCCGCACAACCAAATGATCATCAACCAGCATAACGCGTATCTTTTTGGGGGATTTTTTGATGCGGTCAGGCACTGATAAGGATATTTCGGAAGTCTTTCCGCAAAAATCCCTATAATTGCCTTCGGTCGGTCTTCTCGCAACCAGAGGGACAATAAGAGAAATGATCGCTCCCGCATGCGGAGCACTTTCGATTTCTAAGAGACCGCCTAAATGTGACAAACGTTCGCGAATACTGATCAAACCAAACTTGGGATTCGATTTTGCGTTCTTCCAAACGGCTTCAGGGCGAAAACCTTTGCCTTCATCCTTCACAGTAATTTTCAAGCATCCATTATTATGACTCATTTTCAACTCCGCTGATTTCACTCCGGCATGCTTGGTCACGTTTAGAAGCAGTTCTCTTACTGATTGGAACAGCAAAATGGATAGGTCTTCCCTTTCAAGATTGATTTGTTCTTCGAGTTTGAGTTTCACTTCGATATGGTGGTTTTGATTGGTCCATCTAACCAGCCATTCTAATGAATCCGTGAAATTACCAAACTGAAGTACGGGCGGAGAAAGTTCTGCACTCAAAGAACGCGTGTCTACAATAGACTTGCTGATAAGATTAAGAATATGTTCAGCTTCCGGTTTCAAAGAGCTGTCAATACGGCTAATCAATATTTCCTGGCCGATTTTGGCGGCTACCAGTAGTTGCTGGAGGTGGTCGTGCAGAATTTCTGCTATCCGCTGCCGCTCATGGTGCTCTGACAATGTGAGTTTCAAGCTCAACCGGGCAAGCTGTTCCGCCCTTTCTTTCAGCAGTTCCTGCTGGTGTGCACGCTCTGTTAAATCAGAAATCACCATGCAAATTGCCGGTATATCATCTTTTATTATCGGATTGAATGAAACAGAGGCGGGCATCGGTTCATTATGTTCTCTTTGAAGCTGGATATCAGCTGCGGTCTTTTCAGTCTTTGCTTTTTGGAAGGCTGTTTCAAAGACGGTTCTTGACGAAATAAATCGATATATCGAATCTCCAATGATTTTTTGATAGGGAACTTGCACCATTTCAGCAAATTGATTGTTACAGTAAAGGATCATCGCGTCAAAGGAGAGAGTCACGGCTCCTTCGTTCATGGATTCTATAAAGAAGCGATAGGAGCTTTCCGCCCCCTCAAGGGTGAAGACCTTTGGTCCCTCAGGCCCTGAAATGGCAAAGCCGTCAACTTCGCCTCTCCGAATTGCGGAAAGCATTGCCTGCGCTTCATCAAGACGGATTCGCAAATCTTCTATTTGAAGGAGGGCTTTTTTAGTTTTTTTCATTTTTCGTAAAGCCTGAGGCCTTATTAAATCTGACACAACCTTTGGACAGGGATCCTACTGAAATTTCTTCTGGCGCAGGTCTAAACCGATGAGAATTTTTTCTTCTTTCGACATGTCTCCGATAAAGGTTCGTATAGGAACCGGTAATTTTTTAATAAGCGTAGGTGTGGCAACAATTTGATCTCCCTCTGCCAGAACAGGTTGCTTGTATACATCAATAATTTCGAGGTCGTAATGACCACTGAGATTTCCTTCACAAATCCTCTTGATGTTTTGAATCGCTATCTTTGATTTCGAGCTCATGCCAGCGATATAGAGACGAAGGACGTATTTTTCTTTTTCTGATTTTTTTATCTCTTGTTCAAATTCTGATAAAGAATCTTTTGGTTTTTTGAAGCCCATGGATTTGTCCGATAAAACGAGATTTTTAATTCTCTGCCTATTTGGGCCGCAGATCAAGACCCACAAGAACCCGAACCGTGTCGGAGAGGTCTCCAACAATCTTTTTCAACGGCGGCGGGAGTTTTCTGACCAGCGTAGGAATTGCCAGGATCTGATCTCCTTTGGCGAGCTGGGGATTTTTCGACAGGTCTATCACTTCAATGTCATATTTACCGGCCATATGTTCTTGGCAGATCCTTTTCAGATTGTTGACCGCCCTTAAAGAGCTGGATGAATGCCCGGCCACATAAAGTCTTAATTCCCAGGTCTGTTCTAGAGTTTTGTCTTCATCGACTTCCATCACCGGCTTTTTGATCATTTTACATTTTTCCTTCCCCGTCGGCTTTCCTGCTCACGGCCACTGTTTCCCTTTCTTTTTGATAGAAGAACTCCTTCATTTCCTCTTGTTCAATGATCTTTTTCAGATCCTCCTCTTCTGCTGTGAATTCGGCACGCAGAGTTTCAATTTGGGCGTCCAGTGCCCTTCGCTTTCTCTCCAGATTCATTTTCATACGATCGATCTTCTGCTGCCGGGATAGTTTATCCGCTTTTTCTTTTGCTTCCTGGATCAGCCGGGCCGAACCCGTAAGCACGCCTGCAGGCCCTGTGTAGACATCGACTAATTCCACCCCGTGATCGGTCAAAAGGAATTCACGAATCTGGTTGGAATGCGCCATACCACGGGATTTGAGAACATAAATCCCCCGGTTGCGCTCGCCGCCGAGCTCAATGTCCCGAAGCAGCAACCATGTGTCGCATAGAGAGGAGATGCCCACGTCTGTCTGTTCCAGAGTAGTCCCTGCAGTAGTCAGGCTCGTGCACAGCGTGGTGATTTGATTTGACTTCATATGATCTATAACACGTATCAGCAGCGCTTTGACATCGGATTCGAGCCCAACATCGTTCAGGTTTGAAATAGGATCGATCACCACAACACTCGGATTAAATTCATTAATCTTTTTATGGATCATTGAAAGATGGGCCTCCAGCCCGTAGACGGTCGGACGATCGGAATGGATCTTCAGGGAACCCTTATCGATCCACCTTTTTAAGTGCATACCTACTGAACTTAAGTTGCGCATGATTTGGCCCGCAGATTCCTCAAAGGCGAACAAAAGGGCCTTCTCGCCACGCTGGCAGGCTGCATCCACGAAGTGGCCGGCTATACTGGTCTTTCCTGTGCCCGCCGTTCCAGAGATAAGGATGGTGCTTCCCCGGAAATACCCTTTCCCTCCGAGCATTGTATCAAGGCGAGGTATGCCGGAGGAAATCCGCGCATTCGTGACCTTGTGCATAAGCTCGAGAGAGGTGATCGGCATCACGCTGATCCCGGTATCATCGATCATGAAGGGAAACTCGTTGGTGTCGTGCGTGGAACCGCGGTACTTAACTATCCGAATCCGTCTGGTGGAAATCTGACCGGATACCCGGTGGTCCAGAAAAATGACGCAGTCGGAGACATACTCTTCAAGACCCTGACGGGTCATGGTTTCCAATCCCTTTTCAGCAGTGACTACCGTCGTCATGCCCTTGTCTTTCAACCAGCGGAAGAGTCGCCGAAGTTCCGCACGAAGGATTGCCATGTTTGAGAGATTCGAAAAGAGAGATTCAATCGTATCCAGAACCACCCTTTTTGCACCGATCGTGTCAATCGCATATCCTAACCGAACGAAAAGACCTTCCAGGTCATACTCCCCTGTCTCTAAAATCTCGTTTCTTTGGATACTAACATGGTCAATCAGGAACCGGCCGGAGGCGGAAAGCTCATCCAAATCAAAACCCAGAGAGGCCACATTCTGGGTCAATTCCTCCTCCGTCTCCTCAAAGGACATTAAAACAGCCGGTTCATCAAACTGAAGCGCGCCGCGGACGAGAAATTCGATTCCCAGCAGGGTTTTTCCTGACCCCGGCCCTCCGCATACAAGTGTCGGCCTGCCTTTAGGCAATCCCCCGTTTGTGATTTCGTCAAAACCATTTATACCCGTTGGAGATTTTTCGAGTTTAACGGGAAATTTATTCTTTCCTTTTGTTTGGTTTTTGCCTTTTTTGAGCACAGTAACCTTTCTTCTACCAGGTGATGTGATAGGAAATCGCGTTCCAGAGATTGGGGAGAAGCCGATAATGAACGCTGAATTGTGGGTTCAAAATTTCTTCAATTCCTTTCCTACTAATACTTATTACATCGAAATTGTGTATCATGTACCAAATAGGGCTGTCAAGAAATCAGATTATTTTGGGGTCTGTCTTGAGGTATAAAAGCATGATCTGGACTCTGCAGCACAAATTTTCTCCATTTGTCTGCTGTGGCGCTTTTTCAATTAATGTTTACAGTTGGTCCTTCGTATTCGGGCCGGCCATCATCAAAATCTCCATTT
>JAGYNZ010000048.1 GCA_018399745.1 Deltaproteobacteria bacterium | reverse complement strand
TGGACCCAGGTTTTTGGTGATGCCAATCTCACTGCAGCTCTGCTGGACCGCTTAACCCACAAGGCTCACATCATTGAGTTTACCTGGGAGAGCTACAGATTGAAAGAGACTATGAGGGCTCAGAAAAAAGATTAATATTTCTTTTATGTGAAGAAGCCCAATTATTAACCATGGGGGTGGTCAAAATTGGTTTATCACAGGTGATCAAATTTGGATTGTCACAGCGACGACATGGGGCCACGCTCCCGCTACCTCGGCCCTGAGGTCCCCGAAGAAGTCATGGTCTGGCAGGATCCTGTCCCTGAGGTCGATTATGAGCTGATCGGGTCACGCGACATCGCGGCACTCAAGACAAAGATCCTCGACTCGGGACTGACCGTTTCGCGATTGGTCTCTACCGCCTGGGCATCGGCGGCCACGTTCCGCGGTTCCGACAAGCGTGGCGGCGCTAATGGGGCCCGCATACGCCTCGCGCCGCAAAGGGACTGGGAAATTAACGAGCCGGCCGAACTCGCGGAGGTTCTACAGGTGCTTGAGAAAATCCAGCGGGATTTCAACAGTTCGCAATCCGGCGGCAGGAAGGTCTCGCTCGCCGATGTGATTGTGCTCGGCGGTTGTGCAGCCGTCGAAGAGGCCGCCCGAAACGCCGGATACGACGTTGAGGTTCCGTTCTCACCGGGTCGCACCGACGCGTCACAGGAAATGACGGACGTGGATTCCTTTGCCTTCCTTGAGCCTACCGCAGACGGGTTTCGCAACTACCTTAGAGAGGGGCACGGTCGACGCGCTGAGGAATTGCTCGTGGACCGGGCGCAGCTGCTGATGCTGACCGCGCCTGAGATGACGGTGCTTGTCGGCGGTATGCGGGTCTTCAATGGCAACTACGGGGATTCCCAGCATGGTGTCTTCACTGACCGCCCCGGAACGTTAAGCAATGACTTCTTCGTGAATCTGCTGGACATGGGATTGGAGTGGCAGAAGTCCTCGAGCAACGAGGACGTCTACGAAGGGCGAGATCGCACGACAGGCGAACTGAAGTGGACTGGCACGCGCGTCGATCTCGTTTTCGGTTCGAACTCGCAACTGCGCTCCATTGCGGAAGTTTATGCCAGTGCCGATGGACAGCAAAAGTTCGTCAATGACTTCGTGGCGGCCTGGAACAAGGTGATGAATCTCGATCGTTTTGACCTGGATCCGGCTCTGCGTTACTAGCCCAAGTTTGAACAGTTATGCGTCCCAAACGGCCCTGGGGATAGGGCCAGGGCCGTTTGGGGGCGAAAGTCGTGACTACATTTGGTCGACTTCGTCGATCCGGCGCAGACGCTGGGGCAGCGTCAGGCCGAGGCGATTGAGCAGCACTCTCTGAGCTTCGTCCGGCGTGGTGACGCAGCGCAGGTGGATCGTATGTCGACTGCCGTCAGCCATCTGAGCCGGCAGGACGACGTCGCTGCTTTTGATCTTGGCGAATTCCTCGATCAGCGTCCGCGGGGCGTCGCCAAGCCCGGCGCGCCGCATCCACTGGGCCAAAGCCTTTCACAGGACATAGCCCAAGAAGCAAACCAGGATGTGGCCGAGGACACGCTCCACCTTCTGGTGCCAGATCGGGCGGATGCCCAACTCGTCCTTCTCGATCCGGAAGGCCCACTCCGCCTCGGTCAGTTGGATGTACTGTTTCCACAGCGTGGCCGGATCCGATTCGGTCAGGTTGGTCCGCAGCAGATAGCAGCCTTCCGAGAGGGCCGCCCACTCGCTCCAGCTCTGCCGACGCTGCCAGGTGATTGACAGACGGGCCCGGTCCTGGGAGGACCTTCCGTTGGCTGAACCCCTGTTTGCAGTCAGCTACATCCGTCGCGTAATGGATGGCACAGAACTGGTTGAAACAAATCCCATGTTTGTAAAGGCCATGAAAGCCGCTGGTAAATACTCTGATGCCTTGATGGAAAAGATCGCGGAAGTCGGATCCGTACAGGGCCTGGATGAGGTACCGGAAGACCTGAAGAAAATATTCGTCACCGCCATGGATGTCTCGCCTGAGGACCATATAGCCATACAGGCCGCATTCCAGAGAGATATTGACAATGCGGTATCTAAAACAATTAATTTTCCTGATAATGCAACCAGGGACTCCATCAGGAGTGCATACCTGCTGGCATGGAACCAGGGGCTCAAGGGCATAACTATTTACCGCAGCGGCAGCAGGCCGGTCCAGGTCTTAAGCCTGAAAAAGGAGAAACAGGGGGCCGGCGCAGCTGAATCGATCATGCAGGTGGGCACAAACGGGAAAATCGCTCCAAGGCCCAGGCCGCTTAAAACCCATGGTATTACAGAGAGGGTACGGACCGGGTGCGGGAAGCTATATGTTACTGTTAACTGGCATGATAAAGATATATGCGAGATATTTGCCCAGAGTTTTGATATTCTGTACGCTGCCGCCGGGACGGGAATGGGAATATTGATGCATGTATAACTACTGGTTCAATATTCTTCAAAATAATGTTTTCCCTATAGATATTTTCGATCCTAAGGTCATAGCTTGACCGGTTACTCAACTGCTTATTGTTGAGTCGATCCGTTATCGATAAATTTGATTGCAATACCTACAACATGAAACATGTTGTCAATATAAGTTTCTCCACCGTAACAATAATGGTAGCGGGGATAATAATAGCGCGCCCCTCTGTAAGTATAAAACCGGCTATGCGGATAATAATAGGCGTAATTACATTGCGGTGGATAATAAACGGTTTCTTGTTGTTTCGTGGATTCATAAATATAGACAGCATCCGCGCCATATTCAGCGCTTTTAATTTTTAATAAACGGTTCGCGTCATTCAGACTGGGCGCGCGATCTACCGTGATTTCACCGATCTCAATATACTCGCGTTGCGCGGGCGGTTTATTAAAAACCCGCACAGATGAGGTATCGGTAGGTGGAAATTGTAAATTTTTACGATACAATGATACGTCGGTCGTAGGAGCGCCAGCACAACCGGAAATTAACAAAATAAGCAAAAAAACAGTAAACAATCGATTCATGGCTACCTTCTTTTCAGTCCAAATAGCAAAAAGCGATTTTCTGTCAACTCGACTCAACTCTTTATAAAGCTCCTCAATCCCTGGCTTCTGCTGGGGTGTCTCAACTTTCTCAGTGCCTTTGCTTCTATTTGACGTATACGCTCTCTGGTAACAAAAAAGTCCCTACCAACTTCTTCGAGCGTGTGATCAGATTTTTCTCCTATCCCAAAACGCATTCGAAGTATTTTCTCTTCTCTTGGTGTCAAGGTGCCAAGAGCAATCCTTGTTTGTTCGACCAGGTTTATATTTATGGTGGCATCATCTGGGGGTTCCGCCTCTTTATCTTCAATAAAATCTACTAAGTGACTTTGTTCACCATCGCCTATGGGGGTCTCTAATGATACGGGATCTCTGGCCATTTTCAAGATCTGGGACACCTTATTCTTTGACAGTCCCAAGTGTTCAGCAACCTCCTCCGGTGAAGGCTCTTTTCCTGTTTCTTGTATAAGCTCTCGTGTAGCCCAAACAACCTTGTTCATGGTCTCCACCATATGCACGGGTATGCGAATAGTCCTGGACTGATCAGCAATAGCCCTGGTTATAGCCTGACGAATCCACCAGGTTGCATAGGTGCTAAACTTGTAACCTCTTTTATGCTCAAATTTATCAACGGCCTTCATAAGACCTATATTGCCCTCTTGTATAAGATCAGAGAGATGAAGACCCCTGTGAAAGTATTTCTTGGCGATGCTGACAACAAGACGGAGATTTGCCCAAATGAGATGTTTTTTGGCGTGTTTGGCAAGACCACATCCTTCTTGGAAGCGGCAAATAATGTATTCCAGTTCTCTGACATTCAGCCCTGACTTGGCCAAAAGTTTTTCCTCTGAAATACTGCTTAGTTTTCGTTTTTCATCATTGAACGCCTGATAAAGCAAGTCTTGAAAACATTTTTCAATTCGCATATTTCCAAAGGCCTTCATCATGGAGGCCCTATTCTCTCTGATAACCTGTTTAACTTCATTCAATGCGGTATCAGACATACCGGGCTTTACAGACCTCAAAAGTTTGCGATTTTGATCTTGAAGCATCTGAATTTCATCTAGAATATTTCTAAGACGGGCCTTTCTCCCTCCTGAATGGATCAGTTTTTGAGCTTTAATGTGATATATATCTGAATCCCCTTCATCCACAGGACTGGCATTATTCACTGTAGCCCATGCTTTCTCGAGAAAGGCATCAACGACGTCGAGAATAGATAATGAGGCCTCTACAAAAGCCTGCTCTCCTTTCTCCATAGCCTTCGCTATTGTGATTTCCTCTGTTCTGCTGAAAATTTTCCTATCTCCCATTTCTTTAAGATAGATTCTTGCCGGATCAACACCCCCTAGCCTTTTTTCATCCAGATAAACTTCCTTTAGATCATTACTTGATTTCTCTTCAACTACAACCTCAATAAGTTCTATATCATCATCTTTAAACATTTCTAGTGTAGAGATGCCATCCAGTTCATTTACATCCTTGCCGTTCTGATCAACATCTAAACATAAACTCTGTACCCCATCGTAGTTTGCATGACATGTCCGTCCGGTTTTTTTCGTCTTTTGATAAGCGGACTTTTTAATATGTTTCTCCCAACTAATTGGTGGATCATCAATCAAATAGTGCAAATCACAGCTCTCTTTTTTCCTCATCAATTCCTCCTTTTCCCAAAAGGTGGCATTAAGTTGGACTTTATGGCCTGCAGTTTCTGCAAACACTTCACCGTAGCTGTAGTAACTGCTTCAAGAGATTTTCATCATCCAATACCTCCGCAGGGGCTTTGATCTGTTCCAAAACATTCCATCTCAAGAACTTGTTGCGACGATCCCTACAGTATCTTTTAAGGTCGGAAAGCACCTCTTCCTCCATATCCTCAAATGGGGCGAAGTTTGCAGAAAGTCTCATAGCCAAAGCCCTCAATTCAGGTTCAGGCTCGAGCTGATCGTACAAATCAGAGAGATTGAGGTTCCCCGACATGATGTAAAGATGCGACATTGCCATCCAAAGATTTCTCAAAGACGGGACTTCAATCCACATATCCAGGCCTGCGTCCCCAAAAATATCCATATACTTGGGACGACCGAGCAGAAAACTTATGAGCTTGGCCTCCGCCCTGTTTTCAAGACCCTTAATATTTTTGCTCCGGGTAGACCTTCCGTGTTTAGTGTGTGGACAGATATTCCCATTATTGCCGGCATTTGTGCGTTCCCAAAGGCTTTTCTCTCTCAGCCCCAATTTTTGAGCAACATGTCCTACCAAAAGTGATTTTCTTATTGGATCGCTGACAAATTGAAGGATCAACAGCACATCTTCCGTTGTCTGAAATTTACCTTCAGGGTCTTTCCCATGGGATGCCAATCCTTGCTGAATAGCAAAATCAAGTCCCGAAGCAGCTTTATCTGCCAAGGCAATCCACGCCTTCTTGCCTTCACGCCTGACAAAGCTATCCGGGTCATCTTCAGCTGGAAGATTAAGCACTCTGACTCTGAGATTCAGTTTGTAGAAAAGTGGAAGGGCCCTAAGGGCAGCCTTGACTCCTGCCGTATCGCCGTCGAAAACTAAAATCCAGTCCTTGCAGAGCCCTCTTAATTGTTTGACATGGTCTTCAGTCAAAGCAGTACCGAGTGTTGCGACGACCTTATCTATATCGAACTGAGCCAAGGCCAAGAGATCCATGTATCCTTCTACCACATAACCTTTGCCGGCCCGTCTGATTGCCCCTTTATTTTGAGATAGGCCGTAAAGGACCCTGCTTTTGTTGTAGATTGGAGTTTCCGGAGAATTGAGGTATTTGGGATGGCCATCTTTTATGACGCGACCGCCCAAAGCCACTACCTTTCCTGATCTGTCAAGTATAGGAAAGATCAGCCTTCCACGAAAACGGTCATAGTATCCTTTCCCACTCTTTCTGGAGACAAGCAGCCCTGCTTTTTCTGCCTTGTCCAACGATAATCCCTCATTCTTTAAGTGATTTATAAGGCCATCCCACAGATCATTTGCCCAACCCATTTGAAACCTGGAAATGATATCTGATTTCAGGCCACGTCTTTCAAGATAGGCTCGTGCATCACTGGCCGCAGGTGAATGAAGGAGATTTTTGTGATACAGTTCTACTGCGGTCAGGTTAAGACCGACTAATTCTTCCGTCTCCGCGTGACGCTTTTTATCTTGGGATGATCTGGGTCTTTCGGGAATGGTTATTCCGTAACGATTTGCTAGAACCTTTACTGCTTCCACAAAGTTCATGCCCTGCATCTTCATGAGGAATTTAAAGACGTCCCCACTTTGGCCACAACCAAAACAGTGAAAAAGTTGTTTTTCTTCATTAACTGAAAAGGAGGGATCTTTATCTGGATGAAAGGGGCAGAGACCGATCCAATTTCGGCCACTTTTTTTCAACGGAATATATTCTCCGATGACCTGCCGGATATTTGCAGATTCAAGTATGTTTCTAAGGACGTCTTCAGGAATATATGAACTCACGCCATACGTCCTTTAATTCAGTGTTCCTGAGGGAGGTGATGAATGAACAATCGAGCACAACCCTCCCCAAAAAAAACCGCAAAGTCATGGAGACCACCAGCTTGTCGGACTCTTATATTAACAAGCTGGGGTGGTCTGTCAATAAGTAGAGCGAATAAGTAGAGCGAAATTGTGTTGTCAAAACCTTTAATCTTCTTGGCAGGGAGTGAATAGTTTGCTCAGTACAATGACCTTTATTTGTTGCAGATGTCGGTAAGGGCTGTCTGGAAATCTTTGGGAATACGAGTAAGATGGCCTGATCTATCTGTTGCTGCATGAACGGTATAGCCCCTAACCAGCAAGCGACGGTCACCTAATCGATGAATTAGATAATGAAAGCGGATAGAGAATTTAGAAAAATTTTCCAGTGAAGTCGACACCTCAAGCAAATCGTCATAATTAGCTGGGGCCTTATAACGGCAGTAAGCTTCGCTGACAGGAAGTATAAGCCCTTCATGCTCAAGATCGCGATAAGATGTTTTGAGCATGGACCGAAGAAACTCGGTGCGCCCTATCTCAAAAAATCTCAGATAGTTTCCATAATACACCACACCGCCTGTATCAGTATCACCGTAAATTACTCTATAGGAGAGGCGGTGTATTGGTTCCTTGAGTTCAATTGGCCGAAGCTTTTTTATTCACTTACCTTCTTTTTCGGATTGAGTTCCACATCTCTAGGCGTCACCCCTATGAACCTCTGCATCAATGTGTGGCCTTCTTTGATCATTATAGGGCTTTGCTCGGCGGCAGGTTCGTTAAAGGTAGCATTTGAATTGTCTTTCGGGCTAAAACTGTCATAGATAACATAGGGTACCGGTCCCGGGCTATGGGTTTTAAGACTAATCGGCGTATAGTGATCTGTGGCAACCAGTATTCTATAAGATCCCCCCATATCCCTCAAACCATCCACAACAGGTCCCACCACTTCTTTGTCGAACCGTTCTATTGCCCGGATTTTTTCACGAACCTTTCCCATATGGCCCGCTTCGTCCGGGGCTTCAACATGAACAAGTACCAGTGTCTTTGTCTGTAATGCCTTTAAGGCTGCATCTGCCTTTGCCCTGTAGTTGGTGTCCAAATAACCAGTAATCCCGGGCACATCGATAACCTCCATACCTGCCCAGACCCCCAAGCCCCTTATGAGATCAACTGCGGCAATAACCGCGCTATCTATATCATAGAGCTGAGAAAACGTGGCAAATAAAGGCCTTCGGCCCTGACCCCACGGCCATAATGCATTTGCAGGCAGTTTTCCCTCGATCCGCCTCTTCTCATTAACAGAGTGACGATGGAAAAAAGTAATAGCCTTTTTAAGAAGTTCATGTAGAAGTGGTTCTTCCTCGTAAATATGCCAGGCTTCAGTAACATCCATTCCAGTAAAATCATGAGGAGGTACTGTGGAAATGCCCTCTGGACCGCCACGCCAAAGTAAAAGATGACGGTAACTTACACCGGGAAAAAGTCCAAAAGAACGACTAGACACTAATGGCGCCAAGTCCTCTATGAGCGTGTGAGCTTCCTTAGTGCTTATGTGGCCAGCACTATAGTCTTCCATGTAGACCCTGCCTTCTCTGAATTTCAAGGTAACCAGATTACATCTGAAGGCTACATCCTCTGGGTTCATCTGAACACCCATTGCAGCGGCCTCCAGAGGTCCGCGGCCCGTATAAAACTTTTTTGGCGAATAACCTATAAGTGACATATTGGCCACATCACTTCCCAGGGGGAAACCTTCTGGAATGGTAAGCACTCTGCCCAGCTCTCCCAGCTTGGCCAAGTGGTCCATAGCAGGTGTCCTTGCCTTCTCTAAAACAGTCTTGCCTCCTAAATCGTCGATTGGCAGATCAGCCATGCCATCTCCAATTAATATTACATACTTCGAAGCTGGAAGTTCAATCTTGGGTAAGTTTTGAGCCTGGTCGGTAAATTCAGCAACATTTATTGTGTTGATGTCGGTCACAACAGAACTCCTTCTTAGATAACATTTAGGACCTATAGTGTCTAAAGTTAAGATGTTGCTTCACTTCATCAGTTCATATTAAGCATGCTGAAGCGTGCATCACAACTTTAAGCTATTTTCTTTCACTTCAGGCACTTTGGCTTCAATTAACTCGAAAATATTCTGCCATAAAAAAACACAAATGTAGAACTAAGGTGCTAATACCTCTAATTCATCAAGGGTTTTAAGGTTTTCGATGCGGATGACCATGGTTTCACCTGAAATTGCATCCAGTGTGTCAATTTGCTTTAACGCTTCGCGCACTTTGGCCTCGTGGGCCTCATGTGTTAACATTACCACAGAAACCGATGATTCCTTACCCCGTCCATTTTGCACGACCGAGGCTATGCTGATATCAAAATCTCCCAAGATTCCCGATATCCGGGCAAGGACTTTCGGCCTATCCACGACAGAAAATCGAAAATAATAACATCCTCTTAAAGAATCTATAGGACTTTTTCTCATGGGTTTAAGCATATCATAGGGAACTCCTAAAGATGCCACTTTTCCAACAGTCCCTCTAGCTATATTTCTGGCCACATCTACCACATCAGTCACAACCGCGCTGCCTGTTGGCATTTGCCCGGCTCCCAGGCCGTATAGTAATACCTTTCCTACCGAATCGCCAATGAAGTAAAAGGCATTATAGACTCCCCCAACCTGTGCCAGAAGGTGTTCTGACGGGATCATGGTGGGATGGACTCTTAGCTCAATCCCATCACAGCTGTTTCTTGCAATGGCTAGAAGCTTGATCCTGTATCCAAATTCCTTTGCAAAAAAAATATCCAGAGGTGAGAGTCTTGATATGCCTTCTATATAAATATCTGAAAGTTTCACCGGAACACCAAAGGCAAGCATTGCCATGATAACAAGCTTGTGAGCTGTATCAATGCCTTCAACATCATAAGCAGGATCTGCTTCAGCATAGCCAAGGCGTTGCGCATCTGCCAGAATCTCTTGAAATTCTATTTCCTCCTCAGTCATCCTGGTGAGAATATAATTGGCAGTACCATTCATTATGCCCATAACCGTATGAAGACGGTTTGCTACAAGGCCCTCTCTAACAGTCTTAACAACAGGTATCCCGCCGCCCACACTGGCCTCAAATCCCAGTTCAACACCATATCTTGCTGCCGCATCAAAAATTTCATTGCCGTGAGTTGCAAGAAGGGCTTTGTTTGCCGTAATAACGTGCTTTCCTTTTTGAATAGCCTCCAGTACAAAGCTCCTGGCCGGCTCAAGACCGCCTATGAGTTCAATAAATATGTCTAGTTCCGGATCATCAAGAAGGGATCTCACGTCATTAGTGAGGATCTCAGGGGGTACTGGAAAACCTCTGGAAGAAATAATATCCGTGTCACAGATTCGCGCAAGCCTTATTGTTGTACCGGTATGTTGCTCTAAAAGTTCTGATTGTTCCAGAAGAATCCTGGCTGTACCACTACCGACAGTTCCAAAACCCAGCAGACCTATATTTATAGCCTTAGCCATCGGATTATACTTTCTCCATGCCTTTAAATTAATACCTTTCGAGCGAATTTAAAAAATCTCTAATACAGATGTCATATCCTTATCGGTTTACATATCCACTAAAAAGAAAATCCCTATATTATATAGACTTGACATCCTTTAGTCTGACTCTAAGCGCTTAAATCAATAGCTTAACAGCTTAAGAGCTATTTTGGCAACTAAGGTCACAAAAGGAAATAAATCGCTTACTTGCCCATAAAGTATTAACGGATTATCTTGGGCCGGCCATGAAACCAACAGATTTCCTGCCTTTGATAAAAAAACCAAGCCGTTACCTTGGCAATGAAATTAATGCCTGTCATAAGGACTGGAACGAAGCAAGTCTTCGAATAGCTCTCATTTTTCCTGATCTCTATGAAGTTGGTATGTCTCATCTTGGACTTCATATCCTGTACCACATAGTCAATGAAATACCTTGGGCACTGGCAGACCGGGCTTACTGTCCTGATATTGATCTTGAAAAATTTCTGAGATCTGAAAAGGTTCATTTATGGGCACTTGAGAGCCGGCGTTCCTTAAGAGATTTTGATATTCTGGCCATAACTCTTCCATATGAACTTTGCTATACGAATATCCTGACCATTCTCGATCTTGCAGATATACCTTTTAGGGCAGAGAATAGAAACAAATCGAAGTGCCCCATAATCCTGGGGGGAGGGACTTGCTCGGTTAATCCCGAACCCGTTGCTGATTTATTTGATGCCATCCTGATAGGAGACGGAGAGGAAGCCTTGCCCGAAATCGCAAGTCTTGTGAGGGATTGGCAAGAAACAGGGAACGACAAAAATGAGATACTTGTTGCCCTTTCCCGTATAGAAGGCGTTTATATACCGGGTTTTTACAGACCAAAATATCAAGATGATGGTTCCTTTGCCTCACTGGAACCCAAAAGGTCCGAAGCAACTTCTATAAAACGCAGGATCGTATCGGATCTCGAAAAGGCCCCTTTCCCATCTCGTCCTCTTGTACCGTATGCCCAAATAGTCCATGATCGTATGGGAGTTGAGATAGCAAGGGGCTGCACCCGTGGTTGCAGGTTTTGCCAGGCAGGTATTACCTATAGACCCGTACGTGAACGCTCACCTCAAAAAATTATTTTCCTGCTGGAACATGCACTGGCCACATCCGGATGGGAGGAATTTTCACTGCTTTCCTTGAGTACAGGTGATTATAAATGTCTTTTGCCTTTGTTATGTACCTTAATGGATCACTACATGTCGGAGAATGTTGCTGTATCTCTTCCCTCTCTACGAATAGGAACTCTTGATCCGGAAATCATGCAACAGATACAAAGGGTAAGGAAAACCGGATTTACTTTGGCCCCGGAAGCAGGGAGCGAGCGACTGAGGAGAGTAATAAACAAGGGAATTACAGAGCATGAACTCATCGATACGGCAGCCAAAATTTATAACATCGGATGGAGTAATATAAAACTTTACTTTATGACGGGTCTTCCGACAGAGACCATGGCCGATGTACTGGAAATAGCCGAACTAGCAAAGAGGGTCCTTGCAAGTAGCAGCAAAAGAGGCAAAAAGGTCACTGTCAGTGTAGGCACCTTCGTACCAAAACCACATACCCCCTTTCAATGGGAACGCCAGCTGAGTTTGAGGGAATCCAGGGAGCGCCTTGAACTCCTGAAATCCAAATTGAAAGGCCGGAATTTTCGTTATAAGTGGCATGATCCGTTTCAGAGCTTTCTGGAAGGCGTTTTCTCCAGAGGAGACCGCAGGCTTACAAGAGTCCTTTGCAGGGCATGGGAAATGGGGGCGCGTCTTGATGCTTGGAGTGATCACTTAATGCTGGATTTGTATGAAAAGGCTGCGGTTGAAGAGGATGTAGAGCTTAAAAAATATATAGAAGCAATTGACTCAAAGGCATTCCTTCCCTGGGATCACATCTTAACTGGAGTGAGCCATGAATATCTGCTGAATGAAAGAGAGAAAGCCCGGGAGGAGACTTTCACGCCGGACTGCAGACATGGTGAATGCCAGGCCTGTGAAGTATGTGATTTTAGGCATATTCGTCCTTTAATCTGAAGTTTCCTGGAAAAATTTCATGCGGCCATCCGCA
>JAGYNZ010000047.1 GCA_018399745.1 Deltaproteobacteria bacterium | reverse complement strand
AATCCCTCCGGAGGCGGAACCACTCCCGGATCAAGCTGCGGAACAGGAAAGGTCTATGACTGCTCAGGCACTTGCGTTGACCAATCAAAAGCACAGGCATGGATAGGAGATGGATACTGTGATGATGGAACATATGGAATGGTTCTGACTTGTAGCGCATTTAATAATGATGGCGGAGATTGCGGCGGCGGTAGCGGAACCACTCCCGGATCAAGCTGCGGTACAGGAAAGGTCTATGACTGCTCAGGCACCTGCGTTGATCTATCAAAAGCCCAGTCACGGATGGGGAATAATTATTGTGACGATGGCACTTATGGAATAAACCTGAACTGCCACACCTATTATTATGATGTTGGAGATTGTGTTATTGGAGGTCTAAGCGAACATGCTGGAGACAGCTGCGGCACAGGAAAGGTCTATGACTGCTCAGGGCATTGCGTTGATCAATCAACGGCACAGGCATGGATAGGAGGCAACTGGTGCAATTGTGGCATTAGCGGAATAGACTTGTATTGCAGCGCATTTAATTATGATGGTGAGGATTGTGCTGTAGTATTTGGCGGTGGAGGAGGAGGGCTACCCTTAGAAGGTTCAAGTTGTGGCATAGGAAAGGTTTATGACTGCTCAGAGCATTGCGTTGATCAATCAACGATACAGTCATTGATAGGAGATGGTCACTGCGATTATGGCCAATATGGAATAGACCTATTTTGTGGCTATTATCATTCTGACATTGGAGATTGTGGCACCGGAGCAGGAATCAATCCTAGGTCAAGGTGTGATACTGGAGAGGTCCTGGATTGTTCAGGAAATTGCGTTGACCAATCAGCAGCACAGGCAGCGATAGGAGATGGTCACTGCGATTATGGAGGTTGGGGGATGGATCTAGCGGGTTGCAGCGCATTTAATTATGATGGAGGAGATTGCGGTGGAACCAGCTCCGACAACTGCATGTTGGGATTAGGCATCAGAGACTGTTGGGGTAATTGCATAGGCCAATCAGGCATACAGGCGATAGGCGATGGTCACTGTGATGACGGATACCGTCAAAATAGCGCTTATACTCGTCACCTTAACTGCAGTGCATTTAATTATGATGGAGGAGATTGTATATCTTTTGATATTTCTGGTATTCAATAATTATGATATATGCTCAGCCTTTTTGTCATATTGAAGCATTATCAGTTGTAAAGCAAAAGAAAATCTAAAAATTTTACTCCGCGAAACTGAACACGGTTGGTAAGAATATGAACATCGATTTTGGTGATAAACGCTTTTTCTATCAAAAAATCAATTAAATTCTTAAAAACAAATAATCCCTAATGCCTTCCTAAGTATCACCAGGGCATCGCCTACTGTAATTTGTCCATCTGGGTTAGGATGATTGTTTGCATCTAAAGGTGCAACATCGCCATGATCAACATCCTCCTGGGTTGGTGTCTCAAGGCTTAATGCAAAGCGTAATGCAATGAGGGCGTCACCTACATTTACTGTTCCATCTATGTTTCCAAGGGGCGCCACATCCCCATCTGCAATAACAGTGGGTCCGTACTCAAATGCACCTATATCTACTGTTGGCGTGCCATCATGATCACCATCAATAGTTCGAGAGTTCCCCTCAAAATCATTGTCCGGAAGATCAGGGGCATTATTATTGCCCTTATCTATACATGGAGATGTTTCCTGAAGATGGAAGTCGCAACCTTCTTGGTCAACAAAGACTGGATTGGCGTGGATATTTCCTTTACCATTATATCTGCCCTGAACATCACAGTAGGTGACAGTGGGAGAGGAAGCCTCGTCATTATAGATCTCAGGGCCATCAGGGGCAGTATTCGCCCAAATAATACAGTTAGTTATGCTGGGAGAGGAGTTATTATTGTAGACCCCGCCGCCAATATTGGTGGCAGCATTTGCTGTTAACGTACAGTTAGTTATAGTAGGAGAAGTGCCATTATCGTCATAGATACCGCCACCAATATTGGTTGCTCTATTTCCTGTTAACGTACAATTAGTGATAATGGGGGAAGCTTCGTTAATGTTGCCAATCCCGGCGCCAAACTCGGCGCAATTCTCTGATAGAGAACAGTTATTGATGGTGGGGGCAGCTTTGTTGATACATATACCACCGCCAACGTTATCTGGCCATCGTTTGCCATGAGCATTGCCTCCAGTTATAGTAAGTCCATCAATGGTAGCATTCGCAGTAATATAAAAGCAGCGATAAACTGAATTCTGACCATCTGTTATAGTTACATTATTAGCCCAATCTCGCTGTATCCTCTGGGTCTCTGTTCCCCCAAAGCCGCCATAAATACCCACTGCCTTGTTGACATTAATCTGGGAGGAAAATGAGCAAATACCCTTCATCAGCCAGATTTCATCTCCCTCACTGGCAGTCTTTATAGCTTCCTGGATAGTTAGAAAGGGGCTTGCCCAGCTGCTTCCGCTGCCAGAGACTCCAGCATTCCCGTTTACATACCAAATGGAACCTAATGCAGTTCCTTGGTAAAGAAAGATTGAACAAAGAAAAAGTGCCATTGCAAAAAATCGAAAGGGTATCTTTTTTTCAAGCCTTGCCTTCGGTATGGTAAGCATACTTTTCATATCTCCTATTTTTAGATTTTATTCCAACAGTAAAAACCTTGCCCTCAGGGCAAGGTCAGAGTTCAGTGGCTTTGCCATCTGAACAACAATTTGTTACTCCAAGGTTGAGTTGCCTCCATAACAACTACAACAAAGGAGTAACAAAATGAGTAGATTCCGTAAACTATCACAAACTTTATGGCATTGCCAATACCATATTTTCTGGTGCCCGAAATATAGGTTCAGGGTTCTGGAAGGTGAAATCAAGAAAGAAGTTGGAGAATGTGTTAAGGCGTTTTCAGAAGTGCAGAAATGTGAACTTCTTGAATTAAACGTCCAGATTGACCATGTGCATCTACTGGTGATGATTCCTCCCAAAATATCTATCTCAAACTATGTTGGGACAGTGAAGGGAAGGACAGCCATACAAGTACTGAATAAGTTCCATAAACTGAAACATAAACCCTATTGGGGTAATCATTTTTGGGCCAGAGGCTACTGTGTCGATACAGTAGGTTTGGACGCAGAAATGATACGTAAATATGTAAAATACCGAGAGAAGCAAGAGAAAAAAGCTGAAAAATCAAGGTAGTAAAATAAGTTAATGACTATAGGCAACTCAACCTTTGCCTCCTCAGGGGGCAAAGGCAATTTTATCCCCTTCCAGGGGTTATCTCAAAACCGGGTCCTCTGGACCCGGTTTTTTATTGAAATAACGAGTGAAGACAAAGACGTCAAACGGCTTATCAAACGCCTAAAGCGCCACAGGAGGGAACTCTTTACTTTTCTTGAGTATAAAGGGGTGAGCCCTTATAATAATTATGGCGAACAACAAATGCGAAAACCGGCTATCAACAGAAAGATTTTCCATCAAAACAGGTCTAATACGGGGGCAAAAACCCAGGCAATTTTGATGACATTATTTAGATCAGCCGAACTTCAGAGGCTCAAGCCTGTTGAAGTCGTGTTATCAATGGCAAAACAGGCCATTGATAAGAATGCTCCGGTTGAATGTGACTTCAAAATTGCCGCTTAATTTTCAAAGAGCTAAAGTATTACAAAAAATAAAATATCACTCAAAAAACAATTTCTTGAACTCGGGGTCAGTCAAAATAGAAAGAATAATCTTGTCCATCATCCGATATTGTGCATCTGCAAGGGCATTTCTGTTCTCCGTCGCTGGAGGGTCGAATGAAACAGAAAAGGACTTCAGTAGTTGCTCCCTTCCTTTAATGGCAAAGAGCTCGAATTTGGCGGATTTGTCGGTAAGGTATTGAAGGGTGAGAGCAAGTTGGACCACCTCGGCAGTTGCTTGCTCTTCATGTACGACCGTTCCCAGCAATCTCAAGTATTTCTTAAAGCAGTACCAGAAATAGGCGTCAATCGAACCATGCTGCACACGATACCACATACGCCCATCCGAGCTAGGGTACGACCATTGCTTGGTATTTTCGGCTCTATTAGCAAAGGGTTTCAAGTGGATCGCTTTACACTTATATTTTCCTAAACCGATATCAGCATTAGGTAGGTAGTTGTCAGAACTGAGTTTTGCATCATTGGTAGTCATGCCTGTTAGACTCGAGAAAGTGTCCAAGAACCCGGCCCTGGCTTGGTCCATGGAAAACACGGCAGCAATGACAACTGCAATCATCATGGCTCTTTTCATCGCACAACTCCTTCTGTTAAAGGGAAACTGTTAAAGGGAAACTATCGAAGCAGTTAAGAAACCTCCTATCTCGGAAAAAGTACTTCATGAAAAATCTAACTATTCTCGACCTCATCCCTTACTGGATTTTATGCCAAATGATATGGGTGGTACAACTAAGTATAAATACCCTTATGGTTTTGTACGATGAGATTCAAAAAAATCCCATATAATTTGAGCAACGTCGATATTCTTGAGAGGATCATCTTCAGCAAAATCGGCGGTAAAATATTGGCCGTACCAGCTATGTCCCCAGTTTTCTATGAGATAAAGGGTCACTCCTGTATCGTTTCGGCACTCTCCCTACGATTTAATATGAATGTGTCTGTTATTCAAATAGCTGTTGGTGGCTTTAGGATTACAGCCATTATACCTGACCCAGAATTCAACTGATTCTCTAACCGATTTAAAAATCCGGATTACTCCCCGGTGCAGGCTGACGCCGCCCTAAAAAGTAATTTCATAATCAGCCAAACCATGAAAGCTGATAACAGAAAGCGGCTATATAGGATACGGGATACGCCATTCCGTTGTCTCTTCCGTAGGTTTGCCGCCGATGGATGCCGATACCGGTGCAACGGCCGCCAGGAGGTAGCCTTGTTCCGCTGCAAAACGATACGACGGCATACCTACAAATAGATGCGATCGAGATCAATCTTTAAGCCCCACCCCACATCATCGACATTATCACTTGCCGCTTTACCATAGCAATGCCCGACGTTCCAATGATGAAAAAACCCCAAAATTCCCATTCCATTGGGATACATGACAATAAAATTCTCCCTGTTGGCTAAGTCACTGAAACCGAAATACTTTTCCATGTCTTTGGTGATGTCACATGCTCCGTGGATGAGGGCGACCAGCAGGAGCGGTTTCTGGGGATAATAATTCTATGGGATATGCACCAGGCAAAGACGACGAGCATCCCTTAGGCGGATATCCATCGGGTTCTTGTGGGATTGACAAGAACCCGTTTTCTGGTGGTGTAAGTATAGGTAATTGTAGGCTTGTATGTCAAGAAAAAAGACGTCACTGGAGTATTTTTCAGTCTTTTTGACTATTCTTTGTGGTGTCTATTGGTTGGGCTTTTACGGGAGACTTCCAATCTCCTCCTATTTGAATTACCGGGTGAAAACCATGTTGTTGAACGACAAGAGTAAGGACATTGGCGTGTCGTTGGAAGAAGAGAATTCAAAAAATTCTCGATAGGTATTAGCAGCAAGAATGAAGAAAAAATCCAATTTTGTGTTCCAGTACAGCCGCCCATAGGACCGACTTCGGTTTTACTTCTTGTTAAATTCCTTTCTGTAAGCGATGATATTGCTTTTGTGGGCTAAGTAAATGGCTGCGATGGTAAGTCCAGTCCCAGCAATTGCTGGCCAAGACATGGAGTAATGCATCATCGTGCCCAGCCCCAAGACTGCGATCATGAAAAAAGAACCGATAAAGGGTTGGCGGAATAGTCTGTATACGAAGACCCACACCAAACAAGATGCCCCTGCCAAAATGGGGGAAATAAAAGCGCTGAATCCGAGATAACAGGCCACACCTTTACCTCCTCGGAAACTGTGAAACAAGGGCTTTTGGACCCCAAGCACGAGGAAAAAGCCCAGCACGGGGACTAGTTGCGCAGGCAGAAGCAAGGTCCCTGATAGAGCAATGGCCCCACCCCGGCTCATTTCAAGCAATAAGATCACCGCACCCCAGGCCATGCCTACCTGTCGGGTGACGTTCACGGTCCCAGCGTTGCCACTAAATTTTCCTCGAGGATCGTCCTGGTCAAGTAACTTAAAGAGAAGAATGGGAAAGTTGACTGAGGCGGCCAGATAGGCCACTGGAGACAGTAATATCAAGTTTGTCAATTATTCACTCCAATTTGGCTGAATTATTTCCTCAGCTTACGGTTTCAGGGTATTTTATTGTCGCCGGAGACTTCTGGACTTTTGATTGAGGGCCCTCTCGACCACCTTACGCAGGCCCCAGCGGAACACGATGTCAATATACTTGATGCTGTCCCGTCCGGCCAGGTACATCCCGAACATCCATATCAAATGGGAGAACCCATAAGAGGCCGGTCCCGCCAGCAGAAGGACAGGGGCCTTGAAATAGGCAGCCAGGATAGTGAACAGTCCCACCATGGGCCATCCCAACACAAAACTGGACAGGACAAGGCCTACCCCGGTCAGGAACCTGGGCGATGGCCGAGTCTTGAAGGTCTCCAGGTTGGTCTGTTTCTCGATGGCTTTTTTGACATAAGCGGTAGAGGCTAACAGCAGTGCGAAGAACCTGCAGAGCCTGCCCTGCGGTCCGCCAGCCCTGGATTCCTGCCAGGCTTGGATGTATGCAGAGGGCACTGGGTCTGACACTTCGCACAGGCTCTGATAGGCCGTAAGACCAGTGAGTTCCTCGAGTCCACTAAGGGTGTATCCCCTTGCCTTGATCTCGGTAACGAGTTGATCGGCCAAGTGTGCCAGGTCAGTAGCATCTCGTCCACCGTCGTGGAGAAGTATGATGCTCCCATCTCGGATTTTTTTGAGCACCCTGTTTATCACCGCCTCGGCGCTGGCCCTGGTGTCAAAAGGCCGGACGTCCCAACCAACCACCGACAACCCACATTTCCTTAGCGCTCCCTGAAGATGGGGATTGGTCAGGCCTACGGGTGGACGGTAAAAGGCTGGGACTTTGCCAGTGACTGCCTTGATCGCGCTCTGGGCCATCCCTATTTCCCGTTCCAGTGACCTGCCTACCAGGAAATTGTTCCACCAAGCATGTCTATAGGAGTGGTTCCCTATGACGTGACCCTGCTGGTCGATCTGTTTGATAATCTCGGGATGCTCCTCGGCAATGGCCCCTATGGGAAAAAATGCGGCCTTGATTTCATGTCGTTCCAAAACCTTCAAGAGCTCCAAGGTGATGACTGGGTCTGGCCCATCATCAAAGGTCAGCGCCACATGCTTCGCGTTTGGTTCAGCCCGGCATGTGGCCTTGACAAAAAAATTAAGTCTTAGGATGCACATGCCGAGGGCAAATATGACGAGGTATACAACCAGAAGAATCCCCAGGGTGAGCCATCGAAGCGGATTGGCGAGGCAGAAACCTGCCGGCACAACGGTGAGGACCAGAAAGATGGTTGTGGTATGAAAGCGACTCATAGAGTGTTCGGGCGTTTTTATTATATTATAAGGTTGACATTTCACCGGCTTGGATGTTATCAAATGCCAGCGTTTGAATCAAGCAAAAATTCATTTCAGCAAAAAACCAATAATGCTGTGGAGAGGTTTAGCTACAACCATAGCAAAGTTATTAGAGGTGTTGGAATTTTGATCCTGGGTAGAATCCGCAATTCTAATAAAGGAAAGATCCGATAACGCCAAGGGAGTATACTTCCCCATCCTTTTGAGAAGATATGAAGATCGTAGTCAATATCGAAATTCCTACTTAAGTAGCTTTCACTCACTTCAAGACTAAGGTACCTTTTGATGTATGGAGATGGTGATTATGGGCAGATATTGTTGTTTCCTGGCGGCTCTGCTGCTGCAGATGGTGCTGTTGAATGCCGGGCTCTGCTCCTGCCAGGCCTCAACTGTTGAGCAGTCACAGCCCCAGCACCGAGAAAATCACCGTAGAGTTGCCAACACCTTCGAAGGATTCGTTGAGGAACCGGTTTTTCAAGGGAAAGCTTATGTTTATGAAGTCGGTCGCAATAACCCATACAGTGTTGTTTTGATTCATGGAGTTGGAAGTGGATCTGCCCGAGACTGGGAAAAAGTTATTCATATTTTGGCTCGGCAATACCATGTGATCGTCTTTGATCTTCCGGGATTTGGCCGGTCTGATAAAAAGAATGCCCTTTACTCGCCGGCCAATTATGCTGCTTTTGTCAAATGGGTCGTGGAAAAACGGGTAGAAGGGCCGTTCACCCTTGTCGGCCATTCGATGGGCGGTGCCATTGCCCTGCATTTCGCTTCGATCTACCCACGCGACCTTCAACACCTCATTCTCATTGATGTCGCAGGCGTACTGCACCGTACCGTTCTCAGTGAACTGTCAAGAAAAATAAAAGAAAATATACCATTTGGCGAACTGTTGTTAAAACCCTTGGATATCGTGGATAAATATGCCAAAATCGTAATGGAGGCAATCGAATACCAGGGCTTGCCTGGGGATCTGGACTCCACCCTATCTAGTGCGAGACTGCGACTGAGAGTCCTTAAGGGTAACCCCAACATCATTGCAGGATTGGCTGTTGCGAATGAAGACTTCAGCCGGCGGGTTGAATACATTGGCCAACCGGTGACCATTATCTGGGGTGCAAAAGATACCGTTGCTCCCATCCGCACAGGAAAAGCTCTGGTTGCCCGCTTGCCGAATGCCCGGCTTATCGAGATGAAAGGACTCAGCCATTCTCCTATGCTGGAGGATCCGCAGCGGTTCAACAAGTTATTCATGCAAAATATTTTAGCTCCGACGGATCGGTCCGTTCCTCTGAAGATCGTTGGATCAAAATGTGTTGGTCGATTTGAACAAAAAAGCAACCTGACCATAACCGGTGCATATGATCGACTTGAGATCAATAATTGCCACAATATCAAGCTCGAAAAGGTCACTGCCCGTTCTCTTCTCATCACAAAATCAAAGGCCAATATTGAGAATTCTTGGGTAGCTGGGAGCAAAGTTGCCTTGACGTCTGCCGATTCATGGATAACTTTGACAGCCGTATCCCTGGAAGGAGAAGTGGCCATTGTCGCTGAACGCTCCCATCTGGACCTTGCTGGTGTTGTGCTAAAAAGCAAGGAAATCATGGTCAAAAGCAAGGAAGATTCTACCCTCGTATTTTCTGTCAGTAAAGCGGTGACCGGTGGTAAAACCCAATACCTCCATGGCATTCACAAACTCACCTCAATTGAAGGGGATTCATAAATCCTTTTCGTAGAATTTTGAAGTTTTAAAGATTGATTGTGCTATCCTCATCATTTACTAGAACCCGATATGGCACTCTCCGGATGTCACAGGGCTTTTCTCTTGCCATTTAGTGTGGAAAATGGTTCTCCCCATGGTGCTAAAAAGGCTTTCCCATTTTGGTCAGGTAGCTCTGTCTTGCCCGTTGCATAAAATCGAAGGTGGAGAACGAGTCGCCAGCTAAGACAGGCTCATCCTGACGAACCCGCTCCATTTTAATAGTGTTGTACACGCAGGTGTTGAGTAGGAATAGGGTCAGGGTGTATAGAATATTTATGTTTTTTGCATAGAGCACTAATACGGATCTTCGACTCGCGTAAACTCGTGGTGTGGTTGATCATCTTGCGTCGAGTGAAATGATAAGAGGTCTCTTTTTGATGAAGAAGCACAGGGTTAATTAGCCTTACCTATCCCCCAACACAGATACCACCAGCACATGGGGACCGACATTTGTCCCTATTACTGAACCTACCTTTGCCCGATAGATACGCTCTCTGGGGAACTCGGAGCTGAGCCGTTCAATTAGCATATCGGCCTCATCAGGAGTGGTAGCATCCTCAACTGCCATCTCCTCAATATGGGAAAAGCCCGTAGCAAAGTCATATAGATAATCTATTGCCTTAGCCCGAGAGCGCTTCCTGGCAAAGGGATAAACCTCAGCATCCTTTATACCGATGATAGGGTTCACCTTAAGCATTGCTCCCATGAAGGCCTGTGCCTTGCCGATGCGTCCGCCCTGTTTGAGATATTTTAGGGTATCAAGGGTTATACGGACCTCCGAGCGAGGAATATTCTGCCGAGTTATGTTCATCACCTCATCAAGACTAACCCCGGCGTCAGCCGCCTTAGCCGCAGCAATGACTATCAACCCCTGAGCCATAAGAGCCGTTAGGGAATCGATCACCTCTACCCGACATTTTTTCTTCATTAGCTCTACAGCGTTTAGCGCTGTGTCATAGGTAGCGCTAAGTTTATGGGAAATGGTGATGACCAGGATTTCGTCGGTCTCTTCAGCCAGACTATCATATACTTGAGTGAACCTGGCAACAGGTGGTGCTGAAGTGGTCGGTAGAGCTTTACAGCGTTCCAGCCTCCTGTAGAATTCCTCAGTAGTCAGGTCAACACCATCGCGATAGGACTCATTGCCAAGATAAACATTGAGGGGCAGTACTGTAATGCCCAGCTCCTTAGCCATCTCAGATGACATATCAGAGGTACTATCAGTAATAATTTTAACTGTCATAGCCGAAATCTACCCCCATTACTCCACGGAAACAATATAATTATAGTGAGGCTGACCGCCCCGAACTACCTCAACCTGCAGATGAGGATATTGTTCACGAATAGCTACACCAGCCTGTTCCGCCTCAGCCGACTTCGTATCAGACCCGAAGTAGATGGTAGCTACCTCAGCTCCACTTAGATTCAGCTTGGCTACCACCTCATTAAGAATATCATTAGTATTATCACCTGCAGCTACCAGTTCCCCATCCAGCAAGCCAATAGCCTGATTCTTCTTAATGTTCAATCCGCCTAAGTATGTTGAACGTATTGCCCGACTGATTTCAATAGACTTTACTGCCAATTTTGCCTTTCCCATAAGCTGGGTGTTTGTTTCAAGGTCAGCCTCATAATCAAAGGCTAAGAGGGCGGCCACTCCCTGTGGAATTGTCACTGTAGGCACCACCTCAATGATTTTCTCAGTCAGGTCCTTGAGCTGGTTAGCGGTAGGTACTATATTTTTGTTATTAGGCAAGATAATAACCTTATCTGAAGTAACTGACTCTACTGCCTGGAGAAAATCCTTAATGCTGGGATTCATCGTCTGCCCACCGGGAACAATATTTGTAACACCAAGGCTAGCAAAAACCTTACCAAGCCCGTCCCCGGAGACCGCAGCAATAATAGATACATCAAGCGCTGGTGCCCTTTCCTTCTGCATTGCCAAGTAATCCTGGTGTTGCTCATCCATATTTAGAATAGATACCTGATGTATAGTACCCAGGGAGGTAGCAAAGCGAATAACAGTGCCTGGATCTAATGTATGGATATGAATCCTGGCTGTAGATTCGTCACCAACTACCATTAAAGACTCACCTTTCTTTTCCAGCTTGGTTATTATTTTGTCCGGGTTAAGCCCTTGTCCCTTGATAATAAAATTGGTGCAGTATCCGTAGGGCAGTTTCTCATCAGCAGCTATCATTTGTGGCATTCTGTCATCTAAAGGTGTACTACTGGAAATAATCCAGGGCTTATGGAACTGCAATTTTTCTACTTCACCCTTGAGATAAAACAGGGCTCCCTCCAAAATTATATACAGGCCTTGCCCCCCAGCATCTACTACGCCAGCCTCCCTTAACTCCCGCAGAAGGTTAGGGGTATTAGCCACGGACTCCTTAGCGGCAATAACTGTAGCTGTCATGACTGATATTAAGTTACTGGTGCCGCTAGCCACCTCTGCCTGGGCAGATGATGATGCGTCTTTAATCACGGTAAGCATGGTTCCTTCTACTGGATTGCTTAATCCCTTATAAGCTAACATTGATGCCTGGAGCAAGCAATTAGCCAGATCGTTACCAGTAAGTGATTCTTTCTCGGCTAAGCCTTGAGCTATTCCACGCCAAATCTGGGATAAAATCACACCACTGTTACCGCGAGCACCCATCAGTGCCCCCTTAGCCATAGCCTGAGATACTGCTGAAGCGTTTCCGTTGGGAGACCGATAGGCCTCCTCTATAACGGAACGCATGGTAAGAAGCATATTAGTTCCTGTATCACCGTCAGGCACTGGGAAGACATTCAAGGCATCAACATCTGAAGCACTTTTCTCCAGCCAGGTAGTAGCGGCAGCAAACATTTCCTTTAAATCCTGCCCGCTGGCGCAATCAACTTTCCTCACCTTTTCCCATCCTTTGTCTATAATAACTTTGCATACATCACCTAACATTAAATTTAGGGTAATGTCAAAGGATATATTAAAACCCAAAATCCGCGATTGACTTTAAATTCTAGCAGAATAAACTTGAAAAAACCTCGTTGATTCAGTAAGATACATTTATCAAGCAACAAATCAAACTGTAACCAACGAGGTGAAATATATGATACGACAAACAATACTTCCTTTCAAGATAGAAATGACAAAAGATATAATAACACCCCATGCAGGGTTAGCACTGCTTGGAGAGTTTGCCGTGGGGCTCAGCCCTGAAGCATGTCCAGGCATATCTAATAATAGCACGTGCTTCCTGTAGGGTAAAAAAATATTTTTTCGCAAAAAAAAGG
>JAGYNZ010000046.1 GCA_018399745.1 Deltaproteobacteria bacterium | reverse complement strand
GACCCAGCCAACCAGCGTGATTAGAGCGGTCCCTGCCCCTGCCCAGACCGCATAGGCGATCCCCACGGGCAGGGTCTTCAATGTGAGCGCAAGGAAATAGAATGCCAGACCATAACCGAATACTACAGCTACAGAGGGCCATAACCGAGTGAAACCTTCCGAACTTTTCAAAAAAGATGTCCCTGTCACTTCAGCAGTAATTGCTATAGCCAGATATACCCATTGCATCATGATTTATTGTTTTTCCTCCGGGACTAACAGAGTAGCAAGTGGAAACCTTCAATAACATTAAAACATATATATGGAGATATTTTCCAGTCCCATAGGACCATAGCTGTCTCTCAAACCCTTCCTATATGAAAAATAAAATCAAATGGTAAAAAAAATGGGATGCAACCTTTCTTCAGATAAGTAAGTATGTCAAGCAGGACAAAATTCCGGGTACCTGTCCCCCATCCAATCGGCCGGACTAAATTCAAGTTTTGTAGTCCTTTGAAGCCTTTTTCTTTTTGTTGGAAGATTTGAGAAAATGTAAACTGAATCTCGATGCAGGACCTTATCTGTCTTCTCTGAAGCATAAAGCATGTATAATGATCTCAGCAAACGATCGTGTGTTTCCCCAATAGGCTCCTTATCATTTTCCCAACGGGAAACGGTTGACGCGGTAACACCTAAAGCTTGTGCCATTTCTTTAGCCTTCATATGAATTTCTTTACGGATAAACTTGGCTTCCTTGCCGGATAGAAGGCCTTTTTTGCAACATAATTCTCTTCCGAGAAGTAGATGTAATTCCTCCATCATGGGTATGGATACAAATGTTTCATTGCAGGATTGACACTTATATTGGTTGATGCCATAAAGTACAACATTATCCAGACCCGATTCCGTATAGTAATAGGGTTTGTCCTTATTGACCTGGAGTTCTCCTCCGCATTTGAAACAGGTCTTATTCATTTTTCCCCGCCCCTCCTAAGACCTTTTTCCACAAATCTCACATACACTTTTCCCGATTTTTAATTCCTATTGAATCTATGAAATAGATATCAAATACTTGATCAATAAGCAATAAAATTAGGATCTTTTAGTTGTTTTTCGAAAATATCTTTACGAAGGATTAATTAATAGGCTGGAACATCTGTTTTGCTGACAGGTCTAAGCTATCATATCTGGCCTCTCTCTGAATTCTGGATAAGGGATGACAGGTGGCTTTAAAAGCGCGCTGGATAATGATAACGATTAGATCCCAGGATTCGCGACGGGTGAAAGTTCAGCCGTACCTTTTGCAGAAGCTGTTAAAGGCCTAACAGGAAACCTGCGCTTATCATACACCTGAATGTTTAAGTAACTGTTTTTAAAAAACAAATTTTTAAATTTGACAGGGGGAATATAGGATGGCCCCTAAATATTGGCCCTGCCTTTTGATTTCAGTGAGAGGCAAATCCGGCGAATAGTGAATAGGAGTTAGAAATTTTAGGATCCTGTTGTGTGAAATATATAATACAATCTCAGATGTTTATATTTTTATGATGACGGTTTTATGTTCCAGCACATTTCTCAAAATGACAAATACTCATTATTATATAGACTCTGTATAATACCCAAATGGGCTTTATTTGGGAAAAGTCTGTCTTCAAAAAAGTGAATGCTATTTGTGATTTCATCAATCCTATCCTCCTAATATTTAATCAAAAAACTTAGATTCGTGATAAATTTTTTCGATTTGTAGTATTATTAAAAAAACCAAGAGTCTGGTTAATATACAATGTTCGACGATTAAAAATCATCTTGTCCTGATATAGCATTTATGCTATAAAGCATCTATGAACTGGACGATCACGTATTACAGTGAGTCCGTTCAGGCGGACATTCTTGCCTTACCGCCTGGCCTTCTTGCGCGTTACCTTCGATACGCCGACCGTATGGAAATCTATGGACCAGATCTGGGTATGCCTCACACGCGGGCAATGGGCGAAGGGCTGTTCGAATTGCGGCTAAAAGCTACAGAGGGGATTGCTCGTGTGCTCTACTGTACGATGATCGGAAAGAGAATCATGATCCTGCACCAGTTCACGAAGAAAACCAAGAAGACACCACTGAAGGAGCTTGCCTTGGCTCGACGGCGTATGAAGGAGGTCAAAGATGCTGACACACAAAAAACTTAAGTCTCGTGCCCTTTCTCGGGATGACGTAAGGGCCGAATTCGATAAGCTTGAAGAGGAGTTTGCTTTCCTCGATGAATTTTTGAAAGCCAGAGCGGCAGCAGGCGTGAGTCAGGCGGAGATTGCCGAACGCATGGGTACAACCCAGTCAGCCGTTGCACGCTTGGAGTCGGGTCGCGGCAAGCACTCTCCTTCGCTGGCCACACTGCGCAAATACGCGCGTGCTCTCGGCTATCGGGTCGATCTGCGGCTCGTCAAAGAAAAGGAGAATGCAGAAGCACAGGGTCGAACTAGTCGCTGAACCGGATAGGCGGGAAAGGCGCCCGCCCCCTCGGTTAGCTTGCCGTTATTTACAATATTAATTTATCTTCTGCCTTTCCAGATGAAAGGCACAAGACCTAATCCGTCTTCCGGCGAAAAAATGCAGGGCTGATAAAGTAAAGTTCCTTTTGCATACGCAGATTGAGTTTTCTCCAGTTTCTTTCCGGAAACTGAGAAAAAATCCGTGTAATCCTGTTAATCCTGTCTGGCTAATGAGAGATCCAGTTCTCCATTTTCAGGCCTGGTATACGCTCAAAATCCCTGACATTATCCGTAACCAATACTGCATCCAGCGCCAATGCATGAGCAGCGATCAGAAGATCGTTGGCCCCGATAAGAGCTCCGTTTTTCTTGAGATGCGCACGAACCATTCCATATTCAGGTGCGGCCTGTTCGGGCCAGTCCGATACAGTCACATACTCGAGAAATTCATTTAACGCAGCCTCGTTATGTTCGCGCTTCCTGGACAGTCTGATTCCATACCACAGTTCCGCCAGCACGATACTCGATATTCCAGTTTCTCCGATTGGCATTTTCAAGAGTTTTGCCTTTACTTCTTCAGGGCGCTTCTTGATAATGGCAATACAAACGTTTGTATCCAGCAGATAATTCATCAAAACGCCTCACGTTCCTCGGGCAATAAATCTTCAATATGATCTGGAAAGTCATCACTAAAAGTCTTTCCTCTGGCAAAATATTGATCCCATGACTTTGGTTTTGGCGTGAGGACTATACGATCTCCTTCCCGCTCAACAAAAACTTCGTTGGTATTAAAACGGAATTTCTTTGGGATACGGACGGCCTGGCTCCTTCCGCTCACAAACACCTTTGCTGTTGTTTTTTCCATGTATACAAATCCTTTTCAGCCCTGGCTTGATATATAAGTAACTATTCAAATTAATAATATATCTCATAATGAGTATATTGCAAAGATATATACCAAGTCTTGTAATTCAGTAACATCAAAAAAGAAAAATATGAAAATCCGGGGCGTCGTTGACCAGGTTGAATAAATCTGCCGTGCAGATTTTAAAAAAGTGGCCATGTACGGTGGATTTGGGAAATATGGTGACACCTGGCCAACAAACTCAAAGAAAAAATAAGTTTTTCGTATTTGAATAAGACAGGATTTATGAATAATCAGGACATTTTTGCCCTTTCTCAGTTTCTTTCCGGAAACTGAGAAAAATCCGTGTAATCCTGTTAATCCTGTCTGACAAAAAGAATCTGCAAGTATGTAAAAAACCATTCGGACACTATCTACAGGATTGACATGATAAATCCGCCTTGCGGCGTATAAACCCCAGAGCCAGACTCCATCTTCAAATATCTCACCTCTTTCCGGAGCTGGTATAATTCATGTTTTTCAGAAGTTTTATCTTTACCGGCATGGTCTTAAAGTCTGGTCTGAGTGCACGATCTGAACTGGGGAAAACGCAAAGTCTTCGAAAAAATTCCTTATATGAGTTATAATGACTTGCAAATCAAAATTTGATATAAACTCATACGTCAAAATGTATATTTAAGGTGATTTATACCTCTCTGTTACCATGCTGAACAAAATAAAGTTAGGAATCAGTGCCTGTTTGCTGGGGCAAAAGGTCCGTTATGATGGAGGACATAAACAGGATCGTTTCATCACTGATACCTTAAGAAAATTTGTTGAGTTTGTGCCGGTCTGCCCTGAAGTGGAATGCGGATTAGGCGTCCCCCGGGAAGCTATGCGTCTGGTGGGTACTCCGGATTCGCCACGACTGGTTACCATCCATACCAAGCAGGACAATACTGAACGCATGGTAAGATGGGCCGGGGAAAAGATAGTTCATCTAAAGAAAGAAGGGCTCTGTGGTTTCATCTTCAAAAGCAATTCACCCACCAGTGGTATGGAGAGAATCAAGGTATATAATAAAGATGGAATACCGGTGAAGAAGGGGGTCGGTGTATTCTCCCGCATCTTTATTGATCATTTTCCATTGCTGCCGGTGGAAGATGAAGGGCGCCTGCATGATCCATCCCTTCGGGAAAACTTTCTGGAAAGCCTCTTTACTATGAAGCACTGGCGTGAGTGTATACTGCAGGAACCAGGTCTAAGACATCTGGTAGATTTTCATACCCGGCACAAATTACTGATACTTTCTCACAGCCCTAAAGACTATCGGCTCCTGGGAAAGCTGGTGGCTCAGGCCGGGGAAATTCCTCGCCAGGAATTATATGCCCGTTACCAGACTTTACTGATGACGGCGTTGAACCTTAAAACTACCGTTAAAAAAAATGTAAATGTACTGTTTCATATAATGGGTTTCTTTAAAAAAATATTGTCGACCTCTGAAAAAGAGGAGTTACTGGAGGTCATTGATAACTACCGTATGGGCTATATACCCCTGATCGTGCCCATTACCCTGCTTAACCATTACGTTCGCAAATATGACCAGGGATATCTCATGAATCAGTACTACCTCAATCCTCATCCTGTAGAGCTCAAATTACGCAATCACGTATAAAGGCCTCAGGCCACCTGACTGAGTTGTGGAAGATCAAGATTATTTATTGTTGGTCAACAAAGATTCATTAATTCCTGAGGGTATTGAAAATGTTATTCGTGTTGATTCATGCTCGGGTATTACAGAAATCAGTTTTTAGCCGGTATCGATCGTTATCTTTCCAAGCTCCGAACACTTCGTTTTTTGTGTTTTGTCCGTATTCTCTCTCGTAAGTAATGAGTTTTGCGCATGGCATGCCGCGAAAAGTTATCACCGCATCCTCGCCTCTGTTAACCGTATCAAGAAACACCCTTGCATTTAACCTCAGGTCTTTTGCGGTTGCTTTCATGGATCACCTCTGTTTGTTATAGTTTATACTTTGAAATATAAACTGTAGAAAGGCCCTGTCACACAGTCTGCTGAAGGATTGACCCTGTTTCATTGCATACTTGATTCCCTCTAATCAAGGCCTAAACAGTCTCTCCTTGAGTTCTTCACCGGAAACGCCCTCTCTTCATTAATATACCCGTGAAAAATTCTGTTTTTTCCAGTTTGACATTGCCGCCTAATTTTAAGGCTCCATTATGCACTATATTAGAACAAAGAAAAAAGGAGTTAAAAGCTTATGGCAATCAGGAAAATATATATCAGTTCTGAAAGAGAATTATATATCTAACTATACAGTATAATTGATCAATACATCTATATAGTAGATGTAACATAAATGTTACAAATCACTAATACTTTCCTAACAATTTTCAATATATATTAGTGATCTTTTAACCTGTTATATAAATCTTGATTGTTAAAATACCGGAGACCGCAAAATGCCCCATGGCTTTGTACGGGATATGCTGAAGACGGACAATGAAAATTTCCGCCTGCAACTTGGAGCATGTTTACTCGGTAGCTTGCTTCTGGGCATATCCTATATATCAAATTTTCTATTTGATTATCCAGAGTTTTCAGCATTTGTTTCGCTTCCTGCCGCGGTCTTGCTCGGCGCCCCCCTGGTATACAATGCGTTAAAAGATTTATGGCTGAATCGTATAGAAATGAATGAGCTGGCCGCACTCAGCTTTGTTGCTTCATTAGCCAGCAGCCAATATAAGGTCGCAGCATTAATAGCATTATTCCTCGTTGGCTCCCAGCTTATAGAGTATCGGTCACAGCTCGGTGCCCAAAAAAATCTGGAGGCACTTCTTAAACTGTCGCCCCGTAAGGCATGGGTCCAAACCCGAAATGGCTTGAAAGAAATAGATGCAGCTGAACTTGCTCCCGGAGACATTGTACAGGTTAGACCGGGTGACCAAATTCCGGGAGACGGTACCGTCATTGATGGATTCAGCACGGTTGATGAATCAGCACTTACCGGGGAATCCCTTCCTATAGAAAAGCAACCGGGCAATAAGGTATTCGGCGGCACCATAAACCAGACCGGAGTCCTTACTATCCGTGTAACTGTTCAAGTTCATGACTCTACCTTCGCTAAAATACAGGGACTCATTACACAGGCACAAAAAAATCAGACACCGGTAACAAGACTGGCAAACAGGTATGTGTCCTGGTATACGCCCATTATCCTTATGTGTGCCGCTATTGTCCTGTTTTTTACTCATGACATTGATCGGGCGATTGCCATGTTGATTGTGGCCTGTCCCTGCACGATTATTCTATCCACCCCTACAGCGCTCGTGGCAGCCTTGAGCGCTGCCGCAAGACTCGGGGTTATCGTAAAAAATCTTCACTTTCTCGAGGTTGCCAACCGTATTAATACTTTAATGTTTGACAAAACAGGTACGCTTACCACAGGTCAGCTGTCTATAACTTCAATTAATGCCAGTGAAGAAGTCAATGAGGATGAACTCCTGACCCTGGCGGCAAGTATCGAGCAGTACTCAACACATCCGGTCGCCAAAGCCGTGGTGGCGGAAGCAGAAAAACGAAATCTGAAGCTGTGGAATACGCTCGATGTAAAAGAAAAACCCGGATGTGGAATTCAAGGGAAAGTAAAGGGCGAATCTATTGCTGTAGGACGAAGGAACTGGATTGAGCAGCTTTGCCCGGAATGCCCTTTACAGGAAATCAATGCCTCCGGAACAACCCGCCTCTATGTTGCTCAGAATAATCGTCTGATCGGTGTTTTCCATCTTGCCGATACCATCAGGCCGGATGCAACAGCCGTCATTCGCGGTCTGCAAAACCAATCGGATCTGCAGATAATTATGCTTACCGGAGATCAACATGCAGCCGCAAAGAGGATAGCTGAGCAGCTTTCATGTGATGTTGAATCAGAGATTATGCCTGACCAGAAAATGGCAAGAGTGGAAAAAGCCCGTAGAAGCGGGGCTGTGGTGGGGGTAGTAGGAGACGGAGTGAATGATGCTCCGGCCCTTGCGGCTGGCGATGTTTCAATAGCCATGGGCGCAGCCGGAAGCGATGTTGCCATTCATTCTGCCGGTATCATTCTCATGAACAACAAATTAGATAGAATAGCTTTTATACTGAATTTATCACACCGGGTGGTTGCCACCATAAGACAGAACCTGATTTTCAGCACGCTGTTTATTCTGACGTTGTTCTGGTTAAGTGCGGGAGGAGCAATTTCTCCTGTATTGGCGGCCATACTGCATACCTCCAGCTCTCTGTTTGTGGTATTTAATTCCGCTCGTCTGTTACGCGTCGGCGAGGAGCTTTCGTGAGCGGTATTTTGCGAATATTAAATCGCGGGATAGTGCACAGCCTGACAGGTCTCAGCGTGCAGTTGAGTTTGTCCGGACTTGCAGCATGGTTAACAAACATCAATACCTATGACATAAACCGTCAGCTGCTGTGGATCAGCTTTGCCGGTGTATTAATTTGGCTTCATCTGCTGGTTACCTATTTGCTTCTGAGGTACGAGGCCCGAAACAACATTCGTTCTCATGCTAATGACACGGATGCTGCCGAACCGATCTGCACAGACGGTGGAAAAAATCCAGGTCGCCTTATACATAGGGGCTATCAAAGATTTATGTTACCGTTAATAGAGTTGGGGGTTGCCGCTTTACTGATTAAAGGCACCCTGTCCGGTGTGGCTTTTAATCCATCAGAGTCAAACGTTATAGCTGAAAATATTCTGCTGCTTATTGCGCTTTATTCGGTCGCCACTCTGTTTCTTATTGTATTCGCAGTTTACTTGACCGCCCTGATGAAGGCCAATTCCTGGGAGTTGCTTAAAAGCGGGCGAAATTACACCAGCCTTATGGCGTTGATTTTTTCCGGCCTGCTGGCCGCATCCTGCGGAGAGCATTTGGGCATCATCAGATCAACATGGATCATAAGTTGGGGCTTCTCAGCCATCGGCACTATGCTGGCTGCAGAAGTCCTGCTTTCCATATTACTCCGATTCTTTGCAGCTCGCAGGCCGTATTCCCTGCCACGCCCTGCCTTTGATTTTTATATACTCGAGAGTCTTTCTCAGCCCCTGCGTACCGGTGAGACCTTCGCCGCCATGCTGGAAAACTTTTTTGGATTTGACATCACGCAAACGTCGTTCGGGAAGGTGGCGCGCTCATTGATTATGCCCGCCATTGTCCTCACCTGCTTCTTGTTGTTGAGTCTTTCTTCCCTGGTCATCATCAAACCATATGAGCAGGCCATTTTACTGAATCTGGGACGCCTCAAAGACCAACCGCTTCGGCCGGGTCTGCATCTTAAACTACCCTGGCCTCTGGCTTCGGTGAGGCATTACAACGTTGCGCAGGTACGCAGTATCCATGTGGGTTCGCATAAGCCCGACCGGACAGGAGGAACGGTATACCGTGAAGGTGTACCTATTTTATGGACGAACCTGCACGGCACAAGCACAGAGGAGCTTCTCATCTGTTCATCTCCTCAGGACAAGGAAAAGACTGATATAAAAAACGGGCAGGACAAGGGAGGTAAATTCAAGGTACCCTCAGTCTCCCTGGCTGGAGCAGATGTCCATATTCAGTTTGTGGTAAGCGATTTGGTGTCTTTCGTGCGTTCATCGGCCACGCCGGAAGTATTCCTGCAAAAGGTCTCTGAGACTTGCGCCTCCAGGTTTATCTATCAATATGATATCGATTCCCTTTTCTGCGAAGCTCGACTGAGCCTGGTAGAAAAAATACGCCGTTCTATTCAAGACACCTGTGACAACAGTAATCTCGGTGTAAGGATCGTGCATGTTTCTATCACGGCAGTACATCCTCCGGTTGAGGTGGCTGGTGCTTTCGAGGAAACGGTTGCCGGCATGCAGGAACGCGAAACAAAAATCCAGCAAGCCACACAGCAGGCCGTCAAAAACCAAATAGAGGCCACAGGTTCATTAGAGGCCTTCGCCAGGCTTTCGGCACTGGCTGACGCTGTCGATTCGGGTCATAAAATTGAGGTTGCCAATCATGAACGCCTGCTCCACCAGTGCGGGGGAGAAGTATCTCAAATCCTGACCGAAGCCGAGTCTTATCGTTTCAGCCGCGAGAATGTCGAACGCGGCAAAACCGAGCGATTCGGGGAGCAATTGCGGTCCTATACTGCTTCGCCGCGAAACTACCATTACGATCAATATTTTTCTATTTTGGAAAAGGGTCTGTCAGAAAGCAGGAAGGTGGTGCTTTTGGGAGATACTGATAACACCATCGTCCGTATGGGTCTGGGTAAAGTCACGGGAATGAATCTCATTCCAGGAGAAATAGAATTCTGATGCTGTTAGTCACTATGCCCGTAGAAATTTATTTTTTAAAGGGGACTCTATGAATCGCATTTTATACTTCACTCTGGGTATCGTGCTGTTAATTTTCTTTTCCGGCATATTATTTACCTTCAGGGTGAATTTCGACGAAATGGCGCTGGTTTCGACTTTTGGTCGCGCCACTGAGAGTTCGGTGATCAACAGAAATGGGAACCAGGCAGGACTGCACCTGAAGTGGCCATGGCCTGTTCAGGATGTATTTCGAATAGACCGCCGTTTTTCTGTACTGGAAGACCGCCTTGAACAGCAGGAGACAAAAGATCGGCATGTGGTGATCGCTAAAGCTTATGCAGTATGGCGTGTCGATGATCCTTTATGTTTCTATCGTACGTTTCGCTCCAGCAAAGATGCGGAGGCATTCCTGCAGGAACGTCTGCGAGCAACCAAGGCCGAAATCAGCAGATTCACTTTTGACGAATTAACCAATGCTGATCCAGAAAAACTCAAGCTTGACGAGATACAGCAGGCCCTCCTCAACCGTATGAAATCGGATCTGGCAGTTCATGCCTGCGGCATTAACGTAGCCAGTGTGGAAATCAGCAGAATTTTGCTACCGGAGCGAATCACTCGCTCGGTATTCTCACGTATGAAGCAGACCCGTCAAAGATATGCACAAAATGCCCGCTCTGAGGGAAAGGCCATTGCACAGGGTATAGAAGCAAAAACCAACAGCGACAAACAACGTATTCTGGCCTTTGCTGAACGCGTCGCTCAAAACATCCGTGCCCAGGGAGACGCGGCTGCAGCCCAGTATTATGCAGAATATAATAAAAATCCTGATTTTGCCCTGTTTCTGAGAAAACTGGAGGCATTGGAAAAAAGTCTGGAAAAAAATACCACCTTCGTACTGGATATGGATTCAGAACCCTTTGAATTACTTAAAAAATAATAAAATTAATGAATGATAAGGACAACAGGCAGCCAAGGTCTTCATATCTTGACTATATCACTGGAACCAGCGAAAACCACACCGTAAGCAGTCTTGATTCTCTGTCAAGTGCGCTCAAAGTAGGTTTTAAACTGCTGAAAATCCTCATGCTGGTTTTGGCAGTGGTATTTTTCTTCAGTAATATTTTCTGGGTACCTGAAGGATATGTAGCTGTTTTGTCCCGTTTTGGGAAAATCGTGGGAGAAAGGACTTCTTCCGCCCGCCCCCCGGGCGGTCCTTATCTGGCATTTCCTTATCCCGTGGACGATATCATCCGAATTCCCACTACAATTCAGAAAGTCTCTCTTTTCAACTCATTCTGGTCTGAAAAAGACACCTTTAAGCCGATAATCGATGACCGACCTGAAACGGACGGCCTCCGCCCTGGAGTAGAGGGATCTCTGGTAACTGCGGATAAAAATATCGTCCAGGGTATCTGGGTTATCCACTACAAACTGAATTTTGATACGGAATCTTCAACGGGCGAATCGTCAGTGAATGACTTCATCCGCAATGTCGGCTCCATGATACAGGCCGAAGAGATTATCCGTCGTGTTGCCGAAGCCTCAATTGTCCGGGTTGTATCGCAAACAAGTGTAGCTGAATTTGTTTCTGGTCAAATAGACAACAATAAAATTAAACGCATTATCGCTACCCATTTGGAAAGGCTGAAAACCGGCCTTACCGTCACCAACGTATCAGCAAGCCATTACACTGTACCTAAGGCCCTGGAACAGGACTTTGAGGCGGTAACTCAGGCCGAAAGCCAAAAGGCCCTGGATATTGAAACGGCCTCGAGACACCGGGCTTCCACGCTCAACGAACTGGAAGGAAGAGGATGGCAGGAGCTGCTTGACGCCGTCAAAGTATATGAACAGACACTGCAAAATACCGACGAAACAGCGGAAAAGGCGGCTTTTGAAGCGGCAAAAGAAATTTTCCTGGCTGCGGACACAGGGGGATCAATCAAGCAGATCCTCAATGAGGCCCAGAGCGAAAAAACAGTTACTATTCAAGAGGCCAGGGCCTCAGCAGCTCGATTTTCCGAACTTCTTACTTATTATGAAAAAAACCCCGACGTCCTTCAAAGCCAGTTGATAAAGGATGTCACCAAGAAAATCTGGTCTGGTATCAGCGTTGATGCCTTTTATATTCCGAAAGGACAAAAATTGTTTCTGGATCTGGGACAACAGGATTCAATAAAACTAAATTAGTTTACAATCAGACTTTGAAAATCATCGACTATGTATAGAGGCAACTATGTATAATAAAATTATTATTCGTGCTGTTATTTTAATCTCTTTTACTTTTATTGCAGTTGCATGCGGCTCTGATAATACATCCGGCCAGCCTGATATCCGTAATGGTATTACCGAAAAGATTCCAGGTCTGGAAGTCTCTGGTACACGTTCGGAAAAGAATGTGATCAATAATATGTGGCCGGTTATATGTCGGGCACAGGAATTATATCAGGAACGTCTGAAAGACAACCCCGGACTCAACGGTATGGTAGAATTGAAGATTTTTGTGGAATTTAATGGAGAGATCGGTGCTTACTCCATTGTCAGAAGCACGCTTGACGATCCTGTTTTCGAAGGGCAGTTAATGCGAGTTATTTCTTTTATGGATTTTGATTTCTACGGCCCCCACAATTCTGAAACGGAAATTCTATTACCGATCCATTTCAAACCCTAGTTTAATTAAGACCCTGTCTAAATATAAAAGGGCAACGCGGAAAGCGCTGCCCTTATTGCCCTTATTCTATATTCTGGTTAGTTCGGGCCCGCCCCAGACCTCATTTGGCAGACCCGGGCAGATATTTAATGAATTCCGGCAAGCTTCATTAAATTAACTGCCTGTCTGGGTACATAAACCTTTCCGGTGACCGGCGCATAAACAACTACACCTTCCAGGTTGTATGTCTTATCCTTTCCCCATTTTGTTTTAAGAGTCAGAAGATCCTTGTTGATGGGAAGTTCTGCTTCTCCCTGTTTGCCAGAGAGCCTGGCCACCAGATTTTCTGGATCAGAATCATCGAGCTCCCAGCCGTCCTGACCATAGACATAATCCAGATCTACAAAAAGGCGATTTTGAATCGAATTCATATTCAAGCGGAATACGTCGGCAACCACCTCTGCCAATTCCGTATTGTCCAGCAGCCCTTTGGGAGCTCCGGGACCATAG
>JAGYNZ010000045.1 GCA_018399745.1 Deltaproteobacteria bacterium | reverse complement strand
CTTTATAAATATTTTTCTTGACATCAACTGGTATGTATGTATATTGGTAATACCAGTTTAAAAAAACTCTGTCAACTCATTTTTTTCAGCTATTAAAATTTTTTGAATATACGATTTGCTGGTCTAATTTTAATACCATGTTCTCTTGTCATTGAGTGGACTATTTTTGCCTTAAAACCTGCACAGAAGTAAACCATGTGATAAAAGTTATCTGTAAGTCCACACATAAAAATAGTAAACCTTATAGTATAGAGGGATAAAATGGATATAAATGAACCTGAGATAACAAAAGATGAAATACTAATACTAAACGATGAACATTTTAATAGCGACAATGTGTGCCTTGTTAGTGGTGCAGGTACAGGCATAGGCAGGGCAGTGGCTATTTCAGCGGCAGCCAACAAATTAACAACTGTGGGGCTGGATATTAATGAGGAAGAGGGCAAAAAAACACAGGCGCTAGCCCAAGAAATGGGCGGACACATGGTTTTCATTAGAACTGACCTCGCAAAGGACGAGGATATAGAGCACGCTATAGGGGAGGCAGCAAAACATGGCTCCATAAGATATGTTGCAAATATTGCAGGCATTCAGCACATTGATTCTATAGAGAATTTTCCCATGGAAAAATATGACCTAATGGAGCGAATTATGCTGCGTGCACCGTTTTACATCTCCAAACTAACCATACCACACATGAAAAAGAACGCCGATGGAGTTGGTGTCATAGGAAATATGGCCTCGGTCCATGCCCATATTTGCACGCTAAACAAGCCCGTGTACAATATCACCAAATTCGGCTTACGGGCGTTGTCTCAATCGATATCCGCAGAAGGGGAGGGAAAAATACGCTCCTTCTCTGTTAGCACAGGATTCATAAAAACGCCACTTGCCTTAAATCAAGTTCCCTCGCAGGCTGCACAAAGAGGCATAACCCCTGAACAGGTTATCACCGATGTTATGATGGGAAAATCTCGAATCAAGGAAATGATGACCCCTGTTGATGTAGCAAACCTGTTTCTCTTTGGTTTTTCTAATTTTTCAAAGTACCTTATTGGAGGTGACCTTTTGTTTGATGGAGGGATGGTGCTTACCTATTAAAGGCCGGCAAAATTCAAGATTTCTATCATACATATCCTAAAATGGAGCATTAAGGAATCATCAATGAAGACCGAATTACTGTGTGGTGAAAAGAAAGTTGAAATCGAGCTTCCATATTCAACGACTATTCTTGAGATGAAAAGACTTGACGCACTTCCTAATCCCGAGGATGCGGTAAATAAAGCCCTTAACCACCCCATTAAAAGTCCCCCCTTGGAAAACTTAGCCCGCGGCAGAAAAAATGCCTGTGTAGTTATCTCCGATTTTACCAGACCCGTACCCAACAAAATAATCCTTCCTCCGCTACTAAAGGTCCTTGAGAAAAGCGGGATAAACAGAGAGAATATAACAATCCTCATCGCAACGGGTATGCATCGTCCAAACCTTGGCGAGGAACTGGTATCCCTGGTGGGTAAGGATATAGTCGATAATTATACTATTATAAATCACTACTGCCGGAGGGAAGAGGAGTACCGAAAAATCGACGAGATAGAGGGCGCGCCCATTGAGATAAACAAGTACTATCTTGATGCAGATCTAAAAATATTGACAGGCCTAATAGAACCACACTTTTATGCAGGCTATTCAGGGGGGAGAAAGGCTATTTTACCAGGCATCTCAAGCTTTGAAACAATGAAGTTTATGCATTCATACAAGATGATAGACAACCCTGATGTTACAAATTTAATGTTAGACCAAAACCCCTTCCACAAATACGGAATCAGGGTGGCGGAATTAGCCGGAGCAGATTTCATCCTAAATGTTGTAATCAATAAGGAAAGACAAATCGTCGGGGTCTTTGCTGGTCATTACGACCATGCCCATTTAGCTGGATGTGAGATGGTTTATAAACATTCAGCGGTCAAATTAAATAAACGATTTGACATGGTAATAACCTCGGGCGGCGGCTATCCTTTAGATGCTACCTTTTATCAGGTCAGCAAGGCCCTTGTCTGTGCTAAGGATATTCTAACCAAGGGAGGAACTATCGTGGTCTTAGCTGAGTGCAGGGAGGGTCTCGGCGGCAAGGAATTTTCCTCCATATTACGCACTGTGTCAAGCCCTCAAGAATTTTTTACAGACTATTCCGACCCCAAAGATTTCGTAATAGATCAGTGGTGCGCGCAGAGTATTTATCAGACGATAGATCATGCCGGAGAACTCTATATATACAGTGACGGCCTACCCTTAGAGGATGTAAAGAGCATGGGTGCTGTAAAGGTTGACAATGTGCAAAAAACCATAGATGAACTGCTCGCAGGAAAAAAGGATGTGGTTGCAATTCCAGATGGCCCATATGTTGTAGGAATTGCTGATTAAGGTTAAGGCATGAGCGAAACACGACAAATTATCGTTGGCATAATAATTCTGATAATCATATTTATTCTCACCCGGATAGGGATTGGCTATCGGATACGACAGACAGCTACATACATCATCAAGGACCTGGAAAGACAGGAGGCCTTTGACCCTGATTCCGCCGTGGAACTCCCCTATGCGGAACCTCAATATTTTAGAATCGGCATGAGAGACTTTAAGCCCAAGGCCTTGCAGTCTCTTATCCAGGGGGAAATCGTGGGCAAAATTGGTGACCGAAAGTATTATATCAAAAAACGGGTTACCGTTTAGATATCGCAATTTATTGGGCATATATGTGTTATGTGAATTTCGTGCTTTACAAGTTTTTTATGATTTGAGAGGGCATATGTAGTATTGTGGTAATTGGGCTTTTTGGGCTGCTTTGTTTTCCGCACCTGAACTTTGATAGTTATTTTCGACTTGTTATACTAAGTCATCTATTTCATCCGTGCCGATGCTTAACAAAAAGGCCGGCCTGATACCAATATCATATCTTATTAAGAAAGGAGGTGATAGTTTTCAAACTTCAACGGTTTTTCAAAACATTTCATAATCACGATCAACTAAATAAGGAGAGAAACGATGAAAAAGACTTTGTTGGTGCTTTTCGCGCTTGTAGTTACATTTAGCTTTGTAACAGCAGTTGCCACAAACACCTTTGCGCAACAGAAAAAGGCAAAGATAGAAAAATTTGGAGTAGACAAAAGGGGCCTTGAGTGGAAAGGAAAAAAATGGACCACATCAGATAAGAAATACACTATGCGTATCAGTGATCCATGGGGAGGACTAAACTTTGCTGAGATCACGAAGCACTTCTGTGACAGCGTAAGGGCTGCAAGCGGTGGAAGGCTTGACATCAAGTGGTTTCCTACCGGTGCAATCGTACCTGCCATGGAAATTTTTGACGCTACAGCCAAGGGCACCCTTGATGCCTTTACTTCCTGGCCAGGCTACTGGAAAGGAAGAAACGAGGCCTTTGTAGCATATGCTTCAGTTCCATTTGGCCTGGATGCGGAAGGCTATAATATATGGTACTATGAGCGGGGCGGCAAAGAAATGTTTGACGAACTGTACGGCCGTTTCGGCCTAGTTCCATTCTTCTGCGGCAACGTGGGGCAGGAATTGGGACTCCATTCAAACAAAAAGGCTACCACTATGGCTGATTTCAAAGGCATGAGAATAAGGACGCCTGGATGGTACATGGATATCCTCACAATACTCGGCGCTTCCGTAACTCCTCTGCCGGGATCGGAAATTTACGTAGCCCTGGAAAGGGGCGTAATAGACGCATGCGAGTTTAGCTCCCCTGCAGCCAATATTCCTGCCGGTTTTCATGAAATTACCAAATACGTCATCGAGCCCGGCGTACATCAGCCCTCCTGCCAGTTTGACGTGGTATTCAACAAGAAGAGATATGACGAACTACCTGATGACCTAAAGGCAATCATAGAGATCTGCGCCAAAGAGACTCAGCTCTGGACAAATGCGTGGCAGGAAAACTTAAACATTGAGGCGCTCGAGATAATGCAGAAAACAACCGAGTTTGTGAAAATGGAAGATGCAACTGTGATAGAGTTTGCTAAAACCACCTTTAAATACCTCGAAGATCTCGCAGCCAAAGACCCTGATGTTAAAAAGGTCCTTGAATCGCAAGAGGAATTCAAAAGAGAATATGCCTTCTGGCGTGAGATGCGGGGTGGGGTTGCTCCTTGGCCTAAGGAAATGGTGCTTAAGGGTAAGTTATACCAGTAGAAAAAGGTTTTTTAATACTCTTGTGTTTTTGCCATCCGGTTCTTTCCTTTTGGGGGAGGCCGGATGCGCTTATATATGAGAGGAGGAAAGGATATTGTAGATGAAAAAATTTGTTCATTTTGTCGATTATTTAAATGACCATATCGGAAAGGTGGCATGCCTCCTGATTTTGCCCATGGCCGCTGTAACGGTTTACGAGGTCATGATGAGAAGGGTTTTCAATGCTCCTACCTCCTGGGGCTTTGAAATGACTGTATATTTTTACGGGGCCCACTACATGTTCGGCATGGCTGCAGCATATCTCTACGACCGCCATGTCAGGATAGATATCATCGTGCTCCAGTTACCCAGAAAAGCTCAAATCTGGCTCCGATTAATCACCTTCTGGCTTATCTTTGTCCCCTTCGTTGGTGCCTTTACCTATGCAGCAACTGTTTACGCCGCTCATTCCTGGGCAATTTGGGAGCATAGCTGGAGTGCCTGGAAGCCGCCACTTTACCCCTATAAAACAGTAATGCCCGTTACCATGTTTTTTCTGCTACTTCAGGGCATTGCCAACTTTTTCCGTGATTATTACGAGTTGAAAGGAGAAAAGATATGAGTCCTGAAACCATAGCCCTGCTTATGTTTGCAACTCTTTTTATTACCCTGTTCCTGGGGCATCCCCTTGCCTTTTCTCTTGGTATCCTTGCTCTTGTATTTGGAGTAATTGGCTGGGGCGGGTCTCCGGATTTGGTGTTTAACCTTTTGGCCAACAGGGCTTACGGGGTCATGGAGGAGTATGTCTTAGTGGCAGTTCCGCTTTTCATCTTTATGGCCCAGGTTCTCGATGCCTCTGGAATTGCGGAAAAGCTTTTTGAAAGCATGCACATAATTATGGGGCCGGTGAGAGGCGGACTTGCCCTAGCCGTAATTATTGCCTGTGCCGTTTTTGCTGCCACCGCAGGGGTGGTCGGTGCAACCGAGGTCTCGGTAGGACTCCTTGCTGTGCCAGCCCTGATGAGTCGTGGATATAATATCTCCCTAACTGCAGGGGCTATTTGTGCAGGAGGAACGCTTGGAATTATTATTCCCCCTAGCATTATGCTTGTGGTTTATGGCAGCCTGGCCGCTATATCCGTCGGACATTTGTACGCAGCCGCCTTCGGGCCTGGTATTTTGCTTGCGGCACTTTATGTCACCTACATTGCTGTTCGTTGTGCTATAAGACCTTCCGATGGTCCGCCACTGCCTAAGGAAGAAAGGGTTTATACCGTGCTGTATAAGGTTAAAATCTTCATGACCTCCCTTTTGCCTGCCGTTGTTCTTGTTATAGTGGTATTGGGAAGCATACTTGTTGGTGTAGCGACCCCCACAGAGGCTGCGGGGATGGGTTGCGCAGGGGCCGTAGTTCTGGCCATAGCCTATAAAAAATTCACCTGGAAGGCAATTTACGATGCCTCCTGGTCAACCTTTCTAACCACATCAATGGTAATGACATTGTTTCTGGGCGGAAATGCCTTTCAAGCTATATTCATGGGTCTCGGCGGGGGTGACGCCGTAACCCAGATGCTTATCGGAACCAATCTCGGCCCGTATGGCGTTTTATTTATAATGATGGGAATAGTATTCTTTTTAGGTATGTTTATTGACTGGCTGGGAATTCTTCTTATTGTCATCCCCATTTTCGTGCCTGTCGCCATGGAGTTAGGATTCAATCAACTGTGGTTTGCCACCCTTCTCTGCGTAAACCTCCAGATGGCCTTTTTAACGCCACCTTTTGGTTATTCCCTCTTTTACCTGCGCGGCATCGCTCCAAGTGAGATGACAATTGTGCATATATATAAAGGTGCAATACCCTTCATCATACTCCAGTGGACAGGGCTCTTCCTGTGTATTCTTTTTCCGGAAATAGTATTGTGGCTTCCCAGGCTGGCCTTTGGGGTAGGCGCAGTCGGATAGAAATATTTTTTGGCAGACAGGCTGAATAACATGTTAGGCGCCCATATCATAGTATTTTTTGTGTACGGCTAAAAGACAGAATATGAGAAGGTGGTAACAAACGTGTTCATAACGAATAACAAATTTCTGCGTTTATAGTAATTATACGATGTCTTATTTTTTTTGGAATCGAATGAAAATTCTTTGCATGGCCTTCTTGATCTTTTCCTGCACTTTATTATGGGTTAAGCAACCATGGGCCTCATGGCTTATCGATGCCGAAAAATTCCATGTTTCGGCCCATGGACAAAATTCCTGTTTAGATTGTCACTCAGATATTGCTGAAAGGGAAATGCATCCAAGCCCCTTGCAGGTCAATAAATCTCTTGACGATTTTTTTGAGATAGAGACATGTCTTGTTTGCCATGACGAAGTGTTGGAAAAACTTGAAGAAGGCGCGCATGGAGGCCAAACGATTGAGGACCGGGACACATATAAAAACTGTATTGATTGCCATGATCCCCATTATCAAATGCGCGCCGGGGAAGAAGAAGGCCAGGTTGACCCTTCTGTGCCTTTGCATAGTCAATGCGGTGTTTGCCATGAAGAAAAAACTTCCTTGCCCGAATTTTCTGATGAAGATAAGGGTTGTATGGCATGTCATCGCTCAGTGGACCTAAAAGATAGTGCAGACAAAAAAAGGCTGTCCAATTTTTGCTTTCATTGTCATGGTCAGGGAAAAACCCGGGCCAAACAAATAACGGGAAACGCAAGGCCTTTGATTCATATGGATGAATATGAATCAGTGCCCCATGCGGGGCTTGCCTGCACAACCTGCCATCCACAGGCAGTTGGTTATGGACATGGGGACCAAACGCAGGGGGAATGCAGCCGGTGTCACCTTCCACATGATGAAAAGGTAGCCCACGATGCACATATAGGCGTAGCATGCGAGGCGTGCCATCTTGATGGGGTTGAGCCTATCAGGGATCCCGATTCTAAGACTATCCTATGGAATAGTAAATATGAAAAAGGGGAACACTCAAAGATTCATCAAATGACTATGGGCGAGGGCAAAAAAAGATGCGAACAATGCCACTTCAAGGGAAACAATATTGGCGCAGCATCCATAGTTTTGCCGGCAAAAAGTATCATGTGCATGCCTTGTCACGCGGGCACCTTTTCCGTCGGGGATACGGTTACTGTTATCGCCTTGATTATTTTTCTGATAGGTATGATCACGGCTTTTTCGTATTGGTTTTCGGGATCGATTGACGGAGACAAAAATGCAGGTTTTGTCACCAAACTTATTAAAATAATTCATGCGCTGGCAAAAAATATTTTCTCTGCCAGGATAGGACTAATCGCTAAGGCCTTAATGCTTGATGTAGTCCTGCAGAGAAGACTGTTTCTGCAGTCTCCTGGACGGTGGCTAATCCATAGCTTAATATTTTTCCCATTGGTTTTTCGATTTACATGGGGACTATTAGCCTTGTTGGTATCTCTTTTTAAACCGGACTGGTCTTTTGTGTGGCCTATGCTGGATAAGAATAACCCGGTAACCGCTTTATTCTTTGAGGTTACAGGTATTATGCTTATAGCCGGGGTTGCGCTGGCCTTTTTTAGGGCGAAGCTTCAGGAAAAAGATCAGGTTTCCGGCCTGCCAAGGCAGGACAACATAGCGCTGGGCTTTATTTTTATGATTGTTTCCTTTGGTTTTATATTGGAGGGGATGCGTATCTCAATGACAGGGATTCCAGTTAATGCAGGTTATTCGTTTATTGGTTATGCAATCAGCAAGGCGTTTTCATCTCCGGTTACTTTATCAAGCTTCTATGGCTATTTATGGTACGTGCATGCAATCCTTACAGGCGCTTTTATAGCCTACCTGCCCTTTAGCAGATTGATGCATGTTATATTGTCACCCATTGTCCTCTCCATGAATGCCATTCAGGGGCACACGTAAAAGAAAGACAGAGTTGATCTTTACTGTTTTCGGCTCGGTATTCATTGTATTACAAATGCTTTTAAACAATAACTGAAAGAAGAGAAATACCAAGGAGTAGAAATATGGATGAACGTGTAAAGAAGGCATTGATTGATATTGTAGGAGAAGAAGGCTATACCGATAACCTCATTGATATGGTCTCCTACTCTTATGATGCGTCTGAGCATCGTCATAGACCTTCGTGCGCTTTGTGGGTTGAGTCTGCGGAACAGGTATCCGAAATTTTAAAACTTGCCAACAACGAGCTTATTCCCGTAATTCCAAGGGGTGCGGGAACAGGCTTATCCGGGATGGCCGTTCCTATAAGGAGTGGCATTGTTCTTGACCTGAGCCATATGAATAGGATTATAAGCATAAGCATTGAAGACCGTATGGCAGTTGTTCAGGCGGGTGTAATTTATTCAGAGCTGGAAAAGGCCCTTAAACCATATGGGTTTTTCTTTCCGCCTGACCCTGCAAGCGAGACTGTCTGCACCTTGGGAGGCAATGTTATTACAAACGCCGGTGGATTGAGGGGTGCTAAGTATGGAACTACCAGAGACTATGTATTGGGTCTCCAGGTGGTGCTGCCGGATGGCCGAATAATGAGGACGGGATCCAAGACTATGAAGAGTGTTTCGGGCTATGAGCTAACCAGGTTATTTGTTGGCTCTGAAGGGACTCTGGGTATAGTTACGGAAATGAACCTAAAAATAAACCCCAGGCCTCCGAAAACCAGTACCTCGCTCGCTACATTCGACGACCTAAGAGATGCGGGCAAGGCCGTGAGTGAAATTATGCACAGCGGTATAATTCCGAGTGCCCTGGAGATATTGGGCAAGCACACCATTCTTGCAATTAACCAGAATACGGATCTGAATCTTCCTGAGGTTGAAGTGATGCTGCTCGTAGAGACAGATGGCTACACCAAGGAAGAGACAGATTTTCAGATGTCCATAGTCCTTGATGTATTTAAAAAGAATAACTGCAGGGAGATTAAACGGGCAACTTCCAAGGAGGAGGCAACAGACCTCTGGAAGGCTAGAAAAACAGCATACGCTGTGCTTGCAAGAATCATGACCCATTTTGTGCTTGAAGATATAACAGTCCCCATGTCGAAGATACCGGAGATGCTCGAAGGTGTTGAGGCGATAGCTCAAAGAAACAACATTCGAATAGCCACCTATGGTCACGCCGGGGATGGAAATTTACACCCTCAGATTCTGTATGATGGGTATGACCCTGAGCAGGTAAAAAACAAGGAGGCAGCTACTGCAGAGCTCTTTAAGCTATCTATTGACCTTGGAGGTACCCTTACAGGAGAGCATGGAATCGGTTTATCCAAGGCGCCTTTTATGAAATTAGAGCACGACCCGGTAGCCTTAGATATGATGAGTTCGATCAAAAAATTATTCGACCCCAATAACATCTTGAACCCTGGGAAAATGGCACTAAAAGATTGAGTGCTTATTTATTTAAACAAACACCTGCTTTTTTTTGCAGAGACTTGAGAGCGAAAGGCAGCCTTTAAATACAAAAACTGCAAGGCTATAAAAACAATGAAGAAAATGGTTTTTGGCGGCTTTTGCCTACAATCTACAAACTATAATGTATTCGGGAGATTAGATGGAAGCAAAATATGATTTTGAGACAAAGTACCGCAAACAGGTTTTACAATGTTCTCGTTGTGGTTTTTGTCAGGCAGTGTGCCCTGTTTATGGTCTTACCCTGAGACCCTCACTCAATGCACGGGGTAAGATGCTGCTCTTAAAAGAGATAATGGATGGACAGATAGATCTTGACAGTGAGGAATTAGTCGAAACCCTCTATCAATGCACAACCTGTGCAAGTTGTGAGGAAAACTGTCCTTCAGGGGTGAATGTGCCGGATATCATTAAAGAGGCAAGGAAAGATATGGTTCACATAGGATCCTGCCACCCTGCGTTTAAGGGAATGAATGAGGTTTTGCAAGAATCCGGGAATATCTACGCAGAGGATGAGCCTGAGGACTTTGAAAGAAAAAGAAACCAAAAGGCAGAAAATGTATATTTTATAGGCTGTGTAGGTTCCTACAGAGAAGACGAAGCAACTATGTCAGTGCTGGCCCTTCTTGACCGTCTCAAGGTTGACTACACCCTCATTGATGAGGTTTGTTGCACAGGCGTACTTGAGGATTTAGGATATCCTATGATTGACAAGCATGTGCGAACAAATATTGATTTGATATTGGCAACAGGGGCAAAAACAGTAATAACCGGCTGTCCGTATTGTTCAAGGACATTCAATAATAAGCCACAGTATGCAGAGCTCAAGGAAAAAGGAATTAGGGTAGTGCATATAATTCAGTTCCTGAAGGATTTCGATTTTGGCGTACAAACAGAAAAAAGGGTTACATACCATGATCCATGTGACCTGGGAAGGCATTGTGGGATTTATGATGAACCACGCGAAATAATAAGAAAGATAGCCCCTAACTTCGTTGAAATGCCGCATACCCGTGAAAATGCACTCTGTTGCGGCGCAGGAGGAGGTGTAAGGGGAGCCTATCCAAAAAATTCCATTGGCATGGCCAGAAGGCGGCTTAAGGAAGTCGAGGAGGTTGATGCTGATATTTTATTAACTGAATGCAATTCGTGCCTTCATAACTTTTCCAATGCAAAACTGAGAAAGCAGAAATTTAAGATTTATAACATAACACAGTTCATTAGCAAATTGATGGAGGAAGGCAGCGAGAAGGATAAGGCTTAACCCTTAATGCAAACAAATAAATAAAGGAGAGAAAAATGGACATTCGTGGGTACAACATGCCGGAGGATCTATATTATGAAGAAAATCATTTTTGGATTAGAGACGAGGGGGATACCCTGGTGATGGGCATGGATGATTTTGCGCAGCTCCTGGCGGGTGAGATTGTGTATGTCCAGCTTCCTGATGAGGGGAAGGAACTAAAGGCAGGTAAAAAATTTGCCAAAATAGAATCTGGAAAATGGCTTGGTAAGGTTTACGCCCCTGTAAGCGGTGAACTGATAGCTGTAAATGAAGAACTGGAAACTAATCCGGGCCTGATCAACGATGACTGCTATGGAAAGGGGTGGATGTTTAAAATAAAACCTTCAGATAAGGGAGAACTTGACAATCTCATGCGCACAGTCGAGGAGATCGATACATGGCTCGCTGAGGAAATTGAAAAATATGTAACGGAATAAAATGGCAAACACTGACTATAGCTTCAGGCAGCTCCTCGAGATAGATTCCTGCACCAATTGCCGGCTTTGCGCAGATGCCTGTCCTGCAACATCTGCTGCACAAGACGGAGAGCTTTCCGCTATTTGGCGTATGGATACTCTCAAACAAATCTTAAAAGGCAGGGCCGGACTATTTCGTAAATTTATCAAATCGAAGAGGACATCTGAAGATTACATAAAACATTTTAGTGACACCTCATTTAAATGCACCCTATGTGGCAATTGTCAGGAGGTGTGCCCTGTAGGTATCCGCCTCAGAGATTTATGGGTCTCTCTGCGCCAGGACATGGTTCACTCCAGCATCTATCCTAAAAAGATAGACATGATTAGAGAAAACATGGAGGAAACCCATAATGTTTTTGGAGAAGACAATGAGGAGCGCGCCGATTGGGTTGAAGATATGCGTAACCCTCCGGACAATGGCTATATAAAAGATAAGGCGGAGGTAGTCTACTTTACGGGATGTACCGCATCTTACTACCCATTAGCACAAAAGATCCCTATAGCACTTGCCGAGATATTAGATCTGGGCCGTGTAGATTTTACCTTGCTTGGTGAAGAAGAATGGTGCTGCGGGTTTCCCCTTCTTGGGGCAGGCCTAATGGATATGTTCGAAACATTTAAGAATCATAACATAGAGGCGATTCGGCAAAAAGGGGCCAAAGAGATAGTCTTTGCTTGTCCCTCTTGTTACCAGATGTGGAGAGAGTATTATCCCCCTGATTTTAAGCTTACTCATGCCTCTCAATTTTTGGCAAATCTGATTAAAGAAAAGCGGGTCCCATTGAAAGAGATGCCGCTCAAGGTCACCTACCATGATCCGTGTGATCTTGGCAGAGGGGCCAGGATTTTTGACGAGCCAAGAGATGTAATCCGGTCTATTCCAGGCATAGAATTTGTCGAGCTTCCTCATAACAGAGAACATTGCCTTTGCTGCGGCGGTGGAGGTAACCTGGAGATGACCGATGCAAAGCTTTCAGCAGATATCGCTAAAACAAAAATTGATGAAGCATTAAGTACAGGCGCAGATGCTATTATAACCGCCTGCCAACAGTGTGTCCGAACTATGACCACGTATGCCAGGAGAAACAAAATTCCTATCCAGGTAATGGATATTACTGAATTAATAAGAAACGCCGCTAAGGGCTGATTAATAAAGAAGGAAATGGAGCACTTATGTACTTATTTGATCTAGGCGACAGGCCATGGGAGCAGTCTATGCTTATCTTCCATGCCCTTGCCAGGCTTGGGGTAGAGGGAATCGACATAGTGTCGCCTAAAACCCCGTTTGTAAGCATCGGCTACTTTCAGGATGCAAAACAGGAAGTAGACCTCGAATACTGCAGAAAGGAAAGACTGCCGGTCTTTAGAAGAGAAATAGGGGGAGGAACGGTCTATCTGGACAATAATCAAATCTTCTATCACATTATATGGAACAGGGAAAACGGACATTTTCCCAAAAAGATAAGCACAATATATGAGCATCTTTCAGCGGCCCCTATAGAAACATACGGAGAGTTTGGCATAAAGGCTCGGTTCCGAGAAGTAAATGATGTAATGACCAATGAAGGCCGAAAAATTGCAGGCCTTGGAGGTGGTGACATTGCAGAGTCAATGGTTTTCGTAGGCTCCCTTATTCTGGATATTGACTACGAAAAAATGACAAGGGCCATAAAAGTACCCGATGAAAAATTTCGTGATAAGATATTTAAGACCATGAAGGAAAATGTCACGAGCATGAAAGGGGAGCTTGGAATTATCCCTCCTAGAGATGAAATTGTAAGGGTTTTAAAGGAAAAATATGAGAAGACATTGGGAAAACTCGAGTCTGTAAACCTGAATGACGACATCATCCGTAAGATAACCGAGCTTGGAGCCATTTTCAATTCCCCGGAGTTTCTATTTCAGAAGACCCCTCGAATCCCAAAAGGCGTAAAGATCAAGGAAGGTATTGAAATCATTTACGGCATGTACAAGGCAAAAGGAGGCCTGATAAAAAGCGCCCAGGAGATAGAGAATTCAATTATTAAATATATTGATATTTCCGGTGATTTCACTTTCTTTCCAAAAAACAGGCTGCCGGACCTGGAAGAGACAATTAGGGACACAAAAAGGAAAGACAAGGATATTATACCAAAAATAAAAGAGTTTTACGAAAAATCAGGGGCTCAGAGCCCGGGTGTAGAACCTCAAGACATAACAAAGGCAATAGGGGCAGGGAAATGACAAATTCGTCAATGCATATTGAAAATTTTAAATATCTCCCGTCACTTAAACAAATCCGTATTTACAGGAAAAAAGTCAAAAAA
>JAGYNZ010000044.1 GCA_018399745.1 Deltaproteobacteria bacterium | reverse complement strand
GGGATAAGTTGGGGGATCCGCCGTAATGCCGTTCAGGTAGGTCAACCACGAGGCTCTGCTCCCGTAAGTGCCACTATCGTCTACGGCTGTGATAGCAATACCATAACTTAGGGTAAGGTCGTCCTCATAGAGGAACTCGCTCCGATCAACCGGAGGCATGTTGTCTGCTCCACTGAAAACCAAGCGAGGGATCGACCTGTTACCCAGTTTGTTTTTCATATTCCCATGGACATCAGTCGGATCTACTGCGGTAGTAGCATCTCCAGGAGTTGAGGGATTGACCTTGGTAAGTGGTGTCGTTTGGGTCGCAGCGGTGTACTGAAGGTTCAGCTTGTCGCCTTGAAGCTTGTACAAACCGTTGAAGATCCCGGCCGAACCCCCGTGACAGTCTCCGCAACTGTGACCCAGGGCATAGATAGCCGGTGACACGTTGTGCGTAACCTTGAATGGGACTGTCATGTTGCACAGCCTGATATTCTCCGCATCACTGCTGTTAGGAAGCTCGGCTTCCATTCTATCTAGGCGCGTTTGAATATCGGTCGGCGTTATTATCCCTCCAAGGTCCTCTGAAATATTGGTCCATCCGTTGTCAAGATCTACCTGCAGGATATCCGGCATGAGAGGTGCGTCCATGCCCTCGTTCCTTCCGTCACTATTGATATCGGTGGCAGGCCCGATATCCCGGTAAAAGATAGTGGAAAGTGCGCTGCTGGCAATGATCTTACCGCTCTGCCAGGTGTAGCACAGGTTCTCCTCCATTTCACGGAGCACGTATTCATTGGCGTGGTCTGTCAGACGGCCCTCGTGATCCGGACCAGTGGCATCCACTACGGCACCGCCGGTATTCCATACCTCATCCGAGATCTTCCTGACATGGCACGCAGAGCAGTCTATGATATCCAGGTGGCTCGCATCGGCCTCACCGTCTACACCGTCCTGGCAAATCTTGGCCAAAAGACCATAGGCCTGGTGTTTACCTGTGGGATCAGGCGCACCATAATCGGCACTATAGGTATCAAGTCCTGAGTCATACCCTGCCCTCAGGTGACAGTCCTGACAGGTCTTGACAGTCCCGTCCTTCGGATTCCACTCACTGCTGTAGGGAGCGATTCCCTTGGCCGGGTCGCACAGACCCAGAGCTGAACGATCTGGTCCTGCCGTGGCATTACCGCTAGTCCCGATGGGGGAGCCGGTCTTGGCCTCATGGCAGCCCATACATCCTATGACCCAGTGGGCATCCACGTCTTTCTTCCAGTTGTCTCCGCGCTTCTTCCAGTCTACACCGGGCATATTGGCGTGGCAAAAGGCGCAGTTTTCACTGGGAGGCGAGGCCTTGATGGCCATGCGAACGGTGCTGCTCAATTCGGCGCCCGAACCGAGGTATTCCACCAGATCATTGTAAATGACCTTTCCATAATCAGCTTCACCCCAGTCAACGATGTTGGGGGCCGCTATTCCGGCACCAACCGACCTGCTGGCGTCGAACTTGGAATCCCTGAGCATTGCTATCCTGGCATCGTAGTCATAGCCTTCCAGGTGGCAAAGCAGGCAGTCCATCTCCATTACGCCGGTAACATTCCAGTCGTTGTAGAGGACCTCTCTGTAATCGCCGTCGTTGTCTACATCATAGGTATCAACGAAGTAATTCCAGGCAGTATAGGTACCTTCGGTAATGGGGCCAAACTCATTGTTGCAATTTTCAGTTAACGGATCACAAGTGGCGATATTACGCAGCGAAGTCCTGCCGTCCATAGTCGGGGCGGGTACATACTCCATGGGTCCGCCGCCCACATGGCACTCAGCACAGTCCTGGGCCATACCTGCCACGGAGAGATCGACCGCTGTTTCAAAGGTACTCTCAGGGGTAAGACCATCGTAAACATATGGCTGCATTTCGAGTTCAAAATCAAGGCTCACATCGGTCGTTGTATCGTCAGCAAAAAGATGCGCCAACTGGCGCGCTGACGGAGGTCACCACTTGCCGAAGTGGCCGAGGCCCTGGACCCAGTTTTTGCCCATGGGTGTGCTACCTTTCCTGAATTCAGCAAAAGGTCCGGTCGCACTTTTGTTAAAAGTGTTCCAACCCACCAACTCGTTGGCACCAAGCTGGGCGTGATAAGAATGCCGCTCTATATCATCATAGCTGAGAAGCGGCTGTCCATTGCTGTCAAAACCATCCGGTGTAGTCCCGCCATTATGACAGTAACCGCAGGTCTCTTTTGCACTGAACGCGTTCTGTAAACCGCCCGGTGGTATGGCAGCTCCAGATGCATCCCTTAAAATTATTTGGTCATGAACATACACGGGGTCCGTAACCGCCAGACCTGTGCCCGCCGTCATGAACAGCAGGACCGTACAGGTCAGGAGTATCCCCCCGAATAGCGTCCTTTTTAATCGTCTTGAATGTTTCACGATTTTTCCTCCTTACTCTTTTCTATTCCGATCGGACAGAGAACCTCTGCCCAGAAGTTGTCCAACAAAAAATCCAAATGGATTCCATTCATACTCTACCTATACCTTCCTCCTTGAACCTTTACGGGCGCCGTCCTCCTTATTGGGGGTAAGAAAACGACAACTACCCAAGTTTATGCCATTAGATTACGAGGCAAAAGGGGTTACCATCAGACAAATGCTCTGCACAAACCATGCCCAAACTATTGGTTTTAAAATATGGCGGACTTTCCCTGTGTTCTGCGGTTTATCAGACTGAAGGCCCTCAGGTGGATGAAAAAATAAGTGTGATATGCCGCAATAATCCATAATCTTGGGGTATTTCACCCAACTATGGATTATCGCTCCAGGCGTCCGTGGTCTCCCATATACAGGGTCAATCGATACCTTTTGACACCGGCCAGAAAGGCGGCATATTCCTTTAAAAGGCCTTCGCGCTTCGACCCGGTGGCGTTTTTTAATGCCTTTTGATATTTGGACAGACCCGGCCCGACCACCTCCTTCTGGAATATCTCCAGCTTCCTGTCTGCATCGGCAAAATAGCCATTTATCGCAGTACCGCCATGACACTGCAGACAGACCGCCTTCATGCGCCCGCGCCTGATATCTCCATCTTCCTCTGCAGGTGCGTTGGGATGCATAAGGTCACGGTCAAGCCTCAGGGCGGGGTCGTGCGTGGTATTAAGGCCCTTTGCCGCCCCGTTCAGGTGACAGAGCGCGCAGGTGGGGGCGCTGAACTGGCGGGCGTCGCAATAGTATCCCGGCCGGTCCAGGGCCCGCCTGCTGTCCTCATCGGCGTATGTAAGCCCGTGTTCGGAACGGAGATATATTGAGCCTTCAGGATAGCCGCGCCCGTCGTGACAGCGCAGACAGGCCTCCGGCCTCCTGGCGCTGGCAGAGGAAAACCTGTGCTGGCCGTGGCATACGGCACAGTTGCCATGACTCTTGTCCTGGTTAATGCGCCCTGCCCCGCTGTTCGGCCATGTCTCCGCCGCGGGTCTCCTGTCCTCTCTTAACTGGATACGGCTCCCGTGACAGCCCTGGCATTCTGAAAAACCGTCTTCCCCGTAAGGCTCGATCAAGGCATAACCAGGGTGATCCCCACTGATTTTTTCCAGGTTCAAAAGCGCGTTTGCGTGATTGCTCTGCAGATGCTCCTTGACGATATCACTGTGACAACGCGCGCATACAAAGGGGGGCACGGCCAGACGGATATAAAAACGGCCTGCGTGAAGGAAACTGTCTTTATGGGCCTGGGAGGCGGCGTGGCAGTAATGACAGCCGATATCAACGCGGGCGTGCGCGCTTGATGCCCATTCCTCGAAGATCCCCGGTGTATCCCTGCGGTGGCAGTCTATACATAAATCGCTCTTATCCTCGATCTTGGCCGGATCGGTCGGCACGTATGCAGCTCCGGCAGGGACAGGTATGGACGGCCTGGGTGCCGAAACACCAGTACCCTGTGTGGATACATTGCTTTCCGCGGCGCTGCATGTAACCGCACATGAACCGGTTATGAATAACAAGGCAACGAAGGCGTGGATTGCATAATTCATATTCATGTTAAAAAAAATCTCCTTTTTCATTTTAATAAGGGTTCAAAAATAAAGGTTCAAAGGTTCTGGGTTCAAGGTTCAAAGGTTCTGGGTTCAGAGGTTCAGAGAGTTTGTTTTGGAATCGAATACTTCACCAATATTGTGCATGGATGAACCTGCTGCATCCTGAATCTGCCTCTTCAGGCCGAAATCGCGAGCAAATCTGCGCTCCTTTGTCTGGCCATAGACCCTGCTAGATCTCTGCCAACTGCCATGCCTCAATATCCTCACATTGTTTTATTCTCACGACTTTTCCATTCAAAACTCACGAATAAATGATTCTCAACCTCTGAACCCTGAACCTCTGAACCTCTCAACCTCTCAACCCTGAACCTCTAAACCCTGAACCCAGAACCTCTGAACCTTTGAACCCTGAACCTCTGAACCTTTGAACCCTGAACCTCATTTGTATTACGGCACCTCACCAAAAGGACCCTGGGCGTAACTTTTGGGATTGGTAGTATGACAACTGACCGAACAGCTCTTTTCATAAGAATCATAATAACCGCCTTCGCCCACGAATCGAGTATCAAAATTGATAAGGTGGGCGTTTCCTGATGTCGTGCCGCCCAGTTCCACCGGTACGCCATGGGGGTCATGGCATATTGAACACGCGACCTTGTGCCCCACCACGTGCGACCTGTGGCTGTGAAATGCAGAACTCTGGCTCAATAAAATTCCAGGATCATGACAGAGAAAACACAAGGCATAGTTACTCTCCGAATAGAAGAGCGGATATTGGTCCTGCTCGTACTGGGCAATAAGCAGATGAGGATATATGGAGCCGTGCGGCCCGTCAGTAGCCGCCCCCCCCGCCTTGGCCCCGTCATCCGAACCGTGGCAGTCGGTGCAGTACATCATGCTGGTCACGGTATATTCCGGCCTGAGGCTTGGTACATCAATACCCTTTCCGATACCGGCTACCGGGTGGTAAGATGGATTAGCCAAATCAAAATCCAACCTCTTGTTCACTTCTTCTATAAATCTCGGTATGGCGGATGTGGAGACAAAGGAATTATCCGCATGACAGCGGAGGCAGATCTCATATTCGTAACCCGCCTCTTCGACCGCATCGCCTGAGATATTTACACCGCCTACGCCTGCGAGTCGTCCGTTCACCAGCGGCGCCGATGCTTCATTGCTGTTTACCCGGTGGGAATTGTGGCAGTCAGTACACTCCACGTGATAGGTGGCGGTCAGGGGGTTTTCCAGCGGATCGTGCACACCTGCTGTGGCCTCCACAGGATGATGATAGAATTTGTTAAAACCGGACCTGACATCAGGGCCGTCACCTTCCGCACTGTGACACGGCAGACAGTTCTCCTCCTCTATCTGCTCCTTCAGCAGCCATATGAGGCCTCCGGCGCCGTGGGACATATGGCAGATAAGACACCCTTCTTCAGAAGTGACAGGACTGGTGGCATGGCTGCTCAGAGACCAGCCGGTCTTGTTATGACATGCAATGCAGAGCGCTGAACCATGGTTATCCATTACCTGAAATTTGCCGTACGGATTCTTGTGAGGATTGTGACAGGCCGTGCACTGCAGGAGATGACCCTCTTCAAGCTTTATTGCCGGAGGAAGCGTTGCAGGGTCCCGCAGTTCTCCGTTTTCACTCGCCAGTGCCGCATCATATGAAAAAGAGACAGGATGGTCGTCTGAAAGGTCGGTCTGGAGATTGGAGGGCCCTGGAAGGAGTGTGGTCTCCAGCCCTGCGATAGGTTGGGAGGTGCCGTAGAGCATACCCAGGGCAATGGTACCGTCATGACAGCTCAGGCAGAGACGCGAGGCCCCTGTGGGTTGACCGGGCTGTGCCTTCATGGTGGTGGATGCGTAGAGATCGTATACACTGCCGGAGACATCATGGCTCCAGAGTGGTGTAATGGGGCTTGCGTGGTGCGGCGTGTGGCAGAAGATGCACACCCTTTCCTCGCTGGTGGCCCTGTACCTTTCGCCGGTCCCGCTTATGGAAAGATTGTGCTTTGTATCAACGATGCTGTCGCCCATGACATCGATTTCATAACAGAAAAACAGAATCCATGTTAATGTGAACAGTAACAGCAGTCCCCTGGTCATGTGATTCATTTTGTATTTCATTGGGCTTTCAAATACTGGAAGATCTGCACGCGCTGGTTAAAGGAATCCGCCACGTAGATGCGGTCTTGGCCGTCTATAAAGATGCCGCTGGGCATCCAGAATTCTCCCGGGCGATGGCCGCTTTCACCAAATATCATGAGGAGCGAACCGTTAGGGTCAAAGACCTGCACGGCATCAAACAGGGCGTCACAGACATAGATATGCCCATCGCTGTCCACTGCCACTCCCTTTGGTTTTGCAAACCTTCCGGAGGTATCGCCCGGCTGGCCGAACGCATGGAGGTACATGCCTTCAGAGGTAAAGATCTGGATACGGGCGTTGAGTGCATCGGTGACAAGAATATTTCCGGCCCTGTCAACGGCAAGGGCGGTTGGATAATTAAACTGCCCCGGGTCCGCGCCATGGGACCCGAAACGGAATTCTTCACTGCCCTCCAGACTGAAGGCGATTATCTGATGTATACCAGAGTCGACCGCATAGATCAGGCGGTTTGTATGATTATAGGCAATACCGGTAGGTCGGGAAAGACCTTCTGTGACCCATTGTTCCATAACCTCACGGTCCAGGTCGTAACGCAGGATGACCTTGGCCTCTGAATCGGTAATATAGATGCTACCCTGTGCATCTCCTGTAAGGTCTATGGGTGTGTGAAGGACAACCTCGCTGCCGTCCCTGGGAATCGCTGAATATTGCCTGCTTTTGAGATCCATGAAATGAATAAGACGGAGACCGACATCTACGATAAACAGCCGGTCTTGCCGGTCCACGTGAATTCCGTAAGGTTTGACAATGAACCTCGACTCCTTTCCTGTAAGGGCCTCTATAAACCTCTTCCACAGGCCCTTATGCACCACTGTATCATTCCATTCCCTGAACTCACTGACCCACCTGACCCTGGAAGGGGCCTGGGGCGAAGCAGGCCACACAAGTTCGGTGCCGGGTCTCTGTATTCCCTCCTGGGATGATTTCGGTCCGCACCCGCAAAGACAACCGCCCAGAAAGATCAGAATCAGGAGCACAGTGGATTTCATGGTTCAGACCCCTCAAGATCCCTGGATACCGCCGTTATCTCTGCAGCCGCTCTGTCCAGGATCTCTTGTACCTGTTCCGGGTCCTGCAAGTGCTGTTCCAGGACCTCGTTCAGCAGGCCATTCACCCCTGATAACTGCTCAAAAATTGCAGTGCGCTTCTGTGCCGTGACCTTTATCATGGAATTAAATTCTTCGGCCGTTTCATGAAGGGGGTCATTCCTGCGAAAATTTATGACTGAGGCGGTCTTGCCCCGGCCGATGTCACATAAATGAGAGGCCAGGCGAGACAGTGACCCGTCCACCCGGCGGAGGAACAGGGCGCTTGAAACCACTGCTAACAGCATCAACCCTATTGACAGACCTGTATTGATCCATAAAAGCGCAGGCTTGAAGAGCTCACCGGAACTCTGTTGATAAAAATGGGGTGAATAGAGCCACTGCGTGAGGATGGAGTGCAAGACAACATAAGTTATTCCCCCGGACAGACCCCCGATCACCAGCACACCGCCCAGGAACAGGAACAGGAAGCGGAGTTGGAAGCCCCGGTCAATAAGGTATCTCCTGCGCCGGTAAGGCCTGGTTATTTTATGTGACAGGTCAGGCATAACCTGCTTCCCTCATTGTTCATCACCAAAAGATGGTCGTTTTCTGAATAAATATTGTGACACGATACACACTCAACATTGCCTCCCGGGAGCTGAATGGGCGATGGGAGGTCTTCGAACACCCGGTATCCGTATTTCTTCCTTCTGGCGGCCGACTCGTAGCTGACACCTATGGGATGGCTGTTCCTCCCTGAATATCCTATGTGCCTCCATATGCCGGACGGGCGAACCTGGGTCTGCGCCACCGGGGCAAGCGAACCATCATGGCAGCTGAGGCAGCTCTGTGAAGATCCGTATTGAAGACTTTCACCGCTGGACCATTCGGGCACCGGGGTAAAATGGGCATTTTCCTGGGCCAGCATGTGCCCCATGGTTCGGTTTGACAGAAAGTCATGCTGGTGGCACTCCAGGCAAAAGGCCCGTCCCCTGGAATTGCGGCGAAGGAACCTGTTATTTCCAGCACCATATGGTACAGCCGGATCCTGATGCATATAATGGCAGGTAGTACATGTCAACTCCCCCTTCCAGTCCAGATACATGTCCGATGGAAGTGGAAAACCGGGCTTTACGGCAGTAGGATGAGACATGCTGAGCCTGACCTCTGTATGACATCTCAAGCAGATGGTCTCAATATCGCTGACAAAAAGGCGGGTCTCGGCCTCACGCTCCGACACATTCTCTATGTTGTGGAGGTGGCAGTCATTGCATGGGGTCCTGCTGGTGTGCGGATTTATCCTCTCGGAAATGCTTGATCCGGTAAGGACAGCCAGGACTATAACTGCTGAACTCAGCGCGAGATTTCGCCAGGATATCTTAGGGTTCAGAGGTTCTGGGTTCAGAGGTTCTGGGTTCAGAGGTTCAGGGTTCAGGGTTTTCACGGGCATAAGCGCTAAATTGTAAAGATGAATGCCGAACATTCAGTGCCTTTTTTGTTTCTTTTCAGCCGTTTTGACACTTTTGATGAAAATTTTGATCAATTCTTCGGTTTCATTCAAAATATTATTAAGTAATTCAGATCTCTTAACTAATGGGACACGCTGAATCAGTTTCAGCCATTTCCGTGTCTCCCTGAGTTCCTTTAAAGACAGCACAGCTTAATGCTTACGGGATCCGGTATTTTGGTATCTCTTTAACAAAACCTCCATTTGACCGCTGACCTCTCTCAGACGGTCCGCATCCATACCGGTTTCAGCCTGTCTGGCTATCTCCTTTTCCAGGGGGGCTATCTCGGCCTTAAGACGTGACCTCTGCTCTTCGAGTGTCTTAAGACACTGATTAAGCAGCCACGGAATATTCTTGAGCTGGTCCCTTTGCCTGAGCCCGGTCATGGGGACAAGATCGCCCGAAGCGATCCTGGCGAATGTCTTCTTCAGCCGGAAAAGTGGGCCTGCTATCTTATGGGTCCAGAAAAGAGAGACAAAAAAAACCAGCACGGAAAAGACCACGAGCTGTGTCAATACCGTAGCCAGCACTGCCCACAGCAGTTTGTGCCGCAACTGATCCAGGCTGCTGAGTGCCGCGAGATAACCCTGGTCAAAGGGCCGGTCCAAAAAGACATAAAGGCACAGGGCACCGACAGTAATAATAAGCAGAAAATAGGCACATACCTGAAATATGAATCTCTTCCGGTAGCCTGATTCAATAAGCCGCATTTGCGAACATATCTCCTTGTGAAGGTTCTGGGTTCAAAGGTTACCCTGAACCCCTCAACCTTCATTCGATCTTATCGTCTACCTGTTCCCTATCCTAAAATCAAAATACCGCCTGAGCGTTAAGAAGACCCGGCTCTCGCTCTGTCTTCTGTTTTCCCACCACTCCCAATTTTTCTCCGCCTGGAAACGGAGTTCCAGCCGGCCCACACGCATGTCAAAATGGAGGTTCAGTTTGAGTTCGTCCCGATCGTTTATAGAACCCTGAATATCTAAATACTCCAGACCGGCCCCGCCCATGGTCCTGCCGAAGAATCTGCGTCTGACCGACAACCCGGCGAAGAACTGGTTCTCTGTGCGGGACCCGTCAGTCACCTCACTGATACCGGTATCGTCATATTTGACGTAGCGGTCTCTGAAGGAAAGCCACAGATAGTTCCTGCGGAAATATCGCCTGTAGCGCCAGAAGAGCTCGACGTACTGCCTTTTTTCCGTCGTGGAGTCGTAATGCACGAATTCGCCTCCATAGGTGGCGAAACGGCGAGTATTCACCAGGCCTACGGTGTATGTGAACAAGTCATATAAACGGTCTTCGTCTGTACTGTCGGACAACGGCTCCTGGTCGGTACTGACCATGTAGGCATAGATTCTGTAACGATTAGATAACAGAGAAAGTGAAGACGAGGCCTCATGCACCGTGGTGGAAAACCGCACTCCGGGATCCACTGAATACAAATAGTCCACGGAAACCACCGCATCGGGATCGATCTGACTTCCCGCAGTGAGGAGCAATTCGGTCTGTCTCCCGTATTGCAGCACGGTATAATCGATATTCTCCACATAGGTCTCTGTCCTGTCCTGGTTTTTCACCACGATGGTTTCAATCAGTATATCCAGATTTTGAAGGAGGTTCTGGCCCACGAGTTCCATTGTGACCCGTTCGTCAAATACCGCGCCCTGCCTCAACTCATAGTCTCTGTCCGTCCTGCCCCTGGTATATGAATACCCCAGAGAAAGCAGACTCGTGCGAGGCAGCTTTTTCTGATATGATAAGCCGGCTATACCCCTTACATCTTTATACATTCCAGCGGTGTAATCGGCCTTGCGATTCAGGAACCTCAACCGGGAAGTCAGGCTTTCATACAGTTTATGTTCAATCCATATATGCTCTTTATGCTCGTGGCGGGACAGTTGGTCGCTGCTGATACTGGTGTTATCATAGTTAAAACCGATTTTTAAGGCACGGCCCGGTTGCAGTAACAGGGATTCAGACCAGTCCTTGAAAGAGAGTGAGACATCGTTGGTTTCATCGCGATACCGGTAAACGGAAACCAGTTGGTTGAGGGTAGGATAATTACTCCAGCGCATGGTGTTGCGGAACTGATATTCCGTGATCCGGCTTGTATCTTCAGGCTCTGTGGGGCCGAAATCCGTATCGTCATCAGAGTGATAAAAACTTACTTCCGAATGGCTGATGTCTTTATAGAGATGAAGTGCGTCAAAGGTATAGGTATTGGTGGTCTGGACACGATCCAGCTGCAGTCCGTCGGTCTCCCTCTCCCGGTAGAGATATCTGAAATTGGTGGGCACAAAACGGTTCTTGAGCGCCAGGGCCAGGCCATGTTCACGGACATGCAGTTCGTAGTTTTTGGAAAAGAGTCGCTGGACCTCTCTCTCCTCATCGGAGGAAAAAAACCTGACTGGATAGGGACGATGCTCAAAAAATGTGCCATCGATAGAATATTCCAGAATGGTCCCCTGGTCCGTCCCGCTTTCCTGGTATGTGCTGTCGTAGATATTCTGATTCAGACCGAAATCTATATCGAAATAGCCGTTCAGTAACCGCGGATCATATATCGAGTAAGCAGCGGACGTATGAAAGCTCTCTGTAAAGAGGTGGTCTGTTGACTCCAGGTCATCGCCGCTGCGGGCTGAAAACCGTCCGTGTCTCTCATAATCCAGTTGCAGCCAGTTGCGGAATTCACTCAGGTGCAACAATACCTTGGGCTCGGCCGACCACGCTGGACAGGCATATAACACAAGCAAAGCCATCACAAGGAACGCGGTCGCCTGAAGGAGTCGCATGCCGTCTTCTCCTTCTATTTAAGAAAATAATGCACTTTCCCGTAATGGGGATCATGGCAGTCGGAGCAGGCCATTCCATGAGTCATCACCCGCTCGTGCATCGAGGCGGCAAGCCTCTGTTCCTGATGGCACTTGCCACACAGCTCACTCTTTTCCATCTCCAGGAGTGAACTGTGGACGGATGTGTGAGGAAGGTGGCAGGCGGAACAGTCGCCCACTGCCACCGGGCCGTGTACAAAGGGCTCCTTGATGTAACGGAGAAAGTCCCTGTGACAGACAAAGCAGAGTTCCCTCAATGGACGGATCAGCCCGATATCCGTCGTGAAGTCATGGCAGTCTTTGCACTTTTTTTCTTTGAAGGGTTTGTGATATGAAGCTATCCTGGCGACCTCCGGCCCTCCCTCATCCCCTGTTTGCCCTTTCGCCAGTTCAGCGGCGATCCGGTTTTGATAATACTCCTCCAGGATCTCTTCCGGAGGGGCGCAGCTCGGCACACCGTCAAAAATTGTGGTAAGCACCTTGTGCCTGGTCACAGGATCGCATCCAGCAATTATTGCCGCTAAGAGGGCAAAAAAACATAAAATAAAAGGCAACTTCAATTTTGTGTTATCGTTCAAAGGTTCTGGGTTCAGGGTTCAAAGGTTCAGGGTTCAAGGGTTCAGGGTTCAAGGGTTCAAAGGTTCTGGGTTCAAAGGTTCAGGGTTCAAGGGTTCAGGGTTACCTTTCTTTCGTTGAGCTTGCTTGGAAACCAACAAGTACTTGATGAAACCGCCAATGGCAGCGCGGGTGCGTCCGGCATGATCATACACGTCCTGAAACTCGGCCTTCTTTGTCTGGCCATAGACCTTGTAGGTTAACTCTCGGCCAACTGCCATGCCTCAATATCCTCAAATTGTTCTATTTTCACGCCTTTTCCATTCAGAATTCACGAATAAATGGTTTTGAACCTTTGAACCCTGAACCTTTGAACTCTGAACCCCTGAACGGACTTATCTACTTTTTGGGGTTACCAAGGGCATAGACCGCGATTTTGGCATTGCCAAACTGATTAGTCACAAATATCAGTTCCTCTACCTCAAAAGATGGATCGACATATTTTTGAAAATAATTAAGCATACCGTCTACCACTGTTACGCCGGCCGGAAGATTCATGGACCCGACAGGCAGCCCGGGATCTCCGAAAAACATAAGCAGCTGTCCCTGGCTGTTAAACATCTGGACGTTCTGGTGAGAGGCATCCACTACAAATATCCGATTCTTGCTGTCCACGGCTATCCCTTTGGGCCGACCGAACTCACCGAAGCCGTCTCCCAGCTTGCCGAAGGAACCGAGTAAATGGCCGTCCCTGTCAATATTGACCACCTTGCCGGTGGTAATATTGGTAACATAAAGGCCCCCTTCAGGGCCCAAAGCAAGCCCGATGGGCAGTGACAGGCTGTACTCCGGTCCGAGGCCCCTGCCTGCAGAGTCTATGAGTTTGCCGGTCTTCCGGTCCAGTATCTTGACCTCGTGGTTTTTGATATCCAGTACATATAAAAAGTCACCGTCCACTGCCACGTCCACCGGCTTCATGTCATATTCCTTCCCGAAGGCCTGCAGAAAATTCCCGGAAGGACCGTATACCACTATCTCCCGGCGTACCGTGTCAGCTACATAGAGGTTCTTTTCGCTGTCCAGGGCCAGGCTTATGGGCTTCTTAAGCTTTCCAAAACCGTAATCGCCCTTGAGAAAATCGAATTGCCTCTTTTCCAGATCTATGACAGCCACCCTGGTAGCCATGGAATCGCATACATAGATAGTATTGCCAAAGACCTCGATACCATATGGCTTGATAATCGGCTTTGTCCGCTCTGAATCTAATTCACCTATGACGATGATGGAAAGACTGCTTTTTTTCCTGGCCTCCAGATCCCTGGAGGTGGAAATGGATGTCAGATACTGGACCCTGGGGGTATTGGGCGGGGGGGGGAAAAAAACAGGGCCGGTATCCTGAGTTACACGTTTACCTGCACAACCGCTCAAAAAAAGGACACAGAGCAATACCATGACAGATAAAAAGGCCAATCTCGACAGATTTAAGATCCTGCCACCATAAAACCTTGATTTCAGAGGAATCATATTTGGGTCTTTTTGTAGTATATTTTGTAGTATAATCATATCTAAAAATTCGAATTACTCCGGTGTTGCTTCAATTTTATACTCAGCACTGAGGAAATCAGCACTAAGGAAATATGATAATAGTTTTTATTCCTGACAAATTTCACTATCGGCACTTCTGCTTTTTAAAGTGTCATCCTGTTTCCGATTTTCTGTAATATAATTAATTACATAATACAATAGAAATTCCCTATATAAAACCTCCAGCAC
>JAGYNZ010000043.1 GCA_018399745.1 Deltaproteobacteria bacterium | reverse complement strand
ACTATCCCTTAATGAGTGATCCATATTTTTGCCTTGATGTCTTGAGCCATCCAACATAGCCCTGTATAGTGAAGGTTACATTATCTTGATTTTAGTTAACCAGGGCTGACTGCGTCCCACGTCCCACATTTTACGCGGCGATGTAAAGTTCACTCTGGACTTCCGAGCAAGACCGCTTAGGATATCGCAAGAAACGGATGAACCCCCATTCGGATCTGATCTAAAACCTTCGGCAATAGTAATTAAATGCAGGCCCTATTTATTATAGACGTTTATCATGTCTTTCAGGCTGCTTATACCCGTGTTAGGCCTTTGTTTTAGCGTCAGTTTTTTAAGTATATCCATAAATGTCTGGGCAGAAGGTGAAAAATGGCAGTTTTTAAGGTATGCAATGCTAACATCCAAAAGTATTTTTGGTCCCTCTATAGAGACAGAGGCTAAATTTCTTTCTTTGAGCTCTCTTTCTACCGCAGCCTTGACTAAAAATGAGATGCCATATTTGCGTGCTACGAGCTGCTTTATAAATTCGGTATTACTTGTTTCTACCAATATATTTGGAGTGAGCCCGTTCTTGGCAAACAATTCACACACTTGTTTTCTTGTTCCAGATCCGTTTTCCTTCATAATTATTGGTTCCCTTGCAATTTCTTTAAGAGAGATGGTTTTTTTCTTAACTAGTGGGTGGCTTGGGGAAAGAATAATGATAAGCTCTTCTTGGCTAAAGGGCATGAAACAAATATCAGGATTATCTATAGCCCTTGCAACAATTACCAGCTCGTTTTTAAAACTAAAAAGGCTATTACACATATCGAGTGAACTGCCTTCATCAAGGTGGATTTTAATTTGAGGGTAAGATTTATGATATCTTGATATAAGAAATGGCATGAAATAACGAGCATATGTCTTTGTTGTTCCAAGGCGCAGCGTACCTCTTTTCAACTTTCTCATATCTTCAATTATGCTTTCAATTTCTCTTTCATATTCAAAAATCTTTACAGCATAATTATAGAGGGTTTTTCCTTCATCTGTCAGGTAAATTTTTCGACCCCTCTTTTTAAAGAGCTTTAATTTACAGTAATCTTCAAATAGCTTTACCTGGGCAGTAACTGCCGGCTGGCTGATAAAGAGTTCGTTTGCTGCGGCCGTAAAATTAAGGTTCTTAGCAACCTGATAAAAGTCCCTAAATTGAGTGAAGTTAATCATAGTCATTAAATTTTATAGATAAGATTTATCTATAACTAAAACTTATATATAGCATAAAAAAATAGAAATTGACAGGTTTTGTTAAAAAAGGAATCCTGAAAATACATACTATGTGTAAGTTATTTTGCTTTACTAAGACTCTTTTGGCTTTCCAAAATATTTATCACAAGAAAGCAAAAAGTTTTTTTCCGCCACCATCAAATGTTGGAGATAGGCTCATTTAGGTACATTATTTAAATTGCTGCCCCGCAGTCATGAAGGATGTAGCTTGTTACATCTATCCTATTGATATATTTAAGAAAAGTTCTTAAGCATTTCATGTTTTCAAGGTGTCTCAGAAAGACCTTGAAAAACCAGTAATATTTATAACAATTTAAATGGAGGATAGACATGGCAGATGAAAAAGCAGCGAGATTTCCTGATCCTCACGAGTATCAGATTCCACCAGAACTTGAAGGATGGGAAGAGATGTATCCGTCTCATTATCTTTTTTCTAAGGAAAGAGGCGAGTGGGAGAGCAATCAGTTTTGGTATCAGGACAAGATACATGCACCCGAGCCCATGCCACCGTTAGACCTTATCTTTCAGGAGGCCTGGCAGATTTCTCTCTCTCAATATACTACCAGGGTGTTTTGTATCCCACCGGCACAGGGCATTGCGCAGAGGATGGTTGGTTGTTATATGTATATTTGTGCAATTGCTCCCCCGCCAGAGGAAATTATTAGAGAGAAGGCCGGTTTATTTGAAAAACGAGTTTTCTACGTATTTGAACATTATGATGAGCTTTGGGAAAAATGGCTTACCAAATTCAGGGCGCTGGGAGAGGAAATGAAGTCGGTGGAGATCCCTGGTAAGATGCCGAGGTATGTTCCCGAGGACCAGGTATTACCTGCGCCTAAAGGTTATTACATATCTTATGACATTATTGAGGCCTTTGATAAACTTGTTAATATGATGTTCAAGGGATGGCAATACCATTTTGAGATGTTGAATTTAACGTATCTTGCGTATCTCATGTTTGGAGATGTCTCAAGAAATCTTTTCCCTGGGATAAGTGAGAGCTCCATTGGTAAAATGGTAGCAGGCGCCTATGTTTCTATGTTTCGTCCTGAAGAGGAACTTTGCCAGTTATCAAGACTGGCCTCATCCATGCGTGGGGTATCAGACATCATCAAGAGTGATGTTTCAGTAAAACAGAAGATAGCGGAGCTTAACAGTATACCTGATGGCAAAAGGTGGCTTGAGGAATTTGATAAGGCTAAAGACCCATGGTTTTCAGTTTCCTGTGGAAGTGGCTGGTTTCATCATGAAGGTAGCTGGATAACAAACTTAGATATCCCTTATGGTTATATAAAAAGCTATGTGGAACGGCTGGAAAAGGGAGAAAAAATCGAGAGATCTTTAGATGAGTTAGACAAGGAAAGAGATCGAACTGTTGCTAAATACCGTGAACTTATTAAAAACGATGAAGACCTTAAGTCTTTTAACGATGCACATAAAACAGTGCGGACCATATATCGGTATGCCGAGGATCACCTTTTCTGGGTTGAGCATTGGTTTCATACTATATGGTTTGATAAGATAAGAGCATTTGGAAGGCTAATGGTTGATAACGGGATGTTGAATGAGACCGATGATATATTTATGTTTAACCGGTATGAGATCCCGGAAATTTTAACTGAACTGGCTACTGGATGGGCACTTGGCGTTGATATCCCATTGAGAAGCGATTATTACAAGGCAAAGGCGCAAAAAAGGAGAGAAATTCTTCAGGCAGCTAGCGAATGGTCCCCTACGCCTGCCCTTGGTATCCCACCTGAAGAGGTGGCAGAACCCTTTACTATTATGTTATGGGGTGTTACTACTGATAAGGTAAAGGAATGGCTGAAAGGGGTTGGAGAAGGTAGGGTCGAGGGTATGAAAGAGATTAAGGGCTTTGCTTCCTCAGCCGGCATCATTGAAGGCAAGGCACGGGTACTGAAGAAGTTAAAGGACATAGTTGAAATCCAGACTGGTGATATTTTGGTTTGCCCTACAACCAATCCCTCATGGGCACCTGTTTTTACCAAGATTAAGGCAGCAGTTACTGATATTGGGGGGCTTACAAGTCATGCTGCCATTGTTTGCAGAGAATATGGCATTCCATCGGTTACAGGTACTGGAATATCCACATCCGTCATTAAGACTGGAGATATGATTAAGGTTGATGGGGATACAGGTGTAGTTACAATTGTAAAAAAAGCTGTATAAGCTCAAAACCGTTTTTGGGGCGATATACAGTATTAAATGCCAAGAATGGGCATGTCGCTCCAACACAGATATGCCTATTCTATATGTTAATAAAACCTCAAGATCACTACCATGAGTTCAGTTCCTGGAGGAGCGAATGGACTACATTTTGAATTTTGAAAATCTGGATAAAGACTTCCTGCCGTTAGTGGGGGGAAAGAATGCCAATCTTGGGGAGATGATTAAGGCAGACATTCGAGTCCCCCCTGGCTTTGCGGTTACTACAGATAGCTATAAATGCTTTATAAACAGTTCCGAAGTAAGCAAAAAAATTTTCAAGATCCTTTCCAGCTTTGATACAAAGTCTGTGGATTCACTTAATAAGGCAAGCACTGAAATTCAAGATTTGGTAAACAGCGCACCTATACCTAAGGAGGTTGAGGATTCTGTGAGAGAAGGCTATGCCAAACTTTGTCAAAGGTGCTCTGTTGAGATTTTGCCTGTAGCCGTTCGATCGAGTGCAACTGCCGAGGATTTGCCTGCAGCAAGCTTTGCAGGACAGCAAGATACGTATCTCTGGGTTCAGGGAGAAGATAAGATCATTCAGGATGTTCGTAGATGCTGGGCTAGCCTTTTTACTGCGCGGGCCATTGATTATAGGATCAAGAATAATTTTCCCCATGAAAGGGTGCTGATAAGCGTAGGTATTCAAGAAATGGTTAATTCAAGAACAGCTGGTGTGATGTTCACCCTTAACCCAACTAATGGCGACGAGTCCAAGATAGTGATCGAAGGGAACTGGGGATTAGGAGAAACGGTAGTATCTGGTTCCGTGAATCCAGATAAATTTGTCGTAGATAAGGTAGTATTGGAGACCACTGAGAGGGCTATAGCTAAAAAACATATAAAATGTGTTTATGACCCTGTTAGGGAAGAGGTTGTAAATATTGATGTTGAAGAGGATATGCAGAATAAATGTTGTTTAAATACCCAGGAGATAACAGAGCTGGCAAAGATAGCTAATAATATTGAGTCTCTTTATGGGAGGGCGATGGATATAGAGTGGGCCATCGATGATGATCTTTTCTATCCTGAAAATATATTTGTTGTCCAGGCTCGTCCTGAGACAGTTTGGAGTAGGAAAAAAAAGGGTCCCGTTATAGGTAAAAAGAGTGGTCATCAGTTATTAATGGAACAGGCTATGAAGCGTATAAAAATTAGCTATTAAGGAGATGCTATATATCCAGATTTCCCACTTTAATACTCGGGTCTATTTTCTTGCCAGTTTGTTGCGTATACTAGCAAACTGAAGCTGTTTTTTGCGAAAAAATGTAGATAGTTTTTTATGTAGATGAGGGGTTTAGGTGACTGCTTCTTTTTAAAGATAGATAGCAATAAATAAATAAACTGGAGGTAAAAGATTTTTATGAAAGATATGCGAGATTTCATCGAACAAGCTGAATCAGAAGGAATGCTTCATAGAATCAAGGCAGAGGTAGATTGGGACTTGGAATTATCTCATATAGCCAAGATTAATGAGGAAAAACAAGGACCCGCACTTCTTTTCGAAAATATCAAGGGCTATAACTCCCCCGTAATTACAAGTGTATGTACCACATCGCAAAGGCTTTCCCTAATAATGGGGGTGCCAAGAGATTCTACTCTGGTAGATATTATGAAAGAATGGGTGGATAAACATGATAACAAGATTCCCCCTGAGTATGTCGAGGATGCCCCCTGCAAGGGAAACATTATGAAGGGTAAGGATGTAGATCTCTTCAATTTTCCTGCACCAAAATATTACCCCTTGGATGGAGGGCGATTTTTCGGGACCGCCCACTTTGTCATTACAAAAGATCCTGATAGCGGGTGGATTAACCTTGGCACGTATCGACTACAGTTACTCGATAAAAATCATTTAGGCACTATGTTTATAAAAGGTAAACACTCGGATCTTATGCTCAAAAAATATCAGGCAATGAAAAAACCAATGCCGGTCTGCGCTATCATTGGATGCGATCCCCTCCTTTTTCTCGTGGGGGCATCACGTTTATCTGCCTTTGAATCCGAGTATGATTTTGCAGGCTCTATTCGAGGTAAAGGAATAGAGGTCATTAAGGCAGAGACTAATGATTTACCTGTGCCTGCAACTGCTGAAATCGTAGTGGAAGGAGAGGTGGATGCGGATAAATTTATGGAAGAAGGACCTTTTGGTGAATATACAGGCTATTATTCAGGCGTGGGAACGAATCCGAGGAATTTTATAGACGTAAAATGCGTTACCTACCGCAACAAACCGATATTTTGGGGGACCACAGTTGGTCGAGCGGTTACAGATACTCATATGACAATGGCCCTTACTTACGGGGCTACTTTGTGGCAACAGCTTGTGACGATGAAGATACCAGGTATAAAATCGGTATATTGCCCGCCTGAAGGGTCTGGAAGGTTTTTAGCTATAATATCCATAAAGCAAATGTATCCAGGTCATGCAGATCAGGTACTTACTGCAGCCATATCTACAGAGATGGGTGCCTATGGTCTTAAAACGGTTATTGTTGTCGATGACGATATCGATCCATGGGATATTCCAAGGGTCCTTTACGCACTGAGCTTCAGATTTCAGCCTAATAGATCCCAGGTAATTAAAAGAGGAAGATCTACACCCTTAGACCCATCTTTGCCTTTAAATGCAAGGGAAATAACAGGGAGGTTATTGTTGGATGCAACTATTCCTTATGACTGGGATGAAAAGCCTATACCCATCGAACTCGATAAAACAACCGTTGACAGGGTTATGTCCAGGTGGCATGAATTTGGTTTTCAAGACTAAGTCAACCCTGGTACAAGTTTTAAGTTAATTATTTACGGATCAGGATTTAAAATGTAAGCTTCAACACCTCAAACTTGATTTGGTGTGTAGCCTAAAAAAATGATAGTTTACTAATTATTTAGATCTATTTATATGCTTATTCGGGAGCGAGTTTAAAAAACCAGAATGCCCGCTTTATGAATATGAATAAGGAGATTTTATAATGTCAGAAAGCAGCCTTTTAAAGGGTAAAAGGATTCTTGCTGTTGATGACGAGACTGACATATTGCAAGTCTTAGAAGAATTACTATGGATGTGCGAGGTTGTAAAGGCGACGGGATTTGAAGAAGCTAAGATGCTGTTGGAAAATGATAAATTTGATTTCGCAATACTTGATATTATGGGTGTGAACGGTTATGCCCTTCTTGATATTGCTAACAGTAAAAACCTAAATGCTGTTATGCTGACTGCCCATGCATTTACACCTGAACATCTTGCAAGATCTATTAAAAAAGGCGCTGTCTCTTACATTCCGAAGGAGGAGATTACCTCTATCACACCTCTTTTGGAGGATATTCTAAACGCCGAGAAAAATGGAATTAGCCCTTGGGCTCCCTGGGAGAAAAGACTGCCATCTTCTTATTTTGAAGAGAGGTGGGGGGCTGCTTGGCAGGATAAGAATAAGGAATTCTGGAACAAATTTTTGGCCGGTATTAGAGATAAGAGGAAGAGATCTGATAAATCGAATTAGCTTCAATGTTATGAAGATAAAAGGTTAAAATGAGCTACCCTGGAGTGAGCTGCAGGGTTTCAAATATAAAGTAATTTGAGCTGCCTGAGTTCTGCTTTGGATTGACCTTGCGTTTGGACACGCTTCTCTGCTGTGTCCAAGTTGCCATGTTCGCCTACTGGTGCAACCTGGTAGCAATCTGTCCAAAAGTTTCCTCCTCAAAGCTCTTTTTTCACCCGGGGCTTTCTTAGCAGTCTTTCTCTGGCAGTAATGCTTTTTACTGTTTGTACAATTCTGCCCGGTGCTACCTTATTAGGGTAGCATTACAAAGCAGGTGAATATGGTCTTTTTCGGTAACGGTTGCTTCCATGTGAACGACGTATTGTTAGGCAATGCCTTTTGCTCCTTCTGTAATTATCCTGGCCCCCGCATTCTCGTAAAGAGCTAATTTATGCCACAAGAGGCATCCTATGAGCAATGAACTCGATGAAATGAAGAAAAGTAAAAATAAGCACTGATATCAATAAATAATAATACAAACGCAATATGCAGATAAAATGACTTCGTTGGAAGCCTTTTTGCATTTCACAGGGACCACTATATGATAGTGAATTTGTCATGCATAGTGATAACTTTTTTTAACTGTTTCATAACCAATAGTCACTATTTATCACAGAGCCATTCCCGTAGCAAACTCCGGGGAATTATAAGTTAAAAATTAATTTGAATAAAGGATGGGAAGCTTGACTCAGAATCAGCCCAAAAAGCCGGTGGCGATTCTTGGAACAATGGATTCAAAGGGGCCAGAACATTTGTTTTTAAAAAGGCTCATAGAATCAATGGGACACAAAACAATAACGATAGATATTGGAACCACTGAAGTAACGAGTCTCACGCCGGATGTTTCCATATCAGGATTAATCGACAACAAGAAAACAGATAGATCTCGCATGATTGAATCCATTGTTGAAAAAGCCAAGGGTATTGTTCTTGATATGTTTCACAAAGGAGAAATAGGGGCCATTATATCAGCAGGAGGCGGCACTGGAACATTTATGGCAACATCTATCATGAAAGTTTTGCCATTAGGAATTCCTAAATTTATGCTATCTACAGTGGCTTCAAGGGATATGTCTCATGTTATAGGCACGAAGGATATCACTGTAATGCATAGCGTAGTAGATTTGCTCGGGCTAAATTCTATATCTCGGCTTATTTTAGAAAGAGCGGCTGGTGCAGTCTGTGGGATGGCCTCTTATGACAGTAATCATAAAAACCACTTGCCTAGGGTAGCATTGACCCTGTTTGGCTTTATTACTGAAGCAGCAGAGAATATCAAGTCTATATTAGAGAGCAATGGCTATGAGGTGATTCCCTTTCATGCAAACGGAACAGGTGGGATGGCAATGGAAGAAATGGCAGGGGAGGCCTTTTTTGAAGGGATCTTAGATCTTGCCACACATGAGCTGGTTGATGATATGTTTGATGGATATTGCAGGGGGGTTGGGCCTCAGCGACTTTTGAATACAGATGCAGCAAATATTCCGAGGCTCATTATACCTGGTGGACTTGATTCTGCTGTACTTGAATTTGATCGTAGAAATATACCAGTAGAATATAAAGACAGGAAAATATCTTTTTATGATTTTCGATCTGCAATAAGACTCACACCTTATGAATCAAGGTTGCTAGCTGAGACAATTGCCCAAAAATTGAACCAAAGCAAGAATCCTTCAAAGGTCCTTATTCCCTTAAAGGGGTGGTCAGAGGGTGATAGGGAAGGGGATGTGCTGTTTGATCCTCAATCCAGTGAGGTATTTTGTGAGACTTTGGAGAAATCATTAAATCCAGCCATTGAGATTATCAAAGTTCAACATCATATTAATGATAAGGCATTTGCCATGGAAGCAGCGGGAATTATGATGAGTATGATAGGTAATAACAGCGTTCTTAATTGATTTTCTTAGCTCGCTAATCACGTAAATATGTCAGGACTTTAGAGAAATTATTAAATTCGGTAATAAGCATTGGAGATAAGAATTAAAACAAGGGATGATATCTACAGCCTTGAAGCATTTGTAAAAAATATAGGGAATGATCTGTTAGTTTCAATATGGGGCGGTGAGATTCCACACATTGGGGCTGTGGCGGTTGCTCAACCAAGGCCGAGCTTAAAAGATCCCAGGGAAAAAAGTGCAACGGCATCTGTTTTCTGCTACCCAGGCCATAAAGAGGATGTCATTGCAAAAGAGGCAGCGGAAAGATTATCGGCTGCGCTTGATGCAAAAGTAACTGTTACGGCCGGGGCACACTGGGATAAGATAGATGAATCAGGAATCAGGGCTGTGATAAAAAGTAACAGGCAATTAATAAAAATGATAATAGAAAAAATAAAGGATAGTTTTCCTGAAAGCACCTCATGAGACGGATAGATAAGTTTTATGAAAATATAGGGTTTTGGATTTCATATAGATAAAGTTCATGCTGTATCAAGCACGACAAAGGTCCATCATAATTTCAAGCAATGAGACTTTAAAATGTATACAGAAAGAAACGTTTGATACTTTTAATAAAGATTTTCTCACGGTGTTTAACTATTTGGCTATTTGATGGTGATTAATTAAAAGGATATTTTACAAATGGAGCTTAATAAGACTAATAGGATTATTCTTGGCATCACAGGGGCGAGCGCTGTTATATATGGCATTGAAATGTTGAAAGAACTAAATAAGGTGGGTTTGGAGGTCCATTTAATAATCTCAGATTCAGGTATAAAAAACATTGCCATTGAAACAAAATATTCTCTTGAGGTGATAAAATCAATGGCATATAGGTCTTATGACAATAAGGACCTTGCAGCCCCTATATCTAGCGGATCTTTCTTAACCGAAGGAATGATAATTGCTCCCTGCACCATAAAAACACTATCCGGCATAGCGAATTCCTATTCTGATAGCCTTATAGTAAGGGCAGCAGATGTAACATTAAAAGAAAAGAGAAAATTAGTTTTACTGGTTCGTGAGACTCCCCTTCATAAGGGACACATAACCCTTATGGGCATGGCTGCTGATATGGGAGCCAGTATAATGCCACCAATACCATCTTTCTATCATCACCCTAAAACAATAGACGATATTATTCATCATGCTGTTGGTAAGGTTTTTGATTATTTTGGCATTGAGCACCATCTCTTTGAGAGGTGGGGAAGCAAGAGTGAATAGCAAACGATCCTTCAGAATATAAGGAGGTTTACTTGTATGAAACCAGTTCGTTATGATCCGAAAGAAATAGAAAGAAATTTGCAGGAAGGCTACTGGGACAAAACAGTATTACCTGATTATTGGGATAGAAATGCAAGACAATGGCCTGACAAGGAGGCACTGGTAGATTCTCTTGGAAAAAGGTTAACGTGGACAGAGGCGCAAAGGAAAATAGATAGAATTGCATTTGCTATTATAAAGGACATAGGCTTAAAAAGAGATGATCGGTTGATTGTACAGTTGCCTAATTGCATTGAGCAAGTCCTTGTCCGTCTAGCTTGTGAAAAGGCAGGAATCTTGGCTATCCCTGTAATGACTACCTTCAGACAGAGTGAATTGTCAGAGGTTGCAGGCAGAACAAATTCTGTATGTATTGTTATCCCAAGGCATTACCGAAGCTTTGATCATTTTCAAATGGTAAGGGACCTCCAGGAAGATTTACCAGACCTTAAGCATATTATTTTTACTGGTGATGATATTCCCGAAGGTTGTATTTCTTTGAACGAGATAATGGATAATCCTTACGAGGAGAACTATGATATTATTGAGCTAAAGGCAAGGGAATTAGATCCAGTAGAGGAGGTAGGATTTCTTGTTACTACTACAGGTACAACGGGGCTGCCGAAACTAATCGAACACCGTATTGCCGCTCGTGAGATATGGACTGCAAAGTCCCACGTTAGGAATTGGCAGCTTGGTACTGATGACTGTGTCCTTGCCATTGCTCCAATTGCCGGTGCAGCTGGAGGGACCCCTGCGTATGTTACAGCACCTGTAGGGGGAGCTAAAATAGCCTTGGAGTACCAATACAGGGGAGAAGAAACACTTGAGTTTATGGAGGTTGAAAGGGTTACTGTTATAGCCTTAGTTCCAACTCAACTGGCGAGAATCTTAGAACTGCCTATTGATAAATATGATTTATCGTGCTTGCGCATTATAAAAACTGCAGGTGGATATCTTCCCCCGCCTTTAGCAAAAGAGGCAGAGGAAAGATTTGGCTGCCCTATACTTGGAACATATGGTACGCAGGATACAGGATCTATATCTGGTGTTCCTATAACTGCTGATGAGGAACAGAGATATACAACTGTGGGCAGGCTGCATCCGGGTATTGAAATAAAGGTGCTGGATGATTCAGGGAAACCAGTAGAGCCTGGAGAGGTGGGAACATTATGGTTTAAAGGACCTGGGAACTCTATTGGTTATTACAGGGACCTTGATAAGACTATGAAAGAGGCTTTTGATAAAGATGGGTTTGCAACACCAGGGGATTTAGTTACAGTTACTGATGGCGGTTATTTGAAAATAATGGGTAGAAAGAAAAACATAATCATTCGTGGAGGACAAAATATCTACCCAAAGGAGATCGAGGATTATTTGCTGGCCTATGGAAAGATTACGAATACTGCGGTTGTTCCTATGCCTGATCCAGCAATGGGTGAGCGTGCATGCGCCTTTGTTACTGTTAAAAAGGGGGAGAAATTAGATTTTGAAGAGATGGTTGAATACCTCAAGAGTAAAAAGATAGCCCCATTTAAACTTCCGGAACGATTAGAGGTGGTGGAAAGCTTTCCACTTGTTGGAGAAAGTGGAAAGGTCGACAGAAAGGAAATGGTGAGAATAATAACAGCCAAACTTAAGGGAGAAGGCGCAATATCATGAGTGGTGGGTGGAGATAATTTGCTTTGACTGAGGTTAGTAAAATTAGGGATAGATTGTCAATTCTCTTTGTTTGTTGTGGTAACCGGGAAAGGAGTGTGATAGCAGAGAATCTTTTTAGACAGAGATTAAAAAACGATTATTCTCAATTGTCTGATAAAATAAATATAGAGTCTGCCGGCATATTCCCAAGGTCTTACCTTGAGCATGCCAGGAAAAATGGTGTACTATTCGAGCAGCCATACTTTAACAAAGTACCTAATGTTTATGCCATAGCATTTTTGGCTAAAAAGGGAATGGATATTTCGTCATACCGTTCCAGACAAATAAATAGGAAAATGATTATTGAGGCTGCATTGATCTTGCCCGTAGACCAGCGAATTAAAGATGAAATCCTTCAAATCTACCCCGAGTCTTTGGGCAAGATATTTACATTAAAAGAATTTGTATTTGGCTCTGATCAGGCTGATTTAGACATTGGAGATTCCATGAAACTTCCGGATATCGATAAAAAAACAGGGGCTTGGATTTGGCCCAATAGCTATCCTTTATCCTACATCACTGATATAGAAAAATGCCTATTAAATGGTATGGAAAAATTTATTGATTATATTCAAGGCAAAAACAACAAATAAGAGAATTTTAAAGGCTGAGATGAATAAAGTGATAATAATTTTGGTTATGGCAGAAGAGAAGTGGGAAGAGGCGTTTTTTTTAAAGAAACAAATAGAAATTCTTGGGCACAAGGCTTTAATAATGGACATAGGATTGATTGGGGAGGCCCAGGGGACATCTGATATTAGCCGCCAAGAGATTATAAAGGCAAGCGGAAGAGACCCGCAAGAGGTCGCATCAATATCAGATCGGGGCGAGCGGATGCCTGTAATGATAGAAGGCGGAAGTCAAAAGATACAGGAGATGTATAATGAGGGTCATCTGTCTGGTGTGATGAGTTTAGGAGGAACTACTGGCACACAGCTTGGGACAGCTATTATGAAATCCCTTGCATTTGGAGTGCCGAAAATAGCCGTATCAAGCACTGCATCAATCCCGGGTTTTTGTTCCAGGTATATAGGCACTGCAGATATAACATTGATGCACACGGTTGTTGAATTTGCTGGGATAAACCAGATGTTAAAAAATGTTTTAACTAGGGCTGCTGGTGCTATATGTGGCATGGTAGAGGGATCTTTTGAGTCACCTGTTTTTTTAGAGGCTGAAGATGAAAAACCTCTCATTGCAATGACCCATTTCGGTCCCTGCGAAAACTGCGCAGTGGCAGTCAGGAACCTTCTGGAAAAAGATTATCAGGTGATTGGCTTTTCTGCCGCTGGGATTGGGGACAGGGCAATGGAGGAGATGATAGGCAAACAAAATATCTTCTCTGCAGTAATAGATCTTGCCCCGGGAGGGGTAGGAGAGGAGCTTCTTGGTTTTTCGAGGTCTGCAGGCACTGATAGGCTTGAGAATGCTGGAAAACTAGGTTTACCGCAGATTATTACCACGAGCGGTGTAAATTTTGGTTCCCCTTTGAAACGAAATTACAAGCCCGATTACGAGTCAAGAAAGAAGTACCGCTATGATTCAGCCCGTACGTTTATAAGGTTGTCTGCTGATGAGATGACCATGGTGGCAGATAAAATTTCTGGAAAGCTCAATATGGCAAAGGGCCCTGTTAAGGTATTGATACCCCTTGGCGGGTGGTCATCGGTGGATAGGGAGGGCACTGACTTTTACGATAAAGACCTGGATAAGATATTTAGAGAGGAGTTAAAGAAAAAATTGAGATCTGATATAGAAGTGCACGAGATAGATGCAGACTTAGATACACCTGAATTTGCTCAGGCAGTAGCAAAGGCCTTTAATGAGCTAATGGATAATAAAAATAGGTATCAGATCAATAAATAAGGGTGGGAAGAAAGCCTCAGACCTTGTCAAGGTACAAATTTGAGGTTACTTCTCGTCAGTTCCTCTTGCCCGCCGTCTTTCTGGTGGTGTGGTGAATCGGCGGGATAAACACCCGCCACTCTTTATCTTTCATTGCCTTGATGTCTTGAGCTATTCAACATAGCCCTGTATAGTGAAGGTTACATTATCTTGATTTTAGTTAACCAGGGCTGACTGCGTTCCATAGATCCTGAGGTGTTTTCAGATATTG
>JAGYNZ010000042.1 GCA_018399745.1 Deltaproteobacteria bacterium | reverse complement strand
TATTTCTAACTATTTTCTAACCTAACAGCGGAATTTACTGCAAACTATAGCAAATGAGCACAAACCATGTCAATGATAAGGCATTAAAAAAACAGGAAGTTATCAAGAAAATCTTGAAATATTAAAGAGATAGAAAACTCTATAAATCGGACTTCTAATCCGCAGGTTACAGGTTCGAATCCTGTTGGGCGGACCAATAAAATCAAGCACTTATGGCTTTTTGCTGTAAGTGCTTTTTCTTCATGGGTGTCCATGCAATAATCAGCAGCCTGGCTGCCAGTTTCACTCTCATCCTAGTCTTGATGCCTTGTTGCTTTTCGCGGCCTCTGAGCTTTCAAATGATTATGGAGCCCTTTTTTCGACGCACAAGGTTCTCTTCCAGAAGACGTTCAACGACCACTCTCAAACGAGATGGGGAGATGCCTTTTGTTTGCACTAATACTTCCTCACAACACCCTTCTGGTTGCAGCGCCATTCTCATAACCATCCCCCGGATTTCACGATCGGAACCATGGAACGGAGGCTGACGGATATACGCAGAGCTCCGCTGGCTGATGTTCGGAAAACGTTTCTTGAGGTCGGCACCATAGTCCATGAGTGCGCTGTACCACTGCCGCGGGTTCTGAGCGTCAAGAGTATCGTGAACGAAAGGAATAATCGCACGGTCCTCCACCTTGCTTGTGTGGGCGAAAAAGTGATGGATAAAGACGGTTCTGATATTTGTTTCGACGAAGACAACCGGTTTATTAAAGGCGAAGGTGCAGATCGCGTGTGCCGTAGCCCTGCCGATACCGGGTAGTACAATCAGCTGTTTCGGGTCATCGGGGATCCTGCCTTGATAATGGTCCATTACTGACCCGGCAAGCCTGTGGAGTGAGAGAGCGCGCCTGTTGTAGCCCAATCCCTGCCACTGTGCCATCACATCTCGCAAAGAGGCTTGGGAAAGCCGGCGAATGGTCGGAAAATGCTTAATAAAGGCATTATATTTCTCTATGACCCGCTGCACCTGTGTCTGCTGTAACATTATTTCCGATACGAGTATTTTATAGGGATCCTTGGTAGCCCTCCATGGCAGGTTCCTGCCATACTTTTCATAATAATCGTAGACTGTTCTTCGAAAAGCCTTTATCCTCGCTGGTGTCAGAATGGATTTTTGCATTACGATCGGTACCGGAGATAAAACGTTATACTTTTTGTTACCAGAGCTGTTAATTTCGGGAGGTAGTTGCCTTTTTCAGCAATCCTTTCACACAAGAGGCCTATCTATTTTTTCGAAAGCTTGCCTGCTATTTCGATGGTTAATTTCTTTTTTATTTGTTCCCGTCGAATATGACGAGCGGCAGTACGGATTCAATCGTAAAATATACCAGGAAACTGTCATTCAGATAACGTGACATACAGTATGGTCCGGGCCACTCTGTTTTGCACGTTTCTTCTATCACCTTGCTATTGCCTGTTTCACGCTCTTTCTTGAGATAGAGGCGTTTCCCCTCGTAGCCCCCTCCGTCTTCTCTGAAAAGGTATACGGCGTATGGGTTATGCTGCAGGTTGGCATGGCTGAGCTTATCCCCCATGATAAAAGCGACATGGGTTTCGTCAATGACATGAGGGTGAGCATAGGCGGCGGCATCGACCTTGCCGTTATCGTCAGCCGTACTGAGCACTCCAAACCCTTTTCTGGTGCTGAAATAATCTTTTAAGCTCATGATATATCCTCCTTTTTTGTTGATAACCTGTGAACAGCCGCCCGCTTTTCTTGTGCCTCCTTTTGATCGTGAACTATTACGAGGCCGTAATATCCGTCGACCGTCAGATAATCTCCTGTTTTGATAAGATCTGTCGCATCTGGTATTCCAGTAACACAAGGTATACCGTACTCCCTGGCGATAATAGCTCCGTGAATGAGCATGCCGCCTCGCCTCTCCACAATTGCCGAAACAAGCGGTATCACAAACGTCATATTCGGGTCGATCGCATCACAGACAACTATCTCACCGTTTTGTACTGAACCGAGGTCTTCGGCAGTTGCAAGTACCCGCGCCGTTCCCTCTGCAATTCCTCTGCTTGCCGGTTGCCCTCGTAATTGCCGAGCTTGTACTTTTATATGGCTGTCCTTATGAGTGCTCTCCTTCACAGCTTTCGGTTTGTACGTTCGGAAATGGAGCGCTCGAATAACTTCTTCAGGGTTTGAGCAGGTATAGGTGTCTTTACACCTCCGACCGAGCCTTTTTCTCGATTCTTCGATTGCTTCGGTCAAAAGCCCTTCGAACCTTCCCAGGTAAATATTGTCATCATCACGCAAACGGTAACTCTTTCGTCCGATATCAAGAAGATTTTCTGCATATGCTCTGTCTTTTTTGCTGAATGAATTCAAAAAGAGCTTTTTCTTTTTCTCTCTGCCCCCCGGCCTGTTCTTTTTGCTGGGGCTTTTATGCAATAACTGGCGAGCGATGTTCAAAAGTGTCTCTTTTTCATCTTCGCACTTGGTAATATCACATGAAACGCCGGTAAACTTTTCTATAAACTTTTCCAGTCGATCATTTAAAACAGGGTCTGAGTCCGATCGAGGTAATCCCTGGGAACTTTTAAAGATGTCTTTCGCGAACGATTCAAGCGCTCTGTTACGCTCAAGACTCAATAGGTGAGAAGTGGCGAGAATGTCGACGAATTCATATGGATCTTCCGGGGAAAGCCTATCGTTATAGACTTGGCCAAAAAGCCTGAACCCATGTGCAAATGGAATAAATTCATTCCAGTATATCGCTCGCCAGTAGTCAAAGGCTTTCTTTCTCTCCGCTATTTCTTGTGCGAGCTCCTCGTCAGACTTTTTATTGAGATCCCTCCCTGATAACTTGTTCGCCGCTTTCGTCATGGCAGGCAGATAAACCTTCTCTATCTTTTCAGAGAGATTATTTAGATTATCGATACTTCTCCTGAGGCTGAGATCCCATACGCGCTGTTTGTTGTTATCTCTCGAACTGCGCACCGTTATGGGCCGTGCTTGAAGAATATACAGCAAGCCTCTTCGAAATGTCCACTCGATATCCTGTTTCGATCCGAAAATGTTCTGTATCGTTGTAAGAGTCGAGAAGATTTCTGAAATCTCGTTTTTATTTAGTAAAGGAGAGCGAGTCCCTGCAAGATTTTTCTTTTTGAGTATGGTGCCTTCGGTTGTTACCGTTGTATAGCGCGCATGCGCGGATTGGTGTTGCGATACTATTCTTCCTGTTCTTCCGCTGACTATCCATCGGTCAGGCTCTATGTCCCCGTCAACGAGACCTTTATTCAGCCCGTATACTGCTTCTATGACCGCCTTCTTTGGGTCGTTAGGATCCTCGCCGAATGCAATTCCTGATTTTGTGCCAACTATCATGTTTTGTATAAGGACTGACATCGCACTGTTATTAATATCAAGCGAGAGCTCTTTACTGTAAGAGAGCGCGGCATCTGACCATAGCGACGCCCATACCAGCTTAATATGATGGAGTATTCTGTCTATTCCCGTTACATTCACAAATGAGTCATGGAGGCCGGCAAAAGAGGTCCCTTGCGTATCCTCTGCTGTTGATGAGGATCGTATGACAACCGGTTTTCTCTGGAGAGGCTTCGGGAGACCGGAGATAATATCTTCACGTAACGAAGGGTATAGTGGTGTTCTGACAAACATGTTTCGTATTCGCAGTGAAGCGTCCCAGAGCTCTTCCCAGCGCATATCCTTAAGGTCTTTGCGCCCCAGCTCCATAAGAATACGGCCTTTAAGACCGGTTTGGGTTATAAATTCTTTGTACGCGTCTGGCGTTATACAGATACCGTCCGGTAATCGGATATCTTCCGAAGTCATAATAGAAAGCGCTCGCGCTTTGTTGCCGCAATTCAGATTTTCTTCACGAACGATATCTTTTATGGCGACGGTATATTGCGTCATATCAAAGACAATTCCTTAACTTCCTGAAAGCGGCGGACAAAAATGTACCTGTCGACTTGTATTTCCACAAGGGCGGTTTCAGGATCTTCAATAAAACACTTTAAGTGAGGGAATCTCTTAAGGTATAATGTGAGATATTTTTTTTTATCCGCTTTCTCAAGCTCGGCTGCTCTGCCGAGGATTGTTAACGCAACCGCATCCTTGAAATCATCGATATCGTTTTTTCTCGTGTCTATCAAGACGGAAACGTGCTGGTTATTCAGTATATTCCGGTATTTTCGGGTACTCCGCATCGTGGCAAAAAATAAGTGCTTGAGATCTTTGGTAAATGAGAAACCCACGAGTGTGGCGTAAGGGTATGGCTCCCCTTGGGTAGCAATCACACCCAGCCGTTCTTTTCGGAGAAGCTTCTCAATGTCACTCCTTAAACTCGGCCTTTTTTTTAGCATGTTTGACCTCTCTGCACAGGTTTCTTCGTTTCTCTTAGTGATCCAGTCTTTTCTGGAGAGGCGGCAGGAATCACAACCTGCTCAAAGCAGCCGTGTGAATGACCTTTTGTTATGAGAGAGAGCATAGTATCAGGTCAGGCTATGACTTTATCAGATTCAATATCTCTTTATTCGAAGGAATATCTCTCATCGAATTACCGTAATGGACATAATGAAGCGTGCCGGACTTATCAAGAAGCATCTGTGCAGGCAGTCGGCCCAGACTGAGAGGTTTGACCTCTTGTCCATACAGTTTTTGAATTCTGTGTTCTGGGTCAGGAATACCGATGAAGGGAAAATTCTCCTTCTGCCAGTAGGTTTTGAACTGTTCGGCTTTCTCCGATCCAATGATGACTATTGCAGTATTGAGCTTTTTAAATTCTTGATGGTCTTGACGCAACTGCGCCAAATGTTTCCGACTGAATGGTCAGGAAAATCCACGATTGAGAACCAGAAGCACATTCATTCGGTCGGTAAAATCTGAAAGTGATACCCAGCTTCCGTTAAAATCGGTAGCAGTAAATTCGGGGGCATGGGTGTTGAGTTTGACTCGGGACATAAATTTTCCTCAGGTTTTTCTTTTGGTAAAACAATAGGAATTTGCTTTTTGAGAGAGATTATATGCCGATATTACAATAGGTTGTCAAGATAAAATTGGCACAACATCTTGTACCTGCTGCGGAAATGCTTCAGCCGGCAACGAGGTGTCTATGTCCACTGAACTTCAAAATCTGATTGTTGAGGACAGATTAAAGCGCTTCATTGATTTTTCTAAAAAGCATCCTGATTGTTTCACCGCACTTGAATCTTGGTATCTGATTGTCAAGCGAACATTTCAGTTCACCCGACCGCTATTCCGCTGTGCTCGTGTGTCATGAAGAGTTGACCTTGAGCTTTCGTTTAAAAAAACGATGTGATACCGGCCATTACTCACTCGCCGGCCATCCGGATTTCACAGACACCCTTTCGTGATGATGCCCTTGCCTTTGGCTATTATTTTCGTTAACATAACTCCATATACAGGGGACTTTCATCCTATAAGCTAATGCCCGTGTCGGGCTTACGCCAGGGGTTGATCTGAGGCGATTAGTTCACATGCCGGAAGGAGAAACAGATATGGGTGATAAGGGGAAAAAAGACAAAGGCAAAAAGGAACAACGAAAAAAGGCCCAGCTTAATCCAAAGGAAAAAAGAAAATCAAAAAAAGAAAAGAAAAACCAAGTGCCCAGTGCAGTTTAGTGAACTTAAATCAGGCACTGAAGTTGTGTGCCAGTTAACATAAGAGACGATTCAAGCCGTTGCAAATGTCGGCCTATAAAGGCGCGGTTGTGTGTGAGCGTGAAAATCGTGGACTTAATTGACTAGCCTTCGTCCTTCGTTTTCCTTGTAATTGCCTTGGCAATGGCAGACTGAGAAGCTTCGAGCTTTCGGGCTGCTTTCGCCAGGGAGATTCCATAATTCTGTACCAGTTGATACGCTATCTGCAGCCTGATCTGTGAGATACAGCCGCAACGACTATCCATTCGAAGCCCCCCGGATTGATGTCTTTCTTCTCACATACCTGATCAAGGAACTCCACCTCCTGCCATTCAGCTTTTTGTTCGGGCTATCATCAGACTTATTCAAGCTAGTCAAGGACGTCCCCCAGTTCCAGTCTTATATAGCTGTAGTAAAATGGGCAGGATATTCAGGAAGAAAGATTTAAGACATCAACGACACCCAAGTGAAAGGCTGGGAATGAGCAAATGCATTCCTCTTTCCCAGCCAGGCCGGAAATTTAGGATCTTATGTTTCCATAGACTCCGTTTAGATGCAAATTGTATTGATGAGATGAACAAGCTCAGCGATATCTTGTTCATCAGGATGTCCTTTTGCCGCTGGCGCATCAGCAAACCACTCGGGCTTTTTATCCTGAGCGGCGAGCTTTTCCATCATCTCCGGAGAGACCTCTCCCTGGCAGCCGAACGTACCGATAATACGCCCTTTGCTGGTTAACTCTTTTGCAATTTTCATGGCATTTCTGATAGGCCCCGAGTCTCTTGCCGAGGCATGGGTAGCAAATAAAAAGACCTGTTGGCCGTCCCTTATTTTAGGCAGGAATTCCATGGTAGCAGGATCAGGTTTACTGTCTTTGACCCAGTAACCTACGGCAATAAAATCATAGTCATCCGGATTTGGGTTATCGGTAATTGATTTCAATTCCTTAGTATAACGAAGGGCTTCATAAAGTGCTTCAGCTAATTTCAACGTGTTCTTTGTCTTAGTCGAATAAACTACCAATGCGTTCATAATGTTTGCTCCTTTTCCCGTTCACTTTCAGGTCAGCTCTCAGTCTACGTTCTATGTCTGCCACTGCATAGTACGCAGACACACCTCACTATCCTTAAATTTATGTATGCATGGCATATCCTTGCCTGATTTTATTCCAATGCCTGTTTCATTCAGAACCAACGAATAATGGTTTAGATTTTCAGTCAACACATGCCCCATGAATCTTCGGACGATTAATGACTTTTATACATCACATATTATTTTGATCATGTCAAATTAGATTTTATTTTTTCCAAAAACTTTTGGCCGATCCGGGCGTCACCATCGCTGGTTTGAGTTTTGCCGGGAAAGAGATTGGAAACTCAAAAATACATGAATAGACGATCTTATTTCTCATTTTAGGGACACTTTCAGTATTTAAGGGTTTTGAATCATTGATGATGAGTACATTGCATATTATACGTAATAAATATGGGCAATGGAATATGGTTTTAAGGCCAGTGGCTCAATTATTACTTTTCTATTATGATGATTTCAAAGCCACTTGCAGACATCAAGAAAAAGATATGTGGCTAATAATGATATGACGGCGCCTATGTCTTCAAGTCAGGATATGACACTTTGCGGTCGAATTGAGCGGGTTACCTATGCTTCGCCCGATACGGGATTTGCTGTCCTCAAGGTACACCCTGCCAGGGGGGCAAGATTTACTGCCGTAGGTCACGTGCCCGAGCTTCTGAATCAGGCGGGTCTGGAAGGCACGGAATTTCAATTTTCCGGGTCCTGGGCCGTCACGAAATATGGCAGGCAGTTTGTCTTTTCAAGCTGTAATATCATGGGAAGCGAGCTGCTTTTCTTTTTGTCCAAGGTAGTGAAGGGATTGGGGGAGAAGCTTTCGCTGCAGCTGTTGGAATATTATGGCGAAGGGAAGCTCTTACATATACTGGAGCATCAGCCGGAGGAACTTCTCGAGGTCAAGGGAATAAAGCAGAAGCGTCTTGACCTTATTAAACGAAGCTGGCACAAGCACAGGAATTTAAGGGCACTTTCAGATTATCTGACAGGGCACGGCGGGAAAATAACGCCCAATCTCTTGATAAGGATATACAATCACTTTGGCGATCACGCACTTGAGACCGTAAAGAGGGATCCTTACAGCTTGACTGAAGTCCGGGGCATAGGTTTTAAGACAGCCGACAGAATAGCCCTTGGACTGGGAATCATGCCTGAGTCGGCTGAAAGGGTCCGGGCGGCTGTTACCCATGTACTTGTAGAGACCGCAGAGACCGAAGGCCATTCTTATCTTTCTGATAATACCTTTATCCTTGCAGTAAAAGAGGTGCTGTCAACGGGCGGGAAAGTCCCGGGTGAATCGCTTATAAGGGGCGTGTTGAAACCCATGGTACTTGACGGCACCATAGTCCGGGATGACAAGGGGAAAATAGGCCTTTCAGCCTATCGCTACATGGAAGACTGGCTCAGAGACTTTTTTGTTGCAAGGTCAGAGGCCTGCGAAAGGCCGACCATTTCTGCTGATGTGGTAAAGGAGTTCCTTGATCAGTACGAAAGTACCGCGTGTATTGAATTTGCCAGCGAACAGAGAGAGATAGTACTTCGGGTGGCCACTGAGCCCGTAATGGCCTTTGGGCTCGCAGGTTATGCCGGTACTGGAAAGACCACGGTCTGCCGGGTCGTGCTGGACCTGCTCTCAAGGCACTATGCCGACCGGGATGATATAATATGTTGCGCCTTTACCGGCATGGCTTCAGCCAGGCTTGGAAAGACCACTGGATACAATGCCATGACCATTCACAGCCTGCTCAAGTATAAAGGCGAAGGCAGGTTTGAGCATGGGCCTGAAAATCCATTGCCTTACAGGGTAGTTATTGTGGACGAGGCATCCATGGTAAGCCTGCCCCTTTTCTATCGTCTTGCCAAGGCACTGAAGCCGGCAACCCTGTTGCTGATGGTGGGGGACCCTGCACAACTTCCTCCGATAGGAGCAGGTAATGTTTTTGGAGACATATTGGCCGCAGGGCTTGTATCCGCAGTGCACCTTATCCGGATCTACCGGCAGAGTGAGGACAGTGTGCTTACCCTTTTTGCCAACGACATCCGTCAGGGTAAGATGCCTGAGAAAGTTGAGGCACCGGGGTGGCGCGATTTTGCCTTTGAAAAGGTAGAACCTCATAATATCTACGTACTTAAAAAAGACAGGACAGAAAGAGAATTAAAACTCCTGAGAGAAGAAAATAACCAGGCTATCCTGGATCGCATCCTTGGGCTTGCCAGGGAATATAAGGGACGTCTCAATCACCCCGTATGGGACTTTCAGGTATTGACCCCGATGAGAATAGGTCAGTTGGGTACAGAGATATTAAATACAAACCTTCAGGATATCCTTAATCATGGAGGCGGCGGGGTGACAAAGTCAGGTATAACAATACGAGAAGGTGACAAGGTGGTTCATCTGCAAAACAGGGACATGCAGGTAATGCCATGGGCCAAATTTATAGAACAGGGGAAAATTTTCGAATCTGAAGGCTTCAGGAGGGTCTTCAACGGGCACATTGGTCTTATCTCAAAGATTGATCCTGAGACCGAGCAGTTTTATGTGGTCTATCCGGAGAGGATTGTCGTGGCATACTATTTTGATCATCTGGGGGATATCATAGAACTGGCCTATGCACTCACAGTCCACAAGGCGCAGGGAAGTCAGTATCGTATTGTGGTCATTCCGCTTACCAATTCACATTTTATAATGCTCAATAACAAATGGTTCTATACCGCTATAACCAGGGCTGAAGAAAAGGTGTACCTGATCGGCCAGGGTTATGCCTTGAGACGGGCCTGTACAAACGTGGAGGGGGTTAGGCGACAGACCTGGCTGGGGCTGAATCATATGCAGGCAAATCCCCGTTTCATCAATTCTTCTCTCACCGCTCCCACAAGGTAAAGCGAGCCTGCCACGCAGAGCAGGTCGCTCTCGCCGCAGTTTGAAAGGGCTCTATTCAAGGCCTTCTGCCAATCTTTTTCCATAGTCACGTCTTTCGGAATGTCATTCGCACCCCAGCTTTCTATCGTGACCGGCACTCTGGGGCCAGGGGGCTCTGTAATGACGATTTGCCCAAACAGATATGCTATATGCTTGAGCATGGCCACAAAGTCTTTATCTCCGCCCTCATTCGAACAGGCCCACAGGAGACTATGAAAGCAACTGCCTTTATCTATTGATGCCTTGTTCAACCGGACAAGAAGGTCTTTGAGTGCTCGCAGGCCACCTAAGTTATGTGCCCCGTCAAGCAGCACCCTGCAACTGCCCCGCAACAGTTCCCCGCGCCCAGGCCAATAGACACTTCGGCATCCATTTCTGACTGCTGTATCAGTAATTCTGAATCCTTGCCCTATTAACCTTTCACAGGCCGCTATGGCAAGGCCGGCATTTATTGCCTGGTGCGTTCCTATCAGGCCCAGATCCAATTCGTTGATTTTTAGAAATTTTCCTTCATAATCTATTTTTGAATTTCCATGATCGTTTACATCGAAGTCACGACCAAGCTCCCAAACCGGGGCGTTCAGCTCAAGACATCTTTCCAATATTACAGATAGAGCGGGCTGTTCTCTGACTCCAGTGATCACCGGTACGCCCTCCTTGATTATGCCTGCCTTTTCCCTGGCTATTTCAGAAATGCTGCTACCCAGAAAGGCCTGGTGCTCCAGGGAGATATTTGTAATAACAGAGACCAGCGGATTAATTATGTTGGTGGCGTCCAGCCTGCCACCAAGACCGGTCTCAAAAATTGCCAGTTCAATAGCCTGCTTCGCAAACCAGACCATTGCTATTGCAGTGGTAAACTCGAAATAGCTGAGATCATAACCTTTTTCTAAAAAATTCCTAATCCTCCAGATCTGCTCTTTCAGCTCCTCTTCTGAAATCAAGGTGTTCCCTATCTTGAATCTCTCTCTGAGGGATGATAGATGTGGCGAGGTATAGAGACCTGTCTTATATTCCGCCGCATGTAAAATGCTTGCAATAATAGCGCTTACAGAGCCTTTTCCATTGGTCCCTGCTACATGAAGACACGGATAGTTTTTTTCTGGACTGCCAAACGCATTCAATATGCGGGTCATTCGTTCAAGGCCCAGACGGAAACCGTGGAACTGAAACCCATCCAGATAGGTCAGAGCGGCTTTTAGGTTGCCTTTGTTTAAAGGCATGGTTTCTCCGTCAGTTCAACAGTCGATCCGGTATATTTAATATGTATTTGTCGCAAAAGAAGTGTAACATCAGACACGATCAACATATTAACATCAGGTGTTTATTACGGCAGCACCCAAATTAAATGATTTATCTATATATTAATATATTTTTAATATGCCTGATCTCTGCATGTCAGCCTCCTTTTATGGATTCATCTCTTAGCGAGTCGGGCTGTAGACGATGTCACAGCATGGAGTTGGATTCTGCCCATGATATCGGCTGCATTGTCTGTCATCAGGGGAGACCTGAAGGTTATTCACGTGCTCAGGCCCACGATGGCTTGATTCCCATGCCATCCCACCCGACCTCTATGGCAGACACATGTGGAAGATGTCATGCTAAGGAAGTGACAGCTGCCGACTCTTCCATTCATTTTACCTTGTCGAGCATGATAGGAGCGGTTTGGTCTGGATTTTTCCCTGATGAACAGGTGCCGACCTTGCTGGAATTGCCCATAGAGGAGCCTCCTTGTACAGAAAAGGCACTTGTTTCTGATATGCTCAGGAGAAGATGTCTTCGTTGCCACGTTTATTATCAGGGAGATGATTACATCGGCACTACTCGAAATACAGGCTGTGCTGCATGTCATCTGAACATCGAGGCCGAAGGGCCCTGGGATCACCGGTTCCTCAGGAAAGTCCCTGATATTCGGTGCCTTTCCTGCCACTATGGAAATTTCGTTGGCTGGGACTATTATGGACGGTTCGAGATGGACTATGAAGGTGCCTTTCGTGTACCATTGATTGAGGGTAAGCACATTCAAAGGCCCTATGGTCTGGAGTGGCATGATATGGCCCCTGATGTGCACAGGATGGCTGGTATGAGCTGTACTGACTGTCATTGTGCAGGGCCCTGCAGGGGCAAGGAACGAAATGTGGCTTGCACGGACTGCCACCTGGGAGATAAAAAAGGATCTCATTCAGGACCGTCCATGGACCGAAAACGTATTGGTCATAGACCGGAAGACGCGGACCTTGTTGACTGTGCTGTTTGCCATGCGGTATGGGCTGTAGAGGATAGGGGAAGGTCTGTGATCAGACAGGATTTTCCTGATTATGATGACTGGAGTTACTTAGCGATCCAGGGCAGCAGTGAGGTAGAGGCCACTGTAAAGGCCTATGTTGATTTGCCTTATGAAGACTGGGTTGTACCCAGGATGCTTGACAAGATAACCGGTGAGTATCGGCAGGGTCTATGGTTTGAGAGTTTTACTGAACGACGTTGGGGGGCCGTGGAATTGGCGGAGAATGCCTATGGACGTCTTACCGTTGTTCGTCCTATTCTGGACCTTTCTTTGACTTATGTCGATTCAGGTGGTGTAGTGCGTTTTGATAATCTGCAGCCGAAGCCTATAAATGCCGATCCGATCTCAGGGAATGCCCCCGGTACAGGCATTTCGCCTTTCTGGCTTCCTTATTTTCCACATACCACAGGTCCGGCCGATGCCTTCAGGACCATTTATGTACGCTCCTGGTTACATAAACAGTTTTTGAAATAGAATGATCCGACTTTATAAAGGTGCAAATAATGATTGCGCGGCAAAAGATTTGAAAAATGATTCCACTCAAAATGTCGAAGATGCAAGACGTGAATTTTTCTGGAATGCTGGATAATCATAGTACGTCACATTTACTTCAAAATTGAATCAATACCACAATCGAATTTTTCAGCGTAATCAAACTATTGAATTAGTCTCGGTCCATGACTAAAGTGAAATACTTACTTTTCTGTAAAGGATGAATTCCATCATGCATATTGAAATAGAGCTTTTGCCCGAATCAGAACGAAAAGATCTTCCCCCTTCTTCTAACCTGAGTTTTGGTAAACATCGTTCAGACCACATGTTTTTAATGGGTTATAAGGCAGAAAAAGGCTGGCATAACGCAAGGATAGTACCCTATGCCAACTTTTTTCTTGATCCCGCCTCAGCGTGTCTACATTATGGCCAGGCCATATTTGAGGGACTCAAGGCCTATCGTGGGAAGGATGACCAGATCAGGCTATTCAGGGCAGGAGACAACATGGATCGCCTTAATCATTCTGCATGGCGTATGTGTATGCCCCAAGTGGATAAGGATGAGCTCCTTCAGGCCATCAAGGCCCTTATTCGGATTGAGCGACGCTGGGTGCCTGAAGCTACCGGGACATCTCTTTATGTCCGGCCGTTCATGATCGCTACTGAGGCCTTTTTGGGAGTTCGTCCTGCCAGAGAATATCTGTTAGCAGTAATATTGAGCCCGGTAGGGGCATACTATGCTGAGGGTTTCAGCCCTGTAAAGATCTTTGTGACGGACCAGTACGTGAGGGCAGTATCAGGGGGCGTAGGAGAGGCCAAGACCGCTGGGAATTATGCTGCAAGTCTTATGGCCTCTGAGAAGGCGCAAGAACTTGGTTTTACCCAGGTACTATGGCTTGATGCGGCAAAGCGACGTTATATAGAGGAAGTCGGGACAATGAACATATTCTTCCTTCTGGAAGATGTCCTGGTCACACCTGAGCTAAACGGGAGCATATTACCCGGTATTACCAGGGACTCGGTGCTTTGCCTTGCTCGAGACTGGGGGCTTAAGGTCGAAGAGCGACCGATTGCCATTTACGAGGTTCTTGATAAAGCAAAGGACAAGGTCCTCAATGAATGCTTTGGGACCGGCACAGCCGCAGTCATTTCACCTGTAGGTGCCTTATATTATAAAGGTGAAAACTACCCAATTAACGGGGGCAAGACCGGAAATCTGGCCCAGAGGCTCTTTGATGAAATCACGGGTTTACAGTATGGGGAGACTGAGGATATTTACGGCTGGATTGATATAATTTAGACCCTGCGGCCTTTCCGGCGGTCTCTATATAGCCCTGTACCAGTTCATCCATGAGTTCCTGGACTGATACTATCTTGTTTACCCGCCATACGTTTGAGCCGCAAAAGACAAAGCCAGAGTTAATATTTCCTTTCTGGGCGTTTATAAGGGCCATGCCGATGCAATATGGTGTATCTGGATAATGGCAAGTTTTGATGCATTTGCATAGGCATTTGCGCGGTTTCTTGCCCCCTGCCTCGGCCTTTTCAATAAAATTGCTCCTCAGGGCCCTTCCGGGCATGCCCACAGGGCTCTTTATTATAGTGACATCTTCTTTTTTCGCCTTGATATAGGCCTGCTTAAACTTATCAGAGGCATCACATTCATGAGTGACCACAAAACGCGTTCCCATTTGCACCCCTGCGGCCCCCATCTGGATAAACCTGTAGATATCCTCGCCTGTATATATTCCGCCAGCTGCGATTACAGGTACAGCCTGGCCGCTTTTTTGTTCAAAGGGTTTTACCGCCTCAATGACTTGGGGTACGAGGTTTTCAATATAGTTTTCAGGAGAGTCGATATCTTCTGCTTTAAATCCGAGGTGGCCTCCTGCCTTGGGGCCTTCAACAACAACGGCATCAGGCAGGTGAGAAAAATGCAAAACCCACCTGCGGCAGAGAATTTCAGCCGCCCGACCTGAAGAAACAATTGGGACAAGCTTTGTGTTACAGCCTTCTGGTATTAGACCCGGGAGCCCCAGTGGAAGACCCGCTCCGCTGATGATAAGATCCGCCCCTGCCTTAGCTGCAATGCGGACTGTCTCTTTATAGTCACTG
>JAGYNZ010000041.1 GCA_018399745.1 Deltaproteobacteria bacterium | reverse complement strand
TTTGTAGACCTCATCCATACCGGGAAGTGAGAGGTCAAAAAACTCGGCAATGTCCTGCTGTTCGAAATAGGTCCCCCTGTCCGCCAGCTTTTTGATCACAGCGTCGTTTTTCTGCTTGAACTCATTCAGCAGCCTGGCGGCATCTAGTTCGCAGGCAAATAGATTGGGGATTGAAGATTGAAGATTTTGGACATTGGACATTGGACAGTGGTCACTGACCACTGGAGTTACTTTATCCCCTAACTCTATTCCAAAGCTGTCCCCCAAAGAATGCGCTGGATCGGTTGATATGACAAGGACTTTCTTGTAGTTGTGACAGGACCGGGCCAGTTGAACGGCAGCGGTAGCAGCCATGATTGTCTTGCCTACCCCGCCCTTCCCGCCAAAAAGGATCAACCTGAGGTCTTTGTTTTTAAGAAATTCGGGTACTAATTGGTCATTCGGCTTCGCTGTCATTCAGCTGTCATTCGGTAGGCATTCGCTGACCACTGATCACGGCACCTTGGATAGCCTAATTTCCAGTAAATTGTTTCGCAAATGTATTTTGTGGTTATTGTAATTCGCTTCAGCGGGCAAGAGAAACGTTTCCGTCCATGTGGCCCCAGTCTTGTTTGATTTGATTATAAGTTCAGCTCCGTGAACCTCTAAACTTAAATCGGATTTCTCCATTTTTTTTACTTCCATAATTATCTGAAGATAAGAGCCTTCATCAAATATATCCAGAAGACGTTCATTTTTATTTTCCCTTCCCTCAAGTTCCCCTAACAGCCACCAGCTAAACAAGACCTTCTCTCCGGTTTCCTGGTCCATTTTTGACCTTTCAAAAGAGAGAATCGGACAGCCGGCAATCTTTTCTGCGATGGGATTGATCGTCTCCTTAATGTTCAGAAGAACATGCATATGGTTTGGGGCATTGATGAGTTCAGCCAACCGGTCGATTCTGGCATGGCGGTTCTCCCAAAGAAACCTCAGGATATCCCGGCCTTCAGAATCCAATTCAACAGCTATTCTTTCAATCAGATCCGCATCAATCTTCAGTAGAGTGAGCTGATAGATTCTTCTTTCCCAGGTTAGCAAATCATTAACAACAAACCATACTCTACCTTCTCTTGAGCCCTCAACTGCTTTATAAAAAATACCTAAAGCGTCCCTTTCCCTCATAACGTAGTAAAATTTTTTTGATGCTATATTATAAATTTGACTGAGCGATATCTCAAAAATAATTTTTTGTAACTGGTAGAAGATAATTCTTCGATTTGTCAGAAATAACTCGACAACTTTCCAACCAGAGCGTGAATGATGTTTAAATCCTGCCTGGCCTTTTAAAATAATCCGCTCATCTGTATGAAGTTTAGGTATGCTTTTTTTTAATATGGGCATGCTGCTTTTTGGGGGTATTATTCGCATAGCTCTTGTCATTGGTCATTGGACCATAGGTTTCTTGCCTATAGATTTTATATAGACGTTCAGCTTTTTACCGATCAATTCTATGTCTTCATTCAATGAATTGAAGTCATGATCATTTATCAATTTCCTGTTATTTCCCTTAGCAAGCCAATTCTTGTCTCATACAGTGTTAATAACAGAACTGCATAACCAAGTCTTCACTTCTCAACAACTAATGACTAATGACTCCTTATATTTTCTTCAATAATTTCCTAAGTTTTTTGGTACTATTTTCAACGACTTTGCTTTCACCCCCGGCCAAGGCCGCTTTCAGGTCTAATAGGGCAGAATTAATTTCATACAGATAAGAAGCTGAAATCCTATTCCTTCTCTCCTCTATAACTAATTCGGCCGCACGGATCATGCCGTCGGCCTTGATGTTGATTTCAATATCCTCACGCCTCTTCATATCTTCTTCGGCATGCACTTCAGCTTCCCTTATTGTCCGCTCCATCTGTTCATTGGACAACAAATGTAAAGCATCCATCTTTATGCTGGTCTGTTCTTCGGTATATAAATCCTGGGCAGAAACTTTGACCATCCCGTTTACATCGATCTCAAAGGTGACCTCCACTTGCGCCTTTCCCCTCGGAAGGGGCGGCATCCCGGTCAAACGGAATTGCCCCAAACTGATATTATCGATGGCTATCTCCCGCTCGCCCTGGAGGACATGGAAATCCATCACTGTTTGATTGTCCTCGGCGTTTGTGAATATCTGCCCAGCAGAGGTAGGAATGGTGGAATTTCGGGGGATGATCTTTGCAAAAAGGCCGCCCTCTGTCTCAATCCCTAAAGAAAGAGGCGTTACATCTAAAAGTACAACATCATTAATCTCCCCTGTTAAAACACCTGCCTGGACAGCCGCCCCAATAGCCACTACCTCATCGGGATTGATATTGATATATGGCTTCTTATGAAAGATCTTTTCCACCAGTTCTCTCACAGCAGGCATCCGGGTTGAGCCGCCTACCAGGACTACTCGGTCAATCCCTTCAGGAGTCAGTTTGGCATCGGCCAACGCCTGCCGTGTTGGATCTAAGAGCTTTTCCCTCAGGTCCGCAGTTATGTCTTCGAATATTTCCCGATCAATCGAGACCTCCAGGTCTTTAAAACCGCTTCTATCGATTTTGATAGAATTAAGGGAGACTTCAGCAGTCGGTCGGAAAGAGAGCTCTCTTTTGGCTTTTTTGCCGGCCTCTTTCAGACGCTGGAATGCGACCTTGTCAGATTTTATATCGACTCGATATTCACTCAAAAATTTTTCAGCCAGATAATCGACGATTCTTTCGTCCCAGTCAATACCTCCAAGTTTAGTATTGCCATTGACCGCTTTGACATGGAAAAATCCATCCCCCAACTCCAGTATGGAGACATCAAATGTCCCTCCGCCCAGATCCCATACAAGGATCGTCTGAATTTCTTCTCGATCCAGCCCATAGGCCAGGGAAGCAGCGGTAGGCTCATTGATTATCCTAATTACATCAAGGCCGGCCATAATTCCAGCCTCTTCAGTCGCATGCCGCTGTCCATCATTAAAATATGCCGGAACCGTAATAACCGCTTTTTCTACCTCTTCTCTAAAATAATTTTCAACGTCTGCCTTTACCTTTCGCAAAATAAAGGCGGATATCTCCTGGGGGGAATAGCTCCTTCCGTTGAGAGTGACCCTGAAATCGGTGCCCATCTGCCTCTTTATGGAGACCACCGTTCTTTCCGGATTGGCTGAGGTCTGGCTCTTGGCAACAGAACCCACTAATCTGTGTCCATGTGCCGTTTCAGCAATGACAGACGGGGTCAGGTTTTCGCCTTCGGCGTTTTTGATCACCTTGGCCCTACCATCTTCTATCACAGCTGCCACCGAATAGGTGGTCCCTAAGTCTATGCCTATTGCTTTAGTCATAACTCGTTGCTGGTTACTCGTTGCTCGTTGCCGGTTGCGAATAATTTCCATTCGGCTTCGACATATTGTATAAATTTGTTAATCGTTCTTCCAAGTTCATTATTTTTTCCTTTAATTCTTTATAAATTTGAGCACTGATATATCCTGAATTATGGATAAAATTCAAATGAACTTAAGTTTCATCGCATGATGCTTACGCATAAACTAAGAATCTGACAAAGTCGTTCTTGTATTTTCGCCTTCCGTATTCTTCCACAATACAGGAAGCAACTCCTTTTGAAGACCTCCTTATCTGACTACCTTCCTCATAGAGTTCGTATTTAGCCAATTTCAACGACATATGATGTATCTTCATTGACAATTCATATGCTAATTTATAGACTTCCAAATCACGATAGCTTTTCGCCATCAAATCTTCCATCCTTTTTCCATTTAATGAGCAACGAGCTTAACTTTTACGTAAAAACCGCGATAAAAGACTTAATATGGTTTCCTCGGTAAATGGTTTGTCGATAAAGCTACAAACCCCTTCCTTCATTGCTTTCTCCCTTTTTTCTGCACTACCATAGGCAGAAATGACGGTTACCAATGTCTCCGAATTTATTTCTTTGATTTTAGGAAGGATATTCATTCCCTCACCGTCGGGCAGTTTTAAATCTAAAAAGACCAAATCGGGTGATTCCTTTAGACGGGCTACACCTTCACTTATGTTATTAGCAATAATTACATTATACCCCTTGGCCCTTAAAATATTAGATAAAAGCCAACACAAATCCTCTTCGTCGTCTATTATCAAAATATTTCCTATCCGCCTCTTTGGAAAGAAAATCGGCTGTGTTATTTGTTTGTCTCTTTTTAAATCCTCTTCGTACTTTTGTTTAAAATAAGGCTTCAGCTCTTCAAGATCTTCGGGTTTACGCCAACCGGAGAGACCGCTTCGCCATACAATTGCTTCGTCTCTTTTGATAATACCCCTTAGAATCCAACTCCTTAATCTTGAGTAAAGGATCAGTCTATATATATCCGCGCCCCTTTTGACATCGTATTTTATTTCTGTCATAAATCCTCTGTTTTCAGATCTATATTATTGGCAAAGAGATTGTAAATATCGTCCCTTTGTTCGTCTCGTTTTCCACCCCTATGATACCGCCGTGGCTCACAACGATCCCGTAACATATGGATAGCCCCAAACCTACCCCTGATGATTTTGTGCTAAAAAAAGGGTCAAATATCCTGATAATATCTTCTTCAGGAATCCCTTCCCCTGTATCCTGGATCTTCACCGTGAAAAAATCCCCTTTAATCTCGGTGGCAATGGTCAAACTGCCTCCATCGGGCATAGATTCAAGGGCGTTAAGCATTATGTTTGAAAAGGCCCGGCTGATCTGTTCCTTATCCGCATGGATGACCGAAAATCCGGGATAATACTGCTTATACACCTCTATCTGTTGCGACACGAGCTTGGTCTTTATGGAATCCAGCGTATTTTCCAATATACTTTTGATATCATGGGCCTGAATATTGAGTTTCGGTGGCCGGGCAGAGTTAATGAGCTCGGTGATTAAGAAGTTAATCCTTTCCGTATTTCTGATAATTACCTCGATATGTTTGGCCCAGGGGCTATCTTCGGTAAAAGCCTTCTTGAGTTGCTGGACCGACATAGATACGTTGCTCAGCGGATTTCTTATTTCATGGGCTATGCCGGCGGCTATCCTACCGGTAAAGGCAAGCCTTTCAGATGGAACCGACCCTTCATTTCTATTATGAAATACTTCATGAGAATCTTCATCTTTGAAATCTGGCATGTTATTCCTCCTTGCATCTCCCGCAAGCTTTAAGCAGGTGCTTCGATTTTACGAACCCTTTCCTTTTTAGCCGGACTGACCCAACCACACCCCGTGCACCCTTGATCCAACAAGTCCTTTATCAGAGCTGTCTTGCCACACTGCGGGCAGGACTCTGTTTCTTCCCCTGCGGAGGTTTTCCACCGCCCGATTATGATCTTGTTCACTATTTGATTCCAATCTTCCAAAAGAGGTCCTGAAAAAACAGCCACTTTTCTCGTTCCATTTGAAGCATAAAGGATATCCATGACCTTCTCTTTCGCCATAACATTACTGCAGGCCCTTGTTTCAATAACCGAACCTATTATTCCGCTTACAGGAATCTCTATGACTATTTTTCGTGAGAGGTCGTAACACCAGCACACCCTTTTGTCTGTGAGATATAGGTAGCCCGGCCTCCAGGTATCATCTGCAATCCCCTCTCTATCCATAAGATACCACATCTTTCCCGTACAAATTACATGCTCCCCATCAGCTAAAAACTCTGCCGCATTTCCTTCGACAAAAGGGACCTCCGGATCCTGTTGAATAGCAAGCCCTGCTTCTTCCATCCTTTTCTCTAACGCTTCTTTTAGTTGATGAACATTTAAGGCAGTCAGCCTGCACATCTTATTCCCCTCTAAAAGGAGACATAATTCCTCCCTCACCTTTTTCTCAGTAAGCTGCTCCCCTTCCCTGACAGCAAGGCCATGTATTTTCTTCAGAGGAGTCTCGAACAGGACCTCTCCGAAATCTTCATGATACAGGAACAACCTCTCATCAGTCAGATAAAGGTGCCCATATCTCCAGGCCGTATATATCCCTTCACTTGAATGGTATGCACCCAACATCTTGAGGATTATTTCTTCTCCCTGAATCAGAGAACTCTTCTTTTTACTCCTGTAATCGTGTTCCCAGACCCTGGTACGCTCATCCCAAGCCTGCATTATCCCGTAATTCAGCATGGTCTCCATGCCTGCCAGGGCCGCACTCAAGTTTACTCCAATCAACGGGATGCCTGAGACCGACACAATCAGGTCAGCATGGATAACCAGTCCTTTGTCAAGGACGCGATCCAGAAGATCTGCTAAGGTTGCGTTGGTGCTTCGTTGGGGTTCCATAGTGGTCAGTGATCATTTCTTAAGTTTCGACGTCAAAGTGGAAATCATTTTTCTCAATTCATTATTTTTGTGATGTACAAATCGTTAATATTAGAATCTATGTATCCAAGTCTGTGGACAATTATGAGCTGGGTATCTAATTCGGCCAAGGAACCGAGGGCGATATACAAAAATTGCCTGAATTCGGCTGTATGCTGACGAGATTGTCCCTCCGCAATATTGGAAGGTACAGAAACCGTGGATCTTTTAATTTGATCTGATAGGCCATAAAGCTCTTTTCTTGGAAAGCGTTTGATAGTTTCATAAATTTAAACCACCAAGTCAATCGCCTTTTGCCAAATTATTAGGTCTTTATATGATTTTATCTCGTTGCTCATGTGGCTCCCTTTCTACCCGCTGACCACAAAACTGTATGGTGGCCATGGCCCGGTATATCGAACAGAAAAGCCTTCAAGAGCATCGATCTTTTCTAATTCTTCTCCTAATTTTTTGCTTTCTTCCTTTGGAAGCAGACAGGATAGATTCAAGAGCATCTGGATGTTTTTATCCTCTGTCTTTTTGGTCTTTTCTACACGAAGATCATCGGGATATGTTTTGATTTTTTCATAGAAGTCCCTGAAATAACGATCGGCCATCTTCTCCATCTCTTTTTTTAAAAGATCCTCTAATTTCTGCCTATACATATAGGCCAGGCCTTTAGGTTTGGGCTTTATCTCCTCATCTAATTTTTTGATCTCAGGGCTCTCTTCAACAATCCTTTGAGCCATGACTTTGGGGTCCCAGAAGACTTGCACACCATATTCTGCCCGGCCTCGGACCTTCTCCATCTTTGCTGTCAGATTTTCATAATCTTCTTTTAACCAAGCCTCTATATTCTCTTCTGGATCAGCCGCCGCATTACCCTGAATGATCGTATCAAATCCAATGGGGACCACAGTGCCGAATCTTTCCGTGGCAGCATCCACCACTTTTTGATGGGTCACCAGCCAGCTCTTCACGACCTCTTCATCTTCCGATCTATAGGGTTCAGCAGGACAGTTGTGAACAACGGCGGAAAGCTCCTTATAAAGGACGGTGTAAACCTCATTACCCTCTATTCCAATCTTGCCGAGATTTAAGCCTTCGTTGCCCTCGACAATACAGTAAAGATATCGAGCGTTGGCTGGTCCAAAGTCCAATGTCCGATGTCCAGGGTCCGAGACTGGTTTATTTGTGAGTGTCGCTTTCTCTTGGGTGGAGGGCACATCAGGGGAAGGATGTTGCCGGGTTGCAGCCTCCTGGAATCGCTTTTCCATTGGTTCCTGAGTATCCAGGCCTACTCGTACGAAATCTTCCAGTGCCCTGTAGACTGAATCCCGAACAGCGGCCTTGAGTTCCGGGAAAAGGGAGGTTTCTACTATCCCCGTTATTACCTCTTTATTCTCAGCAAGAATATCTCTTATCTCCTGCCTGACCATCTTTTCGATTATCTCTTTCATCTCTATCCACTATCCACTGATCACTGACCACTCTCTTTCCATCTCTCCGGATTGATCATCTTATTTAAGAGTTCATCGACAATATTATCCAGACCGTCCCTGACGGATTTAACCGATTCCGTGATCCCCTGTTCCTTTTTCATCTCTTCGATTGCAGTATCGAGCTCCATCAGGGCCTCTCCTAATCTTTCGGTCTCCTCTTCTGTCAGACTTCCGCCCTCCATCCTTTTCAGGGCCTGAAGTTTGAGGGCGTCCTTGATGATCTCGACTAAGGCTACGACCAGTCCTAAGACCCCGTACTTGAGATTTTTTTCGTCAATGTCTATTGGCATATTTTTAGCGGTCAGTGGTTACTGGTTAGTGACCAAAAACTGATAACTGTTCAACTGACAACTTTTTGCGCCTTGGCACTCATCCATCCGCACCAAGGGCAGCCGGTGGAAATAAGCTCTTCCATTGAGACCTTCTTTTCACATTGAGGGCAGTTTTCTTTTGCTACCAGGGCCTCGTTCCAAGCAGGTATTTCCAAATTGGTGCCGGATGGAAATTCCAGACCATATTTGGCAGCGGTCTCAAATGACGCTAAAGTGGCCCTGATCTTGATGCCAAGCAGTTCAATGCCGGTCACAGACACTGCGATATCGGCGTTAATCACCAATCCCTTATCCAGAATTCTGTCTATTACGTCGGCTAAACCACCACCGCTACCATTTCGAGATGGTTCTAGGGCCATGCTGAACCTCCATTTATTATTAGCATGATTATGCTGAAAAAAGTCTATTCTGAGCCGCTGGCCTGAAATAGCTATATAAGTTTCGTATACTTAACTTATATATTACGAATATATTTTGTTATAACTTTAGATTGACTCCGACTTTTTACAAGACTATCAACTTCCAATTGAATCCATTGATAAGGAGTTGTAGTTGATCTAATCTAAGATAATCTCCAAGATCCCATTGTTATATATTCTTCCGATTATACTCTTAGAGGCGCGCGGCAATTTAATATTTTTGTAATAGCTTCGCTCTCTCCGGTTTGCGAATATGATTAAAAAGTCTTTATTTAAATCAATCCTTATATCTTCTTCATTAATGACGGATAACTCGGCGACCACACGCATCTTCTTCACTCTGTCAAATATGTCGACGTGGAAGCCTTTCGCACCCATATTCATTGAACTTTCACCTGCCATGAAATCTGATCATCCCTTCCAGACATCATGCCCATAATCCATATGCTTTCCAGTGATTTGCCCTTCCAGTAACTCAATCCCTTTGCGAGTCATCTCACAGTGTCTCGGGCCAATGGCTACCAAGAACCCGTTTTCCAATAAAGACCGGATCATCATATCTACATAGGCCGGAGACATGCCGGCACCAGCCACTTTTTGGAAAATACTATACCTCAGCTTCCCCGGTCTCAATACGCTTCCGCATACTGGTGCGATTGAATTCCAACATGTTTGCATCGGAATCCATTTTCGTCTCATAAATGGCCAAAATATCCATGCTGTCCGGAATCGAATGCTTTTCAATGGCCTCAAAAGTTACCAGCCACCAGTCATCTTCTCTGACTAGTCCTATGGTCGAAGAAATCTCCAGACCTGTAAGTTTATGTAATTCGGTCCGCGCTTTTTCAACCACCTTGGCAATACTTACGTCCATTTTTATTTATCTCCTTTTTTGACGCCAGGACCCCAGTATATAATTTTCCTTTCCAGAGTCCTTGCCGGCATTGCTATATCTCCTGCTTCATCTTCCATACGGCCTCCAGTCGTTCCATCAACCTGGTTTCTTTCTTTTCATATTCTTCTTCGCTTATTTCTCCAATCTCATGCTGCATCTGAAGCTGAAGAAGCTCTTCATGAACCCTGGATTCATCGGTCATCTCATTATAGGCGTTCTCCTTCAGTTTTTCTGCAATCCATACGGTAAACCTTAAGGGAGAAAGCAATATGTCATCGATTATGAAAGCCATGTTTTAGTTGCTCGTTGCTGGTTACTGGTTGCTGTCCACTGATCAACTGGTCACCATGTCACTGCAATCTCTATAAAATTACACGGTGGCACCGGACCTACATATTTGAATTTCATTCTTCCATCATACATTGTGCTCAATTTATCAACCATCTCATCAAATTTTTTCTCCCGATCTTTTGGAATCAGAAATGAGCCATTAGTTACCATCTGATCGCCGAAAACGTTGTTCGATCTGTGCTTTACCCATAGCTCTTTAAGGGGATCGAGAATCGCTTTTTCATCCTGCATTCTTTTGGCATCTAGATTTTCTTTAACCATTTCACCCAATCGAACCTGATCTCGCTGCCGCTTAATCGCTTTTGACATAATTCGATCTCTCAATGACCTGATCTCTCTGTTTTCATCAATAATTTCCTTGTAAATACCTTGCATATTCAACCATAGAGACTTGAGGCCAAGTTCTATCTTATCTTCTATATACCTTAAAAGCTCTTTAATCTCGTCATATCTGGCCCTTAGAATCTTTTCCTTGATAAGCTCAATTCCCTCACCGATAGTGCCGAATCTTACAGGAAGTATCGGATAATATTTCATAACCTCTTCCATGACCTTCTGATGTGCAATAGTATTGGCCCTGGTAACGGCATATTTAACAATCGGAGAAGGGCTAATAACTGCCCCGATATCCTCGTAACAAACTATTGATACCTCATCATTCCGACCACCGATACCGATTGAGCCAAAACCTCTCTCTTCACTAGCCGCCACAATAGCGTATATATATTGTCCGTCTTCAGTCATTGTTCGTTAGACCCTGGACCAGATATTTGGATAACTCATCAAACTTTTTCTCGTCCCCTCCCGAGATGAGCGTTCTAAAATAGTCCCTTACCTTTTGGGGGTTCTTTACCTCTTCGACATGTATATCTTCGGCTAAGTAAGGAGTCACGTCATGAAAAGCCCCTATAAAAAGAACGCCTCTTTCTCCCTCTTTTAGAGTCTGATTAATGGTATTGGCAATGAATCTATCCCTGTTTTCCATAATTTTATCTCTGCGAAACCTGTACCCTATGTAGGCCGTAGTCCTTTCCCAGAGCGATTTGCTCTGTGCAAGTTTGAGGATCCGAGCATATTCTTCCTTGAGTAGCTCTATATCTTCAGTTTTCCTGATCTCACCGCCTCTATTTATCAAATCGAGGACAATCCGGTAATTTCTGCTACCTTTTTGGGCTCCTTCTTCGATTATCTTTTGGCCATGCTCCCCATCTGCCATTAATCCATCCTGATAGATTTTCAGATTACCGGCATTTAGTTTCTTGAAATATTTCTCGATTTGATTCCAAAATGCGGTCACGACTTGTTTGTGTTTCTCCCAATGCTCTCTTCCACATATCTCCGTACTTCTTTTGTCGATGGCAGGTGCGATGCTTCCTAAATCAGAGTCCACATGAATAACCGGTACATAGAGTAACCTCCTCATCCAGCAAAAATCCCCGGCTGCTCTAAAAGCCTGATCCCTATCCACTCTCTGACATCTGCTTCCTTAAAAGAACACTGCTCTTCCTGGCAATATTCGGTGAGCATTTGACTGGCCTTTGTTATTTTCTCAAACCTCTCCTGAGCTTCCGGGTCACCAGGATACTTATCGGGATGAAACTTTTTGCTCAATTCCTTGTATGTTTCCTTGATTTCCATTGGCGTAGACTCTTCGCCTAAACCTAACATCTCTTTAGCCTCGTTTAACTTTGCGAACTCTACCTTCTTAATTTCGAAAGTAGTGAAGTTATAAGGGGGAAGAGGGCCTACGATTCGGAAATTTATCTTGTTCTGGTAGTAAACATCCAGTTCAGCCACCCTTTCTTCAAATACATCCTGTTTATCCTTATTGATCAGGAATGCTACATTCAGAATCATGGAATCATCTATGACGCCGAAGAAACGGTGGCCTTCCGCCTCCTTTTTCAAGACATTCAAAATAAGGGAAGCGCATTCTTCTCTTTTCTTATCCAGTGATTCCTTGACCAATTTACCAACGTTTATTTTGACTTGAAAAACCTGGTCAGGGGGTATTGATATTGCCTCTTCTTTTAGTCTCTTAATCCCCTCTTTTTCTCCTATTTCCTTCAAAACCGTCTCAAAATTGCTCCACAGGGCGGCCACGTTTAGCTCCAGCTTACCTTCCATCTGTTTGAGATTCTCGTTGATCTGACCATAACCATTTTTTAAAATCCTTTTGATCTCTTCTTCTCCTTCAATCATGGCCCCGAATTTCACAGGGATAATGTAACGATCTTTCATTACTCTTTCGATGACAGCCTGATAAATGGCCAGATTCCGAAAAAGGGTCTCTTTCGGTATGGTATCAAATTGTATAAACGGCAAATCGCTGACCACAGCAGCGATATCCTGACAGGGAAGGATGGAGACTTCTCTCTGATCGATGCCTATAGGACCCAAATTCTGACGTTCATTTGTGCTGACGAACCCGTAGATGTATTTTCCGTCTGTGGTCATTTTTTTCTCCGTATTAGTCATTGGCCATTAGTTTCTTTCCTATCGATTTGATATATGCATTCAGTTTTTTGCCGATCGGTGCTGCGTCTTTTCCCCGTGAAATAAAATCATCATCTTTTATTAATTTTCTTCTATTCCATCTGGTCAGCCAGGTTCGTGTCTTATCCGCCAAATATTCTGTGGATATTGACCAATGACTAATGACCACTGTCCACTGATAATGCTTTTTGAAAATGCTTGTCCGAAATCTTGAAATTAGAATAGTCTTCCTGCCCGCTTTCGATAAATTCTCTTATGGCCGACATGGAGGCCTTTCTGAAAATTGATTCAATGTCCGAACCTACAAGTCCCGCCGTAGCTCTGGCCAAAGACTTGAGGTCAACGTCCGTAGCGAGGGGTTTATCTCTTGTGTGGACGCTGAATATCTCCAGTCGCGTTTCCTCATCAGGGACAGGAAGCTTGAGATGAAAATCGAATCTGCCGGTCCTGAGCAAGGCCGGATCGATAATATCCAACCTGTTTGTTGCCGCCAGAACTACAATCCCCTTGAGCTCCTCGATACCATCAAGCTCGGTAAGGAATTGGCTGATGACGCGATCAACCACATGGGATGCCGCCTCCGAACCCCGCTTGGGAACCACACTGTCTATCTCATCGAAAAATATAATACAGGGAGATGCCTGCTTGGCCTTCTTAAAGACCTCACGGATCCCTTTTTCGCTTTCTCCAACCCACTTTGAAAGTATTTCCGGACCTTTCACCGAAATGAAGTTCACCTCTGATTCCGAGGCCACTGCCTTGGCAAGGAGGGTCTTCCCTGTACCGGGAGGACCATAGAGGAGTATCCCTTTGGAAGGATTGGTCCTGGCATGTTCAAATAGATCGCCATATTTCAGGGGCCATTCAATGGTCTCTTTTAACACCCTCTTTACTTCAGTAAGACCTCCAACATCGCTCCACTTTACGTCAGGAATTTCTGTGAACACTTCCCTGATGGCTGAAGGCTCTACTTCTTTCAAGGCCTCAAGGCAATCATCCATTGTGACCTGAAGTTTCATCAAATTCTCATAAGGGATCTCTTCGAGCTCAAAATCAATGCTGGCGAATATCTTCCTCAGGGTTGCCATGGCCGCTTCCCGGGAAAGCGCCTCAAGATCAGCTCCCACAAAACCATGAGTAATCTCGGATATACGGACAAGATCCACGTCTTCTGCCAGAGGCATTCCTCTGGTGTAGATGTGAAGGATCTCAAGCCGTCCGTTCTTGTCAGGTATGCCTATTTCTATCTCACGGTCGAATCGTCCAGGCCTTCTCAAGGCCGGATCAAGAACATTCGGAATGTTGGTGGCGCCGATGACGATGACCTGACCTCTTGAAGAGAGTCCGTCCATCAATGCCAGAAGCTGGGCCACAACCCGCTTTTCTACCTGTTTTTCACCACCCAACTCTTCCCGCTTTGGGGCGACCGCATCAATTTCGTCCAAAAATATAATGCTTGGAGCATGTGCAGCAGCATCATCAAATATCCGCCGGATATGGGCTTCGCTTTCACCGTAAAACTTGTGCATGATTTCCGGACCACTGATATGCCCGAAGTAGGCATCGGTCTCATTTGCCACGGCACGGGCGATAAGAGTTTTTCCACACCCCGGTGGGCCATGCAAGAGTACACCCTTAGGCGGATCGATCCCCAGTCTCTCAAAAACCTGGGGATACTTGAGGGGTAACTCGATCATCTCGCGGATCCGCCGGATCGCCTTGCCTAATCCACCGATATCTTCATACGATATCCTGGCCCTGGCCTCCCCGGGCTCTCCCTTTTCCTGGATCTTCATGACGGTCTTGGGGTGGATCATCACCGCCCCTGCAGGCTTGGTGGACACAACCCTAAAATCCTGGGTCCTGGTCCCAAAAAGCCTTGCCCTTACTGTATCCCCTTCCATGAGCGGCAACCCTTCCAGAAGGCTCCCAATGTAACGGGCATCATGCGAGCGCATAACGGTCAATGGAGAGACAACAATCTTTTGCGCCGGGCTGAAATCCATCTTTCTAACAACAACTTTTTCATCAATGCCGGCCCTGGCATTGTCCCGGATGATACCGTCTAATCGAATCAGTCCTTTTCCACGGTCCTCCATATAGGCGGGCAGGACCTTGGCCACTGTCTCCCTCTTTCCCTTGATCGCCACCACATCACCTATCTCGACCCCAATTTTTTTGAAGTCAGCAGGATCAAGCCGGACAATGCCGCGGCCTACATCCTTGGACGTAGCCTCTGCCACTTTCAGCGTGATGGTTTTGGTATTTTTTTGTTTTTTCTCAGATTTCATGTCTTAACTCAGTGGTCAGTGATCTCATAGCGATATACAAAAACTGTCTAAATTCGGCTAATTACTTCATAAATTTCATCCACCAAATCAATTGTCTTTTGCCAAATTATCAAATTCTTATATGATCTTACCTCAGTGCTCATGATTCTCCTTTCTATCCACTGACCACTGATCACGACCCACTGGCCACTATCCTAATCTCCAATATCCCATTCTTATATGTCCAGCTCATTCTCTCGGCGCTTGCAGGGCAGGAAAGAAGGACCTCTTTTTGATATATTCTGTTTTCTCCTTCGGCGCTGATATTCAGGATATCTCCCTTAATATCTAACTTGATATCCTTTTCATCGATACCTGGCATCTCCGCAACAATATGGACTTCCTCAGGTTCGTCAAATATGTCAACAATAGGCTCTCGCACCTCCTCTACAACCGGGCCCTTAGGTGTCTTTTTTATATTTCCAAAAGGCTGAACAGAAGGCCTGCCGTCTGCCATTGTACGAACGTTAATCCCGTAAACACCCTTCAAATCCTTAAACCCCTTGATTTTATCAAGGCCGCTAAACTTGATTTCACCGGTTTTGGAAAGCTCTTCCCCTTTTTCCGCCAACTTGGTAGCTGCATCAACCAAATTGCCCAGTCCCTTAAAAAGCCCTCCCATTCCGAAATCTAAACCGACTTCCTCTTCTTCCTTTTTCTTTTCTTCAGTCATTACTTGCTCCTGTATTAGTCACTGCTTCACCACGATATTCACAAAATTAAAAGGCGGTACCGGCCCAAAGTATTTAAACGTCATCCAGCCCTCATGTTTCTTAACCAGCTTTTCCACTAAAAAATCGAACTCCTTCTCACGTATACGGTCAATCAGAAAAGCAGCATTTAAAACCATAGGGTCTCCAAACAGATCATTTTCTTTAACATCTATATATGTCCGTTTGAACTTATTTAATATTTTCCAAGCCTCATCAGCCTTTTTCTTGTCCAATGATTCCTTTACTGCCTTGCCTAGAGCAACTTTTGTGGTATGTTCAATTTTTGCCGATTTGCCTTCAGATTTATTTTTAAGCTTTTTGACCTCCTTATTATCTTTCACGATTTCTTTAAATACTTGACTCATATCTTTCCAAAGCACCTTCAGACCCATCTCGACTTTGTTGTCCATATCTCGTAGGAGGCCCATAAATTCAGAATATCGTTTTCTTAGCAAACTTCGCAACTCTTCTGCGCTGGATGCGATGGTGCAAAACCTTACCGGCAATACTGTATAATCTTTCATGACCTCCTCAATGACACTTTCGTGAGAAATCATATTTTCCCGATTGATAACATACTTGGTCATAGGTGTACTGCTGATTACAGCGCAGATATCTTCATAGCCGATAGTTGAAACAATATCTCCTCGCCCGCCGATACCAATTGCCCCGAAATTGCGTCCTTCGTTGCTTTCAATGATACAGTAAATGTATTTTCCTTCTCTGGGCATTAGAATACTCCTTAGCCAACTCAGACATTTTCAAAATCAAAAATAGCCTTGCATAACTCCTATAATTAATAATCAATATTTATGGTTTTCAAAGTCTTTGGTATCCTTTCAATCTTGTCAGTAGTTTTAGCCATAGGTTCATCTTTTTCCAGTTCAAGTTTCAAGTTCTTAACCTCTTTTTCAAGGCATGCAAGCTCTTCATTTATTTGACTTATCCGCCCGTTAAGATTTGCCCTTTCCTGATGCAGCCGTGCCTTGTGTTTTTCGCGAATAAATATCTCTAAATAATCCGCACGAGCACTATGACCTCTTTGAGTCAAGCTAGACTTCACGCCTCTTTTGAGATTCGAAACACCTCGTCGTTTCGTCTTCATTCAGTACTCCTTAACCTACTGTCTTTTCATGCTATTTTGTTTTCGAATAACAAGGGAATGAGCTGGTCTTATATTTACGGGAATACGAATTTTGCCTCCTTTATCCATTTTTGCAACAACTCGTATTAAGGTCATTTGTACTCCCCTTTTTTTGGATTGAAGATTGAAGATTTATTCTTCCAATTTTCAATCTTCAATTTCATTAACCGTATTTATCAATCAACTCTGATATAGTTTCTATAACCCGGTCCTGATTGGACTTGCTGCCGATACGACTTGTCTCCGATGCCAGAACGTCAAAGCAGATTTGCCGGAAGACTTTATCTTTTTTGTTTACCGATGCCTTCCGTACCTGAATGGTCTTGGCAATCATATTACAACCTCTGACGGTAGGGGCAAATTCATAGACATCAGACTCCCTCAGACCCCGAACGATCTTAACGATCTTGTTAGCATCACCGTTGGAAAGCCCAGATTTGGCTCTGGTTATGTTCACCTCTGTTTCTTCATCAAAATAATCGAGATCTAATGTAACCATCCGATCCCTTAGTGCATCCTGGCTGCGGTGCACACCGGCATATTCCTCTGGATTGCTGGTAAAGATAGCATTAAAGTTGGGATCAACCTGCATATAATTACAATGACCTTCACGGATAGCCGGAAGATCCAGCATTTTCTCCTGCAACACTGATAAAAGCACGTTGTTTGCCTCGGGCCTAGAACGCGTAAACTCGTCGTAAATGAGTGTAAAACCATACTTGCAGGCCACGGTGAGGCGGTTGTCCACCCACATCTTCTTTGTATCTTCCTCGGTCTTGAGGACCGTATGAATGAAGTTATCAACCACCTTGCGACTGCGATATCCATGTTCACCGCCAACTAGGTCTGAAGTCGAAAACTCCTCATCGCCATGAATCATGACAACAGGACGGCCGATTTTGTTAGCCACGTGCAAAGCTAAAGTGGTTTTGCCGGTTCCGGAAATTCCACGAAAATGCAAGGGAAAACCAGCCTTGATATAGCCGAGAGCTCTCTCTGAAATATCCTTAACATATTGAGTCTCTATAAAATTCGGCATTGAATTTGGCTCAAGCACGGTTGTTATTTGCTCCATAGACATCTCATTCTCCTTCAGAATAGTGGGTAGTGATCAGTTATTGGTCGTTCGGTAGTCATTTGGCTTCGCCGTCATTCAGTTGTCACTGACCCCAGACCACTGCTCACTGTTCACCGCTTACTTTTTAGTGAAATGTTTTCTCTTTTCTATTTCACAAGGGCGAAAATCTTCAATCTTCCACCCCGGCCTCCACAGGCATCAGTATACGATTTAAGCAGTAAAGTAGGTTGAATTCTCCTTCCTTATTTCTCCATCGTCAAGGAGTCGCCTCATAACTGGAATCAGGGACCTCCAGTTTTGAATACCGAGGGTGTCTGCGATTTCGACCATTTTTAAACCATCTGGATGGTCTTCAAGGACCCCTATGACCTCACTATCCAGGTCTTCTTCTTCGAACTCTTCTTCCGGTTCAAGTTCCACTACTGTCTCTTCACTCGATTCTTCGGCTTTCTCTTCAGCCAGTTCCTTGACAGCCTCTTTTGCCTCCACAGCAACTTCCTTCTTTATTTTAGCAGTTTCAACTGGTTCAAGTTCCACTACTGTCTCTTCACTCGATTCTTCGGCTTTCTCTTCAGCCAGTTCCTCGACAGCCTCTTTTGCCTCCACAGCAACTTCCTTCTTTATTTTAGCAGTTTCAACAGGCGCCCCTCTATAAGTTTGCATAGAGGCTATTAATTCTTTCCACGCTGCAGCTGTATCACTTATTTCGATCTTTATCGCTCCTATTAAGTCATGTGCTACCGCCTTACGTACACTCTCAACAGTATTCAGAGCTGACATGAATTTGCCCAACTCAGCCTTGAGGCTGTCTCCCATCTCTTTATGAGCCCTTTGCATCTCATTCATAAGACTTACTGTATCTTTTCTAAGCTGGCTCACATCAGCGCTTCTCTGGTTCTTTTCCGCTACTCGCTGATTTTTATCTTCGTACGCCGATGTTTTACGCTCAGTTTCAGCAGTATTCAGAGCTGACATGAATTTGCCCAACTCAGCCTTGAGGCTGTCTCCCATCTCTTTATGAGCCCAATTGATGTTATTTATTAATTCGACAGTGTTCTGCCGACTTGCAGCGGTTTCCTCTTTGATTGCAGATATCCTTTCTTTG
>JAGYNZ010000040.1 GCA_018399745.1 Deltaproteobacteria bacterium | reverse complement strand
TTCTGCTTCGACCCAGTCAAAGTTTACCCTGGAACCCCTTTCTCCAACTCGAAAGGCCCTTTGAAGCGCAGGCAGTGATTTGGGCAGATGTCCCAGGACGCTGTGTTTCTCTCCCCTTTCTTCGGCCTCCCTGGCCTTGATCGCCTGCCAGTTGGCAGCAACTTCTTTTATGCTGTTCACCTTCACATCTCCGAATATGTGGGGATGGCGCCTTATCATCTTTTGAGCTATGCCGGCAAAGGCCCGGTCCAGAAAAAAAATGTCGGCCTCTGCATAAATATCCGCCAGCAAAAGCAGCATGAAAAAGAGGTCTCCCAATTCCTCCGCTACCGACTTCGAATCTTTCTCGTCGATGGCCTCAGACAGCTCATAGGCCTCTTCCAGGATATATTTCTTCATAGACGAAGGGGTCTGCTCCCGGTCCCAGGGACATCCGTCAGGTGCCCTGAGACGGGCCACTATGGATCTGAGTTCTGAAAATGCCTTTTCTGTACTTGAAAAATTTATCTCGTCCGTCATGGAATACTCCGAAAATCAACAGGTTCAGGTGCCCAGCAAGGCCATCAATTCTGCAGGATCCAGTCTTTTGCCCAGAAGGCTGACCCCCCAGTGCAGATGCGGACCTGTAGCCCGGCCAGTAGACCCGGCAAGGCCAATGACTTGGCCTTGTTTTATTGCCTGTCCCTCTGTTACCTTATAACTGTCAAGGTGCGCATAAAGTGTGTAAAGGCCTTTACCGTGGTCTATGATGACTGTCTTTCCACTCAGATAACAGTCTCTGATCATAGCAACCTTTCCATAATTGGAGGCGAGGACAGGAGTACCTTCGGGAGCCCTTAAATCCACACCTGAGTGAGGGCTTCTGGGTTTATTATTGAATATCCGCCTGAATCCAAATTGACTGAGGATCTTAGATTTAACAGGCCAGACAAAAGGACTGCGCCAGTAATGCTCATTTGAAATCTTGTTACATGTTTCTTTTACGGCCTTTTGATCGTTTAATACCCGCTCCAGGATTTTGGGAGGAAATTCGACCATAGATTCAGGTACGGAAAGGCGTTCTTCCGGGAAGGTCCGCGCCATTATCCGGACTTTATGGGAGTAAAGACCAGGGGCATCGATGCCTTGCCATGTGATAGTCAGGAGGTGGACACCCGGCTTGCAATCAAGACCGGCTCCAATTAATACAAAGTAATTTCGGCTGGACGGGTTAAGGTAATATGGGATTCTTTCGCCCAGAAATCTCACATCAAGGAGTTCTATATCGTCATTTGTTTTTATGGTAGCCAGTGCTATGCCTCCCAGGGGGATCTTATCCGGTTTTATACTAACGGAAACCGGATACGATCCGGCATCTGCTGCCATGTTGCTGATCCAGATCGAAAAAAGACACGTAATAAAAAATATCAACGGGTATGAGAAAAAAAATTTTTGTATCGGTATCATGGTAAGCGATCAATCGATTTCATGCAGGACACTTTCCTGCCCTTTTTGAGTGGATAATACCCTGCATACTATAGTACCCTTTTCTGGTTTTATCAGGAGACGTTCACCCCTTGCCACCTGATCGGCCCTCTTTACAAGCTCTCCTCCGGATATTCGATAAACCAGGCTATAGCCCCTGGAAAGGACTGCAAGAGGACTCACCGCGTTCAGTTTTCCGGACAACGTGGCAAGGGATTGGCACTTCATGTCCACAGAGACCGATCCGGCCCGCACCAAACGCCTCGACAGAGAACGGGATTCGACTTTGGCCAGGGCAAGCTGTCTTCCCGGTTCCTGTGCCATGAGCCTTTCACGCAGGTTTTGGTACTCATGCCACCAGCACCAAATCTTTTCTTGCATAACCCTTAATAATCTGACATTAAGGTCGTCCTGATGAAGTCTCTGCTCTACAAATTTTTTCCTGGGATCTTTAAGTCTATGGCGAAGTATTTGAACTGCCTGCTGATTGATTTTTAATCTGTTATAACTTGAAAGGACAATTCTTCTGGTTAGTACTGTGACCTTGTCCACCAGCTCTTCCCTGCAAGGGAAAATGATCTGTGCCGCCGCAGTGGGCGTAGCGGCCCTATGATCTGCCACAAAGTCTGAAATCGTGAAATCGACCTCATGGCCTACTGCCGAGACAACGGGTACGGTACAATTAAAAATTTCTCTGGCGAGGGTCTCATCATTAAAGGCCCAGAGATCCTCAAGTGAGCCACCTCCTCGAGTAAGCAGTATAACGTCGCCTTTTTCAGCAATATCTCGAATAACTTTCAGAGAATCAATTATCTCTGCAGAAGCCCCCTCTCCCTGAACACTTGCCGGACAAAGCAAAATGTTCGCTCCCGGGTAGCGTTTTTTGGCACTCCGAATGAAATCACGGATTGCTGCGCCAGTAGGTGATGTGATAACAAAAACCCTTTGTGGAAGCAGTGGAAGCGGCAGCTTATGCCCAGAAGAAAAAAGGCCCTCTTTTTCCAAACGTGTCATTAGCTGCTCAAAGGCCAGTTGCAAGGCACCCTCTCCCTTTGGTTCAACGATTTCCAATACCAACTGGAGATCACCCCTGCCGCCATAGATATTAAGCCTTCCAAAACAGATCACGTATTGGCCATTCTCCAGATAAAAAGGAAGGCGGGCTGCCTGTGACCTGAACAATACGGCCTTGATCTGGGAACGATTATCCTTCAAAGTGAAATAGCAGTGTCCCGATGAGGGCTGGCGAAGATTTGATATCTCTCCCTCCACCCATAGGATATCAAAATTGAGATCCAATCTGTCCTGGATCTTGGCTAAAAGATCCGAGATCTGCCAGATATGTCTGGCAGGAGGAGGAATAACCCGGTCAATATCCGGGGAAATTATTCCTTCCAGCGCAGAAGGGGGGAACAAGTTTTTTATGGAATTTTCCGACATGGTAATTGGGAGTATAGGTGGACTGGAATAAGTACGCAAGGCCTATCCCATGCTGTATGAAAAAGCACGGATAATATTCATATCGTACTTGGTTCATATTTTTTACAGTATAATAATAATATGGACTTGCCCAAAATCACTTCCTGTTCTAACTTCTAGAAAAGCTTTATAAGTATCTCATACTTTAAGGAGAAAAAAGCAATGAATCAGAATTTCAAGGTCACGAACACGAGGCATGATGCCGGAAAAGGCACGTACCACAAAGATTCGAATGACTCCAGGTCCGCCGAGTCGGAAAGGCCTGATTCAGCGCCACTTCTTAATGTGAACTTTTTTACGTTTATATTCTCTCTTAATACATCAGCCCTGGTACATCTCGGTGAGATCCCGGAATCCGTCTCAGGTGAGATAAAAAAGGACCTGACCCTTGCTCAGCATACTATAGATACCTTGGCCATGCTCCGGGAAAAAACGATGGGAAATCTTGCTGAAGATGAAAAAGGGTTTTTAGAGCACATACTTTTCGATCTGCGCATGAGATATATTAAGGCTATATACTGATACTTGCAAGTAATTGAGGCATAAGCAATAAGTAAACTTCATATGAGTTCTTTGAGTCTTTTGGCGCCTGCCAAAATAAATCTGTTTCTGATTATCAAAGGACATTGTTCTAATGGATATCACCTTATTTTTACAATGTTCCAAAAAATTTCCCTCTGGGACGAGATCGAGCTTTCTGCAAGTCAGGGGGAAAAAGGGGATATCTGTTTAGAATGTAAAGAAAGTACGTTGCTCTCAGGCTCAGGCAACCTTGCATATCAGGCAGCCAAACTATTTCTGGAAAAGGCCGGCCTGAATCTTCGAATCAAAATCATTTTAAAAAAGAGGATTCCCATAGGTGGGGGGCTGGGAGGAGGAAGTAGTGATGCGGCATCCGTGTTAAAAGGACTTAATGAGTTGGCCGGCTTCCCCTTTAATGAAGCATCTTTACATTCTCTGGGCTGCAGCCTCGGAGCGGATGTGCCGTTTTTCCTTCTTGAGGCGCCGGCCGCGCTGGGAAGGGGAATAGGCACCGAACTCGAGGTCGTTCATGTACCTCACGGATGGTATGTGCTGGTCTATCCGGATTTTAGCATAAGTACTCGATGGGCCTATGAGAATTACGTATTGACAGGGCAGGACCAGGGCACTATTTTTGACGCCGAAGAGGTCATTAAAGCCGCTATGTGGCAAAATGATCTAGAGCAAGTGATTTCAGCCAGATATCCCGAAATAGACCGGATCAAAGAAGAGCTTATGGCGCTTGGAGCCAGGGCGGCTTTGTTGTCAGGGAGCGGATCGACGGTCTTCGGGTCCTTTCTGTCTCAGGAAGCAGCCCGTCGGGCAGCCTCTAGCCTTGAGATCAACAATGGTCTTCAGACCTCATTGGTAGAGAGTTTATAGTTAAACAAGGGCTGTTGGGGTGTCGTCAAGTGGCAAGACACGGGTTTTTGGAGCCCGCATTCGGAGGTTCGAATCCTCCCACCCCAGCCACTTTGCAGTTTAATGTTAATATAAATGTTAAGAATTGTAATCTTATTGGGCTTTAAACGCCTAAATTTATATCGGGCTTTCAGCGTGGTCGTTCTCAGGTAGATAGAGTCGATAGAATGGATGAGCCAGGCCACACTTGAACCTTATTTCAGTTAACTTTGGACAATAACCCTAAATGGTTTAAGCTATGTCAACAAAAATAAATAATATGATAATCTTTACTGGAAATGCCAATCCTGTCTTGGCTCAGGAAATATGTGATTACCTGGATATACCTCTTGGCAGGGCATCCGTGCAGACCTTTAGTGATGGCGAAGTGTACGTAGAGATAGGAGAAAATGTCAGAGGGGCGGATGTATATGTTATCCAGCCCACCTGTCCCCCTGTAAACGACAACATGATGGAACTTCTCATAATGGTAGATGCCTTGAGAAGGGCTTCCGCCAGGAGGATTACAGCAGTATTGCCGTATTATGGATATGCCAGACAGGATCGGAAAGTAGCCCCCAGGGTCCCTATTTCCGCCAAGCTGGTGGCAGACATTATTACCACGGCAGGTGCCAGGAGGGTCCTTGCCATGGATCTGCATGCTACGCAGATTCAGGGTTTTTTCAGCATACCTGTGGATCATCTCTTTGCTGCCCCGGTAGTGCTTGCTTATCTCAAGGAAAGATTTACAGGAAAATCGGTGATGGTTTCTCCCGACGCAGGTGGCGTAGAGCGGACCAGGGCCCTTGCCAAGAGATTTGGCGCCGGATTGGCTATTATAGACAAGCGCCGTAACAAGCCTAATGAGTCGGAAGTCATGTATATTGTTGGAGATGTAAAGGGAAAAATAGCCATGATATTAGATGATATGGTAGATACTGCAGGTACATTGTGCAAGGCCGCTCATGCACTTAAGGAACACGGTGCCGATGAGGTCCATGCCTGTGTCACTCATCCGGTACTCTCAGGTCCTGCGATAAGTCGTATCAAGGAATCGGTGCTTAAATCACTGGTGGTTACAAATACAATTCCTCTGGGTAAAGAGGCACAAAGTGTTGAGAAAATCAAAGTACTGTCTGTATCTGCCCTTTTAGGAGAGGCCATAAGACGCATACATGACGAAGATTCAGTAAGTTCATTATTTGTTTAAAAAGGAGTTTTTTAATGAAAAATGTGGCAATAGATATCCATGAGCGGACAAAGGCAGGTAAAGGAGTAGCTCGCAAACTTCGCCATGAAGGCCAGACCCCCGGGGTGTTATACGGGCCAAAAGCCGAGGCTATGTCTCTTTCTGTAAACACTCATGAGTTCAGGAAGCTTCTTAATTCAGCCGGCGGAGAACCATTGCTTTTCACTTTGAATCGGAAGGGCAATGGAGACAGCAGCAGCTATACCGCTCTCATCAAGGATCTGCAATTGCACCCGGTAGACGACAAAATACGCCATATAGACTTTTATCAGGTGTTGATGGACGAAGAGGTACAGGTTGAAGTCCCGATTAGCGCAGCAGGAAAGTCCAAAGGGGTTGAAACGGATATGGGTGTCCTGGAAATCATACAGCGGACAGTCAAAATATCTTGTCTGCCTATGGCCATTCCAAGAGACATCCAAATTAATGTCTCTGATCTCAGACTGGGAGACACCGTCCATGTATCAGATGTCGTGGCCCCTGAAGGGATCCGCTTACTGGATGATCCAGAGACTACCTTGATGACCGTTGTGGCCTCAAGAGCTGAAGAAGAAAAGAAAGAGGAAGAAGAGACCGAGATCGAGGTTGAAGAAGAAGGCGAAGCAGAATAAATCGTCAGAACACTCTTGGATGTTGAGTTTTATTTCAGCACCACCATCCCAAATTATTTAATATTTAAACCAAGAGGGATTTTTAAATAATTAACTATGCACAATTCGAGATTATTTACAGGCATGGAAGGTTAAGGCTCATTTTGTCCAGGGCGCTTTTGGTAGGCCTCGGGAACCTAGGTTCTCAGTATAAGTACACCCGCCATAATGTGGGCTTTACAGTTTTGGATCGTATGGCTCTTCAATTCGGTCTTGATTTTGTTCCGCACAGGAGTTTTCCCCAATATGAGAGTGTGTCAGGGTTCATAAGGGGCACTCCTGCTATATTGCTTAAGCCTTTAACTTACATGAACAGGAGTGGTGACGCAGTATCGCCGGTTCTTAACTTCTATAAAATCTCTTTGGAAAAGCTACTGGTGATACATGATGACCTGGATTTACCCGTGGGAGGTCTCAAATTCGTAAAGGGGAGTGGTACCGGAGGACATAAAGGGATTAAATCCATAATGGAATCTATTGGCAGCAAGGAATTTCTCCGCCTAAAGATAGGTATTGAAAGACCTCTCAGTTCCGTGCCAGTAGACAAATACGTTTTATCACCTTTTCTGCCGGAAGAATCTAAAGTGTTAGACAAGGTCATAGATATATGCATAGACGGTCTGGTATGCTTTCTGGAGAAGGGTGCCAAAGCTGCCATGAACGAGTTTAATGGCAAGATAAAAACAAACGATGTGACGGATCTTTCGTAATTTCCAGGGGAGAATTAAATGGGCAAATTTTTAGGTTATACTGCATTGATACTCCTGGCAGCCCTTATGGTCGCTGGAAGCTTTCTTGGATATTTTCTTTTAGAAGGAAGCCCACCGGAACTCCATGTAGCCTCACTGCCAGAAACAATCGGAAGGGAGTATGTGCTGACGGTTAGCGTAAGAGACACCCGAAGTGGAATAAGTTCGATTTCTGCCTGTCTGAATCAAGGTGACAGAGTCTTTGAACTTGATCCAAAAATTTATAAGGTAAAGGAATGGTGGAGGGGATCGGGGATAAAAGAGGACACAGTCTCCTGGGTCATCAAACCTTTCACATTAGGCATGACTGAAGGTAAAGCCCTTCTGCGGATTACCGCAAGGGATTCATCCTGGCGAAATACCCTAACAGGAAATGCGCAGGTTTGGGAGGCTGAAATCCCAATAGATCTGACGCCACCACGTATTGCTGTAAAAAGTACTGTACATAATATAAGAACAGGGGGCTCCGGTCTTGTATCTTATAGAATAAGTGAACTGCCCAGCAGAACAGGGGTCTTGATAGGTGAAAGATTTTTCCCGGCTTATCCCAAACCTGGAGGAGCAGAAGATATGTACGTGGCCATGGTGGCAATCCCTTTCAATGTCACTAAGCCAAAGAGAATGCTGATCGAGGCAGTTGATCGAGCTGGAAACATTGCCAGAGTTGGCTTTCCTCACATGATCCTTCGTAAGACTCCAAAGGTAGACACGATAAATATAAATGACCACTTCCTGGAGCAAAAAATGCCGGACTTTATGGCCAGGTACTCTGAATTCCAAGGCTCTCCACTGGAAGTATTTCTCAAAGTCAACACCGAATTGAGGCATCGTAATAATCAGGAAATTGAAAATTATTGCAAGGAAAGTGCCGCTGAAATCCTCTGGCACGGGAGCTTTGTTTGCCTTCCCAATTCGGCCTTCAAGGCAGGTTTTGGAGAAGAACGTCATTACCTTTACAAGGGTAAGAAAATTGGCCGGTCTTATCATATGGGATCAGACCATGCCTCATTTTCTCACGCTTCCGTCCCTGCAGGAAATACCGGCCTTGTTGTGTTTGCGGATTACCTTGGAATCTATGGAAATACCATAATCATGGATCACGGCCTCGGCCTTTTCAGTATGTACTCCCATCTCAGCGAAATCCAGGTATCAAAAGGTGATAAGGTCGAACGTGGAGATACAATAGGAACAACCGGCATGACCGGTCTTGCCGGCGGAGATCATTTACACTTCGGGATGATGGTCCATGGGGTTTTTGTTAATCCCATAGAATGGTGGGACAAGAAATGGATTCAAGACCATATCTTGACCAATTTATCTGTACAGTGAAGTTTCCTTGTCAGAGGCTTGGAGTAAGGACTTTTGTCTGTTTTTTCCTGTAATGTAATTAAAAACTCGGAGGTTTATTCAGGATGGAAATATCTTTGATACTAGTGCCTATAGATTTCTCAGATTGTGCTGCAAACGCATTGAGTTACGGAAAGAAAATAGCTTCTTCATGGAAAGCGGAATTATTACTCATTCATGTCGTAGATTCGGCCAAGGCCTCTCTCGTTGCTGATTATACCAAGGAATCAATTGAAGATGTGAAAAAACGGCTTACAAATCAGGCCAAACAGACCTTCCGCCATTTTTTAAATGACCTGGGCCATGATGGTCTGGTGAAAGATACCATCGTATCTTATGGCTCCCCGTTTCAGGAAATTGCTATCAAGGCAAGAGAGCTTCAGACCGACCTCATTTTAATGGGTGGTTATGGGAGTAGAGGGAAGGGACAAATCGACGAAATTTTTTTTGGTGGCACGGTGGATAAAGTGGTTCGCCTTTTGCCCTGCCCTGTTCTATGCGTGCCCATGGGATGGTCAATTGAAAATATTTAGGAGGCGGTAAATCAGACGAAGATTCCCAATATTTCATAATTCCTAAGCCCCGCCGGTGTGCGGACTTTAACCTCATCCCCTTCATATTTGCCTATAAGTGCTTGGCCAAGAGGGGATTTGACTGAAATGTTTCCTTTTTGTACGTCGGATTCATCCGGACCTACCAGCTTATAAACAACCCTGTCTCCGCTATCTATATTTTCCAGTCTAACCTTGACCCCGAACACAACCCTGTCGCAGTCCTGGCTCTCACTTTCAATCACCTCTGCTATGGAAAGTTTGCTATGAAGATACTGAATTCGGGCTTCAAGCTGACCCTGTCGTTCCTTTGCAGCATGATACTCAGCATTTTCAGATAAATCGCCATGTGCCCTGGCCACTTCAATAGCCTTAATTGCCTTAAATCTTTCTACTTTTTCCAAGGTCTCAAGTTCTTTTTTTAGTCTTTCAAAACCCTCTTTTGTGAATGGGATTCGTTCCATATTCATTACTCCCACATTATATTTTCATCAATCAACGAACTCGCATAACAAAAAGGCCTTATGGAATAGAGCTTATAAGGCCTTGCGAATCAGGTCTTTCTGAAATTATAAATACCAGAAAAAGACATTGGTGCAAGCTGTCCGGTTACAACACTCAAAATACTACTTTAACTTATATAGGCATCTTCTATAATTTGGGGCATAAGGTTATTGGCCATATGACAAAATTTTTATTTTAAACACTTTACATTCAAGGCCGTCGGACCTAAACTCTTTTTAATGTTTGCAACTGTTCAGAAAACAGTTTATATTTTGTGCTTGCCTTGTGACCATGACATATAAATAAAAAAGTTGTTTGTCAAAGTCCTCATCAGCTGTGTCTTTGATTAGCTTCATATATAATAAAAATAACTAACAGGGTTTTTATCTGGATTAAACCATGGGCGGAAAAGTAGCTCTTAAAAAAAAGGACTTGTCATCAAATAGTTATGTTGATCGTCTGATTGAAGCAGGCCAAGAGGGTACTATTACTTATCAGGTATTGAATGAACTGATACCCGACGAGGAAAAGGACCTTGAAAAGCTTGAAGAGATATTCGATCTACTATGCCTTAACAATATCGAAGTCATCGATGGCCCCAAATTCATAGCTATTTCCAGAGAGAAGGTTCTGAAAGAACTCGCAGGGAAAAAATGTTTGCTTGAAAAAGAAACGGATGATGATGAACCAGAGACTCCGGCAGTAGTGCTTGACGCTGGAGGTCATACAGACTCAGAAGAAATTACTACCACCTATCTGCGAGAAATGGGGAAATACGAGCTTCTTACTCCCGAGAAGGAGCAAGATCTCAGCCGCACTATCAGAGATGGCTTTAATGGGATTATTAGGGCTATCATGGAACACCCCTCGGACTTACCTGCAATGGAGGCCCTGAGAGAGCAAATTCGCACATGGAGGCGTCGAGATCCAACCCTGAAGCCCAAAAAGCAGCAGTTGAATTATTTGGTGAGTGCCGTTGCCAGCATTCTGGAAATATACGCCGAGGATGACGGCCTTGAACCTCTCGAAGTCACAGTCAAAAGGCATCGCATCCAAATAGAAGTGGCTAAAGATGAAATGATCAATGCCAATCTCCGCTTGGTGGTCAGTATCGCCAAACGATATATGCATCAAGGCCTATCACTCTCTGATCTGATTCAGGAGGGTAATCTGGGTCTAATGCGGGCAGTATTCCGATTTGACTATACAAAGGGTAACAAGTTTTCTACATATGCCAGTTGGTGGATACGCCAGGCTATTACCAGGGCCATACTCGACAAGACTCGTACAATACGTCTTCCAGTTCATTTTTTAGAACTGCGCAGTCAATTTTTCAAGGCCTTTTATGCCCTCCTTAAAGAACTTGGCCGGGAACCTATACCTGCAGAAATTTCGCAGCGAACCGGGCTTCCTTTGGAAAAAATATTGTCCATTCTGGAGGCCTCAAAGGAACCGGTCTCTTTAGAGACTCCAGTTGGCAATGAAGATAGTACCTTGGGGGACTTTATTGAAAATATGGATATTGTCTCTCCTTACGAGACAGTGCGGGAGAGAGAACTTACGGAACGAATTAAGGGCATCCTTGCTACTCTCAGCCCAAGGGAGGAAAAAATAATTCGCCTCCGTTTTGGAATAGGCGAGGACAGCGAATATACACTGGAGGAGATAGGAAAACGCTTCAACGTGTCACGCGAGCGCATTCGTCAGATAGAAAAGAAGGCCCTTAACAGGTTGAGACACTCGAGCCGTCGGGAGCGTCTGAAGTTTTTTCTTGGTTAAGATCTATAATAATTTATTCTTGTCAATCGAGTTGATTATCAGGCCAGTCAAGATCTTTGGAGTGAAATAGGTTGACTTATGAGGCATGATAAGTCCTGTATCAGCTACGTCGAGAACCTGATTAACTGTTGTAGGCCTCAGGAGAAAGAGTAAATCGTTTTCATTTAATGCACTAACAGCACTTGCTGCATCTATTGTGAATTTTATGGTCTTTCCCGCCTCCAGGCCCTGAGGATTAATTTTAAAGACCCCCTTAATAACGGACTCTTCCAGCAGCATTACATCGAGTTCCGACAACGCAGGGTGCAGGTGTGACAATAGCCTGTCTCGATCTGTCGACTTCTGCCACCAGACTTGTGCTATTTTCCTTTTTCCAAATATTACTCCGATACCTCGCCTCTGCGGTTTTTCATTGAGGCGCTGGATCAAATTACTGCATACCTGCCCTGGCTCCGAATGTTTCATGTGAGAGATTGTTTCAACATCGAACACATGAGAAGCTGAAGCCGTTATATGTTTAGGATCCATTTCCTCTTTCAGGCTGAGAACCCTGTGAACCGGAAGTACTACAAGTCCGCTATCTTCAGCATCGACAAGATAAACCATTAGATAGTTATAAAGCTTTAAAGGATCTTTCCCATAAACATTTTGCATCTCGTTTCGATATTTAATGGCGGTGGCGTAACGGTGGTGACCGTCAGCTATATATAAAACAGTTTCCAGCAAACACTCGCGAAGAGATTTTAGCCTGTCCTCATCAACTACCTCCCACAATTTATGCGTATTTCCACCCTCGTCTTTTACAGTATAAAGTTCTTTTTTTTCAGACTCGGCCAAGATGTCAACAGCATCGGGATTGTGGCGATACAGCATGAAAACTTGACTGAACTGGGCCTCCGTAGCCTGCAACAGACGAAATCGATCTTCCGTAACCCTATCGAAGGTCCGTTCATGAGGGCGCACGATTCGAGTTTCCCAGTCCTCAACTCGCACCAATGCAACAAATCCTTTTCTGCATAAATTGCCATCCGGGGTCGAAAAGCTGATGTCATAGGGATATATGGCATGTCCATCTTTTTGCTCTAAAATCCTTTTTGATAGCCAGCTTTCAAATCTCCTTCTTGCGCAGGTATATTTGTCTATTTTATGTGTTTTGCTTAAATCGGGTTTGGATAGTTCAAGGGAAAAGATATTATAGTGATTTCTGGATACAAGGCTGTCCCGTTTCTCATCATCAACTACGTCATAGGGTGGTGCTACCAGCTGGTCCATATCTCCGGCCCGATCGGTATTGTATCTTATTCCGCGAAAAGGTAATACGATTGCCATATTAAATCTATCTCCAGTTTTTGGTTTTTTATGATTCGTTCATCCCATATAGACTTCACCCCCTCGGGGCGAGCTTAAAAAATCTCCGGCACGAATCTCACTGATTAGACCGTTTTATCCTCGGGCGTCCGTGTGATCCGTATTTAAAATGGGAATTAGTCTATCAAGTTAATAGATATTGAACGAGGCCTTAGCTAATACGGTAAAGGCATATCGTCAAGCGGTACTATTGGATTTCTCTGGCAGGCGCCTTCTAATTTTGAATATTCAGTCTTCCGGGCCGAGATTTTTATTATTCAATATATTCTTTAGAGATCTTTATCGTCAGCCTGCAGAAGATGATTTAAGGCATCTTCTAAAGAATATGTGGCTGGGAAAGATTCAAGCAAAAAACTTATCTCAAGTTCCCACTCATTTTTGCAAATTTGCAGCTGCTCTTGAATCATCTCAAACAAATGCTGCATGGAATCAAGCGGGCAGTTTGCAAATATCAGGTAATCTAATCCCTTTCGATAAAGCGTGGCCTCGTAATTTACACCCGTATTTGCCTTAGAGAAGTCGTTTATGGAGTGCTGTATATTTTCACCAATTTCGTCCAACATTTGGTCTGCTCTGAGATACCCCCATTTTCGGCTTATCTGCTTCAAGTTCTCAAAGCTGATAATGATTATAGAATACGGAAATCTCTTTATACTAAGAGCGGTTATTTTATCTAATGTCAGCAGACAACGGTAGTTATAAAAGCTGCACATGGGCTCCCTGAAATATGTAATCTGCCTGAAGAGTTCAAGGGAACTAATTTCACTGCATTGCTGTCTCTGTATAGTAAGAGGATTCCAGTCATAGACGACCTCTTCTAGGGCTGCCGTAATATCTGCGTCAAGTCTGCCTTCTTTCACCTCTTCTTTTAATATTTTCATGGCCTGGCTACTTGACAGGGGAGATTTATAAGGCCGTTTCGCGATCAAGGCTTCATATGTATCTGCCACTGATACTATTCTGACCATAGTACTTATATCATCCCCTTTCAGGCCCTTTGGATAACCGCTTCCATCCAGCCGTTCATGGTGTTTAAGTACTATTTCGATTACTCTGTCATCATGATAGCGGGAATCAAGATATCTTGCCCCGATAGTTGGATGCATACTCATGATTTTTCTATCAATATTATTAAAACGGCCGGGTTTTAAGAGTATGTTGTCAGGTATCGCAATTTTCCCGATGTCGTGTATGAGACAACCTATCCCCAGGACTTCCATCTCTTCTGATGACAACCCTTGTAAAAGACCTATTCCTTGGGATATGGCGGCGACCCTCAAACTGTGTTCCAAACTATAGGGATCACGACTGCCCAGCATCTCTCCCATTACATCGAACAGATCCCTGATCAGGGCCTGATGTCCTTCTTCCAGTGCCATTACCTGGTTAATTGCTGCCAATCTGACAAATATCTGTTCAGGATGACAGGGCTTGACCATATAATCAGTAGCACCCGCTTGAAGTGCATTAATCATTGTCTGTCTGTCTTTGACCCCGCTTAGAACAATAGAATACACCTTGGGCCTTGCCAAATTTTTTACTTCTTCCAAAAGCTCCTGGCCGCCGAATTCCGGCATACACAAATCAGTGATAAGAAGACGGATTGTATCGTCTTTTCTCAGGATAGACAGGGCCTCCCTGCCATCCGCAACACCAGTGGCACTTAACCCCCATTCGGAAAGGTGGGCAAGCAGCAGGTTTCTCTCCTGCGCTTCATCTTCTGCTACCAGTACACCGTATTTTCTGAGAGCGGGGAGCTCACCGGCAGTAGTGATGGAAAAGTCTGTAGAATTATTGTACAAGGGTCCTGTCAACCTGAATCATTCTTATTATAAGTATTTATACATGGTAATGATGCCTGTTTCTTTTATCGGATGATATGGGTGGGGACTGAACAATTAAGATTTGATTCCGCATGGAAAACCCTGTCAATCTGTGGCATTGCTTCAGTCTTCCAATCAATTGCCGTACATGATAATTGCCTCGCATTCCTGAAAAATTCAGTGCCTTGCATCTCTTACTGTTTGAGCTTAATAATGTTTCAAACTTTTTTCGGTGTAATCAAATATTACAGCCGGGTTGGTTAACTAGAAGCCTTAGATGGTTTAAACCCTGAAACCGGCAATTTGGGAGAGATAAAAATTCACGATTTATGGTTTCTTTCTGCTGTGTATGTTACAAAATGATTTACTTTCGGCTGTTCACGGCTGAAAATTGAAAAATAGAAACCGCGGGAAAACTGATGAATGGAAAACATCAAGATTTGAATTGAAACAGGTTACAGGGGAATTTATGGCTGAAACAATAGACGGCATTACAGTTAATTATGAAGATGAATCCGGAAAACAACTGGTCAAGGAACTCGACAAGGTAATCCTGACCAGAGGTAGCTGGACCACTATAGTGTTCATGTATCAGGATAGAGATCGCAAGACCGACCAATTCGGAGATCCAAAAGTCACGATCCGCCGGTATAAAAAATCCGGTAATCAATTCCGGCAACAGAGCAAATTTAATATCTCCAGTAAAAAACAAGCTCTTCAGATTGCTGATATTTTAACCAAGTGGTTTGCAGAATAGAAATGGATGCATGACAAGGCGACGTGATTTTTGATAATAAACCTTATACACTTGACCGAATCGTACGAATCAGCATAACAGCCGGTTTATTATGGGGATTGGTTTGGCTGCTGGATTATCTGAGCGCCGTCCTGATCCCCTTTGCCGTGGCCCTTCTCTTAGCTTACCTGATTAATCCTTTCGTTCTTGTAATTCAAAAGAAAGTCCCTAACCGTATTTTAGCCGTATTCATAAGTCTGTTTTTCCTAATGGCTTCAGTAGCACTTCTGGGCTGGCTACTCATTCCCATTATCGTTGCTGACCTGGCAAATATGGGCCGGATTGTGACTGATTTCGTCAATGATTCTGACCTGGCTGAACAGGCTGCTGATCGCTTACCGCCTCATATCTGGGAGGCAATCAAGGAATTTTTAGTATCAGACCAGGTTCGGGATTTTTTCAGGACAGATAATTTCTGGGAACTTTTCGAATCCCTTGTACGCAAGGCCCTGCCGGGTGCCTGGGGACTTTTAACGGGCACTGCAAGTTTTATTATGGGCCTGGTCGGACTGGCCATAATCATTCTATACCTGATCTTTTTGCTTCTGGATTACGAAAAGCTCAAAAAACTCTGGAAGGACATGCTGCCTATTAATTACCAGGGGCCTGTCATGGCTGTGGCTAGAGATTTTCAGCTGGCCATGAGCCGTTATTTCCGAGGTCAGGCCGAAGTAGCCTCCATTGTCGGAATATTATTCTCTATTGGCTTCTGGATCATTGACCTGCCAATGGGTATCTTATTGGGCCTGACGCTCGGGATTTTGAATATGGTTCCCTACCTGCAGGTTGTCGGTCTTATTCCTGCTTTTTTGCTGGCCCTTGTACACGCGGTGGAGACGGGAAACAGTTTCTGGCTTGTCCTGGGATTAACCGCTTCCGTCTTTGTGGTGGTCCAGACCATTCAGGATACTATATTGGTCCCCAAGATTATGGGCCATGTGACAGGTTTAAGCCCGGTCATAATTCTATTATCCTTGTCCATCTGGGGTAAATTATTAGGATTTCTCGGTTTACTAATCGCTCTGCCAATGACTTGCCTTATTTTAGCCTATTATAAACGTTTTTTGGCCCATAAATCTCGGACTTCGTAACCGGGCTTTCTGGTAACTTTTTCTGGCGTTTGTAAAGGAAACGATATCCTGTGAACGATTTTTCTTATAAATTCAGCAAATTGGAAATTTGTGACCTTGATGATCTGGTTGCCCTTGAAAAAATCTGTTTTCCCCACGCATGGACGGAACAGCAATTCTGGCTGTGCCTCAAACAAAAAGAGTATTATATCTTTGGGCTGAAAAAGTCGGGAAACCTGGCTGCCTATATGTCTTTTCAGCACATAATAGACGAAATGGAAATTCTCAAGCTGGCGGTCCATCCGACCCACAGGCGCAAAGGTATTGGCAAACGTCTTCTCTGGCTGGTGTTGCAAGATTGCATGAATATGGGAATAAAAAAGGCCTATTTGGAGGTAAGGAGATCAAATACTGCGGCCCTTGCCCTGTATACTGGGTTTGGCTTTGTTCAAACAGGAGTCAGAAAAGGATACTATCCGGACAACAAAGAGGACGCCCTGCTTTTTTCCTTAAACCTGATTACACTAAAAAAAGGACAAAAATAATTTACTTCAAAAAATTCATTGCAGCACGAGGCTTTTTCCTGAATGAGGAGTATTTCCCTCAATGAGCAAAGACCTGCTGCCTGCAAAAAACAGGCGCCCGAGAAAATCTGAATAAACTTGCGGTCTGATTTTTAACCAGATCAAACCCTGAAAGTCGGATGAGTTCTATTTTCCATATCAAAAATATCTTGGGCCCACGAAAAGGCTGCAGCAACTGCAGGAAATCCAGCGGTACTGATAAGCAGAACAAGGCTATGGCAGATCTCCTCTGGTGTTGACCCGGCCTGCAGCAATCTGCGAACATGTGAGTGGACACCGCCTTCCGACCGGAGAGCCACACAAGCCGCAAGCTGAACCAGATGGGTAGTTTTTTCATCCAGGGGTCCTGCCTTTCGGGCCTGCACTCCAGCTGACTCGTAGGCGCTGATTAAGTCCGGATACTTGTCTTTTAACCTTAAGAAATTTTGTGGATAATCGTTTTTCATTGGCAGTTCTCCTTACAGAATGTTTTTTTATTCTTTAATTGTTCACTCACTATTCCAGCGCGACGAATCCAGCGGCAGAAACCGTAAGCAAAATCGACTTCCCGTTTTTTTCCTCCACAATTACCTCTGTATTTACCTGCTCCTTATCGATAGAGTAAGTGCATTTCAGCTTATCACCGGCTTTGTGCAGGGAGTTGTCTATCGTTACCCAGGCTGTTTTCAGATTAAAATAGTCTGTATTGATGGCCGGGATTATTTCTTTGTTATTGAAAATTCGAGACCAGGATACGATCGAGCGCATCACATTTCCAATCATGTGGGGTATACCAAGGAGATGGTTGAAAATCGTCAATGCCTCCATAACCAAGATTTATATTTTTCAGACTGCAAAAATCTCCTTCCAGATACTCTGGATAGAATTCCCAGTTATTGATGCGTCCTTTTCGTGTGAAAGTATTCGATTCCTGGAATTCACAGGGCCAAACCGCTTCCGAAATGAGGATCTACATCAAGAAAATTCTGAATGCCGTAACCACGACAGGTTTCCTCAAATGCCACCTGTTTAAAAATGGGACTTACCCAGATGGCGGTCACACCAAGACGTTTCAAATAGCCGATTTTGCTTTCAAGCCCTTTCAGCGTACCACCGGCAAATTTACCTTTAAATAATATTATTCTACATATCGTGAGCAAAGGATACTATATCCATCGTGCATACGAAAAAGACTGCTGTCAATGTCTCAGCTGATTCTGGTGATATAATTTTTTTGAGGAGTGGGAGCTATTCAAACAGTTATTACACCTGAGTTAAGCGTTTAGCTGTTAGCTGTTAGCGTTTAGCTTTGAAAAATCAAGGTATCATGTTATTTAGAAATAATACCAAAGGGCTGAAAGTTTGAAATAGCAAACATGCTGAAATCATTATAAACTAATGGCTATCTGCTAAACGCTAATCGCTCAAATTCACTATCCATGATAGAAGATTCGTGCTATGGGCTTGGGCGGGGAGATTTTCAATGCGCCTTGATGATGTACTTATAGAGGAGAGGTCAACAGATGGCAGAATAAATTTCCATGAACACATTTCAAGAGTCAGAAAAGAAGCTTCGAATTGGCTTGCAGTCATAGATAAGAACGGCATAGGGCATTCAGAAAGACTGGAAGGTTACCTGGACTGCCTCATTCCTGACGAGTTCAAGAAAAAGCTCAAGCCCGGCGAGATATTTATCCTCCTCTATGCTGTCTATCTGCATGACATCGGCTACAGGAATGAACGAGGTCGGATAGAGTCCCTCGATCATCCTCTGCGAAGCAAGAAGTATATATTAGCAGACCCCGGTAAATACCTCTTTGGCCTATTTCCTCCCATGAATGAAGGAGAAGTGCCTTTGGCAGCACAGGCGGCAGCCGATGTTTGTTATGGACATGCTCATGAATCTGTTTGCCCTCTTCGGGATATCCCAAACGACTTCGGAGACTCATGTCTATGCAATGATACGCTTAACCTCCGGCGTCTTGCAGCATTGCTGAGGCTCGCGGATGAAATGGATCAGGCCTATATCCGCTTAGGACACTTGAGGAATTATATTTCTTTACCTGAAATCAGTCCGGGTATAGTCAGAATGCACTGGAAGGGCGATCAGGTTGTTGGGCAAGCCCTTAGTGATCTGGTACAGAAAATTAACGAAACCCTGGAGCCCTTGAATGACTTGCTTGCTGAATGGGGCTTACCTGAAACAACTGTAGTATTAGATCCATTATTGAAGAAATCGCAGCCTATACCCCAGGAACCAATCGATTATAAGCAATACATCCCTGAGCACTATATTCCATCAGAATGCCACGATGAAAAAGGCGAAAAAGAGGGTCTTCTTCATGATTACGTCTTTAAATGGCTCGAAGATCCCGAACGCAAGCTCCTGGCAGTGCTCGGTGACTATGGCATTGGCAAGACCTCTTTTTGTTATAAATTTGCCGGTGATATGACCGGATCTGCATACATACCCGTTGTCGTCGAGCTTAAGACTGTGATGACAGAAGGGTGGCGCGAGGTTATCCAAAAGGAAGTAAGAAGCAGAGTCGGCGATAGTCCCCAAAGCCCCGTGCTTATCCTGGACGGTTTTGACGAGTTATCGCGGACCTTTGATAAAGAGACCGTTCTCAAGCAAATCGAAAACCTCTCAAAGACTACTCAGGAATTCGCAAAAGTAATTCTCACGAGTCGGACCCAGTTTTTCCGGAACAGGAAAGAAGAATGGGAAATATTGGCTCGCGAGCCTGGCAGGCCGCAGAAAGGACCCGTACCTCTTTCGTACCCAGAAAGATTTGAGCGGATATACGTCTCCTTCTTCGACGATAAAGAGATAAAGGTCTATCTAAATCTTGCTCTGGATAAAAAGAAAGCCTTGGATTTCTGGGATAATATCATAGAGAAAGTCTTTGATATTAAAGACCTGGCCAAACGCCCTATCCTTCTCGATCTCATAACAAAGTACTCTAAAGATATCAGCAAGATAAGGGGATTGATTACTCCTGGCAAGGTTTATAAAACCGTTACTGAGGGCTGGAGAAAACGGGAGGGGAAGCGTGCACCGGAAAATATCATGCTGTTT
>JAGYNZ010000004.1 GCA_018399745.1 Deltaproteobacteria bacterium | reverse complement strand
ATTGTGGCGGGAATGCGAAATATTATCCGAAGACCTCGTTGACCGCGATGCAGTCTTTGTCCATGCCCAGAGAGAGTGATGGATATTAATGATGAGCCTGTAGTCGAATTCCCCATTGACGGAATCCTTGATCTGCACACCTTTAATCCCCGTGAGATAAAGGACCTGGTGCCGGATTACCTGGCCGAATGCCGGGACAGAGATATCACAGAGGTGCGCATAATCCATGGAAAAGGGACCGGGACCCTTCGCCGCACTGTCCATTCCATCCTGAGCCGCCTGCCCGAGGTGCGCGAATTTACACTGCCGGGAAATGACGCGGGTGGCTGGGGCGCAACAAAAGTGACATTATGGCCAAAAACAAAATAAGAGTCTGATTTATCGTTAATAGGGATAAAAAAACATCACAAAGGCAGGAAAGATTGATAACACGAAAGGAAAATCGAGGGACCGGCGCACCGGCTTGACTTTTAGGTGTTTGTTTCATATTCTCGTACCGTCGTATTTCAGTGATTGATGTTGCAGATTCTATCCTGAGCGAGTGAGTACAAAAATATAAAAAGACAGGTGTAGATAAAATGATCAGACGTATCCTGGTAATAAATTTTTTAAAAACCCTGGTGCTCTCTTTTTCAGTAGTCGCCCTGATTTCCTGTAACGGTGATTCCGGTAAAAAGTCCGAAAATCAGGTCCCCGCGGATACAGGCACGGAAGTCCCTGTTGAGATGGACTCACTCTCAGGCAAGGTGGCAGAATCCATTGATAGCGCTGGATACACCTATATTCTCCTGGAAGACAAAGGAGAAAAAGTGTGGGTGGCAGTGCCTGAAATGCAGGTCTCTGTGGGAGAAGAGGTAGTCCTCAAGCCGGGCATAGAGATGGTCAATTTCACCAGCAGCACACTTAATCGTACATTTGAAAGGGTCATCCTGTCGCCTGGGTCTGTATCTGAAAGAGGTGGACAGGTGGGAAAAGATATGAAAATGCCACCGGGAGATTTGCCCATGGGCATGATTAAGGCCCCGACAGGCAATGGAATGGGCGTCAGCACGCCGATTGATGATGACGTGAAAGTTGAAAAGGCGACCGGTCAGGGCGCATACACCGTTGCCGAAATCTACGAGAAAAAATCCGGTCTCTGCAATAACAAAGTAGTTGTACGGGGTAAAGTCGTAAAAGTCCTTCCCAAGATCCTTGGAAAGAACTGGATTCATCTGCAGGATGGAACCGGAGACGAAAAAAAAGGAGACTATGACCTTGTCGTAACATCTCAGGATATGCCTTCGGTTGGAGATGTGGTAACTGTCAGCGGCACACTTTATACCGACAAGGATTTTGGAGCAGGTTACAGATACACTGTAATTGTTGAGGAAGCCGGCATCAATATGTGAAACAGGTAAGGCTGCAGTAACTTGTTACAGGGCACAAATAGGATGAAGATTAAAATCCCAAGGGTTTTATGAGGTCTTTTTAATGCGAAAAGCAAAAGACATAATGACATCACCTGTCATCACAGTTCATTTCGACACATCAGTGGTTGATCTGGCCAAACTGCTGTCTGAGCGCCGCATTAACGGCGTGCCTGTCGTGGATGATGACGGAAACATCGGTGGGATTGTAACTGAGGCCGATCTTGTTGACCAGAACAAAAAACTGCATATTCCCAGCGTGTTATTTTTTATGGATTCTGCTATCTTTCTGGAAAGTCCTAAAAAACTCGATAAGGAACTCAGGAAGATGGCAGGCACCACAGTGGGAGATATCTGCACGAAGGATGTCATTACAGTAGAGGATGAGACTCCTATTGACGAAGTGGCCAGCATCATAGCGGAAAAACGGATAAGCACTATCCCGGTAATGAAAGGGAAAAAGCTTGTGGGTGTAGTAGGCCGAGGAGACCTTGTCCGGTCGATTGTGTCTTAATTCCCGGTCTTTAGTACAAACGATGAATCATTAACGTATCTTGTAATCCTTCTGGAATTCCCGTTCCAGGGTCCTCCGTCTCATTGTCTCCCTCTTGTCATACAGCTTCTTCCCTTTGCCCAGGGCGAGTTCCACCTTTGCCTTGCCATCTTTGAAATAGATTCGAAGGGGTATCAAGGCATATCCTCGTTCCTGAATTTTTCCCATCAATTTCCGTATTTCCCGGCGATTAAGAAGGAGTTTTCTGGCCCTTGTCGGATCAAGTCTAACGCTATCGGCTGCATAAGGATATGGAGATATGTGCACATTATACAGCCATGCCTCTCCATACCTGAAGCCCACATATCCATCAGAAAGGCTGGCCCTTGACTCTCTCAGGGATTTGACTTCCGGCCCGAGAAGCACAAGACCTGCCTCAACGGTATTTTCAATGTGATATTGATGTCTGGCCTTACGGTTCTGGCAGACGATCTTTATTCCTTCGGTATTCATTTCCTGATGCCTGTAGTCTTGTAATCCCTTAATTCGAATTTCGAATTTCGAATTTCGAATTATTATTCTTCGGTTCGTATTCTACTTTTAATCCGGCGTATCCCAGTAAATCATTCATGCTTTCGGTAAGCTCAGGGCTTATACTCACATTATATTCTTCAGGCAGGTTTAGAACTACCCGGCCTCTGTCTTTGATAATAATAGCCAGTCTCACAGGATATGATCCATGATGTTTGGTGAACAGATCCTGCAAGGGCCTGAGTACCAAAGGGCCTACCGAATCTCCCCTGAGTTCGACCAGAAGACCTCTCACTCTTTGTTTACAGGCTTCACCCAGCGGCTCCATTGAATTCGCAATTATCTTATTGATTTTCTTGTCATCTTCCTTCTTAAGTGTCCCAGCTACCCACACAGGCGAATCGGCATCAATCAATTCCCTTGCCTTTGCGTATATCTCAGGAAAACAGACAATTTCGATGAAGCCGTGTAAGTCCTCAAGGGTCAAAAAGGCCATTCTATCTCCCTTTCTGGTAATGATTTCCTTATTGATTCGAATCGTCCCGGCGAGACCAATCTGGCTTCCATCCACCATGCCTGAAACGTTGCCTGTATGTATACTCGCCATCCTCAACAGGTCATCTCTGTATGGATCCAGGGGGTGTCCACTGATATAGAATCCCAGATAAGTCTTTTCATTGGCAAGATATTCAATTTCTGACCATTCGGGTATATCAGGCAGAATCAGCACTGACTCACGTGGCCTTTCGGGAGTTGCCTGCGCCATAGAGTCAAAGAGAGACATCTGGCCTGAAAGCCTTTCCTGTCTTTTGGATTGGCCAATATCAAGGGCTAAGTCCAGGACGGCGATCATTTGCGAACGTCTGTGGCCGAGAGAATCAAATGCCCCACACTTTATAAGGCTTTCAAGCATTCGCTTGTTGACTTTTTTTAGATCAACCCTGGAGCAAAAGTCCTCAAAGCTGGAATATCGGCCATTTTCCTCTCTTTCCTGAACAATGGCGTCTATCGCACCTAAACCGACATTTTTTACGGCTGCAAGGCCAAACCGGATACTCTCCTCCTCTATGGTAAAATCCACCTTGCTGTAGTTGACATCCGGGGGGAGTATTTGGATGTCTCTTGCCCTGCACTCGCCTATGAATTTAACCACCCCATCTGTATTTCCAAGTTCGTTGGACAGCAATGAAGCCATAAAGGGCACAAGATAGTGTGCTTTTAACCAGGCGGTATGATAGGCTATCAGGGCATAAGCCGCCGAGTGACTCTTGTTAAAGCCATATCCTGCAAATTTCTCCATAAGATCAAAGATGATCTTGGCCTTGAAATCAGGAATGCCGTGCTTTACTGCACCTGATTGAAAACGGTCCCGCTGTGCGGCCATTTCCTTATGATCTTTTTTGCCCATGGCCCTTCTCAGGATATCCCCTTCACCGAGACTGTATCCAGCCAGTACCTGGGCTATTTTCATTACCTGTTCCTGGTAAACTATGACCCCGTAAGTCTCCTTGAGAATGGACTCAAGCTCCGGCAGGAGATAGGTGACTTCGATCTCTCCATTTTTAGCCTTTACGGCCTGGTCCACCATGCCGCTTTCCATGGGCCCAGGCCGATGAAGCGCTACCAGCGCTATTATGTCAGTGAAGCCTGATGGCCTCATGCGCTGCAACAGGTCCTTCATGCCAGGGCTTTCAAGCTGGAATACTCCGGTAGTATTCCCGCTTGACAAAAGTTCATAGGTCTCCGGATCGTCGAGGGGAATCTTGGCCAGATTAATATTCGTCCCAAGGTGTTCTCTGATAAGCTTTACGGCGGTATCTATTACCGTGAGGGTCCTCAGTCCCAGAAAGTCAAACTTGATAAGCCCGGTCTTTTCCACATACTTCATGGCAAACTGAGTGACAGTCTCATCGTGTTGACCTTTTGTAAGGGGCAGATATTCCACCATAGGTCTGTCTGAAATAACAACTCCTGCTGCATGAGTTGAGGCATGGCGCGGTAGACCTTCAAGCGCTTGCGCTATGTTAAGGAGTTCTCCTATTTTCGAATCTTTTTTTTCAAGTTGCTTGAGTTCGGGCTCTATCTTGAGGGCCTTTTCAAGGGTAATATTGAGCTGGTCAGGCACCAGTTTGGCTATGTGGTCTACTTCCTGATAAGGTATTCCAAGGGCCCTGCCAACGTCTCTGATTACTGCCTTGGCCTTCATCTGGCCGAACGTGATTATCTGGGCTACAAAATCCTCACCCCCATACTTTTCTGTCACATAGTGAATGACCTCATCCCTGCGATTCATACAGAAATCTATGTCTATGTCAGGCAGAGACTCACGCTCAACATTCAAAAACCTCTCAAAAAAGAGGCCGTACTTTACCGGATCGATTTCTGTAATCCTCATGGCATAGGCTACCAGTGAGCCTGCTGCAGAACCTCTGCCAGGTCCTACGGGTATGGACTGAGACTTTGCCCAGTTAATAAAATCGGCAACGATGAGAAAATAAGAAGCAAACCCCCTTTCCTTGATGACCGATATCTCCGTCTCCAATCTTTCTTTGTATTGGCCATATTCTTCTTTATGGATTTCATCCTCCAGAAAACGCTCCTCAAGCCCTTTTCTGGCAACGGCCTCAAAAAGTCCGCTGTAGGTCTCGCTTTTCTTTATCGGATAAAGCGGAAAGTGCCGCCTTCCCAGTTCCAGCTCCACATTGCACTTGTCGGCTATCTCACATGTCATAGACAAGGCATCAGGATAATCTCTAAACCTCTCCGCCATCTCCCCTGGAGACGTAAAGTAAAGTTTATCGGTGGAAAATCGCATCCTGTTGGTGTCATGAACCGTTTTGTTCGTCTGTATACACAGCAGGACATCATGGGCCCTGGCATCTTCAGGATCCAGGTAGTGACAATCATTCGTGGCAACCACTGGAAGCCCCAGTTCTTTACCAAGTGTCACCAGTCCCTGGTTTACGACTGTCTGCTCGGCTATATCGTTTTCCTGTATCTCGAGGTAGAAACGGTTGTCAAATATGCCTGCATAGGTCTCTGCAAGGGTCTTTGCGCTTTTCATGTCCTCGTTGAGAATGGCGGCCGGAATCTGACCGTGAAGACATGCAGAGAGCGCTATTAGACCCTGATTTAAATTTTCCAGAAGCTCAAGATCCACGCGGGCCTTATAAAAAAAGCCTTCAAAATGGGCAGCAGTTACAAGTTTCAGGAGATTCTTGTATCCGATATTATTTTGTGCCAGTAAGACAAGATGAAAGGCAGCTTCTCTTGAACTGCGGGCACTTCTGTCCTTACGTCCCTTGGGCGCAACATAGACCTCACATCCGATAATCGGCTTGATGTTATGCCTGAGGGCCTCTTCGTAAAATCTCAGCACTCCATACATATTTCCATGATCTGTTATCGCTACGGCCCTGTAGCCATATTCCCTGGCTTTGGGAAAAAGGTCCTTCAGCCTGATAGCACCATCAAGTAGACTGTATTCCGTATGAAGGTGGAGGTGAGTAAAAGAATGGGGTGATTTGGTGATCTGTTGATTTGTTGATTGCATAGATTTTATCTGCTCCGCACTGTCTTACTCATTCCCACTCGATCGTGGCGGGCGGCTTTGAACTTATATCATAACATACACGGTTTACCCCGCGCACTTCGTTGATAATCCTGTTTGATATCTTTGCAAGCAGGTCCGACGGCAGCCTTGTCCAGTCCGCGGTCATGGCGTCCAGGCTGTCTACCACCCTTATAGCCACAACGTTGTCATAGGTACGCTCGTCTCCCATAACACCTACTGTCCTGATCGGAAGGAGCACTGCAAATGCCTGCCATACCTTTCTATACCAGCCACTGGATTTCATGATCTGAAGTACAATGGCATCCGCCTCTCTCAGCACATTCAGACGTTCGGCAGTCACCTCTCCCAGGATTCTTATGGCTAATCCAGGCCCGGGAAAAGGATGGCGAAAAACCAGATCTTCAGGCATACCGAGTTTTACTGCAACTTTTCGAACTTCGTCTTTAAAAAGCTCTCTAAGCGGCTCTATCAGCTCAAGCTGCATGATATCAGGCAACCCACCCACATTGTGGTGGCTCTTTATTGTGGAAGAGGGGCCTTTAAAGGAAACGCTCTCTATAACGTCCGGATACAAGGTTCCCTGGGCAAGGAAATGTACATCCCCGATTCGCCTTGCCTCCTCCTCAAAGACCCGGATAAATTCTTCTCCTATTATCTTCCGTTTTTTCTCAGGGTCCTCTATGCCTCCAAGTTTACTCAGAAAACGATTGCCTGCATCTACATAATGGACCTTTAGGTCCAACTGTTTCAAAAAGGCCAAAACCGTCTCTGCCTCATTTTTTCTCAGAAGCCCGTTATTAACAAATATGCTTGTTAACTGATGACCCACGGCCCGGTTTATCAGAAGGGCCGTTACCGTGGAATCCACTCCACCTGAAAGGGCACATATCAACCTGCCGCTTCCCACCTTTACCTTTATTTCCGTGGTGGCACCTTGCAAAAAGGAGTACATATCCCACGTAGGCTGGCAGCCGCAGACCCTGAACAGGAAATTTGCAAGCACATCCTTTCCAATCTCCGTATGGATTACCTCTGGATGGAACTGTACTCCGTAAAAAGGCGATCTCCGGTGCCGCATGGCTGCCACCGGACATGTTTCACTGTGGGCTATACAAATAAAATCCTTGGGCAAGGCCTCTATCCTGTCACCATGGCTCATCCATACCTGATACGTTACGGGATCTCGAGCAAGGCCGTAAAAAATGTCATCAGGATCGTCAATTGAGAGGCGGGCAGGACCGTATTCCCTGTGGTAACTACGTTCCACCTTACCTTTGAGAAGGTGTGTAGTAAGTTGCATACCATAGCAGATGCCCAGAATCGGTATGCCGAGCTCAAACAATTCAGGAGAGACGGCCGGGGCCTGTTTATCATAAACACTAGCAGGTCCCCCTGACAGAATAATTCCATTCGGGCCTATCGCCCTTACCTTTTCCAACGAAATATTATAAGGATATATTTCACAGTAGACCCTGGCCTCCCGGACCCGCCTGGCTATGAGCTGAGTGGTCTGGGAACCGAAATCAAGTACCAGCACTTTTTGTCCAATTATATTTATCATGCGCCTTAAGCCTCCAATCCTGACCATAACATCGACCGAAGCCTGAGCCAAGCGGTGAAATGTAAAAATGAGAATGGCATTTTTTCTAAATGAATAGTAAAGGTTGTCTGCATGATGTTGTGCAAAATTTTGCAGGTCTCAGGTGAATAATATAAACACAATGTAGCAAGTTTTATAGCTGTCTGATGCCTGATAAAAATGAGGGGAAGAAGTGACGCCGTCTGAGTTTATGTCGAGCCTTAACAGTTTTGTCTGGGGTCCTGTAATGCTCGTTTTTCTGGTAGGTACAGGGGTCTTTCTCACCCTGCGTCTGCGCTTTATACAAATATTTCACCTCTTCAGGGCCCTAAAGCTTGTCTTTACAAGACCTGGAAGAAATAACGCCGCAGGTGACATCAGCCCTTTCCAGGCATTGACCACAGCCCTTTCAGCCACCATTGGAACAGGCAATATTGCCGGAGTCGCCACGGCCATATATCTTGGCGGCCCTGGTGCCATTTTCTGGATGTGGGGCTGCGCCTTTTTCGGTATGGCAAGCAAGTATGCCGAGGCCGTGCTGGCAGTAAAATACAGACGCCTGCTCCCTGACGGAACCATGCAGGGCGGTCCCATGCGCTATATAGCGGAAGGCCTGGGACTGAAATGGTTGGGATGGCTCTTTGCTCTTATGGGCAGCGTCTCGGCTTTTGGTATTGGCAGCATGGTACAGTCCAATTCAGTGGCAGTGGCCCTTGGTGAGACTTGGGGGATCCCTCCCCTGCTCACCGGGATTACGCTGGCAATAATGACCGGGATGGTAATAATCGGAGGTATTCGTCGCATCGGAAAGGTCACTGAGAAACTTGTTCCATTCATGGGTATTGTTTATGTATGCGGGGCACTCTTAATACTCGGCCTGAACCTTGACAAGATCCCTGGAGCACTCAGATTAATAATAGAACACGCCTTCAGCCCTGCTTCCGCTGCCGGGGGGTTTGCCGGGGCGGCAGTGGCTGCTGCCATTCGTTTCGGTGTGGCCCGCGGGGTCTTCTCCAACGAGGCCGGCCTCGGAAGCGCAGCCATTGCACATGCAGCAGCCAAGACCAACAGTCCTGTGCGCCAAGGCCTGATAGCCATGACAGCCGTATTCTTTGATACCATTATCGTCTGTTCCATGACGGCCCTGGTCATCCTTTCCACAGAGGCATGGACCAGCGGGGAGACCTCCAGCGCTCTGACATATAAAGCGTTTGAAATGGGACTGCCTGGTCCTGGGGGACTGATTGTAACCCTTGGGCTCTCCGTATTTGCATATTCTACCATGATAGGTTGGGCCTATTATGGTGAAGAGTGCATAGAATACATAATGGGCCTGAAGGCCAGAACGCCCTATCGCTACTGCTTCTGTCTCGTCATAGCCATTGGTGCATTTCAGAAGGTAAGCTTTGTGTGGGATTTTTCAGATACCATGAACGGTGCCATGGCTATCCCTAATCTCATCGGCCTGCTGGGACTCTCCGGGGTTGTAGCAAAGATGACCCGTGAGGCCCTGACCGGAACTAAAATCCGGAAGATTTCATAGCCGTTCATACCGAAGGTAGGTACGGATGAATACATCGGCACCGAGACCGAACGGTATGGGCACGTTCATTCAGAAAACCGCTTTTCAGTCTCCGCACACTATTTCTTCTCAATAATCAAGGGTGCAGAGATCCGGAGTCCTCCAACAAACCAGACTATTAAACAGTGCCGGGAAAAGTTTCTCAACAGGCTTGCCTTGCTTCCTAGATTCCCGTTTTCTGGTGAAGTTTGTCTGATATCCGGCGGACCTTGTCGGATTTTACCATGGACGCGGCCTCGTCTGCAAAGCGCATGGCACCAGAAATATTGCCGTCTTTAAGATAACTCTTGACCCTCTTTTCAATACGGGTTGTGGCACGGTCTTCCTTAATGTGGAAGGCCGGTGCCGCCATAAGTTTTTTGGACTCACGGCTACCGCATTCAGGGCATGGAGACGGTCTCTCACCCCTTTTAACAATCACTTCAAAAATCGCCCCGCACTCGGCGCATTCATAATCATATATCGGCATAGTCATAATGCTCCCTTATCCAGGACTGATACTCTCCACTCCTGACCCGGCTGACCCATTCCTGGTTGTCAAGATACCACTTGATCGTCTTATGGATCCCGGTTTCAAGAGACTCCGTGGGGATCCAGCCCAACTCCCTTTTCAATTTAGTGAAATCTATGGCATATCTGCGGTCATGACCAGGCCTGTCTTTGACAAATGTTATCAGTTCCCTTCTCGACTTATTGTTTTTCAGTTTTTCAAAACCATCCAAAGTATCACAAATCAACTCTACAAGGTTGATATTTTCCACCTCGTTATTGCCACCAATGTTATACATACTGCCCCTTTCCCCATTTTGGATCAATTCCCAAATAGCAACACAGTGATCCCTTACATAGAGCCAATCTCGGACATATCTGCCGTCTCCGTAAACCGGCAAGGCCTTTCCCTCCATGGCATTGAGAATAATTAACGGGATCAGTTTCTCGGGAAATTGATATGGGCCGTAATTATTTGAACAGTTAGAGATAATGACGGGCAGACCATATGTCTTGTAATAGGCCCTCACCAAATGGTCTGAGGCGGCCTTTGAGGCGGAATAAGGACTGTTTGGCCTGTAGGGCGTCTCTTCTGTAAAAACCCCGTCTTTTCCAAGACTTCCAAATACCTCGTCGGTGCTGATATGATAAAAAAGCTGCACCTGATCCTGTTTTGACTTGGCCGACTCCAATAAGTTGAATGTGCCTACGATATTGGTCTGAATAAATGAATCAGGCCTGACAATGGACCTGTCAACATGGGATTCAGCTGCAAAATGGCAGATGGTGTCTATTTCATAGTCATCAAATATTCTTTTAATATCATGGCGGTCACATATATCGGCTTTGATAAAGATATAGCGCTCCGGGAAATCTCTCTCAACATCAAACAAATTCTCAGGATTTCCTGCATAAGTTAATTTATCTACATTTATAATCCGCCCTGAAAAATCCGACTCTTTCAGCAGATATCTGATAAAATTTGTTCCTATAAAACCGCAGCCTCCTGTTACCAGAATATTTTTCATGGTATCGCCTTGATTGCCTCATTCACCAGTTGTTCCTGAAAATTAGAAACGAATTGGTTCACATCATGGTACCAGTTTTTCATCAGATTATTGTTCGCCCTTTTGAGCCGCTGGTTTTCAAGTATTGAATTTCTCGGTCTTGTTGCCGGCGTGGGATATTCCTCGCTCGTGCAGGGGATTAATGAATGCTGAACCCCTATTTCACGGAGGAAATGATCTGCCAGTTCATACCATGTACAGTATCCCTCACCGGCGGCATGATAAATTCCACGACCGTTCTGTTCTATGAGTGCGGCGATCTGGAGCGCCAGCCGGTAAGACCAGGTAGGTGAACCGAACTGGTCATTCACGACCTTTAACTTTTTATCAGGATTTCTAAGGGCTATCCTGAGTATAGTCTTGAGAAAATTCCGGCCATGAATGCCATACAACCAGGCTGTCCGCAATATTATGTGTTGATCCGTAGTCCGCATTACAGCCACCTCACCTTCCAGCTTCGTCCTGCCGTAATAGGAAAGGGGTCGCGGCTCGTCGTCTTCCACATAGCCCTCAGGTGGCTTTTTTCTACCGTCAAAAACATAATCAGAGGAGATATGTATTAATAGACCGCCATATTTCGCGACACGGGAACCCAGATTTTCCGGTCCTTCAGCATTGACCTTCCATGCCGATTCCTTTTCCGTCTCACAGGAATCCACGTTGGTGTATGCCGCGCAGTTGATTATGACATCAGGGACGTAATATCCTATCACCGTATCCACTTCTGAAGAATTTGTAATGTCCAGTTCATTTGAAGCCAGGGCAAGGACTTCATGCGGTCCCTGAAGAACTTGTAGGCAATCACTGCCCAATTGTCCATGACCCCCACATATAAGGATCTTCATGACCTCTTAACCTATCATTTGATTCCGCTGAAAAAACCCAATCTGTGGCGCACAATAAATGTTAACTGTTGAATTTTGAATATTGAATCAACGTATATGTCTTTTAAATCTTCTTCCATAATTTACCATTCAGCATTCAGCATTGTTTATAATGTGCGCTTGTTTCCTGCTGCCAAAAAATTTATTACAAAGACGATTAAAAAGCCGAAAACAGCCAGAAAAATAGCATGCATTACCTCTGTGCTCCATTGATTCGGTATAATATTAACCTGGTCAATAATTATTACATTCCCCTGCACGTCTGTAATGCTCTGCAGGGATTTTTTCCAGGGCCAGATCTTTCTTAAGGCACCCAACATAAAACCGGTTAATATGGCTATAGTAAAATTGTAGTATTTATTTAAAAACCAGTTAAGAAGACGAACAAATGAAATTATTCCTACTCCGGCCCCTGCAGCAACTATAAAGAGTGTCAGAAAATCACGATTATTAACGGCTTCAAGCACATAATGGTATTTACCCAGAAAGACAAGGATAAATGCCCCTGATATTCCAGGCAGGATCATTGCACATATGGCAATGGCCCCACTCATAAATAAAAACCACGGGGTGTCAGGTGTTGATAACGGCACCAAACCAACCAAAAAATAAGTACAGGCCGCTCCCAGTCCTATACATGCAACGATGGATGGATTATATCTTTCAAGATAACGGCTTACGGTAAATAAAGAGGCAACTATAAGACCAAAGAAAAAAGACCAAATCAGTATCGGCCTGTTTTGAAGAAGCCAGCTCAGGACCCTGGCAAGACTGAATATGGCCATTAAAATACCGGAGCCGACGGCGACAAGGAATCGCCATGAGATATGATTAAAGGCATCACCCAGTTTTAAAGAAAAAAGCAATTTAAAAAAGACTAAATCAAAAGAACTGATAGACTCTATCAGTTCTTTATAAATCCCAAGGATAAAGGCCATAGTACCGCCTGAAACCCCCGGAACCACATCTGAAGCACCCATGCAAAAGCCCTTGATCGCTAATACAAGATACGCCTTGAATGATCGATGAGATTGAGCAGGACCTTTCATCACAGCTTTACTTTCCTGACATTCATTATTGCTGATGTACACAAATTGACTGAAAAAAATGCCTTTTCATTGTGGCTCATTAGCGGTTTTTGACTATTTTTTCAAGAACGAACCACTCTTATATATATTTAATTATTGATAATATTGATAATTATTGAATAATTAAAAAACAAGGATCAGATTTTTATCCCCTGAATCGAACACATTATAATACAGTACGCATTATTATATGCGTATTATTTCTGTCTTTATCTGGTCATTTACTGCGCGTGCGGCCCGATTTTGCAATATATCACAGAAGGTCCTTTTGAACATTCAGCAGACAGCCAAAACTGCTGGATTTTTCATATGCCTCTTTACCTATTATGATAGGGTGTTACATTATGCCGCTCGGCCTTATCAAGTAATCCGTGAAATCGTGAACGGACCCGCGGCGGTGATCGGAGACAACCCCACGGGTAATGTCACCGCTAGGCAAAGACGGAAGGAGGGGCACGGCAAGCAGGAATGATCCGAGAGCCAGAAGACCTGTCTTGTTATAATCTTTACCGAAGCAGTGGATAAGGTATGTTGATTGAATGTATTTGCAGATAAAAGATGTGATATCAAAGGCCCATGATCTGGAATCAGGACTTTTCCTGGTAAAACTTTCAAGTTACCAGGGTTTTTGCTTTCAAATCTGAGATCCCAATTGGAAGACACTCATGGAGGCTAGTTATAATATCCTGGTGATTGACGATGACGCATTCATGCGGGATGCCTGCCAGCAGACCCTTGCCAGGCGGGGTCATAGCGTTATCCTGGCAAAAAGTGGTCATGAAGGCCTTGGTCTGCTCAAAAAACGGTCATTTGATCTTATCCTTCTCGAAATGAACATGCCCGGCGAAGACGGGTTGCTTATCCTGGCCAAGATCAAGGACTTGGAACCCGAGACCATTGTCCTCATGATCTCAGAGAACGGCTCTATCGAAACCGCTGTTCAGGCCATCAAGCTTGGGGCATTTGACTTTATGGCAAAGCCCTTCACTCGGGATGAATTACTTAAACGGATCGGCCAGGTACAGAGAAACCGCCAGTTAACCATTGAAAAACTTTATCTGAAGCAAAGTCGCAACCAGAAGATAGAAAGCACTAAAATAATCAGTAACAGCCCTGCCGTGGAAAAAATCAAAGAGATGATATCCATGGTAGCCCCTACAGAGACAACAGTATTGCTTCAGGGTGAAAGTGGCACAGGTAAGGGACTTGCAGCCCGCAGGATCCACGAAATGAGCCGGAGGCAGGCAGGTCCTTTTATCTCGGTCGATTGCGGCTCCCTGGTGAGCACTATATTTGAGAGTGAACTTTTCGGCCATATAAAAGGGTCCTTTACAGGTGCGGATAAAACCCAGTACGGTAAATTTGAGATGGCACAGAATGGGACTTTGTTCTTTGATGAGATATCCAATATAAGTCTGGAAATCCAGGCCAAACTTTTAAAGGCGGTAGAAGAAAAGAGCATCTCCAAGGTAGGAGACCATAAGGTCGTCAACGCCGATGTCCGCCTTATATCAGCCACAAATCAGGATCTTGAAAAGGCGGTCGCCCGGGGACTCTTTCGTGAAGACCTGTTCTTTAGACTAAATGTAGTATCTATACACTTGCCGCCTTTGCGGGAGCGCAGGGAGGATATTCCCCTGCTGCTGCAACATTTCCTTAACAGATTTGGCAGGAGAGAAGGGAAAGTGATTGAGGGCCTTTCTCCCAATGCCATGAAGGCACTCACAGAATATCATTGGCCGGGCAACGTCCGAGAATTGGAAAATACCGTGGAGAGACTTGTGGTCTTCGCACGGGACAAGATTATTACCACGCAGGATCTTGCCTATTCAAATACCGTGCTGTCGAGTCTGCCGGTTAAGGATACGCTTTGTCTCGAGGAAATGGAACGTCTACACATTATTAAAGTAGTCGAACTTACAGAAGGAAACAAAACCCGTGCTGCCAGATTACTTGGTATTGACCGTAAGACACTCAGAATGAAAATGAAAAAATATCAGATTCCAGAGACTTAAATTAAAATCGCTAAAAAGCCCCTGTCTTTCGGGGATAATTAAAGACCTCTGTGTTCGTAAAATAAACGTAAAAAAACCTGCCCGCAAGTGGAGCAAATCGCTCCACTCCGAGTAAAACATCCCCACTCTCTTACTCGGTCTTTTTTTTGAATTAACTTGGCCTTTTTCCTTCGAAATATCCAATTTTATCTTTAAAATTCAGTTAGATATTCATCATTTATTCCTCATATAACTATTATGGTACGGAGATTGCTCCTGTATTTCCTGTCTGATCTAAAAAGCTTTCTTTTTATGGCTTTAACGTCAATGGAGGATGCAATCGCTAGATTTATGAAATCAACGAGAGTGAGTGCGGAGTTAGAAAAAGAGTCTATCGAAGCCATGTTGGCCGAAGGAAGGGTATTCCGGCCCCAGCCTCAGTTGGTCGCGGACGCTGTCCTTAGCCCGGATACGTATGAAGAGGTTATGAAGCAGGGCCAATTCGATTTTGAAAAATTTTGGGAAAGCGCCGCGGAAGAACTAGATTGGTTTGAAAAATGGAATACGGTGCTCGACCGCTCCGATGCACCTTTTTTTAAGTGGTTTCCAGGGGGCAAGACCAATATCGCTTACAATGCACTTGACCGTCATATAAAGACCCATCGCAAGAACAAGGTGGCTTTAATCTTTGAGTCCGAAAGCGGCGGGCGTGAGCGCATGACTTATTATGATCTCTACCGGGCTGCCAACAAGTTTGCCAATGTCCTTAAATCTCTGGGAATCAGAAAGGGAGACCGGGTAATCATATATCTTCCCAATATCCCTGAAATAGCTATTACCATGCTCGGATGTGCCAAGATCGGAGCGATACACAGCGTTGTCTATGCCGGATTCAGCGCCCTTGCCCTTCGTGATCGGATCAACCACACAGAGGCAAGGCTTGTAGTGACTGTTAACGGATTTCACAGAAACGGCGAAGTAATAAAACTGAAAGAGGCCGTAGACGAGGCCATGACGGCGTCGCCTTCAGTGGAGACCGTAGTCGTGATCCGGCGGGCGGGTATAGAGACCGACATGAGTGATGGCCGATACCTGTGGTTTCATGATTTGATGGATGGGGAATCTGCAGAATTTGAGACCGTAGAGATGGATGCCAATGATCCGCTTTATATTCTGTACACGTCGGGCACAACAGGCAAGCCGAAGGGAGTGGTGCACTGCCACGGCGGTTATGCAGTGGGAATCAATCGAACACTGAAATGGGTGTTTGACATAAAGGAGACCGATATCTTCTGGTGTGCCGCCGATCCCGGATGGGTAACGGGACATAGCTACGTTGTTTATGGTCCTCTTATCGTTGGGACCACTACTGTCATGTACGAGGGGCACTCGCTGTTTCCCGGACCGGATCGCATGTGGCAGATCATTGAGAAGTACGGTGTCAATATTCTTTATACAACACCAACGACTATCAGGATTCTCATGAGATTTGGTGCTCAGTATCCAAAAAAACACGATCTGTCAACGCTGCGCCTCCTCGGTACGGTGGGTGAACCGATCAACCCTGAGGCGTGGGTATGGTATTATGAATACATAGGACATCAAGAATGCCCGGTCATTGATACCTGGTGGCAAACAGAGACCGGCATGTTTATGGTAACCCCCACACCCTGTAACGAGTTAAAGCCCGGTTCTGCATTCAAGCCCTTTCCCGGTGTTCATGTAGACGTGGTCGATGCCAATGGAGAACCGGTGGATCCGGGCAAGGGGGGTCATGTGGTGGTCAAAGAGCCTTGGCCTGCCATGCTCACAACACTTTATAAAGACCCTGAGAAATACAAAGAGATCTATTGGTCAAAATTCCCCGGGATGTATCTGGCCGGCGACATTGCCACCAAAGATACGGACGGCTATATCTGGTTCCTGGGACGGTCTGATGATGTTCTCAAAATCGCGGGGCATCGAATTGGCACTATCGAGGTGGAAAATGCGGTAACCGGTCACAAATATGTGGCTGAAGCGGCTTGCATCGGCGTGCCCGACAAGGTCCGTGGAGAGGTAGCCAAGATATTTGTTATTTTGAAGGAAGGTGTGGAACAGGACGAAGACAGTCTGGTAAATGAACTGAAGGCCCATGTCCGAAAGGTGCTGGGACCCGTTGTGCTTATTCGTGGAATCGAATTTAAAGACAAATTGCCGAAAACAAGGTGCGGCAAGATCATGCGCCGTGTACTGAAAGCTCGGGAATTAGGATTAAAGGAGGGGGATCTGTCAACACTTGAGGATTAAACTTATAAAAATGAAGGATAGAGGAGGTTTTTTCAAATGAAGGGATTTTTTGCCCCTTACGGGGCGATAATACTTGTTTTCAGCTTATTATTTGTTTGTTTCAGCGGAGGAGTTGGCACATTAGCATATGGAGAATCTGTTGAAGACCTGAAGATGCAGATGAAGACCATGCAGGACCAGATGATACAGATGCAAAAAAATATGCAGGCCCTGCAAAACCGCATCAATCAGATTGAAACAGCCCCTCCGGCACCCCAGATGGTGGCCGCACCTGAGGTCCAGGCCTTGACCGCCGAGGAGGTCACTGCCCTGAGAAGTCTGAAGAATTTGGGGAATGTTTGGTCCAAATACAACATGCAACTCTACGGAAAAGTCAAGGTCGACTTTCATTACGACACTGCAGAATTCAAGAACTACAATGACTTCTTAGGTTGCGTGGCCCAAGGGCGTGATTATGAAAACGACTCTACAAACTTCAATCCCCGTGACACCCGGCTGGGATTCAAGGCCAGTCACAAATGGGACGAATGGTCGGCCATGGCCCACATAGAGACGGACTTCTACGGCGACAATGCCGGCAACAACCTTATTCCACGTATGCGCCTGGCATATATCAATGTCGACTACGAAAAGACCCATACAAGCATGCTGGTCGGTCAGGACTGGATCCCGGTCTCACAGCTCAATCCATCTACGGTTGACTTCGGTATCCTGACCGCTGCCGGGAACCTGTGGTGGCGTGTACCGCAGATCACAGTGAGGCAAAAGCTGGGGAATTTCCAGTTATTGGCCTCGGTAATGAAACACAGACGCACAGATACGGAAAACGAGGACCGTATGCCGTGGCTTCTCAGCCGTATACAGTATTCTGATGAAATCCTTGGCAAAGGGGGACTTGTAGCCCTTGGTGCAGGTTACCGAAATGCCGATTATGGACAGGATAGTTCTGATAAGGTCGACCGCTGGCTGATCTGTGGGGAGCTCAAGTACGTCGCCGGTCCCTTTACCTTAAAGGGTGAACTCTGGACAGGAGAGGGCATAGGGCGCAACTTTCTTCGCTACGATCTGGATATGGCGTACGATAATGATAAGGCTGAGTATGGTGAACCTGCATCAGCCTATGGCGGATGGGCTGATCTCACTTATGCATTCAATGACAAGACCACTTTTACCGGAGGTTATGGTTTTGACCATCCCAATGACGGCGACATAGGGGAATTTTATAATGACCGTCGGTTTACGCATAACCAACAGTTTTTTTTCAATACCTGGTATTCACTCTCTAAACCGCTTAGCGTAGGCGCAGAATTTATTCGGCTTAAGACCGAGCGAGATGATGAAATTAATAGAGGCAACCGCTTTACGGTCTCCATGCAGTATGCCTTCTAAAGGAAATAAATAGTAGAAATTTCTTGGCAGAAATCTAAATTTGGAAAGGAGGTTTAATTAATGGTATTACAGGAATTATGTGTTCTGAAAATGTATGTATAAAAACAGTTATTTATTATTAATTTTTTGGCATCATTCATTTTTGGGGTAAGACCTCTTGTTTGTTTGGAGCGAAATAAAAATTCTTTAGGAATTGATTAAAAGGCCTATCTTGGTTTCACTCTTTGAAATGACGATGAAGCAAGGTGCCAAATGTTTTATTAAAATATTCGGTATGCAAAATTCAATATGCGTACAATTACAAATTAAGGAGCTTGATCTATGGCAAAGGCAAAAAAGACATCCGTAAAAACTTCAGCATCAGAGATCGCTGTTCACTGGAAAGAGGAGGATTATTATAATCCTTCCACAAAATTTATTGCTCAGGCAAATCTGACGGACGAAGGTGTATATGACCGGTTCAGCCTTGACAACTTTCCTGAATGTTTCAAGGAATATGCTGATTTACTGGACTGGTACAAGTACTGGCATACAACACTTGATACAAGTGACGCGCCGTGCTGGAAATGGTTCGTGGGTGGGAGAATAAATGCCTGCTACAACTGTGTGGACAGACATCTTGAAAAGAATAAGAACAAGACGGCTATCCATTGGGTCCCTGAACCTGAAAATGAACGAATTGAGCATCTTACGTATCAGGATCTTTATGTAAGGGTCAACGAGGTTGCCGCGCTTCTTCGTGACTTTGCTGGTCTAAAGGCAGGCGACAGGGTGACGCTTCACCTGCCCATGGTGGCTGAACTCCCAATAACCATGCTTGCGTGCGCCAGACTCGGCGTTATTCACTCCGAGGTCTTTGGAGGTTTCAGCGGCCACGCGTGTGCAGACAGAATCGTTGATTCCAAAAGCAATGTGCTGATAACCATTGATGGTTATTACCGGGGCGGCAAGCTCCTTGACCATAAAGCAAACGCCGACATAGCCGTTGCAAAGGCAAAAAAGGATGGCCAGAACGTTGATAAGGTCCTGATATGGCAGCGCTATCCCGGGAAAAACTCGAGTCCGACGCCCATGGTAAAAGGTCGTGACTTTATTGTAAATGATGTAATCAAGGAGTACCGAGGCAAAAGAGTGGATCCGGTACCCATGCCTGCTGAGGCCCCCCTATTTCTGATGTATACGAGTGGAACCACTGGAAAGCCCAAGGGATGCCAGCACAGCACGGGCGGATATCTTGCGTATGTGACTGGTACCTCAAAATATATCCAGGATATTCATCCGGAGGATGTTTACTGGTGTATGGCGGATATCGGCTGGATAACCGGACATTCATATATTGTTTACGGCCCGTTGGCCCTGTGTGCATCTTCTGTAATTTTTGAAGGTGTGCCGACGTATCCTGATGCCGGACGGGCTTGGAGGATAGCGGAAGAATTGGATGTTAATATCTTCCATACTGCACCAACCGCAATACGGGCACTCAGAAAAATCGGTCCTGATGAACCTGCGAAGTACAATTATCACTTCAAGCACATGACTACTGTCGGAGAACCTATCGAGCCGGAGGTGTGGAAATGGTATTACAATGTAGTCGGAAAGGGAGAGGCAGTAATAGTTGATACCTGGTGGCAGACGGAGAACGGTGGTTTTCTCTGCAGTACCGTGCCAGCAATTAAGGCCATGAAGCCTGGAAGTGCAGGTCCTGCTGTACCCGGTATTCACCCGATAATCTATGATGATGACGGAAACATCGTGCCTGCTGGAGCTGGAAAGGCAGGCAATATTTGTATACAGAATCCCTGGCCGGGTCAGTTCCAGACCATATGGGGAGATCGTGACAGATTTGTGTCCACGTATTTTGCAAGGTACTGCAAAAACAAAAAGAGTAAGGACTGGCGTGATTGGCCTTACCTTGCCGGCGATGCGGCCATGTTGTCCGAAGACGGATACTATCGCATCCTCGGGAGAATTGATGACGTAATCAATGTCTCCGGACACCGGCTCGGGACCAAGGAGCTTGAGTCCGCTTCACTTGATGTCCCTGAAGTGGCGGAGGCAGCGGTTGTGCCTGTAGCTGACGAAATAAAGGGAATGGTCCCTGATCTGTATGTCTCTCTGAAGCCTGGATACGATCCCAGCCCTGAATTGGTTGCCAAGATCTCACAGAGTCTCTGCGATTCCATTGGCAAAATCGCGAGGCCGAGAAAGGTCTGGATTGTGCCGGATATGCCGAAAACACGTTCCGGAAAAATCATGCGCAGGATACTGTCAGCCATATCCAATAACAAGGACGTGGGTGATACCACGACACTGGCAAATCCCGATATCGTCTCTGAAATCCAAAAGATGTCGCAGGACATGATAGACGATCTCAAGAAAGCCAAAAAAAAGCTGATGAAGAAGAAATAATTCATTGCATTAGAGCGTCTTTAGGAGGTACATAAATATGACGGCTCAAATTACAAAAGAACCAGCGCAGGCCTGGATAACGACCTTTGCAGGTACTGCCATCAACCTGTGTCTGGGCATATTATATGCCTGGAGCATATGGAAATCGAGCCTGGTTGATGTGGATAAGGCTGGTCAAGTCATTGAAGAGGGTATGAATGCAGGTTGGACCTACCTGACAAATGCCCAGGCTGCAACACCATTTTCCTTATGCGTTATCATCTTTGCCTTGTTGATGATCCCCGGGGGCCGCATACAAGATAAATTCGGCCCCAAGGTTGGTGCAACCGTGGGCGGACTTTTCCTGGCCACTGGCTGCATAGTTGCCGGATTGATGAAAAGTTATGCCGGCCTGATCCTGGGCTTCGGCATACTGGGGGGCATAGGTATGGGCATTGGTTATGCCGCCCCTACCCCTGCGGCACTGAAGTGGTTTGGGCCTCATAGAAGAGGCCTGGTTGCAGGGCTTGTAGTAGGAGGCTACGGAGGAGCGGCCCTCTATATCGGCCCTCTGGCGCAATATCTGATTGACCACTATGGCATAACAGGAAGCTTTGTTGGTCTCGGAATACTGTTCGCACTGGTGGTAATTATTGCGGGTCAACTCCTGCTGACACCTCCGGAAGGATATGTGCCTCCCGGACCTAAAGTCGCTGCAACCGCCAAGCAGATAGCCGCTTCGACCAAGCGTAATTGGAATGCCTCTGAGATGGTCAAGACCTGGCAGTTCTATGCCTTGGTATTCTTGTTCATGCTTACCACACAGTCAGGACTTTTGATCATTGCAAACGCCAACAGCCTGATGATAAAGGCAGGCCAGAATATACCATTTCTCGCGGCAAACGCGTGGATCCTTGTATCATTTGGAGGTTTTGTCAATGCGGCCGGAAGAGTCGGTACCGGTTCTTATTCTGACAAAATCGGGCGTGTGAATGCGTATACTATAAACTGCGCCATATCTGCCCTGTGCCTGTTTTCATTACCATTTGTAATCTCTACACAGAATGTCCTGCTTCTGTTTGTGGTTGTTGGTATCGCATACTGGCAGTATGGCGGTGGTCTTGCGCTGTTGCCATCCTTTACTGCTGACTTCTACGGCTCCAAGAACCTTGGATTCAACTACGGTCTGGTATTTCTGGGCTGGGGTCTCGGCTTTTTCATGGCCAGACTGGGTGGTACAATTGAAGACATAACAGGCAGTCTGAAGTATGCTTTTTATATCTCAGGGGCACTGCTTATTCTTGGAGTTATTCTGGCGCGTATCACAACAAGGCCCAAATACGTTGGAGAAGAATAGCAGAAATCGTGTATGGTGTTTTTCACGACAATTCACCAGCAGTGAAATTTGAAATGGGAAAAAATAATAAGATGTAGATTTATTACCTGATTTCAAATTTCCAGTTTCCAGTTTCGGCAAAAAAAGGCGCATGTTATAATACATGCGCTTTTTTTTGTAAGGAGATAGCCGTATGATTGATGTTTGCCTGGATATTCTGAATCCCAAACGTTGCTGCCTCTTGGTCATTGATCCTCAGGAAAACCTCATGAAGGTCATTCATAAAGCAGACAGAGTAATATCTAATATCGCCCTGATGATACACTGTGCCAAGGCTATGGAGATACCTATTGTAGCAACAACACAATACCAAAAGGGCCTCGGACCTTTTGTCCCTGAACTTGCCGAACTGCTTGCGGATAACACCTGTGTAGACAAAATTGAGTTTAATTCGCTAGCAAACGACAAAGTGAAACAGTTCATAGTCGACCTGCCTGCCGCTGTTGACACTCTTATTTTGGTAGGTGTAGAGGCTCATATATGCGTGTATCAGACTGCCGTTTGTGCAAACAAAATGGGTTACAGGCCCTGGATAGTGGCTGATGCGATATCATCCAGGAAAGGAAGAAATGCCAAGTTGGCTCTGAGCCGAATGGAGACCATCGGAGCATCTGTAGGACCGGCGGAAATGGCGGTTTATGAGCTGCTGGAAAGGGCCGGAACCCCTATGTTTAAGGCCATGTTGCCGTACCTCAGGTGAGTTGAACTGTGATTCCAATCAAAAGGTCTCTGTTGGAGGACTCAGAATTTTTGTTGAATTCAGGAATACCATTTATGCCTCGTTGCGCGGAATTATGAATCATATTTTTCCCTGGACACTGACTGCTCTGAGTATAATAGGGGCAATACTGAACATAAGAAAAAAACGTTCTGGTTTTGCTGTCTATACAATGGCGAACATAGGATGGATAATCGTGAATATCTATCACGGTATTTATGCTCAGGCCGCCCTTTTTACTGTCTTTACAGGGCTTTCCATCTGGGGATGGATAGAATGGAGTCGGAAAAAGTGGAGCAGACATGGCGGCATCCTTTGAAACGTTTGAACACGGGGCTGACATAGGCATCAGGGGTAGGGGCAAGACCTTGTCAGAGGCCTTTGAAAACGGTGCCAAGTCAATGTTCTCTCTTTTGGTGGAAGACTTTGACACCATCAGACCCCGGAAATCTGTCGTAATTTCATGTGAGTCCTTTGATATCGAGGGTCTATTTGTTGCCTGGCTCAATTGCCTTTTGGCTGAATCCGATATACAAAGGCTTATATTCAGCGACTTCAAAGTTAAAATACAGGACCTTAGTCTTACAGGAACAGCAATGGGAGAACCGTTTGATTCATCAAGGCATCAACGAGGAGTAGAAGTCAAAGGAGCAACTTTTACAGAACTCGTGGTCAGGCAAGATGAAGACTGCTGGATTGCACAGTGTGTCGTAGATGTATAGATTAGCATTATCACTATTTAAATAGACCATGGAGATTAAACAGCTAAAACGCCTGGGAGAATATCAGTGGGAGATCCCCATGGATAAGGATATGAGAGTGCCCGGCCTGATCTTCGCCAGTGAGGATCTGATTTCCGAAATGGATGAAAAGGTCTGCCAGCAGCTCAGCAACGTTGCCTCTCTCCCCGGGATTGTCAAGGTTGCCATTGCCATGCCCGATGCTCACTGGGGTTATGGTTTTCCCATCGGGGGAGTAGCGGCATTTGATCCGGAAGACGGCGGTATTATATCGGTAGGCGGAGTCGGCTACGATATTTCCTGCGGGGTCAGAAACCTGCAGACCGGTCTTACGCGAGACGAGATCCTTCCTGTCCTTGAGTCGCTGATAGATCAACTCTTCAGAGTTGTTCCATCTGGTGTGGGCTCTGAAGGTAAGATCAGGCTGTCACCTGACGAACTGGATGACGTTCTCACAGGAGGTGCGCAATGGGCGGTGGGTCGGGGTTACGGACTATTCGAAGATCTTGCCCACACGGAAGAACAGGGAAGACTGGAGGGGGCTGACCCATCTTGTGTCTCTGATATCGCTAAACTTCGACAGTATCGACAGGTGGGGACCCTTGGTTCAGGAAACCATTATCTGGAGATACAGTGCGTAGAAAAGATCTTTCATCAGCCTTCCGCAAAGGCCATGGGCTTAAGACAGGGAGACATAATAGTGGCAATCCACTGTGGCTCCAGGGCACTGGGCCATCAGATCGGAACTGATTATCTTCAGGTACTTGGTCAGGCCGGCAAGAAGTATCATATTCCAATCAAAGAACGGGAGCTTGTGTGCGCTCCAATAAAATCCCCTGAAGGACAAAGATATTATAAGGCCATGGCCTGTGGGGTAAATTGTGCACTGGCGAATCGGCAGGTAATTACTCATTTGATCCGTCAGGTTTTTCATGAAATATGCCCAAGAGCGAATGTGAAAAACCTTTATGATGTCAGCCACAATACATGCAAAATAGAAAACCATAGAATAAACAGCAAGGTGAAACGCCTTTATGTCCACCGAAAGGGTGCTACCAGGGCATTTGGTCCCGGCAGACCTGAATTACCAGAGGCATTCAAAAATATCGGTCAGCCCGTGCTCGTAGGTGGAACGATGGGGACCTGTTCCTATATTCTGGCAGGCCAGGAAACAGGAGAAGCCATAGCCTGGGGTTCTGCTTGCCACGGCGCAGGCCGTTCAATGAGTCGAAGGGCCGCGCTGAAACGCTGGAAAGGCCGGAAGATAATCGCCGAACTTGCCCAAAAAGGTATCCTCATAAGGGCAGCGAGCTACAGGGGTGCAGCTGAAGAAGCGCCCGAAGCATACAAGGACGTCAACAGGGTAGTGGATTCCACGCACATGGCAGGACTTGCAAGAAAGGTGGCGATGTTGAGACCCATGGCCTGCATCAAGGGTTGATTTCTTATCGTCAACTAAAGCAACCTCCAATGTCCTGAATACGATTCCGTTCTAAAAAACCGAAGATAAAAGACCCGGAATTTTCCTCAGATGGGACGTGCTCATCGTACGTCTCCATAGCTGGAAAATTCAGATAAGGATGTTGCTGTTAGTCTGTCTCTTGTCAAAGGCCAATCTTTTCTGCATCCCATAGAATAGAGAAGCTGAAAAACATGCAGTCTACTATGGCGGAATGACCTCTGAGAACCGTGAAGATAAAGCCTCCACATCCTTACAAACTGTTTCCCCATCATTTTTCTGACCTGCGTTGCATTTGCCTCAAACCGCTCTATCCAGTGCCCCAACGTCAAGTCATAATGCAAACGAAGGTCTTCTAGGTCTGAAAAATCCAGACCCACGTCTTGCGCAGCCTCAACAACCTCTCCCAGGGCAGGTATGTAACCATTTGGGAATATGTATTTTTTTAACCATGGATCCATAGGCTCGGGTTTCAATCGTGCGATGGTATGCAGCAATAATATACCTTTTGGGCGAAGTAATTCCGCAAGTTTCTCAAAAAAGACCTGGATATTCTCCTTACCGACATGCTCGAACATACCAATGGATACTATCCGGTCGTATATTCCACGTTCTGCAGCAGGGATCTCCCGATAGTCCTGAAGCCGAATCTCAGCCCTGCCCGTCAGTCCCTCCCTGTTTATACGCCTGCATCCGAGTTCATGCTGATTCTCAGCAAGGGTCAGCCCCACAGCTCTCACGCCATAAGATCTGGCCGCTTCCGCCACCAGGCTACCCCAGCCACACCCGATATCGAGTAACCTCTGACCTGGTCTCAGTCTAAGCTTCTTAAGCGTGTGATGAATCTTTTGTAACTGAGCCTGTTCCAGAGAATCGTCAATACTACTGAAATATGCACAGGAGTAATTAAGGCCTTTGTCAAGCCATAGCTTATAGAAGAAATTGCCCCTGTCATAATGGGCCTGTACGTCTTTTTTGGTCTGTTTAAGATTCGCCTTTTGCCTCAAATTAAACCAGCAGAGATGGGCCTTTTGCATCGGCGAAAGCTTGGAGAAAAGGCCTTCTTTATAGGCCAGGCTAACCACTTCACCCAGATCCCCCTCCACTTCTATGTCGCCTCTGGTATAGGCCTCTCCAAATCCTGTGGACAGATTGCCCCAAATGGCATTCAAGGCTTCTGGTGTCTTGAAGTGTATGACAAATGTCGGGGCCTCCTTCCCAAAAGATATTTCAGAGCCATCCCACAAACGCACCTTGCCTGAAACTGAAGACCCATTGGCAAAAAGGGATGAAATTAGATTTTTAGCATGCTTGACATCCATGCCGTCTCCCTCCTGTTAACATCGTTAACTGGCTGGAGCCAATCTGTGATAAAAAATATTATTTGATCACATAGTAACTGCCCGGTGTCACTACGTGTTAATATGTAACTACCATAATATTAATTATGCTTTGTTACGTTAACAAGACTACAGGGGTAAATTCTATGATATTTGTGAAATTTCCTTAAAATATAATCAAATATAATCAAAACAAGGCATCTGCCCCTTCAGGACACGGGTACCTTACAATATTTCCTTCAAAGGTGCGGAATATTGCCCTTTCTTCACTCAATTCAATCAAATATGAAGGTACCATCATGGCCTTCCCTCCACCATCAGGAAGGTCTACAACATAGTTCGGTATACACAGACCACCTATTTTACCCCACAGCTCCTGAATAATTTCAACACCCTTTCTGATATCTGTCCGAAAGTGATCTGTCCCACGCACTGCATCACAGTGAAAGAGGTAATAAGGTCTTACCATGATCCTCTGAAGTCCAAGGCACAGGTCTTGTATAACTTTCAGGGAATCATTGACCCCTTTTAATAAGACAGCCTGATTAGACACCGGGATACCTGCCTTGAGAAGCCTTTCGCAGGCTTTTGTGGACTCAGGCGTGATCTCTCTTGGGTGATTGAAATGAGTATTTATCCAGAGGGGACGATGTCTGGCCAGCATTTGACATAAATCGTCGGTTATGCGCATGGGCAGCACTACGGGAATCCTGGTGCCAATACGTAACACTTCCACATGAGGGATTTCTCTAAATGCCTTTAAAAACTCATCCAGCAAGCTCAGGGATGATGTGAGGGGATCTCCCCCGGAGATTATGACTTCACGAACACAGGGGCTGGCAGCGACATAGTCCGCCATGCGACAAAAGGCCTCTCTTGTATTGCCGGCCTCTGAATTTATCCATGTGCGTTTCCTGTTACAATGACGGCAGTAAACAGCACATGTGCCGGTTACCATTGCCAGTACACGATCAGGATACCTGTGAATCAGACCGGGAACCGGCATATGTGTACGTTCTGCCAAGGGGTCTTCTTCTGAACCTGGAAGGGAAAATTCGATCTCCCTTGGATCAGGTATACACTGCTTCCTGATAGGATCATCGGGATCTAACCAATCGATCAGGGAAAAATAATAAGGCGTAACTGCATATTTGTATAAAGCTATTAAATCTCTATAAATCTTTTTTTCAGAACACGCGAGTTGCAACAACTCCGACAGTGCATCAAGCCCCTTAATCCGATTTGAAAACTGCCAGCGCCAATCAGACCAATGTTTCGTTTCACCTCTATTTATTTGCTTCAAAGCCTTTGACCGGCCATATGCGCGAAAATCCGTCAAATCGTCCCTGGCATTAAATGTGGTATTTTCCACTTGTATTCCGCGTTTTTTAGACATTTCATTTTATTTTTCTAAAGACTGGATTACTTCCTTGAAATCACAAATGAATTTTTTTGAAAAAACCAATTTTGGTGATAATTTTAGAGTCCTCTCAAAAAAAATTTTTGATTGCTCATACATCTTTAGCCTCATATAACACATGGCTATATCACAGCAAATCTGGGGAGTATCTTTATACTGTGGATCAATTTCTATAGATTTTTTAAAATACTCGATGGCATCCTCATAATTTTCTAAATACTTACAGATCTTTGCCATATAAAAATAAGGATTTAGCCTTGTACTGGGACGATTAAGCCGTGTTCCGGAAATTGTTACTGCTACTGCTGGTATTTGAAATTCAGAACAAGTAGTATCAGTTACAATTACTTCCATATTATTAACCTGTTTAATAAAATTTACCGCTTTCTCTATTTCCATCTTAAGATCTGAATGCCTGTAAGTAGATATTTTATTTAAAGGGATTATCTCCGCATTTTCTGTTAAATATGAAGCATCCTTCAGGGTCCTGAAATATGGGAAGCAATAAGTAGGTCCACCTGGCCTTTTTTGTTTGTTTTCTTTATAAATAATCTCTGCTCTATGTTGAGCCAGTTCGATCAGGGCACGAATTAAGGCAAAATCACGATTCAAATGTGCGCCTGCCGCATTATATATCCTGACTGTATCTGTTGGTGGACTTGAATCATAGGCAAGAACACTTATGGTTGGAATGTTTAATCCCAGGGAAAAATCCTTAATATAAAGCTCGATCCCCGCGTCAAAGAATTTTTTTATCAATGACTTTGCAATGTGGTGATCAATCGAAGAAATATCAAGAGATGGAGTAGACAACTTACCTTGTACGACTCTTGAGATATTATGCCTTTCTATTACCTCTCCTATTGCCTGAAGTATTGCCTCTTGTATTGTATTTCCGCTCGCGAATCCAGTAGTGCCATAGATGAGATAAAACCAGTGTAAGGGAAAAATAATAGGCTTATTATGTGTTAAAGAAAAGGCTTCTACCCAGGGCAGAGATACCTTTCTCAAATCTTTCAATATGTCATCTGTTTGATAAACAGATGGTAAAGGCAATAGTAGACTTAATGGATCTAATGCATTTCCTTTTAAATTGTCATAGCTGGAAACAATAAAAGGACGTTTCTTTTTTATAAACCACTCACAACTATAGCGTTCGACGGCCTCCATTAATGCACTGGCCTTTGCCTGATCTATAGATGTACCCTTTCCACAACTATCAACTATTCCCAAATTTGACTCAATCTCACAAATAAAGGCGGGTATACCTATTCTATCAAGTTTATCAATGCGTAAAATAGTACTTAAACGAATCAGCTCATTTTGTTTCAGCCTGCTTAATGCGGTTTTCACAGTCTCTTTTGGAATGAGGACCTTGTCTTGTCCAAATGTGTAATTTTTAAGGCATGAATCTATCATATCGCTCTTTTTTTGAAATTTTTAGAAATTAAATTTATTTCGGCAGGCAAATCTAATGTCAGTGGTGGTTTTTTATGGTTCGATCTTTCGGAAGATACCGTAACACTATGAATAAAAATGACAAAGGAACCGCTTTTCAAAACGCCATTTTTGCTCGGAACTGCCATTTCGAGATCAATGACAGGATGGCTGCACCGGGAGAACAATCAAAAGATATCATAATAATATATAGGAACGAATTCAAGCCAGATTGACGTTTTCTCACAGCTTGCTTACAATATCTGCAAATCTAAAACTCGAGACTGAAAGTAACAAATTTTTTGAGCATATTGGAATTTATAGGGGGGCTTTCACCTCAATTGTAATGTGGAAATAAACGAATTATGTAATAACGGATTCCGGCATAACATATGAAATCCAGGCTGGGACAATTACTAGAGGTCAAATATGGAATGAGGTATAAAATTCTTAAGACTTCAGATTAGAATATGGAGAATAATCCAACCGAGACTTCAAATTAATTTCAGGATGCCTGCTATGATGGAAAATCGTCAAAAACGTGTAAACATATTAGTGAATGGAAGGGTTCAGGGGGTATTTTTCAGAGCAAATACAAAGGCTGAAGCTAAACGGTTAGGGCTTAAAGGGTGGGTAAAGAATCTTCCTGACGGCAGGGTGGAACTCATTGCTGAGGGACCTGCCTGGGCTGTGAACGAGTTGATAAACTGGTGTCATAAAGGTCCTGCATATTCAAGAGTAGACAACATAGAATTTCATGAGGAGACACCAAGAGGAAGATATGATGAATTTTCAGTGCTTTATTAATAAAACCCTTTTGACCATGTTCTGCGTTTTTTTTCTATGTGGATGCAGCAAAGTCCATTTGGACCTTTTGGACGTATATCCTCCTTTATGCCTCAATGACCCTGCTCCGGTAAGACTGCTGATAGTAAAGCACTTCAAGGATAGTATGAAGGCCCACTTCGGACTTTTCGGATTTGTAACCTGGAAACAGCCACCTCTGCAAAGGGTTTTTGAAGAAAAACTGGATGAATACGAGGGTAATGGTATAATAAATATAGATATAAAAAGTAAATTCGGCTTTGTTGATATGCTGCTGGGCCTTCCGCTCTCACCTCTATGGTTCACTCGTACCTATATTATTGAAGGGGATGTGGTAATTATACAGTCATCCCGGTGATCTTACCCGCCTCATTTGTCCTATGGCCCTGTTGCTTGTCGCCAAAAATGTTCACATTCCTCTTAATAAGCCCTGCATTTTTTTCTTCTCGCGACTTGCCTCTGAACAAAATCCATTAGTTGTACAAAAATAGTGTAAAAGGGACTGTGCTTGAACTTAAAGAAATTATGGACTATTGATAGAAGCCACATCATGATAAACCATAACGGTCCCTGACAGGAAATAAATAATTGCCTGTCAGGTCTATCTATAAATAAAATACAGGCAGGCACAAGAAATTAATAAACCACATGCAGAAGAATATTTTCGGTTAAATCATGTATCAAGGAGAAGATCAAAGTGTATGACTCTTCAGACCTTAGAAAAGGACTAAAAATAGCTATCGACGGAGAACCATATATCATCACTGATTTCCAGTTTTCCAAGCCGGGAAAGGGACAGGCCCTTTATAAATGCAAGCTCAAAAACATGGTGACCGGTTACACTGTGGATCGTACTTACCGATCGGGTGATAAATTTGAATCGGCCGACCTCGATGAAGTGCATATGCAATATCTCTACTGGGATAATAAAGGCTTTCACTTTATGAACACGAATACTTACGATCAGGTGACCTTAACAAACGACCAGGTAGTAAACGCAAAAAACTTCCTGCTGGAAAATATGGAGGTCGACATCCTGTTTTTTCAGGGATCTCCAATTGATATATCACTGCCGACTTTTGTTGAACTTGAGGTAGCAGAATCTCCTCCCGGAATTCGAGGAGACACGGCCACAGGTGCTACAAAACCAGTAATACTTGAAACAGGATATGAGATCCAGGTACCTCTCTTCATAAAGCAAGGCGAACTCCTGAAAATTGATACCCGCACAGGGGAATATGTAGAGCGAGCAAAAAAATAGATCCTCATCTGAACAAGTCCCATTACTACAGCAACAATATCCATAAAACACGGGAAATCATTTCCAAACACAGGATATTGATAACCAGGGACAAAATTATAAGATCCATCAGGTCTTTTCTGGCGGAGCAGGGATTTCTTGAGGTCCAAACCCCCTTGATGATTGAGGCGCCCATACCTGAGTCGTCCATTCGAACATTCCCTGTGCCCCAAGGCAAAGGCAGGCCTGACCTGTATCTGATTCCATCACCTGAAATCAACCTGAAACGCCTTTTAGCAGAAGGGTTTGACCGCATATTCCAGCTAGGGCCGGTTTTTCGAAAAGGAGAACAGGGGTGTCATCACCTTTCTGAATTTACCATGCTGGAGTGGTACAGGACCGAATCGGATTACCACGATCTTATGTCTGACAGCGAAGCCATAATTAAAATAGCGGCCAGGGCGGTTGGATGGAAAGATGATTCGGTAACGTACAAGGGTCGAAAGATCGATGTCAATCCCAAATTTCCCAGGATAACTATAAAACAGGTGTTTGAAAAACATGCCGGCTGGACACCGAATAATTCAACGGATTTAGACCGGTTTAATGAAGACATGGTGACAAAAATAGAACCAAATTTGCCTTGGGATCGGCCTGTCTTTTTGATGGATTATCCTGCATCCTGTGCCTCTCTTGCCAGGCTGAAGCCATCCGACCCCATGGTGGCGGAGAGGGTTGAACTGTATGCGGGCGGACTCGAGATAGCGAACGGCTTTTCCGAACTTACAGACCGTGTAGAACAAGAGACAAGATTCAGAAAAGAGGCTGAACGACTTGTGGAGCAAGGATTTAATGTCTGTGCATGGCCGGAAGAATTTCTGACGTCCCTGAGCCGGCTTCCCAAATGCGCAGGCATGGCACTTGGAGTAGATCGTCTGATAATGCTGCTTACAAATTCGTCTAACATCAATGAAGTAGTGCCCTTCCCACTGGGGAAAATCTGATTCCCCCAGTTTCTCCTCTTATCCAATCAGTACTATTTATGCGGTGGAGATGAGGCCACGTCACAAAAAACCTCCCTGTTTTTTTCACTCCCTATAATCGCAATCAAGTCATCAGGCATCAAAATAAAGTCAGCACTGGGATTGGGCATCAATTCTCCATTCCGAACAACACCGACGACAGACGCACCGGTTGTTTTACGTATTTCGCTCTCACCTATAGACCTATGGGCTATTGGACTTTCCCTGGCTAAACGGACCCATTGTAAATCAAACTGTTGTTCAGCATCTCTGAGTTGAGAGAGCACTCGATAATTATCACTATCATTGAAGAAAGCTGCATAAAGCTCACGTCGAATGGTGTCCGTATGACGTTGAACTTCAGTCAGCGGGACCTTGAGACGGAGAAGGGATTGCCGCGTCATTTCAAGGCTCGCCTCGAATTCTGGGAAAACAACTTCTGAAACCCCGAGATCTTTCAATACATCGAAATAGTCCAAACCGGATGTTCGAGCCACTATTTCGATATGCCTGTTTAAACGTTTCGAGTGAACGATGGTTGACCTGGCCGCCACAAGACCGGGTATGGTAAGGATCAAAAGGGCCGCGTCTTTAATTCCCGCTGCCTCTAAAACAATTTCATGGCCGGCATCGCCATATATGACTGCCATGTCGGCCTCTTTGGCCTGTTCAAAACGCCGGTGGTCAAGCTCGATAATCACAAACTCTATATTAAGCCGCTTCAAAATCCGCGCTATCTGAAAGCCCACTCGCCCGCCGCCCACGATGATGACATGCCTGCTTTGTCCGCAATCAGGAATTTTTGAGGATTCAAGCCTCTCATGGCGGAACCCATGCCGCCTAAGCGCGTATATTTTTGCTGTCTGACCTGAAACTACGGGTGTGAGCACCATAGTCAGAATAGCGGCGGTTAATACTAAGGCGTAAAGGTCATTATCAATAGAGCCGGTCGACAGCCCTACTCTAGCCAGAACGAACGAAAACTCGCCAATTTGAAACAGGCCCAGTCCAACAGCCAATGGAATGACATTATGATAATTAAAAGCGCGTGATACAAAAGCAAAAATAAGCCCTTTGCCGATGCTTACCGTTATTACCAGCAGAATTACCTGCCTGATATGGCCATATAAAAATGCCGGATCAAATAGCATGCCAACCGATGTAAAAAACAGGAGGCCGAAAAGATCCCGCAGAGGGATAATATCGCTCAAGGCCTGGTGGCCATAATCTGACTCGCTCAGGACCATTCCTGCCACAAAAGCACCAAAGGCAAAGGATAGACCTACAAGGTGAGTGATAAAACCCACCCCCAGCCCTATTGCGGTGATTGCCAAAAGGAAAAGCTCTCTTGAGCCGAGTCTGGCGATGTGCGACATAAGCCTTGGAAGCAACCGAGTTCCGAGCAGAATCATTCCAGTTAAGAATACCCCGGCCTTGAGGGCCGCAATGCCAAGCACCGGCAGCCCGACCACCGGATTGTTCAACTGGGGGAGGATAATCATCATCGGAATCACGGCCAGATCCTGGACGATGAGCATCCCTATCATCACTTTACTGGACAGGGTACCCAGCCAGCCCTGGTTCATCAATGTCTTTAGGAGCACCATGGTACTGGAGAGCGAGACCATGGCCCCAAGCCAGAGCGACGACTTCCAATCCCAGCCCATTAAATGGCCGATGCCATAACCGAGCCCGATTGTGAGGGCCATTTGTAAAGGTGTCCCCACCAATGCGACCATTTTGACAGGCTTGAGATCCTTGAAAGAAAATTCGAGCCCTAGGCCAAATAGTAATAACGCGATACCGATCTCGGCTAAGAGTTCGATCTCATGAATGTTTGAGACCGTAAAGCCCCCAGTATGTGGTCCCAGAATAATCCCAGTGGCTATGTAGCCCAGAATGATTGGTTGACCCATACGCTGCATCAACAACCCGCATAGAAATGCGACAACAACAAGAAGGATTATGTCAGTCGCTATACCCATCAATGCTCCGCCTATCGGTCTAAGACATTGAAAAATCCGCACGACCTTTTATATGGGCCGTTTGGACTCCAAAATGGAGCCAAATTAACTTAATTAACACTGGTACCTATTCTTCATTTCCCGGCATTACAGAATAGTACCATACCTCTCAGGTTTCAAATTTTGGATTAACTAAAATAACAATGATATAATATTTTTTATCGTACGCTGTTTTGGATGGAAGAATCTATTAATAAGCTAATTAAAGGAGTCTGCGGCAAAAAACTTTTGACCTATCAAAACCAGAGCCCCTTTGTGCGAGCCGATTAGGGACGTTTGTCCAGTAAATTCATGCGTCACATCTGGAGCTCAACTGCTTCTTGACAATAATAATTGTCGGAATATAATTGACAATTTAACCGGTGGGCCCATAGCTCAGTTGGTCAGAGCCACCGGCTCATAACCGGTTGGTCCCAGGTTCGAATCCTGGTGGGCCCATTTATAACAAATAATGAGGATAGCAAAAATTCTGACTAAATACGATATTAAACCAAAGATCAATCTGACCGGACAACCTGCAAAGCAGAAGGTGCAATTTCTTTATTTTGCACCTTTTTTTGTCTTAAGGGCCTTCAGCACACACAAAAAAATGGAACAACAATCACCATGACTCCAACTGTAGGTGAGATATGGAATGTTCTTTGCGTGTGGGCACCTCCTGGATTAGCAGAATCGTGGGATAATATAGGGCTGCAGGTTGGGGACCCGGATGCGTCTGTGCAAACACTTATGATAGCACTGGATGCTTCGGAAAAATTATTAGACGAAGCCGCCAAGCGAAAGGCCCAGATGGTATTAACACACCACCCTTTACTGTTCAGGCCCGTAAGCTCGCTTGACATCTCAAAACCAGTTCCCCGCCTTCTGGCGGGTTTTTTGCGTGAAAACATAGCCCTTGCAGCGGCCCACACCAACCTTGACTCTACTGTAGGCGGTGTTAGCGACTTGTTGGCAAATATACTAGGCATTTCCGACGTAAAACCTCTGCATACGTCCGGTGAAAATAACCAGCTATCAGTTGGCCTGGGAAGAATCGGCAACCTTCCATATGGCTGCAAATTGTCCGAAATAATGCACAAGGTCTCCAAGATGCTAGGAAATCAGGGGCTTTTGATAGTGGGCCACCCTGGACAAACAATTACCAGGGTAGCTATTTGCGGAGGTTCAGGATCAGATCTTTGGCCTCTGGCTATAGATAAAGGCGCCGACCTATTTCTGAGCGCCGAGATAAAACATCACGTTGCCCGTGAAGCAGAACAGATGGGAAAAGCCATTATAGACGCAGGACATTTTTATACAGAATGGCCTTTAGTGCCAGCAATGGCTAAATATATGAAACAGCAGTCCATAGAAAAGGGATGGGACTTAAAAATATATATCTTTGACGACGAAAAATCCCCATTCGGGCTTTGGATAGATGAAAAGGCCAAAAACGGCAAGTTTCTGTTAGGCTCAAGGCCCCTGCTGTCTATAAATAATTCCTTTTCCTATACAAGGAGCGAAAATTGAAACAAGAACTTGCAATTCTAATACGTTTACAAGGTATCGATCTCGAACTTCGTAAGATAAATGAGGAAAAGTCCTCTGCCCCGAAACATCTTGAAGACCTTCAGGAGGATCTTTCGTCTAAAGAGGCAGAACTAGATGAACTCAATGAACGTATAACTGAAATTCAGAAAAGGAAGGTGGATGTAGAGGATGAATTTGAGCTAGAGAATGTACGTCTTGGAAAGTCGCAAAAAAAGCTCTCGTCCTTAAAGACCAATAGGGAATATCAGGCACTGCAGAAAGAAATTAACGAAATAAAAAAGGCCAATACGGACAGAGAGGACGAAATTCTGACCATCATGGAGGAAATCAGCTCTTTGCAGGGGCAGATCGAGGAAAGAAACAAGCAGGTCAAACAGTATCGCAAGCAAATAAGGGCAGAGAAAAAACGTGTCAAAGAAGTAGAGGAAAGCCTGGACGCCAAAATTGTTACCTTAACTGAGGAAAGACAGGCTGTATCCAAAGACATAAGCCCCAGCCTGTTATCCCAATATAACTTTCTTAAAGACAGGAGGGATTGTGTTGTAGTGGCAGCAGTAACTGATGGTGTCTGTTCTGCATGTAACATGAATATTCCCCCTCAACTCTTTAATGAACTGCTGAGAGATGAAAAGATATTAACCTGTCCTTCTTGTCAGCGCCTGATATATGCTTTAAAAGTAAGTTGATATATATTTTTGCCGGCGGAGACAGCCGGTGATCGCCAGGTAATATCTTTTATCTGGAGGAAAGTCCGGGCTACACAGGACAGGGTGGTCCGTAACGCGGACCGGGGGCGACCCCAGGGAAAGTGCCACAGAAAATATACCGCCAGTTCTTTAGCTGGTAAGGGTGAAAAGGTGAGGTAAGAGCTCACCAGATGCGGCGGTGACGTTGCAGGCTTGGTAAACCCCACCCGTAGCAAAACCAAATAGGGGAGCGCTAGAGAGTGGCCCGCTCGAAGCTTCCGGGTAGGTTGCGTGAGGTGTCGAGCAATCGACATCCCAGATGAATGATCACCACCTTGGTACTACAAGGGAACAGAACCCGGCTTATGACTGGTCTCCACCGGCTTTTTTCGTTGATAATTTATTATTGTTCAAATATGTATAACTCAATATTCAAAATTTACTATTTCCATGCTGATACCTGAAAAATGAAAGAGAAAAAGGCATCAAAGACCATCACACTCGCTGATATGCAAAATAAAAAGGCATCAGGCGAAAAAATCACCATGCTTACGGCATACGATTACAGTATGGCCAGACTATTAGACGAAGCCGGTCTGGACATAGTATTGGTGGGTGATTCTCTGGGAATGGTGGCCTTGGGTTATGACTCCACAGTACCGGTCACTATGGAGGAAATGATTCACCACTGCAGCGCAGTCCGGCGAGGAGTTAATAGAGCACTGCTGATTGGAGACATGCCTTACCTGTCATACCAGATATCCAAAAATGAAGCGGTGAAAAACGCAGGCCTGTTTCTCAAGAAGGCAGGCTGCCACGGCGTCAAATTGGAAGGCGGCTCAGACATTGCACCCACCATTGAAAAAATGGTCAAGGCTGGCATTTCTGTCATGGGACACATAGGCCTCACCCCCCAAACAGCAATAGCGCTTGGTGGATATAAAGTGCAGGGTAGAGACATGAAATCGGCAAAAAAGCTGATTGAGGATGCCAGGGCAGTATCTAATGCAGGTGCATTTTCACTCGTCTTGGAGTGCATTCCGTCTATCATTGCAAAGACAATCACAGAGATGGTCCCTATACCTACAATAGGTATAGGAGCTGGTCCACACTGCGACGGCCAGGTCCTTGTAATCAATGATCTGCTTGGATTTTTTGAAAAATTTACACCGAGCTTCGTAAAACGCTACGCAAATCTCAATCCGAAGATCAGGGAAGCCTTAGACGATTTTATTAATGAAGTAAAAAGTGGTGTATTCCCCGGGCCTGAGCACAGTTTCAGAGGCGGCGAGGAGCTTTTTGAGGACCTTAAAGCGGATAACAAATAAATATATTTTTAGCAAGAAGGAAAATGGAATTTTCGTCCGACATATCCTGATTAATACGGATTATCCAGTAATCCTTTTGCAAAATTCATAGATTCTTTTCAAGGGCAAGACGGAGCGAGGAAGAAAAATCAACCACCAAGCACATTGCCCGAAGACGAAAATCTGGCAGGTAGAGGCTGCGGGATCAAAATGGTCTTCCCCATCCTTAGAAAATATGCATCGGTCATACCTGAAATAAAGTCCCTCACAATGGCCTCATAAGACTGTTCCTGAGTGTAACTGGCATCCATTCCATTAAGATAATCCTTAAAAATCACCGACTCCCTTCTGTGCTTTTGCAGATCCTCCAGAAAGCGTTCAAACAGAATTCTGTAGAGATTCTTGATTTTGGCTGACTCAGTTTTAATCCTGGGATTCATATAGATGAACTCCATATTAAAGGCCTTTAATTCTGCCAGGGCCTGAACTACATCATGGCTGAAGGCTATCTCATCTCTATTCCGGCTGAATTTGATAAGGTCCTCAACCAGGCGGTAAACAATGGTACCGTTTGTATCTCCCAATATCTCTCGGCAATTATCAGGGATCTGGTTCCTTCTCACCAGACAAAGCCTGATAGCGTCCTCAATATCCCTTCCCACATAGCTGATGACATCGGCCATCCTGACCACACAGCCTTCCAGAGTCATGGGCCTGAGGTCTGTCTGGGGAGAAGAGAGCTTCGCTTCTATCTCCCTGTCGAGGGTCTTAAAAGTCTTCCCCCTGTAAGGACTTATTGACGGACAGTGTATCTCCCCATCATGGCACAGTATTCCATCAAACACTTGAAGACTGAGGTTGCACCCCCTGGCCTTTCGTTCAACCCTGCGCAGGAAATGAACTCCCTGGACACTATGAATAAACGGGGGAAGACCATGTTCCACGCATAACTCGGTAAGATATCGTTCACCATCATGGCCAAAGGGAGGATGGCCAATATCGTGCCCATAGGCTATGGCTTCAATAAGATCTTCATTTAATCGGAGAAAACGACCTATAGTCCTTGCAATTTTTGATACCAGTTGGACGTGCAGCACCCGATGAGTAATATGATCATTTGGGATAAGAGAAAAAACCTGTGTTTTGTCTACATACCGTGCATAAGCCAGTGAATGCAGAATTCTGTCCGCATCAACTGAAAACCACTGCCTGTGGTCTGTGGCCAATCTAGCTTCTTTCTTCTCCCTCACTGCATCAATACTGAGGGTGGCAAATGGAGAAAGACTTTTTTTTTCGTCTTTTTCCAGACGAATTTTTTCATCCCTAAGATCAATTGTCATAGACCCAGCCCCTTTTAAATAATGATTAATTCCGTAATCAAATCAATATTATTAGGCATAACGGAATTATGAAAAATTGAAAATTTGGTATTCATATGTATATACCCAATTTCTATACTTTAACTATTTTGAATTTCAAGCTGTAAACGACTGCCAATATTCTATAACTGAACGAAGCAATTGTTATTGCTAATCTATTGACACTATAATATCCCATTCTTACTTTTTCAAAGTGCAGAAAATATCTCATAATATAAATAAAATATCGAATTTTAAGGAATTATTAAACTATGCAAATTGACAAATTTACAATGAAATCACAAGAGACCCTGCAGGGGGCACAGAGTTTGGCCCAAAGCAAAGGCCATCCGCAAATCGAGCCTGAACATGTGCTGAAGATAATGTTGAGGCAGACGGAGGGAATAGTATTGTCGGTTCTGAAAAAAATGGGGGTTGAAATTCAGGCCATTCAAGCAGACGTGGATGCAGCCCTAAACAGTCTTCCCCGTGTGAGCGGAGCGGGCATGCAGGTCTATATGTCATCCACTCTGAACCAGGTACTTGAAAAGGCATTTGCCATTGCGGATAAAATGAAGGACGAGTATGTCAGCCAGGAACACCTGCTTCTGGCCATTCTCGAGGCATCTCACACAAAAGCCGGTCAGACCTTGGCGGCTCATGGCGTTAATAAGGATAACTTACTGCAGGCCCTGGTATCCATACGGGGTAACCTGAGAATAACCGATCCTAACCCTGAGGGAAAATATCAGGCACTTGAAAAATATGGGAGAGACCTTACTTCTCTGGCAAAATCCGGAAAGCTGGATCCGGTAATAGGGCGCGACGACGAAATCCGCAGAGTTCTGCAGGTTCTGTCACGTAGGACCAAAAATAATCCTGTCCTCATAGGTGAACCGGGCGTTGGCAAGACTGCGATTGTAGAAGGCCTGGCTCAAAGAATAGTTTCCGGTGACATTCCGGAGACATTGAAGGACCGGCGTATTATTGCCTTGGACATTGGTGCCTTGATAGCAGGTGCCAAGTACAGGGGTGAATTTGAAGAACGCCTCAAGGCAGTACTCAAGGAAGTGTCAAAAAGGGAAGGAGAGGTCGTCCTTTTTATAGATGAAATACACACACTGGTGGGCGCCGGAGCGGTCCAGGGATCCATGGATGCCTCCAATATGCTTAAGCCGGCACTGGCCAGAGGAGAACTCCACTGTATAGGCGCCACCACGATTGACGAATATCGTAAATACATTGAAAAGGATACGGCACTCGAAAGGCGTTTTCAGCCCGTGATGGTAAATGAGTCCAGTGTTGAAGACACTATTGCCATACTCCGCGGATTGAAAGAAAAGTATGAGGTACACCACGGAGTCAGGATAAAGGATTCAGCCATTGTCGCCGCATCTACTCTGTCTCAGCGCTATATAACGGATCGATTTCTACCTGATAAGGCAATTGATCTTATAGACGAGTCAGCGGCAAAACTCCGAATTGAAATAGATAGCCTTCCATCAGATATTGATGAATTAGAAAGACGAAGCATGCAGCTTGAAATTGAACAAGAGGCCCTTAAAAAAGAGACCGATCCTGCTTCCAAAGAAAGATTGGGCAAGATCAGACAGGATCTTGCCGATCTCAGGGAACAGAGCGATGCACTAAAGGCCCGATGGCAGCAGGAGAAGGGTATTATTACAAAAATTCGTGAAATCAAGGAACGTATAGATCAGCTAAAAATCGACGCGGAGAGGTACCAGCGGGAGGGAGACCTCAATAAAGTCGCCGAGATCCTCTACGGAGAAATCCCCAAACTTGAGAAAGATCTGAAAAAGGAACAGGAGCGTATAGAAGAACTTCAGAAGGACGGCACCGGTATTCTTAAAGAGGAAGTGGACGCAAACGACATTGCGGACATCATATCCAAGTGGACCGGAATTCCTGTTAGTCAGCTCCTTGAGGGGGAGAGAGAAAGGCTGGTTCACATGGAAGATCGCCTAAGCCGAAGAGTAGTTGGCCAGAAAAAGGCTATACAGGCGGTATCAAATGCAGTCCGCAGGGCCAGGTCCGGTCTGCAGGACAGCGCGCGGCCTATAGGCTCTTTTATCTTCCTTGGACCAACAGGTGTCGGAAAAACGGAAATGGCCAGGACCCTGGCTGAATTCTTATTCGATACAGAGCAGGCCATAATTCGCATGGACATGAGCGAATACATGGAAAGACATGCAGTAGCCAGGTTAATTGGTGCACCTCCAGGATATGTGGGATACGAAGAAGGAGGCTACCTCACAGAGGCAGTGCGGCGCAAACCATACTCTGTTATCCTTTTTGACGAGATAGAAAAGGCCCATCCGGATGTATTCAACATACTGCTTCAAATCCTGGATGATGGTAGGTTGACCGACGGTAAGGGGCGCACAGTAGACTTTCGTAATACCATAATTATCATGACTTCAAACATAGGTACTGATCTGATTCAACAAATCAGAGATCCAGAGGAAATAGAACACAAGATGATGAACTCACTTCGTTCGCACTTTAAACCCGAGTTCTTAAACCGTATAGACGACATAATCATCTTTCACTCACTCAGCAAGGAACACCTGGAGAGTATCGTGGACATTCAGCTTAACTATCTCAAAAACCGTCTAAAGGAGCGCAATTATGAAATAGACCTGACCAAAAAGGCAAAGACATGGATAGCTGATGTGGGCCATGATCCAACCTATGGTGCCCGTCCTCTCAAGAGGTCTATCCAGCGCTATGTTGAAAATCCTCTGGCACTTAAAATCCTTGAGGGAACTTTCAAGGAGGGAGACAATATCCTTGTTGACATAGACGAAAATGGCCATATATCATTCCGGAAAAACTGATAATCTCCACTTAATAAAAAGAATACTCGTTTCTGAATTGGTGCAAAACGCTCTCTTTTGGTATATTGGCTTGATCTATTTATTGACAACGTGATGGGCCTTGTATTTTGCCGCCTGATATATGATTATTAGGGACTATGACACAATGCATGGATGATTGTACTGCGAAAAGCCCAAAATATTATGCCCCTCAAAATGCTCCGGATGCAAGGCTCAAAAATTTTTAAAGAATGAAACATCCCAATAACGGAAAATTGAATGATGCCGCAAATCGGAGCTTTTGAGCAGGGTCATAGACAAAAAATTTGTAAAAGGATAATTAATTATGACCAGGACCAAAAGTAGGCCATACACAGTAGATGATGTACGTTACATATACAATAACTATACAAACAGGACCGCGGTTGAAATTTCGGAACAGCTCGGTATCAGCAAGACTCAGGTTTCGAAAATTGTTACGGAACTTCGAAAGCAGGGAGTTAATCTGCCAAAAAAGAAACGCGAGAACCCTGTTGAGATTTTTATCCGAGAGGAGCCAGGCATCAAACTCAAACAATCATAAATGGATATGCTGCCCGATCGCAGCACCCCCCCTTTTTTCCCACCATGTCACGGAGAAAAACGTGTAGGCGGGTATGACTAATTTAACTGTTTAAAGTGCAGGAATTACTCTGTGGATTTAGTGTCTTTTTGCTGAAAAAGTGGTAATTTCACAATTACTGTGGTCTGGCCATTTTCGGCCAGGATATTAATTTTACCGTAGTTGCTTTGCACAAAGCGATAAATGATGTTCAAGCCCCGACCTTTTACTTCACCCCTTCTGACCTGATCGATCTTTTCTTTTGGTATATCTCCGGTATTTCTAATCTCGAGACAGGCCATGCTTCCCTCTATATAGCAACGCATGGCCAGAACCCCTCCCTGTTTTGGAATGGCATTTACTGCGTTGTTCAAAAGGTTGTCCAGTACTCGTTCCAGACCAAAGCGCGAGCAATAGATTAATATCTCTTCTTTAATATCAGGGGGCTCGATCCTTATGTATCTGCGCCATGATTGCCTAACGGCCTCCTCATTCAGACGGAATCGTTCTTCGGCGATATCACTGAGATTTAAAACCTCTTCCCGTCCTTCCAGTTTCATGGAGAGGGCCATATCCTGCATACGGACCGTTTCCTTAAGGATGATGTCGAGATAGGTGGTCAACTTGTTTCTTGTTTCATTAAGGTCCTCTGATTCCATTAGATTCCTTGCCTTGGAGGCAAAACCTGCAATGCCAATCGCTGGATTTTTGAAATCGTGCAAGACATCGTCCAAAAGCTCTGATCTAAGGGCTCTCATAACTTCTTTTCCAAAAAAAGTCAGCAAATCAATCTCTTCGTTAGTAAAAGATGACTTCTGTTCAGTAGCATAAAAAGTCATTAGATAAAGAGCGGCCCCATTGGTCTTAAGAGGGATTATTAGGATAGAATAAATGTTATGTTGTTCAACAAATTTTCTCATACCTGAGCTGGTAAACCGGCTCTTTTCAGGATCTTTGATCAAAAAGTAGGAAGGATCTATCCTTTCAAACGGATAATCTCCGTATTCCGATGCCCCTTGGATAGCGACCTGGAAATAAGGATGATGACTCACTGTAAAGGTATGGCCCGGCTGGTGATATGTTTTGTCTGAGGGATAGCCCGCCTCAACACGAATGAGTTTCTGATCCTTGGAAACTGAGAAGAGGCAACAGCTCTTGATCTGAAGATATGGGGCAAGATCTGGAATCATATCGAGGAACAGGTCCTTTAACTTAATCCCTTCCCTATTACTTAACTTTATAAAAATCCTGTCTACCATCTTCTTCTTATGAGCATTCAGACTCTGCAGGCCCCGAATCTTCCTTTTAGCAAGGACATAGCTTATGCATCTGGCCAGGAGCTCTGCATGTATAATTTCAAATGAATCGAATTTCCCTTTGTCCTCTTTGTAAAAAATTGTAATGGAGCCAAGAACGTCTCCTTCAGGGCCTAAAAAACCTGTAATCTTGAGGGGTATTGCCAAAAGACAATGAAACCCCTGATCTTTCACGATGCTTCTGGTCTTGAAACGCGGGTCCTCAACGAGGCCTGCTATAGAGATGCTTTTGTTTTGCCGGACCACCTGTAGTGGAATGGAATTTTCAAAAGAGATATCTACCTCGCATTCGGCTTCAGAAATTCGGTAAGCGCCGAGGCATGTGGTACTGAGAGATTTAGGATTAAAGAGCCATATGTATGCCGCGTCGGCCCTGAGAATATTTACGATTTTTTCCGCAACAATCTCAAGGACCCTCTTTTCTTCAAGACGGGTATCGATCTCGATAATTTCTTCGACATTGTGAATAATGTCTGAGAGGATTCCGGCCAGATATTCCTGCTGGATGGAACGGACAATATCCAGCCACTCAACATCATTAAGGTGCCTAAGTGAGGGTTGGCGCTCCAGAAATTCGTAAAGGCTTTTTTTCATCTATCTATTTTCCGAAAAAACAAGCAGTAATCTGTCATATTCCTTAAAAAAATCTGCAAGTACAGCATAAATCTCATAATAAGGATGTTGACAGCTCGAGTCTAGGGCTTAGTATTTTTTTAGAGTTGAAAAGCACTAGCCGAACGCCACATAATTGTTGACCTCAAGTGTGGCAGCTCAGACCTTACCGGCCGGCATTGATCAAGCATAAAGACTCGCAGGCTGACTATATTTCGGATACTATTTTTGCGATCACATCTTCCACTGTCAAATCAGAGGAGTTAATTACAGTACAATCAGGCGCAGCCTGCAAAGGCGCAATAGAGCGTGTAGAATCTGCCAGATCCCTGGCCTCGATTTGGGTCAGAATTTCTTCATATGTAATCTCTTCTCCACGATATTCAATTTGCATCTTCCGTCGTTTGGCCCGTTCTTCGGCAGAGGCCGTAAGAAAAAATTTATGGGCAGCTTGTGGAAAGACCACTGTTCCCATATCCCTGCCCTCTGCCACCAAATGACCCTCTCTGCCCAGATCCCTTTGCATTTCTGTCAAATACTTCCTCACTACATCCACTTTGGAGACCGCAGATGAAAGCCTGTCCATTTCCGGAGTACGGATAAAAGACGAAATATCCTGTCCGTTCACCAGAATTCGATCACCGCTAAAACCAAGTCTCAGGTCATTACATAGCTCCGAAAGGGCCTTTTTATCTTCGATATCTATTCCATTGCGCCTTGCAGCCCAGGCTACTGCCCTATACATTGCGCCCGTGTCGAGATACGTAAACCCCAGACGCCTCGCCAGATCTCGACTGACAGTGCTCTTACCGGCTCCGGCCGGTCCATCAATAGTGACAATATTCAAACGCTCCATAATATATAAAATACCAATATCTCTTTAACTTTGCATAGTCAAATTATAGGAAGCCAAGAAAAATTTAAGGAAGTAAATCCGTTTATGGCTGAATATGCTATGATGAAGACAGTTTTCAGATAAAATTTGCAAACCAGGTAGTAAATTATGATACAAGAGCTATTTTTTAATGTAAAAATATGACTATTATTGACTATTACCCGGAACTGATTCTAAACTACATTTCTTGTGAAAAAAATTTGATAAGGAAACCTCGAATTATGACCGTTTATTTTATTAACTTGCAGAATAAAGGAAACAGGTAATCCTGAGCTGTGGCCCCTGAACCTATGAATTCACACCGGATTATGTTGCAAGACCTCCCTTATGGCATGCGTGACGATTTGCGCTGTATAAGTTTAACCAGGTGGGGCGGGGTGAGTCTTCCTCCCTATAACGATCTCAACGTAGGACTGAATGTGGGCGATGATCGTGAGGCCGTAGAGGAAAACCTGCAAATTGTCAGTAGAATTCTCGATGCAAGGAAAATGGTTAGTATCCAGCAGGTTCACGGTAGCCGCCTTGCAGTGATAGACTCACCTGTTCATCAGACAGGCCTTGGCGGTGTCGATGGCTTATTAACTGACATGCGGGGGATATCTCTGTTAATACAACATGCCGATTGCCAGGCCGTGGTTCTCTATGACCCGGAAAACAGGGCAATTGCCAATATACATTGCGGCTGGAAAGGAAGTGTCTCAAACATCCTTATAAAGGCGGTTAGAAAGATGGTCAGGGTTTACTCCTCTCATCCCGAAAATCTTTGGGCATCTATCAGCCCGTCTCTAGGGCCTTGTTGCGCGGAATTTAAGGACTGGAAAAATTTACTCCCAAGGACTCTTCATGGTTTTCAAACAGCTCCGGCTCATTTCGATTTCTGGGCCATAACACTTTGGCAGCTCAGATCGGCCGGGTTGCCTTCTGAGCAGATAGAGACGAGCCGCATATGTACAGCATGCTCCAAAGACTATTTTTCTTACAGGAGGGAAGGCGTGACCGGCAGGAATGCAACGGCCATTATGTTGATATAAATCAGGATTGATTATTTATGCGGCAAAAACCCTGAAAATAATTTTGCAGATTGGACTATTTTAGCGTAATCATCTCCGTTTCTATTTTTTCTTTATTACTATCTCAACCCTTCTATTCTTCTTACGCCCCTCTGGATTGTCTGACCCATCGGAATTGCAATTTGGTGCCATTGGTCTGGTTTCACCGTATCCGATTGTCTTCATGATGCACGCGCCGATTTCCACGTTTTCTAAAAGCCATTTTTTAACCGATTCAGATCTCTTTTCTGAAAGACTCTGATTATAGCTCTTCGAACCCTTTGAATCAGTATGGCCCGCTATAATAACTTGCGGGCTGTTATAAGCTGTAATAATAAGCCCGATCTTTTTAAGCGTGGCCTCGGCATCTGAGAGGATATCACATTTGTCAAAATCAAACAGAACATCCCCGGAGAGCTGGATCTGTATATCCAGCTCTGTTTCCCTCGCTCCAAGATCCTTTATTGCCGTCTCGATTGTCGCATTCTGCGTTTCTATTCCTTTGGCAACACCGATAATGTTCACTTTATAATAGTCAATGTTTTTCGATCCTCTTTCTGGCCCGAGAGCCTGTAAGGCCTGAAGAGCCTTCTGGTGAGCTTCAGGAGGAACAAAAATCACCTCCTCTTGGGCCGTACAGAGAACAGGCAAGAAAAAACAAAGCCATGCGAGCAAAATCAGAAATTTACAAATATTCACAAGACATTCCTTACCTCTTTAACAGAATTTCTTCAAACGGAAAAATTCCTTCAAGAGAGATCGTAATGGTTTCAGGCCTGTCAGCCGGGTCGGGGAATTTTATCCACAGTCCCTTGGCCTTTCCTGCTTGAATTCCAAACCAGAATCTCCCTCCTCTTTGAATGTCAGCCATGGGGCCCGCAATATAAAGACCATCGGAATCCTTAAGGGGATAATATTTTTTCTGGTTTGTTTCATCCATGATGAAACATGTATCGTAAGGAATTTTTACGCCCTGTTCTTCAGACCCGATGTTCCTGAGCCTGACTTTTATTGTAACAATGTTTTGGCTTATTCTGACATCAGTCAAATCCGCCTCAATCCCATCCCAAGTTATGCTTTCCTGCGTTTGAATGGCCTGTGCAGAGAGAACAATCCCAGCTGGAAGCAAAACGGTCAGCGTTAATAATGAAATAACTTTTTTGAAAAAACGGATCATTTTAGTCTCCTGTCGAGCAATTTGCCGAGCAAAATCACTTAATCAGTACTTATTCAAATCTTCGCCGTCCCTTGCTGCAACGATCTTCTTGTGATTATCTCCAGTGCCCCGGTATCCATCTTCCCCGAGGACCGTGATGTCCTGGTACCCATATTCCATGCGGTTTTGGAGATGCCAGATTTTTCCAGTGGCCTGGAACCCAGGTCCTGTCAGGCGCATAGTGTCCCGGCACCCATGTCTTGCCAGATTGCGACGGTCCTTCATATTTCCAATGACCACGAATAGTTATTCCACTTGGTAATGTATGAGGAGGTACCCAGACAAAATTTGGTCCTGGTTTTGGCGGCCTTGCATGGGTACAAGAGGAAAAAAGAAACGGCAGAAAATTCAAGCAGGCGACAATGAGCATAATTTTAGCTAGGTTGTACATGGCATCCTCCTTCTTCTGAACAAGCCCAGGTAATAATCAATAGACTCCAGCTTTTTCCTAATCTCTATTTTCGGCATCCAGCACTTAAATCTGTAACTCATCAATTTGCGAACAGGCAAAAATCAGCGTAATAAGGATGGGTACTTTTTATATTTTTCAATATTATCAGTAAGATAAAAATTTATAAATCTTTACGATATCTTGAAATTTCCTTGACCTTCCACGGCTGACAGTGCTAAATGATTCAGTGTGCCTTTCTTGAAGGCGTTGTTTCAGTTCAAAGTGATTTGTTGATTCTTGATTATTCGGAGTTCAGAGACCCGGCAGGCGAATTTTCCGGTTCCGTCGCTGGCATTTATAATAATAGGCCGTGAACAAGGGCATAGTCGTTCAAATTCGTTTACCAAGGGACTGTTCTGTCAATATTCCAGCAAATCTGTACTTAGGCACTCACTGGCGAATCCTTAAAGGTACGTCAGGTATACTTACCTTTAGCACAAGTGAGCCTGTTTCACGATGGAATTTCTGCCTGAGAGAACTCCAAAACCGTGTTTGCCGATTACTTCCAGGAGATATTCATGCCGCCACGGAATGGGAGGTTATGCCACTGGAACGCTATAATCTCTTGAGAGATAAAGAACCGGTGCGAATCGGCCGTTCGTGGATTGCGGTTCCGCCCGACCCTTTGTCATCCCATACCCGGACATTAAACAGGTATGAGGCATCCACTAAAAATATCATTTTCCTGAGTCCTGGATGGGCCTTTGGAGACGGATGTCATGCTTCCACACAGGGCAGCGTCAATGCCCTTCAGTATTTACATGAGCACAACCTGGTACGGGGCAGATCAGTGCTGGACGTGGGAACAGGAACCGGCATTCTGGGAATTATTGCGGGTAAAATGGGGGCTCGATCCGTGATATGCATGGACATAGATCCGGAATCAACAAGAGTAGCCAAGGGGAATATACGCCGAAACGGCCTTGATGCCACGGTTTCCGTAACACAAGGTACCTTGGAAGACCTCCCGCCCGGCAAATGGACCATGGCATTGGCCAATCTGACAATCTCTGTAATGTTTAGAATGCTCGGCAGAATTGTAAAGCTATTGAACGCCCCCGGCGTAGTGGTTATGAGCGGCTTTAAATCGACGGGGAGAGGAGAGGTTGCTAAATTAATCCGGAGTTATTGCCTTGAGGTTATCTGGTCGGAAGAGCATGATGGATGGGTTACATCAATCGTGCAGAAAAACAGAAAAGCCCTCTCCTTTTGATCGGAAGTTGGAGTAAGATGTGCCCTGAATTTTTGAAAAGTAAAATTTTGTTAAGAGGAGAACGGCCATGCGTGTAACTTTTTACGGCGCTGTTAGAGAAGTGACCGGTTCTATGCATATGATCGCGACCGGTAAGGACAATATTCTGCTGGACTGTGGAATGTATCAGGGCAGACGGAAGGATGCGGATCGCAAAAATCGCATTATGCCCTTTGACCCGGCGATCATTACGAACCTGATTCTTTCCCACGCCCACATAGATCATTCGGGCAGGCTTCCGCTTCTGACCCGGGACGGTTTCGCCGGGCGTATAATTACCACCCGGGCCACTCAGGACGCCTGCTGCTACATGCTGCCGGACAGTGCCCATATTCAGGAATCCGACGCCGCATATCTGAATTATAAGGTAGTACGCAATATTTTATCTAAAATCAAAAGCGGCCGAGGTCGGCCGAAAAGCTCGGCCAACCGAATGAAAGAAATCAAGGCCCTGTTGAAAAAGGGAAAACACCAGTTAAATGTTGATGTTATTAATGAACTGGCCGCTGATTATCATCTGGAAGCAATATCGCCCCTGTATACCATTTCGGAAGCAGAGCACGCCCTGACCTTTTTCGAAGGCGTGCCGTATGGGATCTCCGTAGCTGTAGGAATGGATTCGACCTGCACCTTCTATGACGCTGGCCATATTCTGGGTTCGGCTATCAGCATTATCAGAACCCGTGTTAAAGGGAAAAGGCATACAGTCTGTTTTTCAGGCGATATCGGTCGGTTTGACAAACCAATTCTAAAAGACCCAACTCTGAATTTTTCCGAAGATGACAGGGAGATTGATCTGCTGATCATGGAAAGTACCTATGGAAATCGTCTGCATGAACCGGTACAGGATATGGCACCGCGTCTCAAACAGATAATCAACAATACCGTAGAGCGTAACGGCGCCTTGCTGATCCCGGCCTTTGCTTTCGGCCGCACTCAGGAACTGTTGTACGTTATTCACGATCTTTATAATAAAAATGAGACGCCACACATCCCGGTCTATGTGGACAGCCCTCTGGCTACTCGGATTACAGAGGTGTTTGGGGAACATCCGGAAATGTACGACCCTGAAACCCATGCTGATTTTTTGATAGGCGGCGATAATCCGTTCATGTTCAATGAGCTGAATTTTACTTCCTCCGTGGATGAGTCAATGGCCCTTATGCGGGAGAAAAAGCCGCATATCGTCATTTCAGCGGCCGGTATGTGTGAAGCCGGCCGCATCCTGCACCATCTTCGATATAAGATGCATAATCCGAAAAACACCATTCTAATTGTAGGATATATGGCTAAGCATACATTGGGCCGTCGCATCCTGGAAGAAGGGCAGGCCTATGAGAAATCAGGCAGGAAGGGAAAACCCCCTATAATGAAATTGCTCAACAAGGAATATCCCCTGGCGGCTCAGGTGGCGAAAATCGATGGCTTCAGCGCCCATGGAGATAAGGATGAAATGCTGCGGTTTATTGAAAAATCCAATTTGAAAATCAAAAAAATCGCCTTAGTTCACGGAGACGTGGACCAGACCCTGGCCTTTGCCGACACCTTGAAATCTAAAGGCCATGATGTAATGGTCCCTAAAGTGGGCGAGTCTATTGATTTGAGGCACTAAAACAGAGAAGGCGATTTTTTATCATTCATTATTTATGTTTCTGAATTTGCTTTGTTTCCCTTATAAGCTAAAAACAATCCAAAGAGGATAATAAATCCGCCGAAAACAGGAAAGAAATAGTCCGCTTTTTTGCCCCCTTTTTCAAGGACCGCTTCTTCTGGATTGTTCGGACAGTAAAACACGCTGACGGATTTACCTTTGGGATATTTGTTCACCAAGGCGTTGGACTGGACGCCACTTTGCCCGGCAAATCCAATTCTGTTTGATGTATAGGCTTTGCCGTCCACCTGATATTCATAACTGATTACTGCTACATAATATGTCTTTGTTTCTTTACTACTTCCGTTGCCTTCGGTACTGGTGCGCTTTTCTTGTTCGGAACTGAGTATCTTCCCCGCAGCAGAAGGCCAGTTTACACTTTCTTTGGCTTTTGCCATTTGACCGAAACCATAATTTACAAAGGCAGACCCAAGAATAACTAAGCCCGTGGCAATGACAATACGCTGAATCATCATTGAAAGATTCAACCCCATACCCAGGATCCAAAAACCGACGCCCAAAATTCCCAAACCCGCATTAATCCCCCCTGCCAGCAGAACGAAAACACCGATGAGCATCAGCAGGGCGCCAAATATCTTAAAAAACCACCCCTTGACCACACGATATTTTGCACCCACGGTTTCATCGAGTTTTTTACCGTAGTTTAGCAGGGCTTCTTTCCTCTTCGCATCGCTCTTGTTTTTGAAGTCTTTCATATCACTCGTGGACTCTTCCTCCTAGTTGGTCCAAATCCTCATGTTCAAATTAAGATCTTCGACAATGCCGATTGCGACCTGTAAATCTTCAAAATATTTTTTTATCTTCGAAAAATCCAACATGGATTTAAAAATACCGGGTTCAAAAAGGGGCCTGTCATAAGGAATGGCGACGAATACCTTTGAAGCGACAAAGGATAAAAAGATATCCTTTTTGTTCTTGTTGCGAAAATCCATAATACGTTTCATAAGGCTTGTGGAAAGGATATAGCGGGATTCAACCTGATCCTCTCCATATACAACAAACAATTTTTCAAATTCAGGGTCTTCAAGTTTAATCAATTCACCATGAAACGCATTTATGGACTGAAGTTTTTGACCCAGCCTGCCGAACATTCTTTCTGCGGTATCCGGTAAAACAATGGTCTTTTTGTCAAACGCTTTATTAAAGTCCCCCACGAAAAACAATCCATTAAAAACCGGATAGCTATTTGTTTTTAAGCGACTTTTTAATCCAAAATTGGTGCGCATGGTGGTTTTTTCGACGCGTTTCACATTGATCTCGGAAAATTGAATGTCTGTTTTCCCAATCCTTCCGGAAACAAAATCATCCCCCCCATAACGGTCTGCACGGTCTTGAAAAATCCTGCTTTCCAGAAACAGGTCTTTAGAAACAAACTTGTCTTTATCATAGGAAAGCCCTGCATCGATAAAAACCACAATTTTCTTTATCACCTGCTCTTTAAACCGACCGGCAAAATCCCGGTAAAAATTCAAATACCATCCACCAATTAATGATGCACAAATGCCAGCCGGCACAATCATAACGGACAAGTTCATATTAAAATATACAACAAAAACAAAGGAAAAAATGACAATAACCGCACTCAAGGCGATTAAGGGGACAAATTTCTTTTTTATTCGTAAACGTTTTTCGTCAAGCATTATAAGGTCCGGTTCTAGCTGGCTTTTATAGTATTGAGCCAACTCTTCCAGGGTCCTCATAATGCGCTTCCTTTTCCTGAAAGTTTAGTTTTCAAACATGGATTGAACGGCAACGCGTTCCCTTTCGGCTTTGGCTATATCGAAAAATTTTTTCTTTTGATATCGCATCATGGAGGCCATGACGTTTGTGGGAATCATTTCCAGGGCATTGTTGTATTCTAAAACCATGGCGTTGTAAGATCTTCTGGCAGCTGAAATCTGTTCTTCCACTTCATTCAATGCGGCCTGAAGCTGCAAAAAATTCTCATTGGCTTTAAGCTGCGGGTAGTTTTCCACAGCCACCATCATCCCCTTGATGGCCCCGGACATTTTCTGGTCCAGCATCACTTTTTCATCATCTGTCAGATCGCCGGTTACCGCCCTGGTGCGCAATTCAGTAATTCGGGTGAATAACCCCTGTTCATGTTTCATATACTGTTTTACCGCAGAAACCAGATTGGGAATCAAATCATACCGCTTTTTCAAGAGCGTATCGATGCTGGAAAAGGCATTCAGCGTCTGGTTTTTCTTATTTACCAGGCTGTTATATAAAAGAAAAATAATGATTAAAACAGCGCCCACGGAGATGAATATCAATATCATACCTTTTACTCCTGCTGTGAAGTTTAAAACAATCCAGTTTATAAGGTACTATTTGAAAAGACCTTTAACGCCTTTTATGACCTCGTCCACTGTGGCCTTGTTCTCATCCCCTTGGACGTTTTTGTCCATATCCTTGGCGTCTTGCGCAGCCAACTCACTTATGGCATGATCAGAGCCGGCAGTCTGTGGGATTCAGCGCTCCGAGCTGTCGCAGGGACCTATACGCCGTCCTTGAAACTGATTATTGATCTGCATATCACTGCCGGACATAATCATATGCATGGTACCCTGCATGCTGTCCCCGTTATAGGTGACTTTTCCAGTGCCTTTCATGCCGCCACTTTGAGCGCCGCAGGAAATTTTCCACGACACAGTATTGCCGTCATAAACAATGTCTGTCACCTGGCATCCCTGGTTGGCGTCCTGGTTCACCGGGATCAGGTCCTCCTTTGTGATACACTGGATGTGAGTTATGGACTGCGCGGGCATTCCGGCCATAGTAGTTTTTGTGGTAATTTCCCATTTGCCTGGGTTCATTTTGGGACCGGCCCAGGCTGTGACAACTGATAATGCAATTATACCTACAATACTGATCAATAATACTTTTCTCTTCATTTTTTTCTCCTTTTCAAGTGTTTACAGCCAAAATATATTGTCCGGATCCCATTGATCCTTCCCCAAGGATAAAGCCCTTTATAATCTTTGGCTTTTTACCATATTTTACTCACGAATGAACCTGCAATTTTTAAATCCAATCATATTGTTATCCAGCTTAATATCGCCAAAATCAAGAACTGACTTGATACACCTTTTACTATGATTTTTGAAAAATATTCAATTATAATGTAAAAATCAGGACTGAAGAATTGATTTTAAGGAGTAGAATAAAAATTAGCTCACATGAAAAGAGCTACCCAAAAAGGGCTTTAATATGCCTTGGTGAAGGAAATAATGGAAGAAATCACACTAATACTGGCATGTATTGTTTTTAACGCCATGTTTGCAGCATACGAAATGGCGTTTGTCGCAGTTTCCAAGGCGGATCTTCGAGAGCTGGGACGATCAGGAAAAAAGGTGGCGCAGCAGCTGCTAAAACGTCGAGACCGACCTGAAAGAACGCTATCGACTATTCAAGTTGGGATAACCTTAGTAGGGGCGATTGCTGCTACTGTTGGTGGTGCTGGTGCAGCTGATAACATCGAACCATATCTGATCGATAAAATGGGAATAGGTGAAGCGCCTGCGGAATTATTTACCATTCTTTTAGTTGTTGTCCCGATTACATATCTGAGCGTCGTTATTGGTGAACTTGTACCTAAGTCACTAGCTCTCAGAAATCCTACAAAAATAGCCTTAAAAGGCGGGAGGTGGCTTTTTCTAGCAGACAGACTGCTTTCGCCAGTGGTAACGGTATTTGAACAATCTACCAAATTGATATTAAGAATAATGCCCCTCCAAAAAAAAAGACCTCAATCAGAGGAACTGGGATCTATTGATCTCGATTCTTTATCTCCGATCCACCAGAAAATGATGTTCAACCTTGCAGATATTGAAGGACGCTTAATAAGGGATATTTATGTGACATGGGAAAACACCACCTATGTCAGTCGAAACGATAAGGTTGAACAAGTAGCCCAAATAGTGCTCAAATCGGGGCATACCAGGCTTCCGGTGGTTGATGGCGAAGAAATTGTCGGAATTCTCCATACAAAGGAATTTTTGGCCTTGAAGGAGCTGGGGGAGACCGAATGGATACCATTAATTCGGCCTGCTATGATCCTAAAGCAGTCTGAATCAGCCTTGAGGGCGCTTCGACTTTTACAAGAAAAGCGTAATCATATGGCGATCGTAATTTCTAAGTCTAATAAACGACTTGGAATTGTGACCCTGGAGGACATCTTGGAAGAGGTCGTAGGCGATATCTATGATGAAGACGATGATGAAAAAATCCGAAAGATATTTGCATCTCGATCCAGGCTTCGAGATCCACGCAGAAATATAGATTACGAAAAATAATAAAAGCCCCGGCATCAAGGCGGTCAACGCCGGTTCCATTAAACATTTTGATGCTTTAGGTGCATCCGTGTTTGAAAAACTGAATACAAGTTTCATCGCCCCTAGCCACATATAATCTTGTGCGGCAAAGTCTGCGGGAACCCGTATTCTAGCAGAAACCTATATAGCCCGAACTGTCTGAGTATTTGAAATTTTATATCTTGGCACCGCGGAAGGGATATTGAATGTTCATGAAAAAACGTTGCCGAATACCTGTTTCAAACCAACTAACCAGTTAAGAAAAAAGATCAGCCTTATAGTCACATCAGGTCCTTAAGGTTGCACTTTCACTCTGACCATCAGATACTTAAAAAGAGATCCCGAAATTGACTAAACATCGGCCTTCGAATTTGCACCATAACCCGGACAGTAAATCGGATAGTTTAAATCTTCCGGATCAGCCTTGGGCCAAGAGTGCCGAGAAGGTGCTGAAAGATCTCCAAGTCGAACCGGAACAGGGTCTAAATAAGCAGGTGGCCCGCAATCGTCTCAAACGCTATGGATTCAACCGTCTTAAGAAAACCAAAGCCAAAAGCGCCTGGAAAATCCTCCTCAATCAGTTTGAGAGTCTGATCGTAGTACTGTTGGGCTTGGCCGCCGTGGTTGCCGCAGTCTTCGGCAAGTGGATAGAAGGGGTCGCTATAGGCGTGGCCCTGATCATCAATACTGTAATCGGATTTTTAACCGAATTGAAGGCTATTCGCTCGATGGAAGCCCTTCATAAATTGGAATCCGCCGAAGCCAAGATCCGCCGTCAGGGAAAAACATCCGTCGTGTCCGTTGAAAAAGTGGTGCCGGGAGACATTGTTCTGCTGGAGGCAGGCGACATGGTTCCGGCAGATCTTCGGTTGCTGGAAGCCAATAATCTTCAGGTAGACGAATCGGCCCTGACCGGCGAATCGTTGCCTGTCGCCAAAAAGCTGGAAACCATTGACGCTGAAACTTCCCTTGCGGAGCGTAACTGCATGCTGTTCAAAGGCACAGCCGTGGCCACTGGCTCCGCAGTCGGTGTGACGGTGTCAACCGGCATGCAGACGGAACTCGGAGGGATCGCAACCCTGGCTGAAGATGCCGGAGAAGAATTCACGCCCCTGGAGCGACGTCTCGAACGGCTGGGACAGCGCCTGATCTGGGCCGTCATGGGAATTGCTGTATTATTGACGGTAGCGGGCTTGATCGGGGGCAAGGAGTGGCTGCTGGTTTTGGAAACAGCCATCGCGATGGCTGTGGCGGCGGTTCCGGAGGGTCTGCCCATTGTTGCCACCATCGCGCTGGCCCGTGGGATGTGGCGTATGGCCCACCACAATGCTCTGATCAACAGGCTCTCCGCTGTGGAGACGCTGGGGGCTACCACAGTTATTTTCACCGACAAGACCGGTACTCTGACGGAGAATCGCATGAAATTGGCCCGTCTTGAACTCTCTTCCGAGAGCCTGGAACTGGACCGGAAGTACGCCGATTTAGAGAAAAAGGGGCTGCCGCTGCGCATTTTGGAGATCGGAGTATTGTGCAACAACGCTTCACTTGACAAAAAGAAAGGGGGTGGGGTCGGAGATCCCCTGGAGATCGCCCTCCTGGAAGCCGGAACCGCCCTGAAAATAAATCGCAATGAGTTGCTGAAAAGGCGTCCTGAAGTCAGGGAAGAGGCCTTTTCTACGGAAACCCGAATGATGGCCACCTTTCATCAGGTGGGACGGGAATATCTGGTAGCCGTTAAGGGGGCACCGGAAGTGGTCCTGGAGGCCTGCACATCCGTGGCTTTAGAACAAGGAGAGGAAAAACTGACGCAGGAAAAACGCGTCGAGTGGCGTCAACGTAACGACGAAATGGCGAAAGCAGGGTTGCGGGTGTTGGCCCTGGCATATAAAAGGGTCGATTCAAGAGAGGTCGGGCCCTACCGGGACCTGACCCTTCTGGGATTGGCCGGACTCTGGGACCCGCCCAGGGAGGATGTCGGGGAAGCCATCGAACAGTGCCGGGATGCGGGTATCAGGGTTATCATGGTGACAGGAGACCATCCCGCCACCGCCCTCTCTATAGCTGAAAGGGTCGGCCTGGCCGAAAAGGGTGCCGAGGTCAAACAGGGCAAAGACCTTAAAGAAACCGGCCGGCCGGAGGATAATCAGGAATTGCTTAAGGCTTCGATCTTTGCCCGCGTCAGCCCCGAGCAAAAGCTCGATATAATTGCCCTTCACCAGAAGGCAGGGGCCATAGTGGCCATGACCGGGGACGGTGTGAACGACGCTCCTGCTCTGCAAAAGGCGGATATCGGCGTCGCAATGGGTAAACGCGGAACCCAGGTGGCCCGCGAAGCTGCCGATATGGTACTGCAGGACGATCAGTTTTCAACAATCGTCACCGCCGTCTACCATGGCCGGGTGATCTTCGGGAATATTCGCAAGTTCCTTTTCTTTCTACTCTCTGGAAATGTCAGCCAAATCATAATCATCACCATTGCCGCCTTGGTCAATGCCCCGCTTCCCTTGCTCCCCTTGCAGATTCTTTACCTCAACCTGATCGGCGATGTTTTCCCGGCCCTGGCCTTGGGAGTCGGAGAAGGAGATCCGTCAGTCATGAAACAATCGCCCCGAAATCCGAATGAGCCTATTTTGACCCGGGCCTACTGGCTTGCCACTGGGGGTTACGCGATTGTGATTGCTGTGGTTGTTCTCGGCGGCTTTGCCACAGCGCTTTTGTATTTCGGAATGGAGCGGGAGCAGGCCGTGACCATATCCTTCGTGTCCTTGTCGCTGGCTCGACTCAGCCATGTCTTCAATATGCGTGATCAGAATTCGGGAGCTGTGCAGAATGAAATCACCCGCAACCCCTTCATCTGGGGAGCGCTGGCCGTCTGCCTGGGGCTGCTGGCCATCGCACTTTATTTGCCCGGATTGCACCAAATCCTCGGCCTGGTCTATCCCACGGCTGCTGGATGGGCAATCATATTGGTAGTGGCGATACTGCCGCTGTTGGTGGGTCAGTCAGTCAAGCTCATTCGACATGCCCGAAACAGACCGGTGTCAACAAATTCAGAAGGTGCATGACACACATGAACTGACCGATGTGAAAAAATTTTATCAAATATTTCCAGACCCTCAGATTGAAAAAATAGGTGCTGTAAAGATCGCCTTCCATGCGATCCTGAGCGAAATTGCGAAAAGCCGCCTGGTGACAAAGTCTAAAAACGACTAGCGGTAGGTAAAAGCCAGGCCCTTCAATAGGCAAAATAACCGTTTTTTTAGTGCCTTTACAAAATATAGCATAATCCTTAGTTTATTTCAGTTTATTTTAAAGGTCTTTGGCAACTTTCAGTCAACCTGGAACATTATAAAAGGGGATTGATCAAAATGAAGGTGTGGCCCGGACAACCATATCCGCTGGGAGCCGTATTTGACGGCTCAGGGACAAACTTTTCCTTGTTTTCCGAAATCGCCCAACGCGTCGAGCTCTGTCTATTTGACCGAGAAGGAACCGAGGAGTGCATCGACCTGCCTGAAGTAACCGGATATTGCTGGCATGGTTACCTGCCCGGCATCGAGCCAGGCCGGCGTTACGGTTTCCGTGTCCATGGTCCATGGGAACCGGCGCGCGGTCACCGCTGTAATCCGTCCAAGCTGCTGCTCGACCCTTATGCCAAAGCCATTGACGGTCAAGTCCAATGGAACGAGGCTGTCTTTCCGTATCTATTCGACCGTGGTCCCTGGACTCTCAATGACAGCAACAGCGCACCCTTTGTGCCCAAAGGCGTGGTTCACCAGCCCCATTTCGATTGGAGCGGAGACCGCCGTCTGCAATTGCCCTGGTACGAAACCGTGATTTACGAAACTCATGTCAAAGGCATTACGGCCCGCCACCCTGAAATACCTGAGGAACTGCGAGGCACGTACGCGGGGCTGGCGCAGGCGGCAGTCATTGATTACCTGCAAAGGCTCGGTATCACGGCCATTGAACTGATGCCGGTCCACTTTTTTATCCATGATAAGCACTTGGTGGATCAGGGTTTGAGAAACTACTGGGGCTACAATTCCATCGGCTATTTCGCTCCGCAAAACGAATATGCAACCGACAAGCGACCTGCAGGTGCAGTGGTAGAATTCAAGCAGATGGTCAAGACCTTGCACCAGGCCGGCATGGAAGTGATCCTGGACGTGGTCTACAATCATACGGCAGAAGGTAATCACCTCGGGCCGACGTTCAGCTTTAAGGGATCGACAATGCCTATTATTACCGCCTTGCGGATGATCCTCAATATTACATGGATTACACCGGCACCGGTAACAGTTTAAACATGCGTAATCCTCATGTACTGCAGCTTTTAATGGATTCCCTGCGGTACTGGATTCTGGAGATGCATGTAGACGGATTCCGTTTTGATCTGGCATCCACCTTGGCTCGCGAACTGCACGATGTAAACCGCCTGTCGGCCTTTTTTGACATCATCCAGCAGGACCCGGTAGTCAGTCAGGTAAAGCTTATAGCCGAGCCCTGGGATGTGGGCGAAGGCGGCTATCAGGTGGGTAATTTTCCTCCCCTGTGGACCGAGTGGAACGGCAAGTATCGTGACTGCGTAAGGGATTTCTGGCGAGGGGAGAATCAGACCCTGGGCGAATTCGCAACTCGTTTTACCGGCAGCTCAGACCTGTACGAAAATACCTCCCGGCTACCCTACGCCAGCATCAACTTTATCACTGCGCACGATGGGTTTACCTTAAATGATTTGGTTTCCTATAATAAAAAGCACAACGCCAAAAACGGAGAGGAAAGCGATGACGGAGAAATCCGCAACCGTTCGTGGAACTGCGGTGTGGAAGGCCCCACGGACGACCCGGAGGTACTCCGGTTAAGAAAACGCCAGAAACGAAATTTTTTTGCCACGCTGCTGCTTTCCCAGGGCGTACCCATGCTTTTAGGAGGCGACGAAATCGGCCGCACCCAGCAAGGTAATAATAATGCCTACTGTCAGGACAATGAGATTTCCTGGTACGACTGGGAAAAAGTGGATGAATATCTCCTTGTTTTTTGCCAAAAACTCATACAGTATAGAATAGACCACCCGGTCTTCCACCGCCGCGGATGGTTTCATGGCCGGCCGATTCACGGCAGCGAAATCGAGGACATTGCCTGGTTCACCATAGAAGGCGAACAGATGGACGAGGAGGACTGGGGACAAGGATATGCAAAGTCGCTGGGCGTTTTTTTGAATGGCAAGACCATCCCGAATCCAAATCCGAGAGGCGAGCCCGTAACCGACGACAACTTCTACATAATGATCAACGCACATTATGAACCTCTGGTCTTTAGTCTTCCAGGAACCAGTTGGGGTGAGATCTGGATAAAGGAGCTTGATACCGAAGGCGGATGGCTGGAGGTTGAAGAAATACTTAAGGAGGGAGATCAAATAAATGTTGAAGCTCGCTCCCTGGTGGTATTGAGGATTCATGGACATGCCTGAAATACGTGTCTGGGCACCAAAGGCTCAAGAGGTGACATTAGATAGTAATAATCGGATTTTGTGCATGACCAAGGGCGAGCAAGGTTGGTGGTATGTGAACGCTGATTTTATACAAAACGGAGTTGATTACGCGTTTAGGATCGATGGTAAAGGCCCATTCCCCGATCCGCGTTCTGCCTGGCAACCGTATGGGCTGCATTGCCCGTCGAGGTATATGGATCATTCAATCTTCACCTGGACCGATTCGGCCTGGCAGCAGCCCCCGCTGGGATCGGCCATAATCTATGAGATGCACGTGGGTACATTTACTTCGGATGGTACATTCGATTCTGCCGTCGACCGTATTGATCATCTCTTAGATCTAGGCGTCACTCATCTGGAACTCATGCCGGTGGCTGAATTTTCCGGCAACCGCGGGTGGGGCTATGACGGTGCCGATCTCTATGCGCCCCACCACGGCTATGGAGGCCCTGAGGGACTTAAACGTCTGGTGAATGCATGTCACGAAAGAGGTCTTGCCGTGATTCTGGATGTGGTTTACAACCACTTAGGACCTGTGGGCAACTATCTGGGCCGCTTTGGACCCTATTTCACCCGCCGCTATGCAACGCCCTGGGGAGAAGCGGTCAATCTGGACGGACCTGAAAGCGACGCGGTGAGGCGTTTTTTTGTGGATAACGCCCTGATGTGGTTGCGGGACTACCACATTGACGGGCTGCGGATCGACGCGGTTCATGCCATCGTGGACACCTCCGCGATCCACTTTTTAGAACAACTTGCCGCTGAAGTCAATGATCTGGAAGCGGAGCTGGGTCGCCACCTTATACTCATAGCCGAAAGTGATCTCAATGATCCTCAAGTGATTCGTACACCCGAGGTGGGGGGATACGGTATCGATGCCCAATGGAACGAGGATTTCCATCACTCCCTGCATACGGTTCTTACGGGTGAACACGTTGGATACTATCGGGACTTTGGAAAGCTGGCCGATCTCGCCAAGGTTCTGACTCAGGGATTTGTTTATGACGGCTGTTACTCCGTGCACCGCCGCTCTCACCACGGACGGACGGCCACCGGACTTTCCGGCCATCGATTCATAGGATGCCTGCAAAACCATGATCAAGTGGGTAATCGTGCCTTGGGAGAGAGAATAGGCCATTTGCTCCTGCCAGGTCAGCTCAAGATGGGGGCGGCCATGGTCCTTACTTCGCCCTTTGTTCCGATGCTGTTTCAGGGCGAAGAGTGGGGGGCCTCAACCCCTTTTCTCTATTTTACCGACCACCAGGAGCCTGGTTTGGGTGCAGCCGTAAAGACCGGACGGCAAAAGGAGTTCGCCTCCTTTGGCTGGGAAACTGATAAAATCCCTGATCCACAGGACGAGGAAACCTTTCTCCGCTCCAGGCTTGATTGGAGCGAGATAGCAATGCCACCGCACCATGAACTTCTTGATTTTTATCGATCCCTTATCAAGCTGCGCCGACAGATACCTGAATTGCATAACGGGCGCATGGAGCGAACGGCTGTTTATTTTGACGAAGAGGTACGATGGCTGATTATGACACGCGGGCGTATATGGATGGTCTTTAATTTTGCACCTGTAAATCAGCGCATTCCTTGCCTCAAGCCCGGCAAAAAGGAAATCCTTCTGACTTCCGAAGAAGGGGTTACGGTTGAAGACGATGCGATTCTTTTACCGGGACATTCGGTTGCTATAGGAGTCGGCCCTGTAAACCTCTGTCATGACAAGAAATAATAAAAAATGCTTAAAAGAGATAAACTCATGACTGCAAAAATTGAATGTATAGACTTTAAAATTTAGGTATCCTGGAGTGAAAGAACAGAAGGTCATAAGACCATTGTTCTTTTTAATGATAACAGCAGGAATTCATGAATGACTGAGCAGAATTCACCCTCTGATCAAAAGTCGGGATCGAAAGACGCAGAGTCGCTGTGGGAGTTCGTCCCGCTTGCTGATTACCATATACCAGGTCTTCCCGCCCGTAGTGCGGCGGCGACCTCTTGGACATCCTTAAAGCGGATATTCAGACGCGCAAATGAGGAATCAACAGCCGCAGTCAAAGAAGAGGCCAAATTAAGCGCACTCCCGCAAGTGCGGCTGAAATACCTGGTGCAGCCCCCTAATCTGAGCGAAGCCGCCAGGGCACTTGATGCCTCCTTAAATGAGTGGATGCTGTCATGTACTTCGGATTGCCCAGTAAAATTCGTCATCGGCCAGCCCCATAGCGATCATGCCGAAATAGTTCGGCAATGGGGCTTACGTTACAAGGCGACGCCCATAACTCCGCCAACCTATCAACAAATTTTTACCGGTGACGGACGCTGGTTTGACAGCTGGCCTGTGTCTGATCTGCCTTGGATCCTACCGAATCTGGAGCGCTGTTATTTGCGCCATGCCAGTGGTCTGACGCTGCTGCGCGAGCTGTTTGAAAGGGCGGAAAACGGGCGTCTCGGACGAGGGGTAATTGGCTGCGACAGCTGGGGATGGGCCTACCTGCAACGCGTCTGGCCAATGTCCAGACCGGATGCCTTGACGTTGCAGGCGTTCGATGGCCAGCGTCTAGCCAGCCTTTTAACGCATCTGGTGGCATTGCGTTCAAATAAGCGCATCTGCTTTCGCAACGCCAGGACTGGTAATGACATACTCACCATACCCGGCTCTGACTCAGAAGTTCCAAGAGAGATTGTCGAGCTTGCCGCCCATTGCCGCGGTAATGTAGGAATAGCCATACTTTACTGGCGAGACCGGCTTCGCACAGAACCCGATACGGAAGAAACCAATTCGGACGCAGACAAAAAGATGTCTGAACAGGGTGAAACAGACGAAGAAAGGGTATGGGTATCCGCAAAGCTGAGCGAACCTGTCCTGCCCATCGGAACGGACGAATACACCGCCTTTGTTCTGCACGCATTACTGCTGCACGGCGGAATGCCTGCTTCATTGCTCCCCGAACTATTGCCTTTGTCCCACTACAGGTGCATGGCAATCCTTTTGCGCTTACGTAACGCCGGAGTTGTAGAATGGAAGCAGGGATGTTGGTGGGTGGCGGGACTGGCCTATGAAAACGTACGCGGCTTTCTTTGCGGGCATGATTATCTTGCTGACGGTTTTTGAGGACGGATCATGGAGAAAGAGAATCAGATAGCACAGATTTTCAAGACATTGGATATCGCTACAGCGGTAAAGCTTGCCTCTATCGTTGCCTTATCGGCCCTATTTATTATTTTCATTCAGCGTGTATTGCCTTGGATTGCCAACCGGCTGCATGGTAAAAATCGGCTGCTCTTGCTTGCCCTTGTGCCGCTGATTCGCCTTTTAATCATTCTGACGACATTCGCCTTGATCGTGCCCTTGCTCATTGAACCGTCTATCCAGAATATGGTGGCCGTGTTCGGTACCGTCGGTCTGGCGCTGGGTTTCGCCCTTAAAGACTATGCCAGCAGCCTTATTGCCGGTATCGTGGCAATAGGAGAAAAACCATACCGCAACGGTGACTGGGTGGAGATAGGCGGCGTGTATGGCGAGGTTTACCATGTCGGTATGCGCACGATCAAGATAGTGACCGCAGATGATGATAAAGTTTCCATCCCCCATTCCTGCCTGTGGAATGATTCTATCATAAATGCCAACGACGGGAGTCCCAGTCTACAATGCGTTGCTGATTTCTATCTTCATCCGCAACACGATGCCAAGCAGGCCCGGCAAACACTTCATGACGTGGCACTGACAAGTCCGTACCTGCACTTTGACGATCCCATCGCGGTGATTTTACAGGAGAAGCCATGGGGAACTCACTACCGGTTAAGGGCGTATCCGGTCGATGCCTCTCAGCAGTTCCGTTTCGTCTCCGATCTTACGGTGCGCGGCAAAGCCGCCCTAAGTAACCTCGGCATAAACTTCGTCACCTTCCCAAACCTGGATGGCCAAGGAGACCTGACATGACGACCATGCCGGTAATGCTTCTGTCCAGTACAAAAAATCTTGATTTGCAGCGGGGACACACAGAAAGTGATGGATTATGACTGCTGGACTTTCCGCTTTCTGGTGCTTGCATGACTGCTGATTTCTAACCAGATGGATAAAGTTTGCAGAAAACCTAGAGCTCCCGGAAGGATCGGAGCCCAGGTGGATAAGGCAGCGCAGGGTAATCAGGAATCGGGACAAAGAAACAAAACCAAAAGTACGGAGGATTTTATTATGGCAAAAAAGATCGGAATCAACGGTTTAGGAAGAATCGGAAGGGCCACGCTTAAGATTATACTGGATACCCCGGGGCTTGAGCTTGTGGCAATAAACGACCTGCTCCCCGTGGAAAATCTCGCCTATTTATTGAAATATGATTCGGTTTACGGCCGGTACGAAAAAGAGGTAAAAGCCGGTAAAAATAGCCTGATCATAGATGGGAAGGAATACCGGATGTTCAATGAAAAGGACCCCGTACGACTTCCATGGGGAGAGCTCGAAATTGACGTCGTTTTTGAATGCACAGGGATTTTCCGAAAGAAAGATGATATGAAAAGGCATCTGAAAGCCGGAGCAAAGAGGGTCGTTCTTTCCTCCCCCGAGAAGACGGGAGAGGTCGAAATGGTGGTCCACGGTGTGAATAAATCGGAGGCGCCCCAGCAGTTGATATCCTGTGCGAGCTGCACAACCAACTGCATCAGCCCGGTCGTTGAAATCATCGGAAGAAGAGTTGGAATAAAAAAGGCCACTATGACCACTATACACGCCTACACATCGAGCCAGTCCATCGTAGACGGCCCCAGAAACAAATGGAGACGAGGAAGGGCGGCTGCAATCAATTTTGTGCCGACATCGACCGGAGCGGCCAAGGCCACCACGAAGGTGCTTCCGCAGTACCGCGGAAAATTCGATGGTGTCGCTGTCCGCGGACCGATCCCAGTGGGATCCCTTGCGGATTTGGTCTTTCTAACTGAGAGAGATGTTACCATACAAGAGGTCAACACGTTTTTCCGGGAAGAGGCAAATAGCGACAGATATCGGGGAGTCCTGGGTGTGTCGGAAGATCCTATCGTCTCGTCAGACATTATTAAGGACCCACGTGCCTCAATTGTGGATCTGAAAATGACCCAGGTGGTGGATGGCGATCTGCTCAAGGTGATGAGCTGGTACGACAACGAATGGGGATATGCGAACCAGATGATTCAGGGAACGATTGCAATACTTGGCCTGTCGCCAAAAACCTGAAGCGAGAGTCAGACAATGAAAGATCGGGTGATGTGAGTTCCATCTCCTGGGCCCCCCCATTGTCCCAAAAGGGTTGGAGGTATAATTTAAGTGGATTCCGGGCCTAATATTCCTCGTTTTACCTGTCAACACCCCTGAGTCCATTTAAGGTGGCTTCTTGTCAGATTTTCGCATATATTCCCAACTTCGGTTTAACGGACCTGATTTCGTCCTTTTCCCAGCTCGAAATTTTCCATTGGCCGTCCTTTTTCAACAATTCTTTCCAGCTCCAACACGTTCTCTTCGCAGACATCCACAATCTTTTTTAAAAGATCATATGCATGGTCCTCTTCCCCAAGAAGGCGACTGGATTTTTGTAATATTTTTTTCCCTTGGTCCAGAAATGTTCGGATTTCCCCATATATAAGTTTTCGTTTCCTGTGTCTTTCCTGTTCATTATTCATCACAGGCAACAATCGCTTAATGGACACCTCCACCAGCACATCGCGTGGAATATTCTGTTGTCTCGCCACATTATCCAGTACATCGAGCGATCTCCTGCTAAGAACATATGTCTTTTGACGACATTCTTCAGCCGCAGAGACCTTGCCCGATGCGCCCTCGGCCACCTTTATCAAAACTTCTTCGTCTTCTACGAGCTGGTCGAAGAGTGATTTCTGTTTCAGACCCAGCTGTGAGGCAACTATTCCCAGCAGTTTAATAATATGATCCGGCAGCCGGAATGTCGCCCGTACGGACTGTTTTCCTTTCAGGCCTGTAGCCGTGATGGTGAGTCCTGAGTTTTGCGCGCTATTCTTTTTCATATGCGCATCATCCATACCTAGCCTCCATGTTGAACAAATAATTCATCTCATTACTTTATAGCTTCTAACATAATACGTAATATACACTAAAAAATAAAATAAATAATATGATCTTGACTAGCGTTTTTTCCATACTTAGATTCTTCGTAGACGATAAACAGGCACGCATAAAAACCATCGACAGAAAAGAATTACAAACAAACTAATCAAGGAGGTAGGTTATGTGGACAAGATGGAGTGACATTGATCGAATGTTTAATGCCATGGATCTGCTTCAAAACAGAATGAACAGGTTATTCCCTGATTATGGCGGATTCAGGAGCTTCCCGGCGGCCTGGGACGCATTTCAAACCGGTCCCAGCACAAATCTTTACGATGCCGGTGACCATCTCGAAATGAAAGTCGAGCTTCCGTGTATCACAAAGGACGATCTCAATATCAAGGTGCAGGGCAATTATCTTGAGATCAGCGGTTCGCGGAGATCAGATACCCCAAAAGGTTATTCGGCTCATAGAGTGGAAAGGGGCACGAGCTCATTCAGCAGAAGCTTCACGCTGCCTTCAGAGGTAGATACGAACAAGGTAGATGCAAAGCTGGCGAATGGCCTGCTCACTCTTACGTTACCAAAATCAGAGGCGGCAAAGCCGAAGCAGATTCCAATTAATTGATTAACGTGAAAGCTAAGAAACGAGAATGAATAGGAGGTTCACATGAGCAATAGAACAGAACTTGTGAAAGGGGAAAAGTCTTTACCGGAAAGGAGCCGTGATATCCCTTCACTGGCCCCCCTTGTCGATATTTACGAAAACGATGATGAAATTCTGCTGCATGCGGACATGCCAGGGGTTGACAAGAAAGACATTACGGTCAATATCGATAACGGCAAGCTCTCTCTTTGTGGCGTCAGAAAAATTGAGGCCAAGGGGACAGTTCAATGGGAAGAATTTGGCAATGTCGAATACAGGAGGACCTTTTCAGTACCGCAGACAATAGACGTGAACAAGATAAATGCTGAAGTGAAGGATGGTGTACTGCGCCTCCATCTGGTGAAATCAGAAGCCGCCAAGCCTAAGCAGATAGAGATTAAGGCCGCTTGAAAAAATAACAGATATTTAAAACGGGTCGGGTTACGACTTTCTTCCGATTCTTTGCAGACAGAAAAAAGTAAATGGAGCAGGAAATCACCTTGGAAGTGGTTTCCTGCTTTTTGTTCAGAGATCAAAAAACCAGATAACAGGAGGTCAATATGGATATCAAGAAACTTGTGCCATGGAACTGGTTCAAAAAAGAAGAAGAGCAAACAGGCTCCATTGTGCCGGTGAAGAGTGGCGATGTTCAGACCGCCTATCCCCCGAGCAGTATGGCAAACCCAATTATCCAACTGCATAGCGAGATGGACAGGCTTTTTGAAAATGCCTTTCGGGGCTTTGGGCGGTCATCTTTCAGTTCTGATTTTTTTACTCACGACTCTGCTGCCAGACTGCTGAAGCCAAAGGTAGATATAGGCGCGACGGAAAAGGAATATTCCATTACCGTGGAAGTCCCCGGGGTAAGTGAAAAAGACATCAAAGTTGAACTTGAAGACAACAACATGATTATCCGAGGTGAAAAGAATCAGGAAAAAGAAGAAAAAGACAAGAATTACTATTGTGTCGAACGATCCTACGGTTCGTTTCAGCGAGTCCTTTCTCTGCCGGAAGACGCCGCGAAGGAGGACATCCAGGCAACCTTTAAAAATGGCATTCTGACCATAAAAATGCCCAGGAAGGCAATACCTAAGGCTAACGTCAAGCCGATTGAGGTCAGGAAGGCCTGAGAGATGTACGCCCAGTGGTGCGCAGGAGAACTCCTGGCGCACCTAAGTGTATCCATAGGGAAATACGTACCCCTTTATTGTCATGTCTCGGAAACGAGGCCCGTTGCAGATGCGATCATAAGCGCTCCCAGACCGATAAGAAGGAACAGTATGATTCGTATATAGGATTCTGTCGTTGTTCTGGAATATATGCGAGACCCTGACCACACTCCTCCTATAAGCGGTATGGCGCTGACAGTCAGGTATTGTAATACCAGGAAGTTGGTAAGGCCGGAAAACCAGTGTGCACACGCAATGAAAATTCCGGCTACAAGAAAGAGGCCGGAGAGGGTGGCCTTGATGCTGTCCTTGGACCATCCCGCAAGCATTGTGTAGATAATCGCCGGCGGCCCGCCTGCGCTGAAGGCGCTGCCTATAACTCCTGTGGCAAACCCGGCGGCATATGGACCAAAGGACGGCATCTTTATGGTCCTTGGCTTGAATTTCAGGCTGAATAAGGCATAGCCTATAAGCAGTATGCCCAGGAGGATTTTTATCCAGGTGTTGTCTGCACTTTTCAGCAGATATATACCTGCGGCGATTCCTGGCATGCATCCCAGCAACAGGGGCAAAATTTTTCTCCAGTCCAGATGCCGTTTGAGCTGGAGACACAGATAGATGGTGATAATGACTCCGTTAAGTATGCTCAACGGCACTGCAGTCCTGGCATCCAGTAACAATAAGTACAGAGGCATGGCTACCAGAGCCGAGCCAAAGCCGGTAAGGCCCTGCACCAGCCCTGCAAAAAAGGAGATAGCGGCAATTGCGGAATAGGTGTCTATCATTTGAAAGATGAAAAGATTGTAGTGATTTCTTATTATTTATAATCCAAAGGCATGATAGCTGCCAGGGGCACCTGCAGGCATTCAGGGCCGCTGTGATCCAAATCTTTTCTATAAGACACATGTATTCAAAAGAGGAGAGCGGTCCTTGAGGACACCATTTTGTTGCGGCTGTCACTGGGTCTGGGTAGACTAGATATTATTTACATACGAACAAGAGGGCGTCTTGAAGGTACTTTTAATTTCGGCCAGCACAGAAACCCTTAATATGCCGGTTTTACCGTTAGGATTGGGATATATAGCCGCAGCGGCAAAGGTCTCGGGCCATGATACAAAACTGTTAAATCTATCGGACAAAAAGGATTCTCTATCCCTCCTCAAAAGGCGTCTCTTTGACTTTTATCCGAATGTAATAGGAATCTCAGTAAGGAATATTGATGACCAAAACATGGGGCGTCCGAGATTTCTCCTGGATCCGGTAAAAAATATCATCTCCGAATGCCGTAAACATTCAGATGCCACCATTGTTCTAGGGGGTGCGGGGTATAGTATCTTTCCACAAGCCGCCCTGGATTATCTCGGTGCCGATATGGGTATTCAGGGTGAAGGGGAAGCAGCCTTTTTAGAACTTCTCCATATGCTGAATGAAAAAAAAGAGCCTGCCGGGATTCCCGGACTCTATTTTGCCGGACAGCAAATTCACTATAAGCCAAAGAGAATAAAAAGACTGGCAGATAATCCACTGCCCCTTTCCAATATACACTTTTGGACCAATTTCACCTTGGATGATGAAAGGCTATGGCTTCCGGTCCAAACCCGCCGGGGATGTCCAATGAATTGTTCGTATTGCTCAACGGCTTTAATAGAAGGCAATACCATTCGCAAGTATCCACCGGAAAAAATTATTGACATGATTTCTCAATACAGTGTCCTCGGTTTTGATCGCTTCTTTTTTGTGGATAATACCTTTAATCTTCCTCCTTCATATGCAAAATCACTCTGTGTTCAACTGCATGACGCCGATCTAAACGTTACCTGGCGTTGCATTCTGTATCCGTGGAAAGTTAATGAAGAGCTAGTGAAATGGATGGCCAAGGCTGGTTGCAAAGAGGTTGCCCTGGGTTGCGAAAGCGGTTGTGAGCGAATCCTGCGAACCATGAACAAACGGTTTAATCTTAAAGAAGTGAAGCGAATTTCTCAGATACTCAAGGACTATGGTATTCGACAGACTGGCTTTCTATTATTGGGAGGACCGGGTGAAACAAAAGAGTCTGTGAAGGAGAGTCTTTTGTTTGCCGATTCACTGGATATAGAGACGGTAAAGGTAACCGTAGGTATACGTATTTATCCCCATACTGCCCTGGCACGGACCGCAGTTAGACAAGGATTGATTTCAGCAGATGACGATCTTCTCTATCCGAGGTTCTATCTGAATAAAAAACTCGAAAAATGGCTGCCAGAAACCGCAAAATCCTGGTCAGCCGACCGGCCAAACTGGATATCCTGATAAACAAAATCATGGAAGATTATGTATGCGCATGAAAAGAACCGATATGGCCTGGTACAATGCAATGCAGTGATTACAGATAACTGTTCCAGGACCCGGATGTGATTGTGATTCGCCTGATGTCTGAGCACCTCGGACTTTGGAAGCAGGATACGGGGTCTCGATTTCAAGCCTTTTATACCTCAAGACCAACGCAAAAATATCATCTGATCTCTTGACAGCCCAATCCTAGTCGTGATACACGATTTTCAGGTCACAGGAATTGGGAGAGATAGAGTTTGAGGAGTTTTGTCCCCACAATTCAGCGCTCACTGGTCAACCTGCTTCCCAATCTCTGAAGAGTGATTTCCTGTCACTTAAACGGGAATGGCTGAAAATGAATTGCTTGTGAGGGAACCCCCCCTCTGGATGCTTGTTGCTGTGGCATGTCAGATTTCCAGGATTTCTCAAAGGCAAGAGGCTTTTCACCCGTTTTCTTATTCACCCTAGATCCATAAAGGAGGGCTTATGAAAGGGATAACTTTCAGCCTTTTTTGCATGGGAAAGAGCGACCGTTGGTGGGGGATGGCACTGATCCTCGGCTGCGTCCTAACGCTCATTTTCTTTCAATCCTTCGAAACGAGTGCCGTTGCGGCGGATGCCTCGGAGGAGGGTCGGATTAACATTCAGTCCGGAGGGAGTACTTACAGGGTCCCCTATTTTCGCAACTACCCTTTAAGCACGCGTAATGAGGACATTTATAGAGTCGTCATCGCTATCCACGGCGCAGGAGACGACGACACAAAGGCCGAGGTGCAGTACGACCGGATGAAAGGTAGCGCCTGCATGATCATGGACACTACCCCGAATTTGCATTGGAGGGAACGAGATGCGACAGATCCGCCATGTGAGCTGAATTCCACCCTGATCATGGCGCCGCATTTCGTGCAGAGCAACGCGAATCTCGCCCATTACGGCCTGAATACGTCCACGGGACTCAAATGGACCAGCAACGGCTGGAAGTTCGGCGACCCTTCCGTGAATGCCGGCGGCGTGAGTTCCTACGACGTCATGGACCGCATTATTGAGTATATCGCAACCAGCGGCAACTTCCCCAACCTGGCGAAGATCGTCATCGCAGGGCACTCGGCCGGAGGCCAGTACGTCAACCGCTACGCCGCCTCCACGCGCATAGGGGAGACCATTTGGGAGACCGGTGTCCTGATGAAGTACGTCATTGCTAACCCGTCTTCCTATGTCTATTTTTCCGACGAACGTGTATTTCCCGGGACTATGGATGCCTTCCTGACCCCAGTGCCGGCCTTTTTCAGCCTCTGCCCCGATCCCGACTGCTGCCCCGACGATCCGGGCCTCTGCCCGATTACATACGATGATTACATCTACGGACTGGGAGGCAATCTGAACGGTTACTGGCAGGAGGTCATAGACGATATCGGCATTGAAGGGGTCAAATTCCGCTACAAGAACAAATCTGTGGCTTACCTGCTGGGGCGACTGGATACGAATTCCTGCGATGCAGCGCTCGACAAATCCTGCGGTGCGCTCCTGGAAGGACGCAATCGGCTGGAGAGGGGTCTTATCTATTTCAACTATATAGGACACGCCCTGGGCGAATCGGTGTATGACAACCATTATCTGGTGACTATTGAAAATGCCTACCACTCGAGCAATAAGGCATGGAAGTCCAATGTGGGGCGCCGCCACATCTTTGACAGCACGCTGCTTCCCGAATACCCTGAGATTATTGCGCCCCGGGGAATCGAGGATTTCCCGGATCATGACTACGAATGGTATGCAATTCCAGGGGCCAGCACTTATCGTATACGAGTGACGGACACCGGGGGCGGCGGGTCTTTCACGCAGGACGTTTCTCCTGAGGAGGCGGGGTGCCCTCACGGCGGGTTGTGCTCAAAAAGCATTCCCGGGGAAGTCTATGAGGGAAACTGGACGGTTTCGGCCCGGGTGTCGTCAGTATGGTTTGACAGCGATCCGGCAGCGTTTGAGGTCCGGGTGCCCGCTGCTACGACGCTTCGATCTCCCGGGGGGGCCGAAGCGGATCATACGCCTACATTCAAATGGGACGCCTCGGAAGGGGCGACGAGATATCAGTTGCTGGTCTATAATACCACCGGCATCAACTTCATTCGCTGGTATTCTTCGTTGGATGCCAGCTGTGACTGCTGGGACTGCGGCGGAGTAAGCCCCACCTGTGCCGTCGCATCTCCGACTATCCTAAACGACGGCGAACACTGGTGGTCGGTTCGGCCGTTCAATGATCACGGAGGAGCCCCCTGGGGACCGCCTGTAAAATTTACGGTGGAAACGCCCGCAAGCCTCCCGAGCGACACCTACCTGATCAAAGTTCGATCGAGCGGCAAGTGCCTGGAGTTAGACAGGCGGACCAATACCAACGTTGAACTGCGAAACTGTGAGGGCTCGTCCAGACAGCAGTGGGAGATCACCACCTCCGGGACTTATTCTGTTATAAAGCGCAATGGAAAATGCCTGGAGGCCGATGATTCGGGCGGAAGCGACGCCACCAACGGCGGCAATGTCCAGGTGGCCAATTGCATTTCCTCGGACGCCGCCAACGACCATCAGGAATGGTGCATCGAACGGGCGCAGGATGGTTACTACCGTCTGAAAGTTAGGAGCAGCGGCAAGTGCCTGGACGCGGACAACTACAATAATAACGACATGAAGAATTGTGGAAACGTCCAAATCTGGGATTGCAAGGATACTCTCACCCGCAACACTGACAACCAGGAATGGCGCATTGAAAAAATCGTGCCGCAAAGCAGCGGCGGTGACGACGAATTCCGGCATCCTCAGAGGGGCATGATGTTTCCAGTACCGGACATCAAAGCAAACGATTCGGACAGAAAGGTGGAGGTCAGCCGCTCCGGTTCATTGACGGTGTCCCTGCTTCTGGAAAACGGCAATACCATTGGGCCGGAAGCGGACTATTGGCTGTTTCTCCAATCTCCCGCCGGGCTAGCGTTTCTCTCTCTTTCAGGCTGGTCCGTCGTACCCGTTCCCATCTATCAGGGGATTCTTGTGAGTTTTCCCCCGCCGGCCATTGATTTGCCCACGTCTCTTTCGAGCGTTCCTCCGGGCACGTATTGGCTCTACTTTGCGGTGGACACGAACCGAGACGGGTATCTCTCCCTCGATCAGATTTATTTGGACGGCGTGCAGGTGGTCGTTACCCCGTAGGAAAGAGGAAGCCCGGTCTCCATAGAGACCGGGCTTTAAATGGCGGTCCCCTCCCAACTCTTCTTGTGATGTCCTCAGCCTCTTACAGGCATTCTTTTTGTCTCCCGATATCCCAGGAGACCTTTCGATGCAGATGGTTTCAAAAAAGGCATAAGCAGGGCCAGACGATTTCCTGGCACTTAACCCAGCGTTCTCTTTTTACAATTCAATAAGGAATTTTTTCCCGGGGTCTTCTCTCCGGGACATGGACCCTGGGTATCTTGTCCTCGTTCCATGCCTTTGAAACGTAAAGATTACAATAGCAACTCCCATACTCTTCCACATCAGGGCCTCTGTAAACACAAGGGCATAAGATGTCCTTATCCAGGCCGCGGTCACCGGATGCCAGTCTGCAGGGGCAGGACATATAGCCGTAACGTTTCTTGTTAACGAGAAGTGCGTCAAGGAGCTCGAAGACCCTTTCTTTGTCTCTATTAAAATAGTAACCTTTGGGCTCTTGAAACTTTTTTAAAGTCTCATAAAGCCTTTCCACCTCATTCATAATCCAAGGGCCTCCCTGATCTCATCTTCTTTGTATCCAATAATGACTTTGTCTCCAATTATGATTGTGGGAAAGGAGCACTGTGGATTCCATTTTTTTACGTCCTCAAGGATAGCGGTCCTTTCTCCTCCTTGAAGCAGATCCACATCAGTAAATTCATACTCCACAGCGCAGTCATTCAAAAATGTTTTAGTGGCCTTGCAATGGCTACATGTACTGAGCGTATAAATTTTAACCGGTTTTTTCATCCCCAACCCCTCTATCTTTAAAAACGTTTTTATGAAATCTGGAGAAGGCCTTCTTAAAAGTCAAATCCTGCCGTCTTTTATAGTCCCTTATTTGGCCTATAAAAGCCGATAAGGATAGGCCCTCTTGGTCCACTCGCTTGAGGCGTGTTCGGCCTTTAATTGCTCATAGGCCTCCTTGAGAGGCCTGGTATCATCTGTGGCTTTGTACCTGCATACGCCGCGCCAATAGAGAGCCTCAGGCACCGAATGGCTTTTTGGATATTCTGACAGCAGTTTTTCTATCTTTGCGAGTGCCTCATCAAATTGATCCATCTCCAGATAGGACTTCCCCATACCCAGCAACAGTGAAGGAATCAACTCTTCAGGGGCAAGAAAACCCACTGTCCGATGATGCTCCTTGCCTTGGGCATCTAAAGTGATAAGGGTGGGTGTCCACTTTATATTAAAATCTGTGGACAGGGGTTGGACATCGAATCGGACCTGAAGGGGAATCATATTATCATTGATAAACCTGGTCACCTTTCCATCGGGATACGTAACTGCATCCATCTGTTGACATCCAATTCATCCGGGATTGAAAAAACTAAGCAATATAAATTTGTTCTCAGCCCGTGCCCGTTGCAGTGCGCTGTCTAAATCTGTTTCCCATTTGATGTTTTCCGCCATGATTATTTCTCCCTTAATCCTTAAGACTGAAATTCAACGAGGCCTTCATTCAGTCTTTGACAAGGCCGTCTGTATGGATTTGTCTGATGCAATGAGGGTGAGTCAGGACAAGTAAACAGAATTCATCGCTGAAATACGGGCCTTTTCACGCTCCCTCGCCAGTTGCAGCAAAAAAGGTGGAAAAACCCACTTCTTATTGACTCAGCATGTAAGCCCCGCCCACCCTATGTCAATTAACCGCACAGGCACCAAGACCTGTTTTTGATTGACTCTACATCTTCTCTATGTTCGTCCTCAGTCCCCCAATCTGCACACCCAGAGAAACACACTGTTTCCCTTCCATACAGTCATCTGCTTCTGAGGGTTCCAGGTGAGTCTTGAGCTCATGTTCACCTTTTTTCAGGTCAACAAGCCAGGCCTTTTTTGTCTCATCATACTCCACATCGACATCTATGCCGCATTCGCCGATGTCAGGATAGATCGACTTGATCTTCTCACACAATTCCTTTTTGTCATGCATCGTCTCATCCCCCTTTTCTTATGGAATTTAAGCCAATCAGTTAATTTAAACCTCGGTTTTAAACGTAATTGAACAGTTTAAAACCCCTTATTTGTCTTTCATCAGCAACTCGATGGTCAGCGTCCTAAGACTAATAGCGTATAGACCCTCCAACCGGTCACGACCTGAGTCAAGGCGAAAATCAGAACAACGAGATTGTTCAAGCCATGAATAATGGCAAGGCCTGTTCGCTTCTTCTTGTTACGGTCCATGTATATACCTGTCATTCCGCCGAAAACGATAAAGGGAGTCATTACAAGGGCGAACTTACCGTGGACCCCAGTTATGAGGAAATCATGCAGGTAAAGATATACCATGGTCATGCCCCCCAACATACCGCCCAGCAATGCCAACAGAGCAATCTTTCCCAAGAGTGCATGCCGCTTCCATCTGAAAAGCGTCTTTTGATGAAGATGAAGAGACCGAAAACGCGGAATCCCCAGGTAGAATACGTACAGTGTTAACATTACAGCCAATAATTGAATGATCGGATGTATTACGAGCAAAACATACCCCTTATGATGATGAAAACTGCATAAATTGATGAACTCTCAAAAATCTCTTGAAAGTCCAGATACTCAAATAGTTAACAAAATTGACTTCAAGTTAAACCGTCATCAAATTCTGTCTTGAATTTTAATTTTACTTGAACTCGTGTACTATTATAAAGTCGTTGTCGACTCTGGTTCCATGACAAAGAATACAGCCCGAGGGTTTGCCAAAAGGCTCGGCTTCACCCTCGGGTGTATAGTTTACCCAGAACCAGTCCCCATCGACAGGATTGTATCCATTGACCTTATACATCACAGTGATTGCCTTGAGTTCTTTCTCTTTGCTGTAGTTTTCCTTTACCTCAATGGCTCCATACTGGACCGGGGGTCCTGGTGACTTCAGCGCACGGTCGTTCACGTAAACCTTGTGTAACGGTCCATGGGGGGCACGACCTGGTTGCATCCCTTGATGGTCTGGCCAGAAAGACCATTCCTTATATGGAGAAACTTTTGTGATATAATTCCACAGCTCTTCCGGGTTCGCTCCGGGCATGTCCGCAAATGCAACTGAACCGGAAAGTAAACAAGCCGTAACAACAAAAACGCCAATAGTAATCGGCACTTTTTTCATTGAAGACCTCCTTTTTATATGTGAAAAATTCTGGGTTCGCCTTCATTTAGGCCTCGTGAGACGGCATCAGTGAAGTAATGTCTTTAACTCACTAACCGTGGTTATCGGTCTCCTGCAACTGTATTGCTCACACAGGTAAACAGTGGGTTGATGATCCACGGAATGCATGGGCTCCACAAAAGGAGACAGGGCAGCCAGCCTTTTCCCCTCTTCCCCGTACGGGTGCAGAAGCATGACCTTGTTAGGCAAAAACTTCTTCTGGAAGACATTAAGCATTTCCTGCATAGTCTCCGCAGCGGGATCTCCGGCAAAGACGATCTCCTGGCTTGGGCCGATCATAAAATCAAGCGAAATCAATAGTTGTGTAAAAGCCGCAGGGTGCTCCATGACCTCTGAGGCAAAGGCCCTGGTCAATTGATCGGCTTTTTTCTCTAAATCGGTGCTTCCGGTAAGCCTCCCCAGGCGCAGAAAATTCAGGGCAGCTACTGAGTTGCCGGATGGAAGGGCCCCATCATAGATCTCTTTGCTTTTCATAATCAAAGGTTCATTCCCCTTTCCTGTAAAATAAAGCCCGCCACCTTCTTCATCCCAGAAAATGTCTATCATTGCCTGATTCAGGGCTATGGCCTCCCCAAGATAGGAGACCTTAAAGGTGGCCTCATACAATTCGATTAAACCCCAGGTCAAAAAGGCATAATCATCCACGTATCCCGGATAGGCTGAATCCCCCTGTCTGTAACGCCGAAGAAGCCTGCCGCCAGATGTTCTGAGGTTTCTTAATATGAATTTTGCAGCGTTTGAGGCCGCATTCACGTATGATTGATCACCAAAGACCTGGTATCCTCTGGCCAGAGCGGCGATCATGAGTCCGTTCCACGAGGTCAGGATCTTGTCATCTTTCAGGGGAGATACTCGTTTTCTGCGGATATCAAAGAGCCTGTTTCTCCCGTCCTTGAGGGCTTTCTCAAGTGCTGTCGAATCCATGCCCTCTTTTATCACAAGACTCTCAGTAGATGAGGGCACATGGAGAATGCTTTTCCCTTCTTCAAAATTGCCTTCCTCGGTAATTCCATAGAAGCGACAGAAAAGATCGCCCGTCTCTTTTCCAAGGTATTTCTTGACCTCCTGGGGAGTCCAGAGATAAAAAAGCCCTTCCCTGCCCTCGCTGTCAGCATCTTCTGCCGAATAGAATCCGCCCTCAGACGAATTCATGTCTCGCAATACATAGGTAAATATTTCGCGTGCTACCCGGGCGAACCGGGACTTTCCTGTCGCCTGATATGCCTCTATATACGCCATGGCCAGCAAGGCCTGATCATAGAGCATCTTTTCAAAGTGAGGGACCAGCCACTTTTCATCCACAGAATAGCGGTGAAAACCAAGGCCGATCTGATCAAAGATTCCACCGCTTCTCATGGAGTTCAGTGTCTTTTCCACCATCTCAACGGCCCTTGAATCACCGCTCCGCTTATACCACCTCAAGAGAAACATGAGATGATGGGGTGTTGGAAATTTCGGTGCAACGCCAAATCCCCCCCAGACCGGATCAAAGGTGCCTGCCAACTGGGCGTAACCCTTCTTCATGGTCTCCACGTTTAAAGCATTAACCGACCCCGCCGAATCTGACCTGGGCTTGATGCCGTTTGTAATTGCCTCACTGGACTCTACGAGACGTGCCCGGTCATTTTGCCACATGGCGGCAATCTGCTTGATGATATCCACAAAACCAGGCATTCCCATCCGGCTGTATTTTGGAAAGTAGGTGCCTGCGAAAAAGGGTTTGCCCTCAGGTGTCATAAAGATGGAAAGGGGCCATCCTCCGCGACCGGTAATAGACTGGCACACTGACATGTAAATCTTGTCCACGTCTTCACGTTCTTCACGGTCTACCTTGACAGCGACATAGGATTCGTTAAGGATCTGTGCAACTTCCTCGTCCTCAAACGACTCGTGCGCCATCACATGGCACCAGTGGCAGGTGGAATAGCCTATGGACAGAAAGACAGGCCTGTCCTCCTGCCTGGCCTTATCAAAGGCCTCCTCACCCCATGGATACCAATCTACAGGGTTCCCTGCGTGCTGAATGAGATAAGGGCTCTTCTCGTCAATCAGACGGTTTGAAGCTGTTTTTTTGTCTTGCATCAGCCAAATAGACATGAACTTTTTAAAAAAAAGTCACTAAAAATCCTTTCGTTATATCATAAATCTAATTCTATACATTAGTATTTAGAAGGCATTGCTCAAAATCGATCCCTTTTGTGTATCTCCTGCTTTTTGTAAAACTCATCCGACTAAATATCCTTTATCGCGTGGGCAGCTTTGGCTAGGTCAGCATGGTTCTCCAGCCAGGCTCTTCCATCATGGGCTGGAAAAACATTATATAAGGGCCTCTAATTAGATGTGCCATAACACCGTCATCATGAATCTTTATAATCCTGTGATTGACCAATACCTTGGCAAAACCTAGCTGTGCCATTTCTGCTGCATCCCATTCGCTGTGAATGAGATATTCCGGAGGGCTTGGCGTTGCCTCAGGCGTTTCAAACAAAGGTTTGGGATCTTTCGGTGGATTTGCCCCCAGAGTCTGTAAAGATTGTACCATGGATTTAGGGTCCATCATGAAACTCCCTAAAGCGCAGACACCCATCTGTTTAAGGATCATGTATCCTAAAAAACCCGTCGAATCAGACAAGGCCTCCATGGTGGCTATGGCTCCCTGCTCAAAGGCCTTTTCCCTCCCGGGCTTGACCGTATGCTCGGCCAGGGCTACACAGCGCGCAGGTGTGGCAAAACGAATAAATTCCTTTCCTTCCTTCATATCGATGCCAAGATCGGAAATCTGGCCCATGGATCTTATGGGGGGCATCTTGGCCTTTACCACCCTGTAAACAGGCTCCCATGGACCCTCGATGATCATGGACATACAACTTCCGCACAATTCAAAGGTCCTGTCAAACTGTTTTAGATGAAAGTCGTCGTGGTCTTGCCATTTCTTCCACATTGTATACTGGTAATTACGTACGGGGTTCAATTCCGTTTCCATATGCACCTTTCCCCCACCGTATCGACCGGCCAGAGGCAGAATTCCGGTCTGAATATTGGCCTGAAATCCTACAAACCCGGGGTGTGTAGCCGTCGTTATACAGACCCTTGGCCCAACCTTTTTCATCAGCCTGAAACTCTCTTCGCTGTTGACCACTTTCGACATATTCAATGCCAAATAGACTGGGCTATCAGGCTCCTGGCCGGTCTGTGGTTCTTGGGCAAAGGACAATCCTCCTGTAAAACCAGCACCACCGGCAGCGATTGCCGCCAGCTTAATAAAATGTCTGCGATTCATTCCACTTCCGTTGTCTGACATGATGTACCTCTCTATAATATGAACCGATTGGATTAAATCTTCGATCAACTGAAAACTATCCAAAACCTTCCATGATACTCTTGAGCATTACACGGTCTACATCCCTCCCTACCAGAGGCCCTTGATTCAGGACGGAAAAGTGCTCTTCAAAAGGCAACCGTTCATTCCGGTAAATAATGCCCAGGGGGATCTTGTCTCCCCATTCACGGGACGTCTTCATAGCCTCTTCCCATTTTGTGGGATCATAAGCCTGCGGCAAAGCGTAACATCATAAAGTCTTTAAAATACAATAATTTATTCTCTCATAAGCCTGTCAATATTACAAGTTGCTTCTATGAAAATTTCTACATCGACATATCTTTATCACTCTGTTCCACAGCACGATCGATCTCTGCCTTGAGCTGGGGAGGCAGGCCCGGAATGTCTACACTTAAAAACCCCCTTACAATGGTAGCACTGGCTTCATCTTCACTCAGACCACGGGACATAAGATACAGGATCTCGTCCTGAGCTATCTTGCCCACTGCTGCCTCGTGAGACATCTCCACCCCGTCTATCATGCCCTCCAGCTCAGGTATGGCATGGATCGATCCACCATTAAGGATAAGACCCTGGCACTCCAGATGGGCCTTCACTCCAGGCACTTCACCTATCAGGTCCCCGCGGGCAATAATATTTCCGCCGTTGGTAATGGCACGGGAAATGATTTCAGCCCGCGTATCCGGCTCCTTTAGGTAAATGCGGCCACCTATGTCCATTTGAGATTCAGGACTTCCGACAAGAAGGCTGTAAAAGCGGGCAACAGCCCCTTTCCCAACCAGGTGGGTAGTGGGATACATCTGGAGTGACCTGACTGGTTTCATACAAATATAATTGTTAAGAAATAGACCGCCCTCCTCTACAATTCCAGCTGACCTGGTTCTTACCATCATCTCTTCAGCCCAATAGTGAATCATGGTGAAGCTGAGCCTGGCATTTTTTTTGACATAAAACTCAGAGACCCCGACATGAAGTCCGCTTTGCAAATGGGCGGCAGTAGCACAACCCGTGATGATATGGAGCTCAGATCCTTCTTCAGCAATAATTATGTTATGGACGTTCTGGCTCAGACCTTCCCTTTCCATATACATGCACGCCTGGACAGGATAGACGACCTTGCTGCCCGGAAGGGCCCTTATGACATAACCGTTATGCAAGTCAAGCTGGGTTCGCGCTGTGTACTTGTCAGTGTCCACAGGCACCAGCTTCCAGTAATAATCCTGGACCCACTCATATTTTTTAAGCGCTTCTATGATTGGTATAACCTCTATCCCTTCCTGCCTGGAACGGGAATAAATCACCGAAGCATCTTTCTGAACGTAGGTGCCGGACCTCTCGGTCTCTTCAGCATCTATTCCAGCCATGATCATTCTCTCTTTATCGGCCTCGGACAGGGCATCTAGATCCTCTACATAGCTATGGGAAACAGGTTCCGACCCGTATGTATCGAGGTCTATGTCCAGTCCAAGATTTGAGGTTTTATCCTTGGCACGAAGTGCTCTTTCATTCAAGTCGCGCATCTTATACACTCCTCATATCCGACCCTGCTGATACACCTGAATATTTCCCTGGGATTGGTCGTGCATGTCAGCGATCCATCAAATAGTACCTGTCCCTTATCCGCTGTTACATAATCCAGTATGAACCCGGTATGCGTAATAATCAGGCCCATCTTGGTCCGTTCCTTGTGCCGCTCCTTCTGTGTCTTTTTTGATTCCACCCTGAAGTCCCGTTGAAGCAACTCGCTGATTATGTTTCCTATAAGTGATATATTCTCCAAATCCACACCAGATTCTGGTTCATCAAAGAGAAACAGGTCTGCATCCTGGGCCATCAACTGCAAAAGCTCCGAGCGCTTGATCTCGCCGCCCGAGAAGCCTTCGTTGACGTCACGCTTCAGAAACTCAGAAAAATTCACCTTTTTTGCAAGTGCATCCACATCAATCTTTTCTTTCGCGCAGATTTCAATCATCTGCCTTGTCTTCACCCCGTGAATGGTAGGTGGCCGCTGATAGGACATCCCGATGCCGAGTCGCGCCCGTTCATTAACCGACATATGAGTAATGTCCTGTCCTTTAAAGAGGATCTTTCCGCCGGTGACCCGGTATTGTGGGTAGCCCATAATAGTCATTAGTAAAGATGTCTTGCCTGATCCATTCGGACCAAATAGAATGTGAATTTCTCCCGGAAGAATTTCCAGGTCGATATGTCTCAGGATCTCTTTGTCGCCTAGTTTAACCTGCAAGTCTTCGATTTGTAGCATCTCTTCTTTCCTGCCTGAGTTACGGAGTACAAGTTACAGCTTACAAGTTTAAAATGTCAAAAATTCTTGCATAAGATATATAAGGCCTGTTCCCGCATTGATTGGTGTTATGTATTTTTTAACCAGTCCTCGAGTTCTGCTCCCTGATATTCCTCCTGTTGTATGGTGAGGTCCAAATTGATAACAAGCCCTAAATGCTTTCCGACTTCACTGTCTTCTCTCAATTGCAGATGACGCTCCCGGGCTGTGCGAACATCCTCCAATGCCCTTTTCAATACCTGCCCGATGGCACTACTTCTGTCTATCACGCCGGGTTTAAATGTTGGAGCAACGCCATCTTCCGCTATGTCTTCAGCAAAGTGGGCAAGCTGTTTCATCTTTTCCATGGCCTGGTCCATGATTTTCCATCCAATGATATCATCCTTTTGGAAGAGCCAGGAAGTGCGTAAGTGTTGCAGCATTTCTGTATACTTGTTTGTGACCTCTGCCTGTAACTTATCCAGCAGATCCTCTGGCAATTCACTCTCTCCGCCGGGAAGGCCTGCTGCCTCTTCCGGACTCAACTTGTCCAGTTTTCTTTTAAATTTTCTGGCATGAATGGCCGATTCCCAAGCCTCTCTCTCAAGTACCCGCCTGATATGAGGATCATCCACCTTTTCCGCCTCTCCACCATAATGGGGGATCAACTTCTCCTCGTAATCAATATAAGACCTCAGCAGAGTCGCCCGGCTGGATGGATCGTGGGGGTAAGGAGCCGGGGTAAAATCAGGCTCTCCACCCAATTTACCTATGATCATACCCAGCCAGTGAAAATGCCACATCTCCTCTCTTGATATGGAGATCAGGCTCGCGCCCAAAGGTGTATCTTCTCCTTCCATATAGCCGTGAACCATATAGCGTATTATGGCTGCGTGCTCATCGGCAAGATCCTTGTTTAACCTCTCAATCAATGCCTGTTTATCCATGAGTAACTTCTCCTTGTGTCTTTACACTTTCTAAATTAATCCGTTTTAATTTGTTGGGATTCTGACCCTGTTGTCTGCGGACCGTTATTATATGAAGGGTTTCCCGCATCTAAACGGGCCTGTGCAGAAACAGCCTCAGAAATTTCCTTTAAGGTTGTTTGAAGCATACATCGTACGTTATGAGTATGAATACTCTCAAGACTCAGAGATTCGACAATAACTTCTGTGGCGTCAGGTAGTTTTCCCCTAAATCTTTTTCCCACTTCCTTTGCAACTTCTCTGACAACGTCTTCTGCAAACTGTGGATAGCAGTGTGCCTTTAAAACAATTTCCGCTTCATCCGGACGTTTAAGCAAATCTTGGGTAACGTGCAGGGTTGACTCAAGACACTGTAAAATCTCTTCATAACCGGGATGATCATCCTGTACCTCCAGATAAAGCTTTGTCTCGGCACGCTGGGAGTGGGTGAGTGTCGGGAGCTGGGCATCCACTTCCTCAGAAAGGACCTGGTTATACACCTGAGTACAGGGACAGGCCGTCATGTGACAAACGCCCATGCCGATGATTGTTTTTAAGAACAGTGCGCCCCCCTTAATTGACGCACGAACATCAGCGCTCATATCAACCGCATCTACGGATGTCCTCTGGCTTACTGAGGTTCTTCTAATCAGAGGGGCCTTGCCTGTAACCAGCACCCGGGCACATTCCCCACGCTGTTTTTCCAGAACCAGTAGTGCCAGTTCATAGGCATAAGAGCGTATATCGGGAAAACTCTTGTGGTATAGTTGTGATATTGCCTCTTCGATCCTGGACATGTGAATTCCACGCACGTGTTCAGGAAGATCAACATATATCTCAGTGTTGAATGGGAGCATGCCCTGTGGCAGAGTGACCCATACGGTCTTCTCGGAAATACCTACCTCCGTAAGATCTATTTGAAAGGCTGGCGCCTGATCAGGCACGTCTTTGCCTTCATGGAGGACCCTTTTATGTTCTGAAAGAGGTATCCGGGGTCTTAAACCAGGCCTTGCATTTTCATACTTGTGTACCACTCCTGCACTGTTCGCCATCCTTGTCTCCCTTCACTGGCAAATAACTGCATCTTTTCCATCCTGTGGAGGTCCTCAGGCATAGCTTTATCACTTGTTTGCAAAAACTCCATGATTCGCCTCAGGGCCTCCTGAATCTCCACGCCACCGTTTTGCAAACAACAGAGGCTCCCCCGATGCAGGATACGGTGACTGATCACCTTCGGCACAAAGCCAAAGGAATATCGACAGGACAGTTTGAGAAAAAAGACCCAGTCTTCGCCTATCTTCCCCTGACCAAATCCGCCGACATCTTCAAAGGCCCTGCGCGTAACCGCCACAGAAGATGGTACCATAAAGCACCACCTGGTTAGACTTTTAAAACAGTCGCCGCTGACCTCTTCACCCCTCTCAGGGATGAAGAACTCCTTCTGAAGCAGTAAATCTCTTGTCATGGTCACGCCATAAGCCACGTGAAAACCCTTTTGTACCAGTTGCATCAATGATTTCACATGAAAAGGCAACCATCTGTCATCGGAATCCAAAAACATGAGCACACCGCCCTTAGCGGCAACAGCACCCTCATTTCTGGCAAGGCCGGGGCCTAATCCTGGGGTGGAAATTATTTTCACCTTCGGAAAACGTCTTAGGATAGACCTTTCTGTCCCATCGCTAGATCCATCATCTACGACCAAGACCTCAGGCTGATATCCATCCTGGGCCAGCGCACTCTCTATGGCCGTAATGACCATGTCTCTTCGATTTCTGGTGGGGATAATACAACTTACCTGCATAAGTTTATCTTCCTGGAGGAAAACAAAAAAGGCTTATCCCCGACCGCACTGCCGGCCTGCATAACTCTATACACGTACCTGATTTTTGCGCCGCATCAGGCACAGTAATTCTTGGCACAGATAGAGCTCCAACCCGCTGAAGCGCCGGCCCATGCACTGTTGCAAGGCGGCCAGGCCTTCAGCGGTCATGCAAACAACACGGATGGAATATCGGTAACGAAAGTAACGAAATTCAAATTACTATTATCTGGCCTCCAGTATTAACGTTGCGGTATTAACCGGAATCGGCTCATACTCAAACGCCGGCAATTCAAGAAACTCACCCACAGAGCTGGGGACCTGGCTGAAAAAAAGACTGGCTTTAATGGTCAATTGCCCTGAAGCGACCTCTGCCGGTACAGACCATGTGTAATTCTCGATCTTGGTCTCCATGGGACCGATCCTGTAATCAACCAGGGTGTTGTTCTCGGTGTACCATTGGCAGATAGTCATGCGTCCCTTGGGATCCAGGAAAGGTCTTCGGAAGATTCGGGCACCCTCCTGGACATTGCCGTCTCGTTTTAATCCTTTGAAGTCCTTGATTTCCATGATCTCTCCCATGGCCTGATATGCCATGGCCTTAGGATCGGCAATAGTATATTCCTCTCCATGAAAGCCCTTGGGATCTACGGGTATAGGATAATGCTTGCCCATGGCGTCAATGGCCCAGACCTCCATCCATAACATGCGCTCTTCCGTGGAACCTGACGGTATATAATGCCCGGCCTTACCATTAAAGAGTTCTGCCCGCAGTTCCAGTTTTGAACCAGGAGTGATTTCCTTGTTTTTAGTATAAAGGGCCAGATCGACCGTACCAGCAAGCTTGCTGGGGAAGTGGGAACCATGGAAGTTGTGATGGGCCATATCTGCCCTTTCTTTTCCACCAAAGGCGGACTTGCCTGGTGCGTGATACATGTGGCAATCCTGGCACCTCTTGCCGCCATTGGCGTGGGGACTGGCCTTCCATTCTCTGTAAGTGGTCTTGACCCAGGCCCCATAAGGGCTCTGCTCGTCATGACAGGTGGCACAGAGCTCCGGACTTATGGTAAACTCGGAATATTTCACATCATGGGCAGGGGACTTTGCGTCGCCCCTCGGCCCCTGTTTCACTTTGTCCGGCTCGATGATAAAGCTGAAATTAAAAGGGACTTCCTCAGTCGTTCCGATAATGTTGTGGCAGATCTCGCAACTCACGCCTTCATTGGCCCGGGTACCGGCTTCAGCCGGCTTTGGAGGAATATCCCCACTCAAAAAGGCAAGGGGGCCATGACAGGCAATACAGCCCCCTTTTATCCCTGAGACCTTTTGTAACTTCAGGGCGTGAGGAAGGGCCAGTTTGAAATACTCAACCTGATCCCATTCATGGGTAAAACTCTGTGACATCAGGCTCTGCTGCCATTCCTGATGAATCTCTTTGTGACACATTCCGCATCTCTTGGGCTGTTCAAAATCCCCATATGAGAACTTGCCCATTTCGGCACTGTAAACCAGGAACGGGGAAATTAATAAGATCAACGTCATAATGAAACATGCCCTTAGATTTTTCATAAAATCCTCCGTCTATTTTTCTTAACAAGCTGATGTAATATCTGGCAAAGACAACCTCTACAGGTAATTTGTCTCTCTCGATTACCTGAAAATGGTATGTGCTCTTTACACAAATTCTCTCATAACAGCCACAGGGCCCTTACAGGCCATTACCTTAATTTTCTTGGCTTTTACTCTCGAGCTTAAATTCCAGCCAGTCAAGCATCTCCTGAATATTTTTTGACGAATACCATCGACCATTAGCGAAGACACCGTAGTCGGCCCCTGCCATCGCAGAGGCAAAACGGGTAGAATTGGCAAAAAAGAGCCAATGTTCTGCCCACTTCTTTTCTATCGCCTCATTGAAAATGCTGTCATTCTGTGCCAGACCTTTGGCTGCCCCTTTATCCCAGGCAGTAAGAAGAATCTTGGTAGCAGTCAGAGTAGACTGATTGGTAGTATTGATGGTATTCTCATATCTGGCGTATTGCCCCTTTACCCATCCATCGCTATGGCATGTGAGGCATATCCTCTGCATATTCCCGCGCCTCTTTTCCTGCTCACTGGCATCAATAAGATAGTCTGTTGCCGGCTCTCCTGTGAGTTCAGTCGGCAAAGGCAAACCGGCATTGTTTCTGATAATTGTTGTATCCGGGGACTTTGGATGGGCATGGGCATAAATTCCAAAAAGTCTCCATGCGCTTCGATCACTCATCTGGTGGCTCCTTTCTGCGACTATTTCACCCTCACCAGTGACGATTAAACTGGCATGACAGGTGGCACAGGTCGGGGCCGTGAAATCTCTTCCCACTGTCCAGGGAACTGAGTTGAAATCCCATTTTTTATTCAGCGAGGAGTAAATATTTCCGTGCTTACTGACCTCATAAACCTTGTATGCCGGGACATCAGGTCCCTTGTGGCATTCAGAGCAGGTAGCAGGTTTTCTGGCCATCTCAATAGAAAATGCATGTCTGGTATGACAGGAAGTACATGATCCCATGGTACCATCAGGATTGAGTCTTCCCACACCCGAATTGGGCCAGCCTGAAAGGACAGGAAATCCCATACCACCCATTACTGTATCTCTGGTCTGCATACCCTTGACCTTAACTAAGGTCCCATGGCAGTAAAAGCAGGAATCAGCATCAGTTTCCGCGTCCGGGGCTGTCAGGGCTGTCTTCATATCCTTAAAAGACTGAATGCCGTTCACCGAGTCTACCAGATCACGATAAACAGGGTTATTGTTAAGATTTCCATAGGCGTGCGACATTATGTTTTGAGCGTATTGCCTGTTTTCAACCGGATGACAGGTCTTACAGTCATTGGGACTAACCACTACATTAATCTGGTACCCGTTATGCTCAAAGTTGTCTGAATGAAGCTTGGGATTCAGGCTGTGGCATTCGTAGCAGCCTACTGCGGAAGATTTAAGTCCCCTGTCAATGCTCTCGAATGAAATCCTTCTCTCTACAGCCGGCTTTTTAAGGGCCATTTCAGGACTTGTATGGGCGTGCCTGCTAGTGCGCCAGTCTTCCACAATACCAGGGGTAACGGATTCATGACACCCCAGGCATGCCTCGGTATCTCCACTGACAGGAGCAGGGGCAGTATTTTCTTTTGTCTTGGCCTGATCTTGTCCCTGTCCTTGTCCTTGAGCTGTCATCCAGGAGGCAATAGCCTCTTTTTCCTGTGGGGACAGACCGGTAATGAATTTTTTCATCATTCTGGCCCCTTTCCCCGTAGGATTATTCAGAAAGTCTACAATGCCTGAGCTATTGTTCTGATATTTCCTGGCCATGGTCTCGAGGGAAGAAGCCATCCCATCCGTCTTCAACTTGTGACACATTTTGCAGTTTTTCATATAAAGTGCTTCACCGTCGCCCATTTCACCGGCATTAACCAGTGTAAAGGCCGTAAATACATAAAGTCCAACAACCCCCGCCAACAAAAAAAATTCTTTCATCTTCGGCCCCTCCTCCTAATTTTTCTGAGAGTTAATTAATGCTGGGTAAAAACTAACCACACTGCTTGCAAAGTCAACTTCCTTAAGGTCCCTTAACCTTATTAAGCCTCTCTTCAAAAAAAAGCCGCTCATAACCGAAAGGCACAGGCGAATGCACCAGAACTGCCTTTGGCCCCGAATAAAAATTATTCGCTGGCTGATGGCAACAGGGCATTTTACAGCTCACCTAACCTGTTAGGCTATACCTTTTTTATCTAACTTAGCGAGGGAAATGTCAACAGATAAATCTTCAGTCTAGAAACCCGGTGTAAAAAATGACGTGCGTTTTATCATAAAGATTTGAATTTTTAAATCTGATTAAACCTGTTCTTCTTTTACCGAATGCGTACTATCAGCCTGCATATTACCTCCATCAAGTACCTCTCTTATCTTGACGGCTATCTCGTTTTTCAGGATAGGCTTCATAATAAAGGCTTGAATGCCCATGGCCCTGGCCTTCTCTTCCGTGATCACAGGGCTGAATCCCGTACACAGAATAATCGGCATATCCGGACGGATCTTCATGATTTCTGCAGCCATTTTTTCTCCTGTCATATTGGGCATCGTCATATCCGTAATCACCAGATCAAAGTTGTCAGGTTGTACCCGAAACGCCTCCAGGGCCTCCAGGCTGCTTGTTCGGGTCACGACACTGTAACCGAGGCTCTCTAATAATTCTTTTCCCAGGTTGGCCATAGATTGTTCATCATCTACAAAAAGGATGCACTCTGTTCCAGTAGGAAAGCTCACTTCAATGCCTTCCTCCGCGTCTGCATCCATTTTTTCCGCAGGGAGATAGACATGAAAAGTTGAACCTTTACCCGGTTCACTATAGACGTCTATTTTACCCCCATAACTTTTTAAGATGCCATGGACCACCGCAAGCCCCATACCAGTGCCTTTGCCCTTTTCTTTCGTGGTGAAATAAGGATCAAAAATACGCTTTATCATCAAGGCATCCATACCGATACCCGTATCGCTCACAGTCAGTCTCAGGTATCTGCCGGGCAGCAATTCCACACTCCGGGCATCAAGCTCAATGTCTTTCAGGCTAACTTCAAGGGTGCCGCCCTTTTCCTGCATGGCATGACCTGCGTTGGTGCACAGATTCATTAGAATCTGATGAATATGCGTGGGATCAGCCATCACGACAGAATCACTCTGTATATTTTCTTTAAAGCAAATTGTTGTGGGTAGGGACGCCCTGAGCAGCTTAAGGGTCTCTTTCACAATAGGTTTGACCTGAATTGGCTTGAGTTCATGCTCAGTCTGACGGCTGAAGGTTAAAATCTGTTTTACTAAGTCCTTTGCCCGAATTCCCGCTACCATGACCTCGCGCAAGTTTTTGCGGACCGACGATTCCTTTGGGACACAATGGATGGCAAGCTCGGTATATCCTATTATGGCAGCTAGAATATTGTTAAAGTCATGCGCAATGCCCCCGGCCAGAGTCCCGATAGCCTCCATTTTCTGTGCCTGTTGCAGCTGTTTCTCAAGAGACGTTTTTTGCTCATCGGCCTGCTTGCGCTCAGTGATATCAGTACATACACCAATCCACACATAGGGACGTTCTTTATCATCTAATTGCGGCACTGCACTGTCTCGCCAATATCTGAATGAGCCGTCCTTCTGCCTGATCCGGTATTCATAAGTAATCGGCTTCGATGAAGTCTTATGAATTTCTATAACATCTTTAAGAAAGGATCTGTCATCAGGATGAATCAGCTGCAGCCATCCTTCGATCGTCTTTGTTATCTCGCCAGATTTATATCCAAGGGTCCTGTCAATATCCCCAAACCAGTTGAGGTCATTTTTTTCCACATCCCATTCATAGATTAAATCGTACGCGGCCTTTCCGGCCAGGCGCAACCGCTCCTCACTCTGCCGTAAGGCCTTCTCCGCCTCTACGAGTTCCGTGATATCCTTGGCAACACAGATCAGATTAGTTGTCTTACCAACCGCATCTTTCATCATGGACCAGCCCAACAATACGGAAATCTCTTCGCCATCACGTGTTCTAAAGTGTCTTTCACCTGTTTTCAGGTTAAACTTTGGATTAAGCCCTTTGACATCTTCCGTAATCTGGTCTCTTTCTTCTTTCACAAACAACTTGGCCAGATCTTGACCTATTAATTCTTTCTCATCGTATCTCAATAAATCCAGGACCGCCTGATTGACTCTATTTATTTTGCCGTCCAAAGAGGCCACAATTAGACTATCGGTCATACTGCCAATTATATTATTCAGGTAATCCCTTGAAACAGTCGTTTTCTCCAAATCTTCGGTCATTTTATTGAAAGACCTGGCGAGTAAACCTATTTCATCTGTACTTTTCAATCGCACTTTATGACTGAGATCGCCTCGGGAAACCATTTCCGTCCCCTTGACCAAATGTTCAATTGGCCTACTCAAAATGAGCCTGATCAGCAGGGAAATAAATCCAGCGGCCAAAAAAATGCTGATCAGTATAAATGCCCCTACGGTCTTTTTTGTTGCATTCAGCTTTTCTTTCAGGCTGGCCTGAGAAAAGACCAGACTTATTTGCCCGATATTTTTCGTTTCCTTTTCCTCAAAACCTAAAATGAGGGCCTCGTTTGTAGACTCCTTGAACTCCTGAGTTATAATAGGAGATGTATATTCCTTTGTGTATTCTTCGCCTTTTTTGCCTCCCTGAAACAGTATACCGCCTTTGTTATCTTTAATCTCACAGAACAACACATCTTGCTGCTCCAAGATACCTCGCCCCATTTTTGCAAGTGATTTTTTGTCTCCGACCAAAACCGGGTATTCACTACTGGCTGAAAGACTGCCAATCAATGCGTTTGCCCGAATATCAAATTCTGAATGCAGTATGCCTTTCTGGATCTTTAAAAAATAGCTACTAAGCAGCGCTCCCAAGGCAATAAGCAGAATAATGAATAAAATAATGATTTTTACGGATATTTTAATTCTCACTCTCCAAAAACCTCTCTTGCCTCTTTTATGATCTCTGTTGAAATTTTGACATTCAATCTCCTTGCAGCCAGTAAGTTCAATGAAAAACATATCTCCTTTGGTCCGGAATAACCTATCATCGCCGGATCTCCACCATTGAGCATATTCAAAGCCGTCTCAGCCGCCTGTTTTCCCAGATTTTCGTAATTACATTCAAAAGAAATGAGCGCACCGGCCCTGGTGTAGGATGCAGAAAGTCCTATAACCGGAATTTTTTTTCTGAATGCCTCAATTAATAAATATTCAACAGACTTTGCGGAATATATCGTAGAATCAGGTATTATTAAAAAACAATCTATTCTTTGACACAGTCTATTAAATGCATTGTGTAATTCCCTTGCCGAATTGATTTGCCGGGCAACAATTTCAAGACCCAAACGGCCACTTATTCGAGATGCCTCTTCAAATACATTGCCCGTACTCGGTGAATAGAACAGTCCTATTTTCTTTACATCGGGCAGGATACTTTTAAGTTGTCTCAGTTTTGTCTGAACGGGAATATCTATGGATATGCTCGGCGGTTCAATCTTGCTGGACTTTGGGTCCAGTACCATGGTACTAAGCACTAAAATATTTTCAGCTGACTCCTGAGCAAGCCTGGCCGCCGGAGTCCCTAGGGCCAAAATCAGATTTGGTCTTATCGACTCAATTACTTTTCTTATATTAAACAATTCATCTTGGGTTTCACTTTGAAGGGCAATTTCCGTTATCCGCACTTCCATGTGCTGTCTATTTAAATAGTCTTTAAACTCGCACAAAGTGGTATTGTAGGGAATGGTATCCTGGCTCTTTATGGCAACAATATCTATAGTTTCAGCTGAACAGATACTACTGCTGTTCACAAAGAGAAATAAAATAATACCTAAGATAATTCTCATATCGAGATAGAATATCGACTCATTTAAAATTTAAAATTCATACTTGCTATAATCCTGCGACCTACGCGATCTCCCGCATGCCAGTTATCGGGATTTGAATCAGGAGGATTTGACTCGTAATGCCGGTCTTTAAACAGGTTAGAAGCGGCTATTGCTATCTCAAGATTATCACTGAAATTATATGCAATACGTGCATTCACCGTAGCATAGGCATCTACTTTTACCGGGGCAGGCTGGACACGGCCGAATACAGGGTTTGAAGTAAGATATATTTCGTAATACCTGCTAACATAGTGAAAGATTACATTTGCAGACCATTTGCCATATTTTGCCGTTAATCCGCTGTTGATTTTATGTTCAGGATCTACTTCCAGTCTACCAAAATCATCACGATCAATAGTCTGATATGCATAGTTGGCAAATCCTGATAACCAGTCATTAATAATAAAATTAAATTCTATCTCTCCTCCATATTGACTGGCATCAGCTACGTTACGCATGGGACCGCTCTGTGTATTATCGATTAGGTCTCTATAATCGTTGTAAAAAATAGAGGCATTCAATTTAACCCTTTTATTTAATTTACTATAGCAGCTTAATTCATAAGAGATGATTTTTTCTTCCTTTAGGGAAGAACTACCAAGGGCGAAGGGATATGCATTGCCTTCGTTTGTATGTTGAAAAAGCGAAGGTATATAATAACCGCTAGCTACAGTAAAACGTATGGAATGATCCTCTGAAGGCTTATAAATAACACTCCCCCTGCCCAGGCCCAGGTAGTCCAGATAACTGTAGTAGGCGCCTCTGGCACCCATGGTGAGTATAAGTTTGTCGTTTACATGGTATTCATTTTCAAGGTTCAATGCATAGTCCTTGACTTCATGATCTTCGTTGTCCCCGGCCCTTATTTCCACTGATACATCTTTGCGCGCCTCTACCTTCCAGGAGGTCCTTTTCGCATACCCCCCAAAGGTTGTAATATTCCTGCCCCATCTGAATGTGCGAAGGAGTTCAAATTCATAGTTTGAATCCTCAACACTGTAGGTATCATTCCAGAAGGTTTTTTCATGATTATTATAGAAAAGGCGCGCCATGAAATCAGGGCGTTCATAGCGCAGAGCAATAAATGTAGTATCCGGCTGACATACTCGACTTATAACATTATCCGCATTGGAATAACGACCAGACAGGGAGATAGATGAGAGGTCGTCAAAATGATAAACCGTCTTGCCGCTGAAATGCCTGACATAAAAATTGTCGCGCTCTTGAGGAATATCGGGCTTTTCCCATTCCTCGGCCTGCCGGTATCCGGCTGATAAACTGTATTCTGCATTTTTATAGGCCCCGGCGTGGATAATATTGCTGCGCACAGTTTCCCGATTGCCACCTGCCAGGTTTATTCGTGTCCCCTTAAGCTGCCCTGGGGTTTTGGTAATAATATTGATTACGCCGCTGAAGGCAGAACCGCCATAAAATATGGCACCAGGGCCCTTGATAATTTCAACCCGGTCAATTTCCTCCAGATCAACCGGGGCCCAGTCGAGGAAGATATGATTGGCATGGTACATAAATACGCTGTTGCCGTCTAAGGTGACCAAAACGTGAGAGGTGTCGCAAAGACCACGAATCCCTATGACATGCTGCCCTGCATGGGCTTCCCTTATGTCTAAACCTGCTACTGATCGTAAAACGTCAGCCAGGTTCGTGGCCCCTGAATTCCTTATATCATCAGAGGTAACTACTTTTATGGAAGAGGCCGCTTCCGTAAGAGGTTGCTCCCGTTTGGAAGAGCTCACCACCATGGGTATCTCCATAAAGAGGAGTTCTTCTTTTGTTATCTGAACAGACTCCTGTGCCCACAAGTTAAAACAGGCAGCACAGGCAAAAAGACTGACCATGCCCAGGATGTAAATGCACTTTTTCACATCTGTCTCCAATATCCATATGCTGATTAATGAAACGAAATCATTTTTTTGTAATTCAGAAAGAAAATTACCTGCATTGAATTAGGTTATCGACAGTATGGAGGATATTTTAAAATATACCGTATGAATTTTGAACAGTGGAAAAAACAGGGGGGCAGACTATCCTATCGCCCTGGAGGAAAGCACAAAGCTGCGTCTTTCACCCTTCCGGCCAGCTTGTGGTCCATATAACGTCTCAGTCTGGGAATCATGTCATCCAGATACAGACCTATCTCCTTTTCCGTGGCAGTAGTCAGGGTCTGACAGAACAGACATTTCCGCTCTCCTCCCCCGGTAGAAGGAAGACCGAAGTCTTCAAGGAGGTGACGGGTAACTGCCTCGTCGTCAAAATCATCATATACCGGAAACACGGTCTTTATCCCGAATTCGTCTGACAACCGTGATATCCTGTCCATAAAGGCCGTGGTCTGTTCCGGGTAATAGCTCTGTTTCCTGGCATATCCCGCAAGCAGCTGGGGGACAAGCATTTCAATGCAGTAGATCAAGGCCCTTATATGCATGGCCAGTTTACATGCTACACACACCAGATTCTTGCCTCCATAGCGGGGCATCAGTTCTTCATACCGGTCGAGCCACAGGCCCTGAAACAGGCGGCCCATATCCAGCTCTACATAAATTGATTGTGGAACCTGCTCTGAGTCAGGCAATTGAGCCATGAGAATCCTCTCGCTTACCCGGAATCGACCCTTGGGAAAGGAAGAAAATCGTCCCATACCGTTCAACATATTAAGAAGATGAATCCCTCTGGGCCGCGGAATCTCCGGATGGGCTCCGGCTGCTGCCAGTGCATACAGTGCAAGGGAATCACTCCCACCTGAAAACAGGATGGCTAATTCCTGCTTTTCCATTCACCCTCCTGCCCCACCTCATACCTCAAAAATACCTCACCTGTGTCTGCGGCATGACACTCCAGGAGCTTAAGCATTAGAAACGGTCCCCCAAGGGGCCTTGGACCATCTGCAAGAGAGGCTGAACCTCTCTCTCCGGAGACCTTCGGGGCAATGGTATGATATATTTCATCAACCACTCCCTCTGAAAGGGCGGCATAGTTGAGCATTGCCCCCCCTTCGATCAGAACGGTCTTTGCGCCCATTTGACCAAGGGTCGAAATTGCGGCACGAACTGAAAGACCATGGATTCCTTCGGGAAGTGATATGACATTGGCCTTGCGGCCCAGGACCTTACCCAGTTGAGTGGCCTGATCTTGGCCGGTAAAAACCACCGGAGGAGGACCGGTGTGGAATAATCTGCGGTCTTTCACCGGTATGTTGCCGGACATGGTTATGACGGCCCTGATTCGTTTGTCCGGTATAATACCATCAGTCCCGCGCATCTCGGCATCCCCTGCCCTCAAGGTCCCTGCGCCAAGCAGACTTGCATCGGTCTTCATTCTCATGTTCTCCAGGTGTCTTCGGTCCTTTGTACTCCCGATATTACCCGGGGTGATCCGGCCGCAGGCAGTGGTTACGCAGATAAGAAATACTCTCACGGGTCGGTTTGGTCTGCGAGCATCTTCAATGCCCAGGCAGACATTTCTCTGGAAGACTCATTGTCGTCTTCCAGATACGGCCGTACATACTTGGCTGCCTCCAGTTCTCTCATCATTTCAGGATATACCTGGGCAAGACGCCCTATGCCCCATAACGCTCCTCTCCTCAGCGGCTCGAACTCCAGGAGGTTTCCGTCTTCCCTGATATAGGAGATAAGAATACGGACATATTCTTCGGCCAGGCGGGGACTGCAGGCCATGGCCTCTGCCATGGCATCAGGGGCCCCCCACCCTATTCCGCCGGACTCGTCATTCAGGGTCCACATGAGACGCCGCATGACAACCCTTGCCTCTTCCATATTCTCTTCCGCCAGGTCGGCAACCAACTGCCCGAAGGCCTTCACGGCCTTAAGCCTTATCTCGGGATCACTGTCATAAAATGCTGAAATGAGAGGATTAATGGCCTTGCGGGGAGAGATTTTTCTCATCTCATGAAGGATCTGTTCCAGATCTCCCGAGCCCAGAAGCTCACGGACCCTGCGTCGAAGGACTCTGGGACTCTTCTTGGCCGTGTCTTTCGCAATATCCTGTCGCATATCCGTGTTCTCCTCTTACCTCTTTACGTCTCCCATTCACCGAATAGCTGAAACTATTTGACCGGCAAAAATCACTCAATCCCCTGTCCTGTTTATTGCCAGGCCTATTCTTTTACCCATCTCCACACACTCCTTGAGGTGATCATGGGTGGGTACATATTTCACCCTTATACCCGGTTCAACCACGTCAAAATCCATTTCTTTCATGTAATTATTCATGATTTTTACCGCTTCACCGCTCCATCCATAAGACCCGTATGCAGCGCCTATCTTTTCTCTGGGTTTCAGACCCTTCATGTAGGAGAGCAGTGCCGCCATTCTGGGAAGTATGCCGTTGTTCAGTGTAGGCGAGCCGAATACCAGCCCTCTGCTGTCAAGCGCCTCGGCAATGACATCACTGCGGTGGTTGACCTTGAGGTCCATCAGCTTTATGCTCACCCCCTGCTGTTCTATGCCGCTCCCCACCGCCCTGGCCATGGTCTCCGTACTGTGCCACATGGTGTCATAGATCACCAGTGCCTTCTTCCTGCTTCTGTGGTGGGCCCAGTCTCCGTAAGCCTCAAGGATGTCCTTGACATGGGAGCGCCAGATAAGTCCATGGTCAGGGGCGATCATATCGATTTCAATACCGAGTTCTTTAAGCCTTTCCAGGAGCTTTCTCACCAGCGGAGAAAAGAGAAGGAGTATGTTGGCATAATACTTCGCCGCATGCGACATCAGCTCGGAAAGATCCACTTCATCGTCGAACCTTTCACTGGTGGCCCAGTGCTGGCCAAATCCATCACTGGATATGAGCAATTTTTCCTCTGGTATATATGAAAACATACTGTCCGGCCAGTGAAGCATCCTGGTCTCAATAAACTTTACAGACCTCCTGCCCAGGCTCAGGGTATCACCCGGAGCTGCCACTTCATAGGGCCAATCCGGCCGGTGAAAATGGTCCAGGAGCGCCTTTTTGCCCATGGCGGAACAAAACAGCTTTTCCGGCCTCACTGCCTCCAGGACGTCAGGCAATGAACCAGTGTGATCCATCTCAACATGATTTACCACCATGTAATCAATTTTTGAGGGATCAATTATATTCCTGATATTATGCAGCAGGTCACTCCTGAACTCACTCCTGACGGTATCAAACAGAGTGATCTTGTCATCTATGACCAGAAAGGCGTTGTAAGTACTGCCCTTGTCAGTTGAATAGCCGTGGAAGTCCCGCCTGCTCCAGTCTACGGCCCCCACCCAGTATATGTCTTTTTTTATTTCACACACCTTCATCCTGCCTGCCCTCCCTGCAGAGATTCACCGGTACTTGGCGAACCATGTACCGGTGAATCAGGAAAATTATCTTATTCCGGATCAAACTGGTCCTTTTCGGCACCACATACCGGACACACCCAGTCGCCAGGCAGTTCCTCAAAAGGGGTCCCCTTTGCTATTCCGTTGTCCGGATCGCCTTCATTCGGGTCATATACATATCCACAGACAGTACATACATATTTTTGCATCACTGCTCCTCCTTATCTTTCAGCGAAATCAATCTGATCCATACAGTTTATTTTTCCATCCTGGCCGCAGCCCTCATGGTATGGGCAAGTTCCTTGATCTCACCAAGGTCTTTCGTCATCATGGCCCAACCATACCAGTAGGCATAGTCCGGGTTGACATGGAAGAATGCCTGGTATGTGCGCATCCGGTGCTTCATATACATCTCTAACAGGACCTGATCTATATGAGACATTCGGGCCATATTGCCCCCACCTGTCCTCATGAAATACAAAAGGTCAGGATAGGCAAAGGCATAATTTTCAGGTCTTTGAATAATGCCCTCTTTGTAAAGCCCCGCAACAATCTCTATAGCCTCTGCCATCAATCTGTCTGCCTTCTGCATCATGGAATCGCCGTAAGCCAGTTGCTCTCTCGCATAATTTTCAGAGTGACATTTGGCGCAGGTTTTAATCATCTTATTCCGCTCCGTAAGCCATGCCTCTTCGGTCAAACGGACCATGTCCAGAGACTTTACCACCTCCAGCCGCGCGGTCGGTTCCCCTGTCTCCGGATTCAAAACACCAAGGGCCTTGAGAATAGTCACCCTGTCGGCAGCCCACTGTTTGTCCTCGGGAAGCGGCAGCCTTACACCCAGAAAACCCCAGGCCGTCCTGTTCTCATGGGTCCCGTCAGGCAGGTGGCACTCCTGGCATATAGGGGCCTGGGCATTTTCAGGCAATCTTCCGCCTTGCTTCACAAACCAGCGGGTGCCGTGCTTTGCGCTGCTCCACATCTCCCATTGGGGGTGATCATACCCCATATGGCACTGCTGACACGCCCTGGGGTCCTGGGCCTCTTTTTTGGCGAAGCTGTGCCTGGTATGGCATTCATCACAGGAGTTGTTCTGATAACGATATCCCTTGTCTCGCTGTTCCTTTTTCTGGGCATCACTCTTGACACCCATGTTGTGACAACCGCCGCAGCCCCTGCCCCCCTCCATTAACTCATCGGGCTCAACGTGTGTCACCGGCAGGGCGTTCAGCGTGGACCACCCAAAATTGTGCTTGCCTCTGACAAAAGAGCTGAATTGTTCTTCATGGCACTGGGCACAGACATGTTCATCAGGCAGAATGGCCTCCCTGAAATCCTGAGCGTCTGTGTGCTCCTCTCCATGGCAGACCGAGCAGGTCACGTCTTCTGCGCTGTGTCTGCTGAAATCCCAGTCTGCTACCTGACCCGGAGAAATGGTCCTGTGACAGGTAATACAGGCCTCTTCCGCTCCGGTCGCCATGCCGGCGAAACAGAATACAAACAGAGAACACCCCAATACTGCAAACCCCTGCCTGTTCATTTATATGTCTCCTCTGTTATATGTTTATTGCTTATGCCCTGTAAGATTCACCGGTTTTATGTTTTTCACCACCTCCTTCAGTTTTTTTTATTTTGTACGCCATGTCCAGGAGATTTTACCCGACTATCCGGCACGTAAAAAATATGATAATGATGATACTGTCCAAAGACAAGGCAATACCAGATTTACTTTACATGCCTTTCACTATTACATGCCAGGAGCCAGGACATTTTTTACCCGGTGCAAATTTGCCCTTGACCAGCCGTAAAGTCGCATGATAAAAACAGGGCGTCCATCAGGCCGGCATAGCTCAGTGGTAGAGCAGCTGATTCGTAATCAGCAGGTCTGCGGTTCAAGTCCGCATGCCGGCTCCATATATCAAGCACTTAACATTATTTGTTAAGTGCTTTATTAGTGAAAGGTACCCAATTCGCCTTTCAGGTACAGGCGGAACGAGGCATTAATCAACCGAACGATTTTTTTCGATAAAGGTAATTACAACGATTTTCTGTATTATACTATGTTATTGGGCAACAGAAAAACCTCTACGCGCGATGACTGCAATTCATTGTTGACAATAAGACGTCGCTAATGCTATTCACACGCCTAGGGGATACTGCTACTTAAATTTAATCAGTACCAATTTTCTGTTATGCGCGCGTAAACCCTCGGAGACACAGTATATGGAAAGGACCTTGGCCAATGGCAATGTGGTTTTAGTTGCCCATCAGTTCAATCCGGCAATAATCGATAAGCACTGGCTTATAAAGCACGGAATTGTCACTGAAGATGATATCCTATCAGGCGCAATCAATATTCCTCATCTCTCACGAATAAATACTAAAGATTTTCGATTGACGGTCTTTCCTGAGCAATTGCAGTTCTCCCCCTTGAATCCTAATAAATGCAGCCAAGAACAAATCAGAAACATGTTAGGCGGAATAGTTGAGAGGCTTCCAGAAACCCCATATACAGCTGCTGGGATTAACTTTTTATGGCACCTAACACCAGATGTCACAATGCAGGTCTTTACACGGAGTTTATTTTATCAGAAAAGGAAAGTACACGAGTTTTTTGATACCCTCGATGGCAAATATGGAGCGTATTTCAGCAGGGATATTTTTGGAACCCGATTGAAGCTGGATATCAAACCCATAATAATTAAAAAAGAAGAAGCATCGACTGAAACACTGCAGTGCTCTTTCAATTATCATAAAGATTTGATTTCAGAAGACAAAGTCACTGAAATTCTTGAAACCATCCAAGTCTGGGAGGAGGCAAAAAAAACCTCGTTCCAAATTATAGAGAGACTCAAAGAGGAAGGTGGGATATGAGTGGAATTACTCAGTCTTTACCCGAAAAAGAATTGGACAAATTGCCGACTGTCTTGGCTTCTATAAAGAACGTGACTCATGAAGCAGGAGTATCCGGTGCTGCTTCCTTCATACATCAGGACATAGACACTTTAGGTCCAGATTTAGCAAGCATTCAAAGGATTGCAGATTCCGCAGGTCAAACTAACATGGCGTTGTCTATTGACTGTCTCAGATATTGGGAAGAAGCTGCCAACGCACTACATATCTCAATCGATTGGAAAAGGATGTCTGAGCAAGGATCAAGCACAGAAGTCTTCCGGCCAACGGGACGGATTGGGGATCTGCTCGATCAGAAAATAGATGCAATACGGGATCAATACTCATTTTACAATAACGTCGAGACGGAAGGCTTTTTACGGAATAATTCCGACCTTGTGCCCATTCTTTTTGAGGCAATATATCGTATAAGAAAGTACTTTGGCGCCGCTCAACTGAAACTCCGTTACTCTGAAGATCCGGAGGGTACTGGAGACAATTACTTGGACCTAGCGATAACCACAGACGAGCCAGTTGATACGGCACTCGAAAAACTTGAAGCTTTCGACCGACATTGGTGGTTAGAGGCCGGCAAAGACGAGTCCAGACTTATAATTGACATAGAAATTGAATGAGCTTTGATTGGATCGATTACTACACATTAGCGGACGAGCTCTCAAAAAAGCGTAACGATGAATCGTCAGTAAACGAAGAAGCGGCGTGCCGTTCTGCGGTGAGCAGGGCTTATTATGCCGCACTGCATATTTGTAAAGATTTCTTGGTTAATAAATATAATCTTGATCCAAAATATGAATTAACATATTTGCACCAAAAGGTTCCTGAAGCTTTAAAAGACAGAGGTTATGGCCGCATTGGCAATAACCTCCAGCGGCTTAAGAAGGAAAGACGAAAAGCAGATTACGAGGATCATATCTGCGGAAATATCAAAAATTTCGCGCAAAAGAACCTGACTGTAAGTAGAAATATCATTAAGGAATTCAAAGACCGTTAGGCGATCCGCTTTTTCCGTGGTCACATTCAGTCGTTTTCTTTCTTCAATATATACTCGTTCAGCCAATCCTCGCATACTCTTATGCCCCTTTTGGTGCCCGTGGGGATAACCTTAATCTCACCCATGTCTATCAGCTTATACACATAGGCTTTCCCCGCAGGATAACGTCATAGCGTAATAGTGGACATCCTATGTCACAAAAAAAGTAAATAACCTATCTGCCTTGAAAAGTTTTTAAAATCCTGAATACCCCTTCCCTGCCTTCCAGCTTGCAGTGAGGATCAGGCGCAAATTCTATCGGTCGCTTGCACCACCTCGTAAGCTGTTATCGAACTATTAATGCGTTTCCCCTCACAGGCCAAAGATAAAATTCAGTTAATGGCTTATATCCAACTCCCACACCTCCGTCTATCATATATAATACCCATGCATAATTCGTATCATACATGCTTGTGCTTGAAGACCAATAAAACTCCTTTACGTCATCACATAGATGAGCACATAGCAGTGCCGGCGAATCTCGATTCATGTCTGTTAAACTCTCCAGTTCAATGATATTGGGGACTCGCCAATCATTATGGCCGTATTCCATTTTGCCGTTCATCTCTGAAACAAAAGCAAAGGCCGAATTCCAGTCTACTGCATCTCTGGTGACATTTGCATTCCGCAGCCATTCCAGGCCTGTGGCATTGTCACAGATAGTCTGTTTCGTTTCTGTGAAACGATTCCTGAACGTTACGCCTGACTGTATTTCACCATCTTGACCAGTGCCATGACAATCTATAACAACACCGTTTTCATCAAAACATATTCTCTGCCCGGTCTGAAACAACGTGCTTTTATTATTCTCTACAGTTCGAACGGGCCAAACCATATATGAATTATACTTCATCCCTTTGAACACTCTGCCACCTCCCAAATGAATGTACCACGCCTGTTTTGGCAACCTCACACACGTTGAAGAAGTCCAGTAGTAGCTGGTAAATACATTTGTGAACGGGTGACCCGGCGGCAGGCAGGGATTAATTGTTTCATGACTGATCAAACTGAATAATTCTTTACGATTAGGGATCTTCCAATCACGATAACCATATAGTGCTGAATTATTAAGTTCTTTGATGGTATCTAAAGCCTCACACCAACTCCGGGGAAAATCTAATAAAGAGGCGTTTCCTGTCCACATCAAACCCGTATGTTCGTCAACAACAGTTTCATTTTCTACCAGAAAACGACTCATTATTTACTCTGCATGTAATAGGGGACTTCCTATGTTATTAAATTTCTTTGCCATCGAGCGTGATGAAGAAGACTCTGAGATTTTTTGATTTTTGGGTATTATGTGATCCTGGAATTCTAAATTACCTCAAATCTCTATTTATCGTTTTCTTCAACTATGCGTGCGAATTCAATTATCTTTATCCAATTTCCTTTATGTCCATCCTTAGGTTGACTATCATTA
>JAGYNZ010000039.1 GCA_018399745.1 Deltaproteobacteria bacterium | reverse complement strand
GCGGTACAACTATAGCCTTTGCCGATCTTGCTTCCTTTGCAGGACCTATTAACTTGACGAGCTCATAGTGAAGCCGCATGGGGTTTCCATCATAGAACTGGTCAGCTGCGGCAGGTTGGCGTATCATGATTTGATATCCTCCTCGAGGCTAACTGGTTATACAAATAGACCCAAAAAAAATCACTTAAAGGGCGCGAAGACGCAATTTGTGACCGTTTAAGGTGTAATAGTAGCCGTTCATGGGTTCAGGGTTCAGGGTTCAAGGTTACCTTATTGGATTGATGATTGTTGATTGCTCTTGTGATCTACCTCTCGGACCAACTGCAATACATCAATATTCTCAAATTTAGGAGGGGATGACATATGCTTTTCTGGTTTTATTCTCATGCCTTCTCCATTCATAACTCACGAATCAACGGTTCAGGTTTTCATTAAACTCTTAACCCTTGAACCCTTGAACCCTTGAACCCTTACATATAATATTATGAGTTGTGACGAAATCAGTGTCAAGAAACACCATACAGACAGACGAGCTAAAAAGGCTCATAACGCATTATCAGATCCGGGACTCTGTTATAAAGACCGGTCTTGATAAAGAAACAAGAGAAAAAATCCTGAGAAGGGCAAGGGTCGTCGGCCAAGAAGTCTATTACTACAAAAAGACCGACAGGCTTATGCCGCTTGCCAGAAAAACTATACTCCAAGCCGACAGCAATGGAACCGATCTGCCGTCCGGCTGTGTCTGGTGGGCAGGCTCTCTTAACCATGCCCGAGGGAGATTAGGACGAAGCTGGTGGGCTCCAGAGGGGGGATTATATTTATGCCTGGCCCTATATCCATCACTTTTTCCTGAAAACTGGTCTTTTTATAATCTTGGGGTAGGAGTGGCTATTGCCCAGATCTTGAGGGAAGGTGAAGCCCCGGCAAAAATCCGCTGGATTAATGATGTATTAATAAAGGGTCGCAAGATAGCCGGCATCCTCACAGAGGCAGTCAGGACAACGAATTCCGGACAGACATATCTACTCTTTGGCATAGGGATAAATGCAAATATAAAAACCTTTCCTGAAAATCTCGCATCTGCCACATCTCTTGCAATAACTACAGATAAATACTGGGCTACCATAGAACTTGCGGCCCAAATCCTTGCACGGATCGGCTGGATTTTCGGTCTTATTCACCAGTGGGAATCCGACTGTCTGAACGCTGAACCCGGCTGCCTCCCCCAAAATCCTGTAATAAGAGAGTGGAATCTCCTGAGCGATACCCCAGGGCGCAGGGTGATCTATGGCCTGAACGCTGAATTCAATCCGGAGTTTGAAGCCTTGGCTCAAGAACTGGCGCCTGATGGAAGCCTCATACTTACACTGGATAATGGTGAGGAGATCAGGGTTGATTCCGGGGAAATTCGTTACAGTGAGGCCTGATCCTGTAAATATGCCTCTATAAAAGGATCCAGATTTCCGTTCAGCACTTCACTCACATTTCCAACCTCTATACCTGTACGATGGTCCTTGATCAGTTGATAGGGCTGAAGCACATAGGACCTGATCTGGCTTCCCCAGGCTATCTCCTTCTTATTCTCATGGGCCTGCTGCCTTTTCGCATCCTTCTTTGCCTTCTCTTGTTCGAAAAGCCTGGCCTGCAGGATCTTCATGGCAATAGCCCTATTTTTATGCTGGGATCTCTGGTTTTGACACTGGACAACTATTCCGCTTGGCAAGTGAGTAATGCGGACAGCGGAACTTGTCTTGTTAACATGTTGTCCACCGGCTCCACTGGCGCGGTACGTATCTATACGCAGGTCCTTTTCGTTTATTTCAACTTCTATGGTCTCATCCAGCTCCGGAGCCACAAATACAGAGGCAAAGGAGGTATGCCGTCTCCCCGAAGCATCAAAAGGCGAAATACGGACCAGACGATGGACACCCGCCTCAGACTTCAGATAGCCATACGCATAGGGTCCCTCAGCCAGAAATGTCGCACTCTTTGTACCGGCCTCATCTCCAGGCATAAGATCAAGCATTTTGACCCCGACTCCCCGCATGTCACACCAGCGGAGATACATTCTAAGCAACATCTCAGCCCAGTCCTGGGCCTCTGTCCCCCCCGCCCCGGCATGAATTGTTACAATGGCATTATTGCGATCGTGCGAACCTGAAAGAAGCCTTGAAAGTTCAACCCCGTGTATTTTCTCATCAAGTTTCTTCAGCCCATCACTTACATCTTTAAGGGCTGATAAATCCTCCTCCTCTTCTGCCATTTCAAGCAGTAACTGAAGCTCTTCATGCTGATGATGAAGGTGCTCTAAATTTTCCTTTTGTTCTATCAGTAAAGATCGCTCCTTCAGAAATTCCTTGGATTCGGGATCTTCCCAGAAGCCCTGATGCAGCATCTTCTTGTCTATTTCAGCGAGACGATTATCCAGGCTATCCCAATCAAAGATAGCCCCTCAGGAGTTCTAATCGTCCGCCAAGATCCTGCAAGTGCTCCTTAATGCCCTGTATATTTATTGTTGTTTTATAAGTAGTTATATTCATCTCATACCTCCTTTGGGACCTTTCTGCAGAATGGAACTGCTGCCCAAAATAAACAAAATAATAATAACCATATTTCTCCATATTTTACAAAAAAAGTATGTCCTTTACGAAGGTGAATTCGCCCCTCTATGTAACAAGGCTCAAACAGCGAAGTTTTCGCCGTTGTCACTCCGCAAGGGCTGATCAGTGAACTGACGCCCGTATTGGCTGCTCGAACTATCCATCTGCGGGTCTCAACAGCCCGGAATTTCGCCATGATCTCATGCTGATAAGGGGCTCCTGTACGACCAAACCAGGCATCATTTGTCAGAATTGCCAGGAAGTTGGCACCTTCCAGTACCGTTTCTCTGCTGAGACATGGAAATATACTCTCAAAACATATCAATACGCCAATATTAAGATCGCGCCAACAAAGGGGACTTGGTGTTATTCCAGGACTGAACTGACCTACTGCGGGTATAAGGCCCTGGGCCCATGCAGTCACCCATCCCCAGGGCAGGTATTCTCCAAATGGGACCAAATGCCTCTTGTCATATCTTCCTGCCAGGTCGCCATTAGGGTCAAGGAGATAGACGCTGTTCAAATATTCGGCATTACCTGCACTATTGATACGATATGCTGGACTCCCAAACAGCAAGGCAACATCAAGATCTCTTGCCACAGACCGAACCTTTTCACCTAATGGACCCGGAACCTGGAAATAAAAAGGTGTGGCTGTCTCCGGCCAGACAATCAGCCGGTCAGGTTGATCAGCTCCATTTTTGCTGTTCACTTTCAAGTTATCGAGACCTTCAGCCGCCTTTAAACTCAGTTTACCATAAGTGTGAATCGTCGCATCTTGAAAGGCCGGATCCCACTTCTTGTCCTGAGGTACTGCACCCTGTATGGCAGCTACCCTGAGTTCAGGAAGTCTATCATCATTAAGGGCAATCTCTTCCATCCGCCATGTGCCGAAAAACCATAGACCCACCATGCAGACAAGAAACAGGCTCAATTGAGTCAGTCTTACCCTCTTATTCCTGGAAAAGACCGAATCCTTTGTGCTCGTATTCAAAAAGCATCTACAGGATTCCCAAATCAATACATTCAGCAAAACAATCAAAAAAGTTAGGCCGTAAGGTCCCCAAATCTCTGCTGTCTGAATCAAGGATGGTACAGGTTCCAAGGTGTATGCCAGATACCCCCATGGAAATCCGCTTAATACATGACCCCTAGCCCACTCCAGTAAAGTCCAGGTCCCTGCGAGCGTAAGTGATAAAAGGCGATGAGACCGACCGGCAGTCCAATATCCCACAAGACCAGACCATATGGCAGGGAAAATAGCCAGATAGCACACAAGCAAACCAAACACGGGCCAGGCAACCCAACCGGGCAAATTCCCATACTGGGAAATAGTAGGCGATATCCACCATAGGAGCGTACCGAAATGGACAATACCAGCCAGAAAACCCATCCGGCAGGCACAATGCCATTCTTTGCCCCACAAGGCTCCCAGCAAAGGCACAAGGGCCAGCACAACTGCGGGATAACACGAAAAGGGTGGGAAACAGGCGCTCATAAGGAGTCCTGAGAAGAGGACGAGTAACCAGGGCACCTCTATCCTAATAGCTTTCAACTACTTACATATCAAGACGTCACCCGACGTCTTTAATCGGTTCTTTCACCCGTGTGTATCATAGGAGTATAAAATCTGACGTTCAACCGGTAGACGTTTTTCTGGAAGCTTTGGAGGAGGCCAGCATGAGGTCATTTCAATGAGTTTGGACCTGGAAGGTATTGCATCCCAGCCATAGGCAACCGCCTGTTTCCCCCTGACATCCAGCAGGGCAGCCTCAATAAGGCTTGCCTGAACCGCCCAGGGTATTATGTAATCAGGTTCCAGAAGCCTTGCAACTGCAATAGTACCCGATTCTCGGGTGACTACAGAGCCGGGTCCACATCGAATAACCATAAGAAATCGACCATCTATATATACTACCAAATCCGCCAAGCAAAGGACCTTCTGCCGGTCTATTTCAATTAGGATTTCCCTGTCAAGCTGAAAGTCCGATATCCTGTATCCAAGCTCCTCCACCAGGAACGGGGCCAATTTTTGTCTGATCCTTTCTCTGTCTGTATCAAGTACCAGTTTTCCTGTAAAATAACATGGAACTTTTTTAAATACTGAGGCATCACAGGTAAGTGACATTATATTTTACACCCCTTTTCCATCAATCTGTTCAAACAATTTTTCAGTTCTAATTACACCGTAAAAGGTCTGAAGTAAAAGCTTAACTCATGGAATGGATATTGTCCAAGAAAAGTATCATTCGGTCATAAGGATATATCTTAATAATGTAACTTGCACGGCTTAAAACGTGAAATTAGACCTCGTCTTACATCCAACTATCCTCCAAAAGTACGCCACGATATACCCCTTGCCTTCAGTTGGTACTTTCGTTACTGTCAAAAATTAATGAAAGTGGATTCAAAGAAAAATGACTTTAACCTTTTAACTTCAAGCCTATATCCGGAGCATACAAAAAGGGATTATTAAGTCTCCCGCAATAAAATTTATAACCTGCGATTGTTCACAGGAGGTGTTCTCATGATTTCACAGTTGAAACTAACTGTAATATGCGAAAATAGCGTCTTTGGTCCATCCGGATTGATTGGAGAGCACGGCTGGTCTTGTTATGTTGAGGCTGAAAGGTATACCATGTTGTTTGATACAGGTCAGGGACTTGGCGTATTGTGTAACAGTCTGATTTTGAAAAAAGACCTGAAATTAATTGATGCTATAGTATTAAGCCATGGACACTATGATCATACATCCGGGCTTCCATCAGTTGTGGGACTTTCAGGGCCCACGCCTGTCTATGCCCATCCTGATATTTTTCTCGTTCGATATTGGAAGAAAGGAGATATCCTGAGGGAGATAGGGATTCGATATAAAAAAGAGTATCTTGAGTCTATCGGAGCCCGATTTGTCGACTTACAAGAATTCAGGGAGATTTATCCCGGCGTATATGTGACTGGTATAGTACCAAGGATAACGGATTTTGAACCACCGGATCCGAATATGCAATTAAGAGATCCAGAAGCCGGCTGGGTTCAGGATCCCCTGAGAGATGATCTCTCTGTAGTAATAGACACGAATAAAGGTCTTTTTGTAATACTTGGCTGTGCCCATGCAGGAATCATTAATATTCTGAAACACATACAGAAAAATCTCCCCGGCCGGCCAATCCACACTGTGCTGGGGGGTACCCATCTGGGCCCTGCAGATCCCGCACAGTTCGGCATTACTTTATCCAATCTTGAAAAATTTGGTATTCAAAGACTGGGGGCTGCCCATTGTACAGGGCTTGAGAATGCGGCTAAGCTTTATAATGCTTTTGGCAAAAGGTTCTTCTTCGCCTCAGTGGGGACGAGCATTACTATTTGAGCAATAATTGCTTTTTTGGCAAATACTAGCTCCATTTCCCTCTTGGGGCCCCGCTTGAGAGGTTAATCAGCTTCTTAAGTTTTTCCAGAAATAAAGGTCTTGGGATTTCCTTTGCACCAAAGCTCATAAGGTGCCAAGTAGTAACCTGGCAATCAATCATGCCAAATGACCATTCTGATAGTTGGCGTATAAGAGTCACAAATGCTACTTTTGAAGCATCTGAGACCTTGGCAAACATTGATTCACCAAAAAAGACCCTGCCCATTGATATCCCGTAAAGTCCACCGACAAGTCGATCTCCTTGCCAGGTTTCTGCGGAATGGGTCCTTCCCAGGTAGTGAAGTTCAGTGTATGCCTCAATCATTTCAGGCGTAATCCAGGTCCCCTCACCGCTTTTCATTCTCGTCTCCGAACAAGCCCTTATAACTTCCTTAAATGCAAGGTCCAAAGTCACTTGAAATCGTCCCTGTCGAATGATTCGTTCAGTACGTCTGGACACATGCAGATCTGGAGGCTCTAAAATCAATCTCGGATCCGGAGACCACCAACATACAGGTTCCCCTGGGTTGTACCAAGGGAATATCCCTTGGCGATATGCCCAAATTAGCCTAGAGGTACTCAGGTCTCCCCCAATAGCTAAAAGTCCGTTTTCGTCAGCAAGTTCCGGCGGTGGAAAAACCAGGTCTCCGCTCAGTAAATATACAGGCATAATTCAATGGACTCCTCAAATAATATAAAAAAACAAATAGCCGCTTGTAAAGCTTAAGATTTTGTCCAATTACCAGATGCGAGGGCAAAAAAGACCGGGCGTGCCGTATTACTAAAAGTATTTTTGATGAAAAACAAAGCAGAATCGAACAAAAGACAAAATTTTTGGCTTGGCTCAAGGAATTTACGGAATATTTCGATACAATCCTCCAGTTGACACAAACTTTGGTCAGAATTAGTGTCTTACAACACTATAAGGTATTTTAGTGCTATTAAGGCTTGTGAGAAAAGTCGCTTATGGATACAAAGCACATTGACCTGTCTGAACGAAGCCGTGAAATACTCAAGGCAATCATTCATTCTTATATAAATGATGCTGAACCGGTAGGATCCAGAACTGTTGCCAATAATGCGGGACTTGGATTAAGTCCTGCTACCATCCGTAATGTCATGGCCGATCTTGAGGATATTGGTCTGCTATTCCAGCCTCATTCGTCGGCAGGACGCCTTCCAACTGAGACAGGTCTGCGTTATTATGTAGATTTTCTTTTGGAAAAGGAGGATTTGTCTTGGGGTGACCAGGTTGCTATAGAAAAAGGTTTGATGTTCAGATCTGCTGATTTGATAGTGACTCTCAAGCGTGCTGTTCAACTATTGGCGGCTTTTTCAGGGCATGCAGCAGTAGTAAGTGCCCCCAAGCTTACGTATGACCGTTTAATACACTTTGAATTCCTGAGAATTCGGTCGGGTCTGATACTGGTCGTCACTGTATCCGATACTGGAATGGTTCAAAATCGACTTGTTCAAATCGATTATGACATATCAGAAAAGAAGCTGGAAAAATTTTCCCAGTATCTTAGCAATAAACTCGTCCATATGTGCTTGGAAGAGCTCAGATTTATGATTATAGAGGAACTAAAAGAAGAAAAAAGGGTCTTTGACGTCCTTTTAGAAGACCTCCTGGACCAGATGAACGTGTCAAATGATCAAGGAGAAGTCTTTATCGAAGGCAAGCTCAATCTCCTTGATAAACCAGAGTTTTCAAACATCTCACGTATCAGAGCGATTCTTCAAACATTTGAAGAAAAAAAAACGCTTTTGACCCTTTTGGACAGATGTTTGAAATCAAGCGGTGTACAAATATACATTGGATCTGAAGGACTTGGCAATAATGTGCCTGGCTGCGGTATGGTATTGGCCCCCTATGCGGGGAGTAACAGTCCTTTAGGGAGCCTGGGTATTGTTGGACCAATCAGCATGAACTACGCCAGAGCAGTATCCTTGGTTGAATATACCGCCCAGATTTTAGGTGAAAGGTTTAAGGAATCGTGAATATGCACAATAAAGATATGGATGAAAAACAAATAACTGAAGAGAAAGAAATCGAGATCACGGATAGTTTTGAGGCTGATCAGGCCCAAAAGCTTGCAGACAAAGAGGCAGAACTCGAGCAATGTCAAGAAAAGGTCATGCGTCTGGCTGCCGAAATGGAAAATTTCAAAAAGAGGATAGAACGGGAAAAGTCAGAATATATGAAATATGCCTTAGACTCATTTGCTAAAGAACTGCTGCCTTTTCTTGATAATCTGGAACGGGCTGTGGACTCAGTTAAGGATTCAAGAGACTTTGATAAGTTGATAGAAGGAATCGAACTGACCATATCCGGTTACTTAAGAACCTTGGAACATTTCGGCATCAAGGTCTTTACTGCAGAAGGGCAAAAATTCGATCCGAATCTGCATGAAGCGCTTACTGTGCAAGAGCAGGAGGGAATAGAAGAAAATACAGTGATAAAAGATATCTTAAAAGGTTATTCACTTCATGACAGGATATTGAGACCTGCTCTAGTAGTAGTATCAAAAAATGCGAAAAAGGGGAGTAGACAAAAAGAAACTAGTACTTAGTTTTAGGAGCAGTAAAAGTACTACTCGATCCAGATTTATATATTGACGTTTTTTTCAAGGAGGTTTTGTAATATGGGAAAAGTAATAGGCATAGATTTGGGTACTACCAACTCCTGTGTAGCCATAATGGAGGGGGGGGATCCCAAAGTTCTAAATAATGCCGAGGGTGGGCGAACTACTCCTTCGGTAGTAGCCTTTACAGATAAAGGTGAACGATTGGTGGGAATGTTGGCCAAAAGGCAAGCAGTTACCAATGCGGAAAATACGGTTTTTGCTGTCAAAAGGCTTATTGGAAGAAAATTTAGTGATCCAGAAGTCCAAAAATCCAAAGACATAGCACCATTCAAGATTGTCCAGGGTTCAAGTGGAGATGCGTGTGTAGAAATTGCGGGTAAGCAGTATAGCTCTGCTGAAATTTCAGCCATGGTACTTGGCAAGATGAAACAGACTGCTGACGATTACCTGGGCGAAAAGGTAACTGATGCCGTGATTACTGTACCGGCCTATTTCAATGACAGTCAGCGTCAGTCTACCAAAGATGCAGGTCGTATTGCAGGACTGAATGTACTGCGCATAATCAATGAGCCGACAGCAGCAGCTCTGGCCTATGGTTTGGATAAAAAGTCAGAAGAGAAGATCGCCGTATTTGATTTGGGCGGCGGAACTTTTGATATCTCGATACTGGAGATCGGAGAAGGTGTATTCGAGGTAAAGTCTACCAACGGAGACACGTTTCTTGGGGGCGAGGATTTTGACCTTCGTATAGTTGATTGGCTGGCAGACGAGTTCAAGAAAGAACATGGCATTGACCTTAGGCAGGACCGTATGGCACTTCAGCGTCTAAAAGAAGCGGCTGAAAAAGCCAAGTGCGAGCTATCAAGCACTCCTGAGACTGAGATTAACCTGCCATTCATTACGGCGGATGCCAGTGGTCCGAAGCACTTGGTCATTAAGCTCAGCAAATCTAAGCTTGAGGCCCTGGTGGGAGATCTGATCGATCGCGTTGAAGGTCCGTGTCGGATAGCTCTTAAAGACGCTGGTCTCACTCCTGCTGATATAAACGAAGTTATACTGGTTGGCGGTATGACCCGTATGCCGAAGGTCCAAGAAAAGGTCGCAAAATTATTTGGCAAAGAGCCTCACAAAGGCGTTAATCCTGATGAAGTTGTGGCAATAGGGGCCGCCATACAGGGAGCGGTCCTGAAAGGCGAAGTCAAGGACGTCCTGCTCCTGGATGTGACTCCGCTTTCCCTCGGTATTGAGACACTCGGTCAAGTCATGACCAAGCTGATTGAAAAAAACACTACCATTCCAACCCGAAAGAGCCAAATTTTCACGACTGCTGCTGATAACCAGAATGCCGTCACCATCCACGTACTTCAGGGTGAGCGTGAAATGACAGCCGGCAACAAGACCATCGGACGGTTCGAGCTGGTTGGAATCCCGCCGGCACCCCGTGGAGTGCCTCAGATAGAGGTCACTTTTGATATAGATGCGAATGGTATTCTTAATGTATCAGCAAAGGACCTGGCAACCGGCAAGGAGCAGTCCATCAGGATCCAGGCCTCCAGTGGTCTCAGTGAGGAGGAAATCCAGAAAATGACCAAGGATGCCGAACTCCACGCCGAGGAAGATAAAAAACAAAGAGAGGCGGCGGAGGTCCGAAATCAGGCTGATACCTTGATTTACAGCACTGAAAAGAGTCTGCAGGAACTTGGAGACAAGGTAGATACTGCTACCAAAGATCAGATAAATGATAGAATCAAAGATCTTAGAAAAGCCATGGAAGGCATGGACACCGAGGTAATTAAAAAGGCACAGGATGAGCTTATGCAGGCCTCTCACAAGCTAGCTGAAATGATGTATCAGCAGGCTGCCGGTTCTAAGACAGACGAAGCTACAGACACATCCGGCAAGGGTGAAAAAGATAAAAAAAGGGGAGGAGATGACGACGTAGTAGATGCTGACTTTGAAGAGGTGAAATAAGGATTTCTTCTCTATGTCAAAAAACTGAAAAACTCAGCAATCTGGATGGAAGCGGGAGAGAAATCGCTATTTATCAACTAGATCTTCCAATTTAAAATTCAAGAAAATCAATTGGTTGGATATAGAAGTACTTATTGTACTTCACATAAACAATCCACTAGATTGGATGGAATCTAATTAAGACAAGCGGTAAAACTCCCGTCATCCTGACTATTGAGTTCTATCCAGCCCTTATCTTTCAGCATCCCCGGATTGAGTATAAGGGTACGCCCTATCCGATCTTCTCCTCTGGATTCGTGTATGTGGCCTGTAAAACAAAAATCAGGCTGTATTTTTTCGATGAATTCCCTAATGGCTGTGCTGCCGACATGGACTCCACCGCCTATCAAGTCAGTAGCAGTGTTAAAAGGAGGGGTATGGGATACAAGGACCTTAATAGATGCACGGGTAACATATTTGTATGCGCTATTGACAATTTCCCCGAGTTCTTCTTCAGAGAACTCTGTTGGTGTATTAAAGGGAGTAGGGTTAGATCCTCCTACACCGAAGATCCCCAAATCCCCCAACACAAATCCTTTGCCATGGATATTGATATCAAGTTCATCCAGATAGTTCGCGACTGATGCCTTATCCATATTACCTGGAACAGCACAAATTTTGGGATTAATACGCCGGATGACATCCATTATGGTTGAGGCGTCTTCTTTCTCTCCAAAATTTGTAAAATCCCCTGTAATTATAACCAAGTCAGCCTTTGAAAGCCCGGTGATATTCTCTATACCAGCACATTCCAAATGAATATCTCCAAAGGCTATAATACGCACTCGTTTCTTCCTGTTAAATGATTCTAAAGAAAATCCAATCTGCGACTTTGCATCCTGAACTTTTTGCACCGGATCATCAGCATTTATCAAAAAACAACCCTACGACAGGCTTGCTCTATTTTCTGGCTATATATTTAACCTAGAAAACTTTATAGTCTTCTCTGATGTTTGCTATAGAATATTTAAAATTTTTCGTTTTACCAGGAACGTTTCTTCCGTCGGTCATTTCGCGCCCTTGCCTCGTTTACCTTTAAACTGCGTCCATCGAGATCCTTGCCGTTAAGAGCTTTTATAGCGGCATCAGCATCAGCATTATCCATTTCGGCGAAGCAAAAACCACGAGGTCTCCCTGTATCACGATCAGTAATCCAGTTAAAGGACTCGATAGGCCCGTACTGCTCAAGCATTTTGTGAACCTCTGCTTCTGTGGTATTAAAAGGCAAATTCCCAATATAAAGTTTCATCAATATATTCCTCTAAAAACAACTGCTATTCTCTAATAGTGTTTTGGCCGAAACAAACTTTTAGTTTTATCAGTTGCTCAGGTTTAAGGATCATTATAGTTAAAATTGGTTGGAAAAATAAAACGAAAAAAGCGGGTCCTAGAAAACAAACCCGCTTTTCAGTGCCGATTTCCCGGGCCAACCAGCACTAGGAGCGCACGTTTGACGCCTGGGGACCCTTGGGGCCCTCAACCACATCAAACTCCACTTTCTGCCCTTCTTCTAGAGACTTAAATCCGCTGCCCTCAATAGCGCTGAAGTGGACAAAGACATCAGGCCCATTCTCTTGAGAGATGAAACCAAAGCCTTTTTGATCATTGAACCATTTCACAGTTCCTTGTGCCATAAACTTTACCTCCTTTCCTAAAAACTATGGGCTCTTTCGACCCATGTGTTGCACTTGCCATGGTTTCGAAACGCCCAAACGGAAAGGATCCGCCTTGCAGGTGATTTCTGATCCATACAGAGTGTCATGTTTCCTCAAGGGCTTATCTATAAAAAAAAGAGGCACTCCTTGCAGCCTCTTCATTAACAGACCCGCCACTCGATAGCCTTATCGACTTACCTGTAACTGATTTCCCAGCTATAACGTTTATTATATAAGAAATATCTTTTCCAGTGTCAATAAAAAAGGCGGCTGATAAATAAAAGAGTACGGTTTATTTGTCAAAAAACAGACAATTCTAGTTGTGTTTCGCTATCCTGAAATATTGGGACAGGCCGACGATACCTGATTTGGATTCTAAGACAGAATTCAAAATTTTATTATGATCATTCGTGGTCTTGATCTTCAACAGACTATATATGAAAATGTGGCATATGTATCAAATATTTATATACAGAAGTCATTTCGACACGTGTCTTCTGTGATTAATAAGCCGGGTCCTCTTCAAAGCCTTACAACCTTTTTGAACAGTCAATCTTATAGAAAGGAGCTCCTTTGGTAAATTTGATAAAGTGAATCCTTAACCGGTAAAAAACAAAGATATGTGTGTATAAAAGATGAAAATAGAAAAAAGGGAAAAACTTAAAGAATTATACCACCAGTACGAAATAGACGTGGCCAAGTTTAAAAAAGCAGCTGTATGTATAAAGGGCTGTGCGAACTGTTGTATAGACGTAGGTAACATTGATATCACAACCCTTGAAGGTATTATTATCCATGAGCGGATGGCCACGTTCGAAGAACCATTAAAATCGGAAATAAAGGCTAGACTGGCTAAAAACAAGATGGAGAGAGAAAAAAAAGTGCTTTCTCGATGCGCCTTTCTCAAAAAGGATAAGACTTGTATAATTTATGATATACGACCTTTTAGTTGCAGGTGGCTCTATTCAGTCAAAAAGTGCGATGGCTCATCGCCTACAGTTCACCGCCAGGCATTAAACCTGGCTAAAAATACAGTGAAAAAGATACAACAACTTGATTCTATTGGATATTCAGGGCATATCAGTTATATTCTATCTCTGCTGGACAATGAAGAATTCAGGAAGCTTTATCTGAGAGGCAAATTCAATCCTCAAAAGATAGCACACTTCGGACGAAGTCATGGGCTATCGATTAATCGAACTGTCTCCAGCTAAAATTGAGACTGAAGCGAAGAATATCAATCATGTCGAAACGCTCGGATGCACTAAATTTCATCTTTAATATTGACAAGTTGTTTCTTATAAGGACCTTTTCTCTATTCATAGTGCTGGTACGTCAAATATCCAGAGGCCCTGCATAAGGCATCTCGCCTTGCATCCAGTATGTCCTTTTTCACCATTTCGCGTACCATGTCTCTAAAACTGATCCTGGGCCGCCAGTCCAATTGCACTAGCGCCTTGGATGGATCTCCGATCAATGCATCGACTTCGGTTGGTCGAAAATAACGTGAATCTATGGCTACAACCACATCACCGGGTTTAGGCATTCTGCGTCGCTGTTCTTCAGACAGGGCAGGGGAATCCTCTATGCTTTTGAGAATCCCTTTCTCCAACAGGTCCTTTCCTTCCCATTCGATTACCATTCCTGCTTCCATAAATGTCAGTTCACAAAATTCTCTTACAGAGTGCTGTTCTCCTGTGGCAATTACATAATCATCCGGTTCATCCTGTTGGAGCATGAGCCACTGGGCCTCAACAAAGTCCCTGGCATGACCCCAGTCTCTCCTGGAGTTCAGATTGCCTAGATAAAGCCTGTCTTGAAGACCAAGACCTATGCGGGCCACTGCGCGAGTAATCTTGCGAGTTACAAAAGTCTCGCCACGAATAGGTGACTCATGATTGAAGAGAATGCCATTGCACGCATAAATGCCATATGCCTCACGATAATTGACTGTAATCCAATATGCATAGACCTTTGCCGCGGCATATGGGGAGCGGGGATAAAATGGAGTGGTTTCCCTCTGCGGCACCTCGCGAGCAGCACCGAACATTTCTGATGACGAGGCCTGGTAGAAACGGGTCTTCTCTGTCAGTCCAAGAAGTCGAATTGATTCCAGAAGACGCAAGGTCCCAAGTGCGTCTGAATTAGCGGTATATTCAGGAGTCTCGAACGACACCTGGACATGACTCTGTGCTGCCAGGTTGTAAATTTCATCCGGCTGAACCTCCTGAATAATGCGGATCAGGTTAGTTGCGTCCGTGAGGTCTCCATAGTGGAGAATCATTCTCCGGTCAGGTTCATGAGGATCCTGATACAGATGGTCGATACGGTCTGTATTGAAAAGGGAGGCCCGTCTCTTTATACCATGGATCTCATAATCCTTTTGTAACAAGAATTCGGCCAGATATGCTCCATCCTGCCCGGTTATGCCTGTTATAAGGGCCCTTTTCCGCATGAGCTTCAGTTACCTTTCATCTAAAATTTATGCACTTCGAAGTACTATAAATCTGCTGTTCTCTGTCTCACACTTTCGGCAATCTTTACGATTTGCATGATCTGGGTTCATTTATTGAATCCGCTGGACCGCAAACTTTGGCTGTTTTGATAATATTTATAAGTCATGGCAATTCCATCGCGCAATCCGATACGTGCTTTCCAGCCCATGGCCTGCAACTTGGAGACATCTAAGAGCTTTCTTAATGTGCCATCCGGCTTGGTTCTGTCCCACAGGATTTCTCCTTGATGCCCTGCGATCTCTTGAATAAGTTCGGCCAGTTCCTCAATCGAAATATCCTTTCCAGTCCCTACATTCAGGATATTTTCAGGTGCTATTTCCCTTGACATGGAAAATATGCACGCATCAGCCAGGTCGTCTACATACAGGAATTCCCGCTTCGGCTGGCCCGTTCCCCAGAGTGTGACCGGAGTGTGCCCTGAAAGTTTGGCTTCGTGGAATTTGCGGAGTATGGCAGGGAGGACATGGGAATTTTCAAGGTCAAAATTATCACCAGGACCATAGATATTCGTGGGCATTAGAGAAAAAAATTTACAATCATGCTGTCTGGCATAGGCCTGACATAACTTAAGACCGGCGATCTTAGCCACAGCGTATGGTTCATTCGTTGGTTCCAGAGGACCAGTCAGGAGATACTCCTCACGTATGGGCTGCGGACACTCCCTGGGATAAATACATGAACTCCCGAGAAATAGCAGTCTGCGAACACCAAAACGATAAGCAGCGTGAATCACATTGGTTGAAATTGCCAGATTGTCATATATGAAGTCAGCAGGATAGCTGCTGTTTGCGAGGATACCACCTACCCTGGCTGCTGCCAGAAAGACAAATTCCGGGCGCGTTTCTTCAAAAAAACGCATTACTGCCCCCTGATCCCGAAGGTCCAGTTCCGTACTTGTTCTAAGTATGAGATTTGAATAACCTGCTGCCTCAAATCGTCTTGTGATGGCAGATCCCACCAGACCACGATGGCCGGCAACATAGATTCGGCTGTTAGTTTCTATGGTATCCCCATTTCCTTTTGAAACCATACGATAAAGCTCTCTTGTTCAGCTAATGGCCGACTGCTAATACCCTAAACAAAATTAATTTAAAATATATAAAGTATCTTGACAAGTCCTGCCGATATATAATATGAGTAAAAATATTACTCATAAGGTGTTCAATAATGGAGAATCTATTTGCAGGGCTCATAGCCTCAAAGACCAGAGTAAAGCTGTTGATCCGTTTCTTTTTTAACCCCAAGGCACGTTCATACCTGAGAGAACTGGCCAAAGAATTCAATGTCTCAACGAATTCGGTCCGGGAAGAACTCAATCAGCTTACAAAGACGAAACTACTCACATCCAAAAGAGACGGCCGCCAGGTCTATTATTCAGCAGATACCAGTCATCCGCTTTTCCCCGAACTTAAATCAATGGTGAGCAAGGTAATGGGAATCGATCAGGTCATTGACGGTATCATCAACAGGCTGGGTGATATCGAAGAGGCATACCTGATTGACGACTACGCAGAAGGCAAGGATACAGGCATAATTGATCTCCTGTTGGTAGGGGATGTGGATCACTATCATCTGAATGATTTGAGTAGAAAAACAGAACGCTATATTAAGAGAAAAATACGCACTCTGGTACTGAGCAGGGATGAGTATAAGAACCTGTTGCCAAAATTAAAAAAGCGACACGGTATACTGATATGGCAGGCAAAGAAAGAATAGGCTTATGATTCCCACAAATTCGCAGGGTTTCAAACGCTATTTTGCCAATACCTCATGGCTGATGGGTCACCGTATGCTGAGAATGGTGGTGGCCCTTTTTGTAGGGGTTTACGTTGCCAGATATCTCGGTCCGGAGAAATTCGGACTTTTAAGCTACGCAGCCAGCTTTGTCAGTCTTTTTGCAGCGCTGGCAACTCTTGGCCTTGACGGTATTATAGTAAGGGAACTGATCAAGGCTCCGGAACACGGAAATGAACTGCTTGGCACTGTTTTTTGCTTAAAAGCAGGCGGTGCAGTCTTGATGTGGATTGCCATCGCAGTCGCGGTTCCTTTTACTCATAATGATACTCAAACCAATATTTTAATCGTTATCATCGCACTTGCCGTTATCCTCCAGGCATTTAACGTCATTGATCTTAATTATCAGGCAGAGGTAAAATCAAAATATGTGGTATACGCCCAGCTTGTCTCCCTAATCACGTCTTCAATAACTAAACTGGTTTTTGTCTGGATAGGGGCACCGCTTGTCTGGTTTGCATGTGTCTTTCTGCTTGATGCGTTTGTACAGGCAATGGGACTGCTTGCCGTGTATCTGAAAAATACAGGCAAAATTTGGTATTGGAGATGGAAATGGCAGACTGCGAAGACATTGCTGAGTGATAGCTGGCCGTTGATATTGTCCGGAATGGTGATTGCAATTTATATGAAGATCGATCAGGTGATGATTAAGGAAATGCTGGATGCCTCGGCAGTTGGGAATTATGCGGCCGCAGTGAGATTGAGTGAGGCATGGTATTTTATACCCATGACAATTACGTCATCTGTTTTCCCGGCTATTATCAATGCCAAAAAACAGAGTGAAGAGCTTTACAATCAGAGATTGCAGAAATTATATGATTTGATGGTCTGGCTAGCCCTGTCTATTGCAATACCCACCACGTTTCTGGCTCCCCGGGTAATCAAATTATTGTATGGGCAGGCCTTTTTACCGGCGGCAGGGGTTTTGAGTATTCATATCTGGGCCGGTGTGTTTGTGTTTTTGGGATGTGCTAATGGCCGTTGGATTATTGCTGAAAATGTGCAACAAATCGCGACTATTAGAAGCTTTGCAGGCGTGATGGTGAATATCGCTTTGAATATTTTGCTTATACCAAAGTACGGTATCAATGGTGCAGCAATAGCAACTTTTTTTTCTGTTTTTGTTGCTTCCCATATTTCTTTTTTATTTATCAGTAAGGCAAGAAGGGTCTTTATTATGCAAAACAGATCTTTTCTTAAGCCAGTCTTATGGATGGTGAGAAAATGAAAGGTAGAAATCTTATTTCCGACCAAAAAAACATTTGAAGCATTTTGCAAACCAAGGCATCTCGAAATTTCTGATTTATAAATTTTTTTATACTGGCAATACCGGCAAGAGAAGCTCGCAGTATGAATTATAAATCTTATAAAACATTGATTGCGGTAGCAAATAAGCTCACTAAACACTATGCAAAAAAGTTTATCTCAACGGCATTAGTACCTATAGATTATACAAGGACAAAGGAGATCCCAGCTATTCTTGATATTAGTGGAATAGATATAAAGAAGAATAAAAAGTTGCGTATATTGGACATAGGTTCGCCTCAGATATTAAGCCTTTCTTTATGTTTTTGTTCTGAATTATGGGATGTTGTTTACATCAACCCTTTTAAGAAAGAATTGGAAGACTTACATCTTAAGTCATCGGTTCTTTGTCTGAAAAACCTTGATGTTCGATATGGCGATATAACTAACCTACTTACCATTTCTAATATCGGTCAATTTGATTACATATTCTCATGTTCGGTGTTTGAACATATTAATCCTGAAAATGGCGGTGACATTATTGCATCTAAAAATGTTACACACTTACTTAAGCCAGGGGGAATCTTTTCGTTTTCTGTACCTTACTATAAAAAGTCATTTAATGAATATAAGTATGGTGATGTTTATTATATCAAATCTCTGACTAATGAGAAAACATTTTTCCAGAGATTTTATGATGATGAATCGCTTAATCGCCAAATTATTGAACCAACGGGTTTAACAGTATTGCAAAAGAAATATATAGGTGAAAGATATTATTATAAAAATAATATAAACAAAAGAATGGCTTTGCTTGTTGGAACCGGGAAAAGGGCGTTATTGCTCGGAAGATTTTTCCGTATTATTTCGGATTTTTTTATGGAAGAGTCAAGTAATTTTAAACTCTTAAAAAAACCTTACTTAGCCATTTTTTCTCTTAAGAAAAACCTATGCTAAAAATCTCTTTTATAACTACAGTTAATCACAATGTTGGAGATGACTTTGTTAGAGAGGGAATAATCTATCTTTTGAATCAAAAATTTAAAGACACTGTACTTAACTTTGACATTATCCATAAGCATTCTCCGATTAACGCACGTCAGGGTTTCGAATGGTTTAGAAATTATAGATTGTCCAAGTATGTTGATCAAGTTCTTCCACTATCCATAACTAAGGACAAGGTTTTAGAAGCTGATATATTAGTGCAAAGTGGCGCTCCCGTCTATTGGTGCCATCCAGAAACACATGGCCCGCATTGCTATAATAACGAATGGTTCAAGCCATTAATCAAAAGACGTTATTTGAAAACAGCATCAAAAGTGCCATTTTTAAATTTAGCTGCTGGGACTTGTCAAAGATATGATAGCAATGGGTCTGAATTCGATAGCTGCAAATCTTGTCAAGATTATATCAAAGAATTACAAAGTTTAACTGAGGTGACCACTGTTAGAGATAAGCTTGCGAAAAAGATTTTAAACAATATGGGCTTTTTTGTTTCAGTTATACCCTGCTCTTCAATTTTTGCCCGGGAATCGTTCGGTATCGAACCAGAAAATCCTGAATATGTGGCCCTGAATTATATGAAGGGGGGTGCCCATTATGTTTTTGGGCAAAAAATTGAATTTGAGAAATGGGAAAATAATTTAAAGGTATTTTATAAACAAATATCTAAATTTGAAAAGTGTGTATTTGTCTGTCATAATCAAGATGAAGTAAATAATGCGAAACGAATTGATTTTAATGCAAATATATTTATTTCAAATAATTATAAAGATTATATTAGGTTTTACGCTAAAACAAAATTTGGAATAATGAATAGGATTCACGGTGCATTTCTAATTGCTTCATTTGGCCGGCCTGCTGTTCTAGTTGGTAATGACTCAAGAGTTAAAATGGCAGAGGAAATTGGATTGCCGTATATTTTTGTTAATGATGCAAATTTGGTTTGGCTTTTAGAACAATATGAATATTTAAAGAATGGGGCTGATAATTATCCCGAACGGTTTAATGAAATTAGAAAAAAAGCATATAATGACTATCAAAAAGCATTAAGTGTTCTATAAATGATTATACTGAAAAAGCCTGTTTGAAGCCATTTTTTGTGATAATTATATAAAATATATAAGTAAGTCACTATATTATAGATATATTTTTT
>JAGYNZ010000038.1 GCA_018399745.1 Deltaproteobacteria bacterium | reverse complement strand
TTCAGCCGAAGGCACATACAGACCGAAATAGACAAACAAGTCGCTGATTCCGGAATAAGACCTCGAATGCACGCAAATACTCGCATATTACAGTCACAGAATCCATTAGGCATCTCCATGGGCTGTCCGGCGGGAATTGGTCCTGAAATCATTATAAAGGCGTTTGCTACTAATCCAAGGTGGTTGCTGTCCTCCCTGGCGGTCGTCATCGGGGATATGAACGTACTTAAAAGGGCATCAAAGGTGCTTGATATCAACATCCCCATTAAGTCCTGGATGCCCGGCGACCGCCTCTCCAAAAATGCTATATATGTGATTAGCCGGACAGCCCTTAATATTAAAGATGTCCCCTGGGGTAAACCTAGCTCCTCTACCGGAAATGCCTCTTTTGATTATGTCACCGAGGGAATCAGATTATGCCAAGAAAATACACTCTCCGGCCTTGTAACTGCTCCTATCAGCAAGCTGGGTCTTAAGCTTGCCGGCATTGACTATCCCGGGCATACTGAAATCCTTGCCGACAAGACCAACACGAAAAGATACGCCATGATGCTGGCGGGCGACAGGCTCCGGGTAACCCTCGTGACCATACACTGCCCCTTGAGGGAGGTGGTAGACGGCATCAGCGTGGAAAAGGTCTTACAAATAATTTCACTCACGGATTTTTCCCTGAAAAATGAATTTGGTCTAAGAAGACCGAAGATTGCCGTCGCCGGTCTGAATCCTCACGGAGGCGAATCCGGTATGTTCGGTGATGAAGAGGAGCAAATCATTACACCCGCTATAGAAATGGCCAGGGAAAACGGCATCATGGCCAGCGGACCTTATCCCCCGGACACCGTATTTTATCAGGCCATAAATGGAAAATTCGATGCCGTTGTCTGTCAGTACCACGATCAGGGTCTGATACCTTTTAAGCTTATTCATTTCAGGGACGGGGTCAACCTGACTTTGGGCCTTCCAATAATAAGGACGTCAGTGGATCACGGAACCGCATATGACATCGCCGGTACAGGAAAGGCTGATTGCGCCAGCCTTGAGGCGGCAATCAGACTCGCGTCGAAGATAGTGATGAATCGAATGCAGCACGCTGAAGACTTTGGATTAAAAGATAAATAAGGTTCAGGGTTCAGAGGTTCAGGGTTCAGGGTTCAGAGGTTCAGGGGTTGAGTGAAAATCTTAACCATTGATTCGTGAGGTCTGACGTGGGCAAAAGCCTATACGCGTCGCGTCACAAAATTCGCGCTTATCTGGCCTTAAAAACCATAGTTCTCTGTTCATGCCGGACTTGATCCGTTATACATCTAAAGGAACTTTAGACTGTCCGAATATGAAATATTCAGACACTTGGAAAAGCGCTTGATTTTTGACCTGTCAGTGTTATATGCTGTCTCTATTAAGTAATTAGGGCCCCAGGTCCTGATAGGGAAGACGGTGCAAATCCGTCGCGGACCCGCCGCCGTAACCGTGGACGAAAGCCGCAGTAATGCCACTGTCCATTAAGGATGGGAAGGCGCGGCAAGTAGGATGATCCGGAAGCCGGAAGACCTGCTTATCAATAAAGAGAAGCTCTGCCCCTCGAGGATTGGGAATAGGGCATCAAAAACAGAGGATAGAAAACGGTATCCCCGGATCTGCTTGTTAGGTCCGGGGATTTTTTTGTGGATTGAACGACCAAAGGCTAAAGGAGGTAATACACCCCGAGATGGGGTTTTTATGAGTGGAATAAAGACCGCGAAATGAAGCTGGTAATGCTCCGGATCAAGGGAAGGGGGTTCAAAGCTCCCGCCGCCCCGCGACTGTAATCAGGACAAAAGCCGCAGTGACGCCACTGTCCATTAAGGATGGGAAGGCGCGGCAAGTAGGATGAACGAGAGCCAGGAGACCTGTTCCGAGGCCACGAGAGATACGTTGAACCTTCGAGGGAAAGGAAAGAAGAAAAATGAAAAGAGAATCTATTATTGTCATGGCGTTACTTGCATTACTGTTCGTTGTGCCGGGCGTGGTCACAGCTCAAGAGTCAGAATTCACTGAACCATCGGACACAATAAAACAACCTGATAAAAAGGAGGAAAAAGCAAAAGAAGACAAGGCCGAGGAAATAGTTGTCACCGCCACCAGGATAGAAACAGCGTCAAGGGAAGTGGGTAGTTCAATAACCGTCATCACCAGCCAGCAGATCGAAGAAAGGCAAAATACCACGGTCCTCGAGGTCCTGCGTACGGTCCCTGCCCTGGATGTCATTCGTTCAGGAGGTCCGGGGGGGCAGGCCTCTGTATTTATCCGGGGGGCACAGTCAGAGCATACCCTGGTTCTGATAGACGGCGTGGAGATGAACGACCCGATTACTCCAGGACGTTCTTTTGATTTTGCCCACCTGACGACTGATAATATTGAACGTATCGAGATCATTCGCGGACCGCAAAGCACATTGTACGGTTCCGATGCTATCGGAGGGGTCATCAACATCATCACAAAGAGAGGAAAAGGCAGAATTCAAGGCTTCATATCCGGCGAGGGCGGTTCTTTCAATACATTTACAGAAAACGCCGGGGTCAGTGGGGGCAATCAGTGGGGCAACTATTCCCTTGGCATCCGCCACTGGGATACAGACGGGATATCCGCCGCCAATGAAAAAGACCACAACCACGAAAGAGATAACTATGAAAATACATCTATCTCCACAAGGCTGGGGGTAACTCCGACAGAAAACTTCGACGCCGATTTTATCTTGAGATACATAAACGCCAATGCCGACATTGACAATGCAGGGGGCATGGGAGGCGACGACCCGAACAATAAGGCGGACCTGGAACAACTTTTTCTCAGAACTCAGGCACGACTTTCCCTGTTCAATGAACGTTGGGAACAGAAGCTCGGATTCTCCCTGACCGACCTTGACCGTGACTATAGCAACGATATCGACTGGTATCATCCCCTGGATCTTGATCGCAGTTCTTATGACGGAAAAATATACAAGGTTGACTGGCAGCACAATCTCTACCTTCATAAAACAAACACAATGACCCTTGGCATAGAAAACGAAGAGGAAAAAGGCAAATCCAAATACTATTCAGAAAGCGCCTGGGGTCCCTATGCGGACAGTTTCCAGGAAAAGACCGCTCGAACGACCGGTTACTATCTGCAGGACCAGATCAAGCTGTGGAATTCATGGTTTACTACGCTGGGATTGCGTGTAGACGATCACAGCAGGTTCGGGACCGAAACCACCTATCGCATAACATCTGCCTACCTTATTCATCGAACCGGAACCAGGCTCAAAGGAAGCTTCGGTACCGGCTTCAAGGCCCCTACGCTCTACCAGCTCTATTCCCAGTACGGTGAAAAGAATCTGGATCCGGAAGAGAGTACGGGATGGGATATCGGTATAGAGCAATCCCTATTTCATAACAGACTGAGCTTGGGCTTTACCTATTTCAATAACGATTTCGACGATTTGATTGATTTTGAAAGCAATACATCAAGGTATATCAATGTCGCCGAGGCGCAAACCCAAGGAATCGAGGTCTTCGCCTCCCTGAGGCCGATTGACGACCTTACCTTTCTGGCCAGCTACACTTATACGGATACGGAGGACAAGGAAACTGGAAAGGACCTTCTTCGAAGGGCCCAGAACAAGTTTGCGCTCAATGTAAATTATCAATTCATGGACAAAGGAAATGTAAACCTGAATCTCGTCTATGTTAGTAAGCGTGATGACAATGACTATTCCACCTGGCCTGCCACACGTGTGGAATTGGATGAATATGTATTGGTTGATCTGGCTGCATCGTACGATATCACCGGGAATATTCAGGTATTCGGCAGGGTGGAAAACCTCTTGGACGAAGACTATGAAGAGGTAAAAGGATTTGGTACGCCTGAACTCTCTGCATTCGCAGGGTGCAAATTGTCATTTTAGGAGACATTGTTCAGTTATTATTTCCAGGAGTATTTTAGATGAGAGATATGTTTCTAAGGGGTGGTCCCATTATGTGGCCGCTTCTTCTATGCTCAATGGTGTCTCTGACGATTTCCATTGAGAGAATTGTTTTCTGGTGGAAGGAAAAAAGACGGAGGGACAGGAATCGCCTTGGAAAAATCTTGCGCCAGACTGAGGCTGGAGACTATCGAGGGGTCCTTCAGGATCGTAACGAAAGAAAAATTGAGATTGACGGACTTGATTTTTTGGCCAGGATAATCATCTCCGGGCTTGCTAATCGGGACTATGGACTTCGGGAAAGCATGGAAGTTGCGGCAGAGGATGAAATCGAAGGTATGAAACGAGGAATGGACATTCTGGACACCATTATCACCATGGCCCCTCTGCTCGGAATCCTGGGGACCGTGCTTGGAATCATCGATTCCTTCAATCTTTTGGGCCACGGCGGTATCGAAGATCCAAAGGCAGTAACTGGAGGCATTGCTCAGGCTCTGATTACAACGGCTGCGGGACTCACTGTGGCACTGATGACACTGATTCCCTTCAATTACCTGGTGGCGAAGGTAAAGAAAGAGACGAAGCAGATCAATAAGATCATAGTCCGTTTTGAGGCTGCATATCGCAATGGGCTGGAGAAAAACGATCATGATACGTAGCGGATATGAAAACAGAAAGGCCCGAGTGGAAATGCTTCCACTCATCGATGTTGTCTTTCTCCTGCTGATTTTCTTTATCTATGCCATGCTGTCCATGGTTGTCCACCGTGGACTCAGAGTAGATCTGCCCAGTGCTTCAACGGCGGTAGTGAACAGAAATGAATATGTCGGTATAACCATAACAAAAGACAACTCCATATTTGTCGGCAAGACACGCGTGGAATTGGATGGACTGGTGCAAACAGTCATGGGGCATGTTAACAAAAAAACCGGGCTTCCCGTCTATATCAACGGCGATCGCAGGGCCGATATAGGGATTGCCATCAGGGTTCTTGATTTATTGAGGAGCGCTGGTATCAAGGAAGTCTCGTTTGAGTGTGTGGAAGAAGAATGAGGTCCTCTGATTTTATCGTCCCCTTCCTTGTTTCGGCCACTATTCATGCAGGTGCACTCTACTCGGACACCCCGCAACGCAACGCCGAGGTCTCTTTTAAAAAAGGTGCATCGGCCGTCACGCTCAATATTGTCGGCTCTTCAGCCGACGAGGCATCCGGCGTCATGCCCGCTGCGGCCGAGCCGGCCGGTAAGCAAAGCCTTTCTGCACCGCCGTCTTCGAGCAAAAAAGAGATAACTTTCAAAAAAACAGGTCCCACACAGGATGTCCCTCTACATTCCAAGAAAAAACTGGCTGTACAACAGCATAAACAAAAAATACACAAATCCGGGAAACGGAAAGAAAAGGAAAAAGGAAAAGCCGCCTCAGGACCTGTTTTCTCCAAACCACACGCAAAGAGATCTGAAACGAAGCGACACCTTTCAGCAAAACCTTCGCTGCAGAACAAAAAAGAACCGGTTCGTCATGCTTATAGTTATCCTGTCGAAGTCGCTGCTATTAACCCGAAGAACAATGATAGCAAGGCCAGTGAAAACGGCGTAACAAGTCCCGCAGCCATTACAGGTCTGACAAAACCAGAGTATCCCAGGTATTCGCGCATTAACGGAGAGGAAGGCACAGTTGTGTTTATCGTTGAAGTCCATGCAGACGGAAGGCCGGGAAAAATCGAAATGGAAACCAGCAGCGGATATCGACGCCTTGATCGCGCCGCGGCAAATGCGCTTGAGAAGGCCGCTTTTGTTCCGGCCATGCGCAGCGGTAAAGCCGTGGCATCGATAAAGCAAATTGCCTTCAGGTTTGATCTGGAAGGGTATGGAAATTAGCAGCATGAGGCGCAATGTCAGAGAATAGGGTCCTGGACTGGCGATTATGTCGAGTGTAACACTTATGCACGTGCTGCTTGGTAGCAGGCAGATTTGATGCGCCGGAAAATTATTTTAGTTGCTTTTGTTCTTCTCGCCTTTACAGGAAGCTATCTGGGAAAGAAGGCTATGCATGAATTCGACAGGGTGATATGCGATTTCAATTTCATTACATGTCAAAAAGATCATAATAGTGAAGAATACAGACGTATCGTCTCACTGGCCCCAAGCATTACGGAAATTCTATTCGCACTCGGGATGGAAGACCGTATTGCCGCTGTTACCCGCTACTGTGATTTCCCGACAGCCGCCCGATCAAAACCGGGTGTTGGTGGCTACTATGACCCCAACTATGAATCTATCGTCACGTTATGTCCTGATCTTGTCATTATGCTGGACGGACACGAGGGCCCAAGGCGGTATCTACCTGAACTTGGCCTGAATACCTTGATAGTGAATCATAAAGGTGTGGCTGGAATACTCAATTCAATTACCGTTATCGGAGAGGCATGCGGCGTTGGCACAAAGGCAGAGTCAATCGTACACGATCTCCGGTTGAGGATGAAAAGAGTCAGGCAAAAGACCCAGGGGTTGCCTCGTCCGAAGGTCATTATCTCTGTGGAAAAGAACATTGAGTCCGGCACCCTGAAAGACGTCTGTATATCGGGCAGGGAAAAATTCTATAATGAAATGATTACACTTGCCGGCGGTGTCAATGCCTATAGCGGAGACGTCGCATTTCCAATCGTTTCCAGAGAAGGTATCGTCCAGATGAATCCCGAAGTCATTATCGAAATAATTCCGGACAGAGATGAAAAGGACCTGAACCAGGCAACGACTTCAAATGAATGGGCCGGCCTCTCACAGGTCGATGCGGTCAGAAAAGGCCGTATTTATGCCTTTAGAGAGGATTATGCCGTGACTCCAGGACCGAGATTTATCCTTATCCTGGAAAAGATGACACGGTCGATACACCCGGAGGTGGACTGGAAATAGAAATGGAGAACACCATCATCGAAATAGTGGAATTTTCATTCTCCATAAACAGCAGGGCCATTCTGAAGGACATTTCACTCAGCATCAAAGAGGGCGAATACATTTCAATCGTGGGGCCGAACGGGGCAGGGAAAACCACCCTGCTAAAATGCCTGGATCGGATTCACAAAGGGGGAAATGGAGATATCAGAATAGCCGGGAAACCTCTTGATAAATACAGCCAGAAAGAACTCGCCCAAAAATTGAGCTATGTCCCGCAGGCGGATGGTCGCATTTCACCCTTTACTGTCTATGAGTTTGTCATGATGGGCCGCTATCCTCATCTAAGCCCGTTTTCTTCACCGGGGAAAAGAGATGAAGACGCGGTTCACGACGCGCTGGACATCACGGGAATATCGGAATTCAGCGAACGTCTTCTGCCCACACTCAGCGGCGGAGAGCGCCAGAAGGTCTTCATCGCCGCGGCACTCGCTCAGGGAGCGAAAGTTCTTCTCCTTGACGAACCCACGACCTTTCTGGACCCCAAACACCAGGCCGATGTGCACAGGCTGCTGGAACGAGCCAATCGTGAGCGGGGTTTTACCGTGCTTTCGGTAACCCATGATATCAATAACGCAATTTTAACGAGCCGGCGTATCCTGGCACTTAAAGATGGCGCGGTGGTCTTTTGCGGCCCTGCGGACAAATTTATGAACAACGAAATCCTTTATAAAATATACGAAAAATCATTCCTTTTTGTGAAGCACCCTCAAACGGGAAAGGCCATTACCGTGCCGGAAGTGCCATGATGAATACAGGATCAAGACACAACCGGTTAATACCAATGGCCCTTCTTTTCGTCCTGGCCATTATTGTCTTTTCATGCGCACCGATAGTCGGAATGAATACGATACCATTGAGTGCCGTCTTACATCCCGCATCCGGCGGCATGGAGTCAAACATCTTCTGGAAAATCAGGATACCGAGAGTATGTATTTCCTTCCTCGCAGGGGCCGGCCTTGCAGTGAGCGGCATGGCCTTTCAGGCAATGTTTCGTAATCCGCTGGCCACGCCGTTTACCCTCGGCGTAGCCAGCGGGGCGTCTCTTGGAGCAGCGATCTACGTCCGCCTCGGTTTAGTTTTCAGCGTACTTGGTATTTCCGGCATATCCATTGCCTCGTTTGCAGGGGCTATTCTCTCCATTCTGCTGGTATATGGTCTGACCAGGGCAAGGAGAGGATTTTCCACAGCCACCATGCTTCTGGCCGGAGTCGCCATCAGTTTTTTCTTCTCCAGCGTCATCCTCTTTACCCAGTACATGAGCGATTTTTCGCAATCGTTCCGTATTTTGCGCTGGCTGATGGGAGGACTCGAGGTCGTCGGGTTTGAGTCTGTTCTGAATATGGCTCCATTCGTAATCAGTGGAAGTGCCATAATCATCTACATGACCTATGAGCTGAACTTGCTGATGACAGGGGAGGAAATCGCTATCAGCCGTGGAGTCAGTGTGTGGAGAACAAAAAAGATCCTCTTCTTTGCGACCTCGCTTATGGTAGGAGGGGTTGTATCTATATGCGGGCCAATCGGTTTCGTGGGCATGATGGTCCCTCACATCTGCAGGTTGCTGATCGGTGCTGATCACAGGTATCTGACACCAGCCACCCTCCTGTTTGGCGGGGCATTCCTGACGCTGTGCGACATGCTTGCCAGGACGCTCATTGCACCTGCCGAAATACCGGTAGGCATCATTACGGCACTGCTTGGGGGCCCTTTCTTTATCTGGTTGCTCCTTGGAAAAACCTCTTCAAAAAGGGGGATAATATGAGCGGGTTCGGTCGTCAGAGCAAGGTCTGTATCGTCTGCCCACGACTGCAACTCTGTGTACCGCTGTTTCTTCATCAATAAAAGGGCAGAAAACAGAAACATCGTGACTAATCATATCTTTCTGATGACAAATCCGGTGTCTTTCTGCCGAATGTTTTTACCATAAACTATTGCGTTTCTGCCTGTTATCTGGTCTAAATGCACACCTTTATAGTTAATAAAACAGTCTCTGAAGACAGGAAATCCGAATTTTCTGATTCCATAGAAAGCCCTGTCTCACATAAAAATAGTAACCCCAAAACTATAGGGACCTTTTTCATGATAGATAGATACAGTCGACCAGGAATGGCAGCCATATGGACCCTTGAAAATAAATACAAGACCTGGCTCGAAGTGGAAATCCTTGCAGCAGAGGCCTGGGCTGAGATTGGAGCAATACCCGGGAAGGCCGCAGAGGACATAAGAAAAAGCGCTGCCTTTGAAACGGAACGGATAGCTGAAATCGAAGAAAAGACCCGTCATGATGTCATCGCCTTTCTTACCAACGTGGCAGAGCATATAGGGCCGTCTGCCAGGTACCTGCACTGGGGCCTTACGTCGTCTGACATGCTTGACACAGCCAGTGCCGTAATATTTAAGCAGGCCCTGGAAATCATCATTGATGACGTGGATGCCCTCTTGGATGTAATAAAAAGACGCGCCTTTGAACACAGAGATACCGTGATGGTGGGAAGGTCTCATGGTATCCACGCCGAGCCCATTACCTTCGGCCTGAAGCTTGCGATCTGGTACGATGAGATGCGGAGGAACCGCAGACGCCTTGAAAATGCAAAGGAGACGATTTCCTGCGGTAAACTGTCAGGGGCTGTCGGAACGTTTGCGCACGCCGATCCCTGGATAGAATCTTATGTATGCGAACACCTGGGGCTTAAACCGGCCCCCGCGTCCAGCCAGATCATACAGCGAGACAGATATGCGGAGGTATTCTGTGCCCTGGCAGTACTGGCAAGTTCTGTTGAAAAAATAGCAACCGAGGTGCGTCATCTTCAGCGGACAGAAGTGCTTGAGGCAGAAGAGTACTTCAGACCGGGGCAAAAGGGCTCTTCGGCCATGCCGCACAAGCGGAATCCGGTCCTGTCGGAAAACCTGTGCGGTCTTGCCCGCCTCGTACGTTCCTATACGATTCCTGCACTTGAGAACGTGACGCTCTGGCACGAGAGGGATATCAGCCATTCATCAGTTGAACGCGTGACCGGTCCTGATGCCTTTATCGGGACGGATTTCATGCTAAGCCGGCTTACTGGAATATTGGATAATTTAATAGTATATCCTGCTCGAATGGAGCATAATCTGAATATGCTTAAAGGGCTTGTCTTTTCACAACAGGTATTGCTCACACTGACACAAAAAGGGGTCAGCAGGGAAGAATCCTATAGAATTGTCCAGAAACAGGCCATGGAGGTATGGGAAGGAAACGGCACTTTCAAAGAAAGACTCCTGGCGGACCAAGACCTGACAAAATATCTGACCCCGAAAGAAATAGAGGCAATATTCAATATAAATTACCACCTTAAACACGTAAATACCATATTTGAGCGGGTCTTTGGTGCTGAGTAATGTTATTGAGCAACTTTCTGCGTAATACGGCAAGCGGTTAGGAATAATGATTCAAAGAGACTGGGAAAGACTCAGACAGATAATACTTAAGCTCTCATACAGAGAGGGGACCTTCAGATTAACCTCCGGCAGGGAGAGCGACTTCTATATAGACTGCAAGCAGACCACGCTTTCCTCAGAGGGTGCCTATCTATGCGGCAAGCTGTTGTACAATCGCATTTTGCAGTCCGGCATAACTGTTTCAGGGGTCGGTGGAATGACTCTGGGGGCCGATCCGCTGGTTACAGCAGTCTCTGTAGTAAGCTTTATTGAAGGAAGGCCCATACCCGCCTTTATAATACGGAAAGAGGCAAAAGGACATGGTACGGGGTCCTGGATAGAAGGAAAGTCCAACATCCCCCTTGGAAGCAGAGTGGTCATAGTCGAAGACGTGGTTACCAGTGGTGGAACCCTTATCAAGGCAATCGAGAGGACCAGGGAAGAAGGTTTCATAGTAGCCCAGATAATCGCCCTTGTTGACCGGGAAGAAGGTGGAAAAGAGGCCTTGTTTGATTCAGGCCATGAACTTTCAGCCCTGTTTACGCGTGGAGATATCGTGGCCGCGATTCAAAAATAAAGGGGGAAATCTTTAAAATGATAAAAGAGAGAGTACAACAAGCACTGGATAAGGTACGTCCCATGCTGCAGCAGGACGGAGGGGATGTAGAGCTGGTGGAAGTGGATGAAGACAGTGGAATAGTCAAGGTCAATCTCACCGGGGCCTGCAAAGGCTGCCCCATGAGCCAGATAACCCTTAAGTCCGGCATCGAGAGATTTCTTAAGAGTGAGGTCCCTGAGGTAACCTCCGTGGTGGAGGCATGAATGGATTCTGGAAACGGGTTCGGAGGTTCAGGGTTTGAAGGTTCAGGGGTTTAATGTAAGCGTTTACAGGGTGATGGAGATGCGAGGCGGAGGGTACGCAGACGTGTTTCCTGTACTTCAAGTGCCCGACAACAAAGCAGATACGGTGCCCTGTAAACGCTTACTAATGATGATAGGGCTCGCCGGCATTGATAGTGCAGGCCCTGTAGATCTGCTCTACCAGTATTAGTCTTGCAATGTCGTGTGTAAAGGTCATTGGAGAAAGGGATAATCTCATATTTGCTCTATCAAGCACTTCAGGTGCGAGCCCGAATGCGCCGCCTATAAGCATGGCCATGTCTTCGGCCCCCCTTGTCTCCAGGTCTGTAAGCATACCGGCCAGTCCGGGGGAGTCCATCATTCGGCCCCTTACGTCCAGGGCAACTGTAAAGGCCCCTTTTGGCAGGGCCCTTAGAATGGATTCGGCTTCACGCTTCATGACCTCATCGGGTCTCATTTTTCGAACAGAGCGCACACCGCGTACCTGGAGGACCTGCACACGAATGTAGTGCTCAATCTTTTCTATATAATACTCGATACCGGCCCTGAGCCAGGTATCCCGGGTCTTGTCCAACCAGATTAAAGAGAGACGCAGCATGGGTTATTCACAATCTCAACAAGAACTTTTACGTAAGCTTCCCAAGGTCGATGAACTGATACAGACATTATCCAATAAAGTCCCCCGACGGGTCAAGGTAACCGCCTGCAGAGACGTCCTTGACGGACTTCGCTCATATATCCTGTCCTCTCGAGAACCTGACCCCGAATCAGTAGAATATGAAACCATAAAAAAACAAATAGAAATACGTCTGGCATCACTGCTCATGCCCTCCTTAAGGCCTGTTGTCAACGCCACCGGCGTGGTGATACACACAAATCTTGGACGCTCCCTTCTTCCCAAAGAGATCTTCCGGCACATGCTGGATATAGCGGGTCGATACTCAAATCTGGAGTATAACCTGGAAAAGGGTATGAGGGGAAGCCGTTACAGCCACGTAGAGGGGTTGCTCTGCGATCTGACCGGGGCGGAGTCCGCCCTGGTAGTAAACAACAATGCGGCCGCAGTGCTTATCACACTGGAAACCCTGGCCAGGGGCAGAGAGGTGATCGTCTCCAGAGGTGAACTGGTAGAGATAGGCGGTTCCTTCCGCATCCCTGACGTGATGACGAAAAGCGGTGCCATCCTGAGGGAGGTGGGGACCACGAACCGTACCCACTTGAGTGACTATGAGTCTGCCATAAGTGACCAGACCGCACTGCTTATGAAGGTACATCAAAGCAACTTCCAGATGGTAGGCTTTACAATGGCCGCATCCGTGGCGGAACTGGCCGAACTCGGCGCAAGACGAGGGGTCCCGGTATTTGAAGACCTGGGCAGCGGCAACTTCATAGATCTTTCCAGATATGGAATAATTCATGAGCCAATGGTACAGGAATCACTGTCTGCCGGTGCCGACCTGGTCAGCTTCAGCGGTGATAAACTCCTGGGCGGATCACAGGCGGGAATAATTATCGGGAAAAAGAGACTCGTTGACCGCATAAAGAAAAACCCCCTGAACAGGGCGGTACGTATAGACAAGCTCACGCTTGTTGCCCTGGAAGGTGTCCTGAGGCTATATCAAGACCCTGAGCAGGCGGTAAAGGTTATACCGACGCTCAACATGCTGTGTCTTTCCCAGGACAGCATCAAGTCCAGGGCCCGACGACTTCAAAGAAGACTCAGGGCACTGAAACTTCCCGGCATATCGATAGACACCGCAGAGACCATTTCCCGTGTTGGAGGTGGTGCTTTGCCGCTGCATCAGCTCAAGTCCAGGGCAGTAGTTATCGCTCCGGAAGACAAGACATTTTCTGCAGTACGAATCGAGTCTGAACTACGCAAAAACGAACCGCCGGTGATCGTAAGGATTGAAGAGGACAAGATACTTATGGATATCAGGACCGTCCGGGAGAAAGACTATGGTATTATCATCCAGGCAGTGGCTTCTGCCCACGCAAGGCTGGAATCATCTGGATAAAACCCAGATCATTCTTTGACACGGGTCACCTCGTGACACACAGATTACAGTGTGACAATATATGAAATCTATGCCTAAATAGCCGTATTAGCAATTAAAAACTCTTGTCAGTTGAATGCCTGTTGATCTGCATATAAATGTTATGTATTTTATAATATGTAATTTATACTTATCAGGGGGTATTAAAAGGAAAAAATGGACCAAATTGATAAGGCCATAAAGATTCACTCGGCTCTATTTTGATTGTACAATTTGAACCCTGAACCTTTGAACCCTGAACCTTTGAACCCTGAACCTTTGAACCCTTGAAACCTTGAACCCTGAACCCCTGAACCTCTGAACCTTTGAACCCTGAACCCAGAACCTATAAAAAAGAAAAATGCCGACTGATCATATGTTTCATTTAGTCCCAGTAGACCTGGAACGCCTGGGTGACCGGGTCGTTGAATGGCTTGGTAAAATCTTTCCTTTTTCAGAATGCACATTCTGTCCCATTTATGATCATGTCGAAGGTCTTCCCCCGGCCAGGTTTTCAGAGCGCCAAAGACAAAGGGCCTGTCATGCCCTGTCTGAATGCAAGGGGTTTTGGGACCGAATAGGACAGCAGGTCCTGATACCAATCAGAAACCACGCGGCGGTGCCGTATCACCAAACCACCCTCGGCACCGTGGTATTGTTTAAAAAGGACAATTCTATCGGACCGGAAGAGGCTGAAAGGTGGCTGCCTGTTCTGCAGTCCTGTATAGAAAACAGACTCAAGGTGCTGCGCCTTGAGTGCTCTTTTTCAAGATCAGGGGAAATTCCGCCATATGCATATTCTGCCATGGAGACTATTTGCAGGAAAAAGGTGCCTTTCACTTCCCTGCTGCATCTCAAACAAAAACACAGGGGGAATGCCGATTACTGTAATCATGAAACTGCCATCGACCTGTGCTCTATGCTCTGGAGAAATTCCGACCCTGAGTGGCTGGGGGGAAATCCAGAGAATTCCTGGATACTTCTTTCCGGAGTAACCAGGGAAAAATTGTCGTTTGGCCTTAAACATATGATTTCCAGTGCCCGGTCGTTGAAGATACCGATCTCAAATGCCTATGGCCACCATATCTCCTGGCCTTTTGATATTGGTCTTGTGGAGAAGGACATCTATGCCCTTGAAAGGTTGGCTGAGGAACTGGATACTGCAGTTTTTTGTACAGAGGATCAAAAAGTCCTTGAAGACCGCCTGGGTATTGAGGGAATTGGATTAAGACTTGATCAGGTAAAAAAGGTGATCAGGGGAAAATCAAAATGTGCCGTGGCTTATGTGAAACCGCTTCCCCATGATCTCAAAGACTCCTTCGGGCAAGGCATGACATTAATTTCAGGGGAAAAAGATAATGCATTTTTAATAAAAAAATTTGGTACAAAGCCCCAGGGGCCAGATTTGGCACAATGGGGCTGTGAGATCCAGAGACTATGCACGGCCGCTTTGAATGGGCCTTCGACCATAGGTATCGCTGCCGGCAGCCAACCTGCAGTACAGCCATTCCGAACACAGGTAGCCGCCCTGTGGGCCTTTATACATGCGGATCTTCTGGGAAAAGGTTCGGTAGCTGTCCATGACGGCTTGACATGGAACGTCAGGGGAGACGAAATCTTTTTCTGGGGAGATCTCTCAGGCGCGTGCAGGAGCTACAGGCGTGGTCTCAAGACCGAACCCTCGAATGCCAATCTGCTTAACAGCCTGGGAGTGTGTCTTGCGGAGATGGGAAGGACGAAAGAGGCCATCAGTGCCTTTTCCATGGCCGCAAACTCCCCTGCTGAAAATTTTATGGCCCTTTATAACCTTGGTGGCATTCATTTTCAGAAAGGAGACCTTAAAAGCGCTGAAAAGGCCCTGGAAAAGGCGCGCGCATCGAAACCAGGTGACATGCGCCTGGCAGGCCGTATGGCTGAAGTGCTTATTGAATCCGGCCGGGCAAAAGAGGCCCTGGAGATACTTGCCCCTTTTGCAGATAGACCTGAGCAACCGTTACCAGGGGCCATTTTTCGAATACTCGGCAAGGCCTACCGGGCCCTTAATCAATGGAAGAAGGCCAAAATCTCATGGCAGCAGGCTATCAAGAACAATCATGAAGATTCAGAGTCCATCGCGCTCCTGGCCCTTGGTTATCTCGAGGAGACCAATGACCGGGAAACAGCGTCAAAGCTCAAACAACGGGCCGAGGTATTGGGAAACAAATCCAGACAAACCGACACTATCTTAGACCGACTTAACGAGAAGCTGAATCCCATAAATCATCAAAAATAGCCATGGTTCTCAAATCAGACTCTTGACAAGAGAAAAATTAACGTGTTAACACACTCTATCTCGATATTAAAGAAAGTTCCATTTTTGGACGCGAATGGACACAGATTTTCAAGTCTATGAATAATAATTGTCAGTGCATATCTGCGAAAATCGGTGTCCTGTTTTCTTGAAGGACTTTTTACGGGCGTTTTATGTTTACTTGGTATGCTTAGGGTCTCCTTAACTGATTTTTTTCTTTTCAGGTAAGGTGATTATTATGGCCTTACTTTGCCATTCGAAATACACTAATGGGAGATTTAGCCAATGAAAGAAGTCAGACTTCATGGCCGCGGCGGGCAGGGAGCTGTTACCTCAGCTGAGCTCGTTGCAATTGCAGGCATAGACGAAGGAAGATTCGCACAGGCCTTTCCTAGTTTCGGTCCGGAAAGGAGGGGGGCCCCGGTTACGGCCTTTATCAGGGTGAGTGACTCCCCGATACGGACCAGGGAAAAGGTTTACTGCCCTGACATAGTAATGGTGCTGGACTCGTCGCTCCCCTCTCTGGTCAAGGTCTCAGAGGGGCTGCATAAAGACGGAATTGTCATTTTGAACACCCACATGAAGGAATCAGAGGTCAGGAGGGCCTTTGGGCTGGACAGCAAACTTGCCATGGTGGATGCCAATACCATAGCCAGAGAAATCCTGGGATTGCCCATAACCAACACCACGATGCTCGGTGCGCTGTTGAAGGCGACAGGTATTGTCGGTAAAAAGTCTTTGGAACATGCATTAGATCGCCGGTTTGGACGACTTTCCGAGAAAAACAAGGATGCTATGCGCAGGGCAATTGAGGAAACAATAATTACCAAATAATTTTTTATGGGCAAAACCTACTGCAAAGACGCAGATAGTCAGGGTTTTTCCCCCTGTGTTCTTCGTGAGGTGGACTGAAAATCTTACGTTATTACCAATCCCTTATCATGAAATATAAAGGAGTAATAAAATGGCCAATACGGACGCCATTGTAGGTTGGAAGACAATAACCTTTGGATGTCACGTGATGGAGCCGGGCAGTTCGGCCAAATTCAGGACGGGCGATTGGCGATCCCAAAGGCCGGTCATTGACAATGAAAAGTGTATCAAGTGCGGTATGTGCTGGATATACTGTCCTGACATGGCAATCATCCAGGCCGAGGACGGCTTCTTCGATGTAGATCTAGAATACTGTAAAGGTTGTGGCATATGCGCCCACGAGTGCCCCAAAGATGCCATAACAATAATTCCGGAGGAGGGATAATCATGGCCAAACGCATTGGAATTGAAGTTTCAATTGCACTAGCTGAGGCGGTGAAGCTGGCGAATGTAGACGTGATCGCCGCATACCCCATTACCCCTCAAACCCATATTGTGGAACACCTTTCTGAAGTAGTGGCGAATGGAGAGGTCGACGCTGAATTCGTCCCGGTGGAATCTGAGCATGGGGCGATGAGCTGCTGCTGCGGTTCTTCAGCAGCCGGGGCCAGGACCTTTACGTCAACCAGTTCCCAGGGCCTTTTGTTGATGAGCGAGATTCTGTTCATACCCGGTCCGATGAGGTTGCCCATAGTCATGGCCGTTGTAGACCGAGCATTGTCCGCGCCCATAAGTATCTGGAACGACCACCAGGATATAATGAGCCAGAGGGATGTAGGCTGGATACAGACCTTTGCGGAAAACGGCCAGGAGGCCTTTGATCTGACACTTCATGCCTTCAGGGTGGCTGAAGACAGGCGTGTATCCCTGCCGATGATGGTAAATATTGACGGATTCACCCTGAGTCATGTTGTCGAGGCCGTAGAGCTCTTGAGCCAGGAAGAGGTGGATCAATACCTTCCTCCCTTCAAACCCCGCTACCGTCTGGATCCCAGGAAGCCCATAACCATGGGTCCCGTGGGTATTCCAGAGGTATATTCAGAGGCAAAGGTTGCTCACAATGAAGCACTGAAGGCATCCAAAAAGGTAATACTCCAGGGATGGAAGGAATTCGCAGACCTCTTCGGACGTCAGTATAACCCTGTTGAGACCTACCGCTCAGAAGATGCCGAGATCCTGCTGGTTACCATGGGCAGTATTTCAGAGACGGCCATGACGGCGGTAGACACCATGCGGGAAAAGGGACAAAAGGCAGGGCTGGTAAGAATTCGTCTGTGGCGTCCATTCCCAGGACCGGAATTTCGAAAGGCCGCCGGAAAGGCAAAAGTGCTGGCGGTAGTTGACCGCTGTCTGCCCCCTGGCGCAACTTGCGGCCCGGTGGGTGCGGAACTCAGGTCTCTTTTCTATAAGGTGCCTGGGTCTCCTAAAATTTTCAACTTCATTGCCGGTCTTGGTGGACGGGATGTAACAGTTGAGTGGTTCGAAGAAATGGTCGAAAAGGCCACGGCATTTGCCAAGAAACGTCCAAAGGAACTCTATGAAGTGATCGGGGTGCGTGAAAAATGATATCTGAATTCGAAAAATTCAAACGATTTAAGGCGAAAAATCTCCCCAGGAAGGAAATGCTTGCCCCTGGCCACAGGGCGTGTCAAGGCTGCGGCGAGGTTCTGGCCCTGAGAATGGCTATGAAGGCCTTGGGAGAAAACGTTATCGTCTGTATGGCCACAGGTTGTATGGAGATTATTACCACTCCATACCCGCAGACATCATGGAAAGTGCCGTGGATCCACATCGCTTTTGAGAATCCGGCATCCGTGGCGTCAGGTATAGAATCCGCGCTGAAGGTCCTGAGGCGCAAAGGCAAGGTCTCCAAGAAACATATAGACGTACTGGCAATAGGAGGAGACGGTTCAACAAGTGATATAGGAATCGGCTGGATCTCAGGTGCCTTTGAGCGGGGACACGACTTCACTTATATATGTCTGGATAACGAGGCATACATGAACACAGGGGTTCAACGCTCCAGTTGTACCCCATACGGCGCCATGACAACCACCAGTCCTCCAGGGGAAAAGAGCTTCGGCCAGGTTACCTGGAAAAAGAACGTGCCTGGAATAGCAGTGGCGCATAACATCCCCTACGTAGCTACCGCATCACCTGCCTATTTCCTGGACCTCATGAATAAGGTAAAAAAGGCGGCACTGGTCAAGGGACCTGCTTACGTACACATATATTCACCCTGTCCAACAGGCTGGGGATCGGCACCTGAACGCTCAATCGAGTTTGCAAAACTGGTAGTAGAGACAAGGATCTTCCCGCTGTATGAAGTCATCGAAGGGCGCTACATCATGAGCCGTAAGATCACAAAGCCGAAGCCTGTTGAGGAATACCTGAAAGGCCAGCGTCGCTTCCGCCATCTGGATAAAGAGCATATCGATCACATCCAGCAACGCGTGAACGCCGACTATGAGAAACTGATCAGGTTATCGGAGATGACCTAGCATTTTACTGGATTGCCCAAATAAAAAAGGGCGTTAAAAAACGCCCTTTTTATTATTTTCAACCTTAGACCTGTTTTAGTACTTTGCTTCTTCAGCGGCCTCTTCCGCAGCCCCCTGCATCTCTTCAGCCGCACCTTCTGCAGTCTCCTCTACATCTTCAGCTGACTCGCCTCCGGTCTCCTGCACATCTTCAGCCGCCTCTTCTCCCATCCCAGGCAACCCTTCAGCCGCTCCTTTTATCTTCTCCCCCACGGCCTTGGCCCCCTCCTCGGTGGCCTTGACACCTTCCTCAGCCATTTCGCTCACATCCTGGGTCACCTCTTCCATGCCTGATTCGTCTTTCTTGTCGCACCCAATGAGAGTAAATGCCCCGACCATGGTCAACGCCAAAATAAAAATCGTAATTCTCCGTTTCATAAGCCCCTTCTCCTTGTTGATAGTTTGCGCGCTATATCTCTTAGAGTTATACCATATAACCCCCAGCGCTGGTTTTTTTTGTAAACGTCCCCAGATTATATTTAAAAATGGACATCAAACCCCGAATGTCAACCTGTGAATAAAATTGAATATTCAAATATTAAATATTCAAGCCTATTTCCGCCTCCTGTCAACTGTATTTTATGTATTACAAACCGCCATTGCAAGTAAAACCAACGTTTTGAGGTAAAAATTTCTTTTTATCAAATCCGGCAGATGAAAACACTGTTTTTTTGTAAATCTTTATTGTATATAGGCCCGATACTTGCTTGTATAATTATGTGGACTTTAATTGCAAAGGTGTTTAAGTTTTATATTATTGCATAGTTCACAATTTGCCAGGAGGTTTACAGTTATGAAATCCTTGATCCAGAGGCTTTTAATATCCATGTTTGCAATATTAATGGTCTATGCCTTCCTGCCCGCCCAGAGAGTAATGGCAGACCCGTTGGCGCTCAGCGCCGATTCCCTGTCTCTTCGCTTGTATGAGACGGCGTTTGTCACGATCAGCGGGGGAACCAAGACCTACGGGGTGGCAGCCCCTCTCTACAATAGCGTGGTAAGTGCAAGCAGAATACGGGATACCATTCTGGTGATTGCCCTTGCCCCGGGATCGAATATAATTACGGTCTATGATTTCGATACCGACGAGCGGTGTTATCTCAGTGTGAATGTAACAGACAGCAAGATCCTGGAGACACCCCAGCTTACCGCCACCACAGCGGGCAACACGCTTACCCTGTCCTGGAGCCGAAGTCGGGGGGCCGAGGGCTACCTGCTCTATTTCGCACCCCCGGACATCTCCAGCCTGTACAAGTGCGACCTGGGCTACATAGCAGGCCCCACCTGCACTATCTCTGGCGACCTGCCCAGCGGCTCAGCTTACTTTGTCCTTATTCAGGCCTATGACGCCGGCGGCTTCAGCGGTTTTTCAAATATAGGGTATTTTACTATCGAGTAATATCCCAATGTGGTTAACAGGTGAAAGGCTGAAGGCAGAAGGTAGAAAGACTGAGGTTTACCGATGAAAAAGGATGAACATCGAACATCCAACATCGAATGCTGAATGGGAAAAGATAAAGAAACAGACTTATGAGCCGGCCACGCAGAGGCAGGCAGAATGACGTCGGCG
>JAGYNZ010000037.1 GCA_018399745.1 Deltaproteobacteria bacterium | reverse complement strand
ATAGAGGCCGCCTTTGCCGGTAATGCGATCGAAAGCCGGGTGGCCGCGCTGAAAGGGGATGAAAACTACCACATCACCGGTCTGCCCGTAGCCGAGGACACCTTTGGAGTGCAGATGTTCAAACAGATGGCCATATCCGCCCCCCTGGCCATGGTTATTATCTTCCTGCTCATGTGGTTTTTCTTCCGCTCGGCCATGGTGATTCTTCCGGCCATTTACGATGCCCTGATCGCCACTGCTGCGACCATGTCCCTCCTGGTGATCACCGGGAATACCGTGCATATCATGAGTTCCATGATCCCCATATTTATTGTGCCCATTGCGGTACTCGACGATGTACATGTCATTTCCGAATTTTTCGACCGGTATCAAAAGACCCGGGACCGCAAACAGACACTGAAAAACTTGATGGGCTCATTGTTTATCCCCATGCTCTATACCACGCTCACCACGGCTGTAGGTTTTGCATCCCTGGCACTGACACCCATACCTCCGGTTCAGGTCTTCGGGCTGTTCGTGGCATTCGGTGTCATTGTGGCCTGGCTCTGTTCCATACTTCTCGTGCCGGCCTTTATCTCCGTGCTGCCCCGCAAAGTCCTGGACAATTTCGGGGAAAGGCATGTATCAGCCGGTGGCGAATCTGAACCTCATACCCTGCTGGGCCGGGTCCTGCAAATGACAGGCAAAAGAACGTACCGGCATGCCAGACCCATTCTTGCCGTAAGTTTCGGGGTCCTGATTGTATCCGGCTATGGTATCAGCCTCATCCGGGTCAACGACAACCCGACCAAATGGTTCGATGAAGGACATCCCCTCCGTATTGCCGATTCGGTATTGAATGACCACTTCGGCGGCACCTACATGGCTTATCTGGCCTTCCGTCCATATGAGGACCCGGCTTTGCCGTTGATGAGAGAGCAAAAGACGGAATCGCAGCCAACCGTCGAGCAGTCTGCAAAAGGTCGCCAGGGACCTTCCCTTCCCGGCGGCCTGAAAAGTTCTTCTGAAAAAGCCGCGAATGACGGACCGGCATTGCCCTTTGGCCTCGAAGACCCTGCCGGCCAGAATAAAGAAAGCGATCCCGCGCTTCCAACAGGTCTGGAAGGAGAGAACGCAGACCGGAACAAGGATGCAGTGCAATCCCTGTCCCTGAAAGAGGAGACACCGGAAAAAGAGCCTATTTTCAAAGATCCGGTTACGCTTCGGTGGATCGGTGCACTGCAGGATTATATGAATACTGAGTTAGGCGGACTGGTGGGGAAATCCAATTCGGTGACCGATATTGTCAAGACCGTTCACCGGGAACTTATGGTGGGCGTTGAACGGGACGGACGGGCTGTTACCAGAGAAGAGGCCATGCGGGTGCCGGATTCACAAAGTGGCGTGGCCCAATGCCTTCTTCAGTTCCAAAACAGCCATCGGCCCCAGGACCTGTGGCATTTTATCACCCCGGACCATCGAACAGGGGTGCTCTGGCTCCAGCTTACCAGCGGAGACAACCGGGATATGAGTGAGGTAACCCGACGGGTCAATGACTGGCTGAAATTCTGGAATGCGGATGAAGCGGAAGCCGCTGACATGATAGAAAAGCAGCCGGAGAAATTCACTCCCATCCTTCGCTCGGTAGCCGGACATGTCTCTGAATCCGGACCGCAAAGGCAGGATCTTGAAAAGGCCATTGCCGAAGACCCGGTCCGCAGCGTGTCGGTATTAAAGGAGCAGATGCACTCGCTGGCCCCCGCGCATCCGTTGCGGCATGACTGGTTCGGCCTGACATATATCAATGTGGTCTGGCAGGAAAAAATGGTGAAAGGTATGCTGCAGGCCTTCCTGGGCAGTTTTCTGGCGGTGTTCCTGATGATGACCCTGCTGTATCGCTCCGCCCTGTGGGGGGCGCTCTGTATGGCCCCGCTGACAGTAACCATTGCCATGATCTATGGACTGACGGGCTGGTTGGGAAAGGCCTATGACATGCCAGTGGCCGTGTTGTCTGCCCTCAGTTTGGGGTTGGCGGTGGACTATGCCATCCATTTTCTCACACGCAGCAGAATGATGTACGTGGATTATGGTTCATGGAAAAAGACCGCCGGCCCGGTTTTCGGCGAACCGGCCAGGGCCATTGCCAGAAATGCCATCGTGGTGGGGATCGGGTTTTTACCCCTTGTCCTGGCACCCCTGGTCCCTTATCAGACAGTGGGTATCTTTATCGCCGGCATACTGCTGCTGGCCGGGGTGAGCACCATGCTCATACTGCCTGCGGCCATGAGGCTTTTGGAAGGAAAACTGTTTCCCCGCACGCGCAGGGCATGCATGGTCTGCAATCGAGCCACCTGTAGTATATCCATCCTGGCCGGGGTCGCCCTGGCGTGGATCAATATCAGTCAATTCATGGCCGTGAAATGGACGACCTTGAGCTGGATCAGTCTGTCAATTATCATCATACTGGCGACCTGGTGTGCATGGATGTCCCGGGGGGAGAAAAAAAGGACTGAAACCTTTGCACCCAAACAGAATAAAACTTAACGGACATGCCGGTTGGAGCAAAATCTCAGTATCAATAGGGAAAAATCAAATGTGTTTTCAGCCGAGACGCAAAGATTTCCTTCACCCTTAAAAAAACCAAAAGACAGGGAGGAAAGACATGAAACGGTATTTTAAGTCAGGCATTTTGGTCACTGTCCTTATGGCCCTTACTGCATCGTGGAGTCATCCTTCTGCGGCCAGGGAAAATGAAAGCGAACCTTCTGTGCAGCAGATAGTCGAGCGCACCAACCAGGTGGCCTACTATCAGGGTAAAGACGGTCGGGCAGATGTAAATATGAGCATAGTGGACGACCAGGACCGGGAAAGGATTCGAAAATTTACCATCTTGCGCAGGGATGATGTGCCGACAGAGGATCAGGCGGATCAAGACCCGAATACCTATGCGGGAGATCAACGATTTTACATATATTTCAAGGCCCCTCCGGATGTAAAAGATACGGCCTTCATGGTCTGGAAACACGTCGCCATGGATCAAGACGATGATCGTTGGCTCTATCTGCCGGGGCTGGATCTGGTCAAGCGCATCGCGGCCTCGGATGAGCGAACCAGTTTTGTGGGGTCGCACTTTTTTTACGAGGACGTCTCGGGCCGTAACATTAATGAAGACGAACATGAACTGGTGGATGTCACCAGCACCTATTTTATCTTGGAAAATACCCCCAAGGAACCTGAACGCGTGGAATTTTCCCGATACAAGATGTGGATTCACAAAGACACCTATCTCCCGGTCCAGACCGAGTATTATGATAAACGGGGAGAGGCATACCGCAGATATAAAGTTCTGAATGTCTCCAGGCCCCAGGGTTTTCTGACCGTTATGAAATCAAGGATGGAAGACCTGAGATCAGGAGGACATACCACCATCGAATACAGCCGGGTGGAATATGACGTGGGTCTGCCCACTGATATCTTTACCGAACGGTACCTGCGAAAACCGCCCATGAAGTATATAGGCAAGTAATTTTCAGGTTGGTCTCCTTTAAACAACAATTACCGGTCTTTTTACTGTTTTTAAAAAGTTCATCAAGGTCCTGAAAAACGGCCGGGCTATAAATTCAGCAAAGGGATACAGGGTGATTCGCAGAAAACTCCGGTTATCTCCTATAGTACTCATTGTCTTTTTCTGTATGTCTGCCTGGGTTGCGAAGTGTCCGGCACAGGAACCGTCCCTGCCCGTCGGATTAGCCGAAGACCCTTCAAAGGAATCCACCCAGGGCCCTTCGCTGCCTTCAGGCCTGGGGGAAAAAACCGAGACAGCATTTGACGGGCCCACCCTGCCTTCGGGATTGAGCGGGGAAAAACCATCTGTAAAGCAGGAGGAGCCGCAGAAAAAACAAAGGTCATGGAAACTTCCTCCTGATATGAGCGGTTACTGGGAGATCCGCAGCGGCGTCAGGGTCCAGGACGATCCATTGGAAGATCAGGTATCCCTGGCTGAAACGCGTCTGCAGCTTACCTATGACCAATATATTGCCTATTACTTTCCCAGCGGACACTTTCACCTTACCAGCGACCTCATCTTTGATGCCACTCTGGACGATCTTAATGATGTAGACCTCGAGGACGGAGAAGGATGGATCGACCTGAGGGAGACGTGGCTTTCCCTTACACCGTTGGATTTCATGGACCTGAAGGCGGGCCGGCAGATACTTACCTGGGGCACAGGGAACCTGATATTTTTAAATGATCTTTTTCCCAAGGACTACCGGTCGTTTTTTCTGGGCCGCGACCTGGAGTACCTCAAGGCGCCTTCGGATGCGGTCAAGATGTCATTCTACAGCGAGATGGTCAACGTGGATATTGTGTATACCCCCAAATTTGATCCGGACCGGTATGTGAACGGATCACGACTCTCCTTTTATGATCCGGCTCTGGGAACACTTCGGGGAGAGAACATGCCCATGGAGGTCGAACGCCCGGATAAGTGGTTTGATGACGACGAACTGGCGCTGCGCATGTACCGAAGCATGGGGGCTTATGAACTGGCCGCCTATGGCTATATCGGTTTCTGGAAGGGGCCTTCGGGAATGGATCCGGCAACCGGTCGGCGTTTTTTCCCTGATTTGACTGTACTCGGGGCCAGTCTTCGAGGACCGGTCGGTTATGGTATCGGCAATACCGAATTCTCCTGGTACGACAGCCGGGATGATTCGAGCGGAACAAACCCCTTTGTACAGAACAGCGAGATGCGTTTTCTGCTGGGCTATGAGCAGGAAGTGGCCGCGGACCTGACCCTGGGTCTTCAATATTACCTGAATTACATGCTGGATTACCACCGCTACAAAAAGGCCCTGCCCCCAGGCGCATCTGATCGAAACAGGGCCAGACACTGGATTACAGTGGACTTCACCCAGGAATTGATGGCCCAGAACCAGCTTGTCCTCAGTCTGTTTGTCTTTTATTCGCTGTCGGAGAATGACTGTTATTTCCGCCCTAAGGTCACCTATGATTTTACAGATAACTGGAAGATCCAGATCGGCGGCAATATCTTCACAGGAAAGCAGAAGACATTTTTCGGACAGTTTGAAGAAAACAGCAATGTCTATGCCGCTGTTCGTTACAGTTTCTGATCTTGACAAGACCTCCATGTAAGTCTTGTTCTGTCTTTTATTTTCCCCGAACAGACCCAGAATATCGTTATGATCTCTTGACAGCCCATTTCCAATCGTGATACACGAATTCTATGTCATAAGAATTGGGAAATATGGAGTTTGAGGAAATTTTGGCCTACATAATTCACAGGTTTCTCTGATCAACCTGCTCCCAAATCCAATCCGGAACATTAAATGAACCAGCAAAATCACAATTACGGCAAGGTCCTCTCCATGCGCGGCAGCGTGGTGGACGTGCACTTCGAAAGACGGTTACCGGGCATAAACACCGTGCTGTTGATGGGCGAAGACAACGACATAGTCGTGGAGACCATTACCCACCTGAATTCCAGGACCGTGCGCTGTATTGCCATGACCTCGACACAGGGCCTGGCCGAGGGTTCTCTGGTCACCGACACCGGGCGGACGCTTCAGGCCCCGGTGGGCAAAAAGCTACTGGGACGAATGTTTAACGTCTTTGGAAAGACCATAGACAAACAGGACCCCATCCAGGACGCCGAGATGGTGTCCATCCACCAGGGGCCTCCGCCCATCGGCCGGCAGTCAGTTACCCAGGAGGTCTTCCAGACCGGCATCAAGGCCATTGACCTGCTGGCTCCTCTGGAACAGGGTGGCAAGGCAGGGCTGTTCGGAGGCGCCGGCGTGGGCAAGACCGTGCTGATCATGGAAATGATCAACAACATGGTAGGTGGATACCAGGGCGTCTGCCTTTTCTGCGGAATCGGCGAACGCTGCCGCGAAGGGGAAGAACTCTACCGGGAAATGAAACAGGCCGGGGTGCTCAAAAACACGGTCATGGTCTTTGCCCAGATGAATGAGCCGCCCGGGGCCAGGTTCCGCGTGGGCCACGCCGCCTTGACCATGGCTGAATATTTCCGTGACAGGGAGCACCAGGATGTGCTTTTGCTCATTGACAACATTTTCAGGTTCATCCAGGCGGGCATGGAGGTGTCAGGGCTCATGGGACGTTTGCCCTCGCGCCTTGGCTACCAGCCAACCCTGGGTTCGGAACTGGCTGAACTCGAAGAACGTATCTGCAACACGCCCCAGGGCGCGATCACTTCAGTCCAGGCGGTATACGTCCCGGCCGACGACTTTACAGACCCGTCCGCGGTGCATACCTTCGGGCACCTGTCCGCCTCCATCGTGCTCTCGCGCAAAAAGGCCGCCGAAGGCCTGTACCCGGCCGTGGACCCCTTGCAGTCCTCGTCCAGCATGCTTGTCCCGCTAATCGTCGGGGAAAGGCACTATGAGGTGGCCCAGAAGGCAAGAAAGACCCTGGCCGATTACGAGGACCTGAAAGACATCATTGCCATGCTGGGCATGGAGGAGCTGTCGCAGGACGACCGGCGCACCGTCTATCGGGCCAGGCGCCTGGAACGCTTTCTGACCCAGCCCTTTGTCGTGACGGAACAATTTACCGGGTACAAAGGCAAGATGCTGGCCCTTGAGGACACCATCCAGGGTTGCGAACGCATCCTCAACGATGAGTTCAACAGCTACCCTGAGCAGGCGTTGTACATGGTCGGAAAGATCGAAGAAGCGGAAAAAAAAGAGGAAGAAAGGCCATGAATCTCAAAATCCTGCTGCCATCGGAAGTTTTGCTGGACCAGGAAGTGGTCGAGATAGTGGCCGAAGGCCAGAACGGGTCGTTCGGCCTGCTTCCCAGGCACGTCTGCTTTGTCTCCGCCCTGGTCCCTGGAATCCTGTATTTCAAGACCGAGGATGAGGGCGAGGAATACCTGGCTGTGGATCAGGGAATCCTCGTCAAATGCGGAGAAAAGGTCCTGGTGTCCGTGCGGAACGCAGTACGCGGATCTGAGCTTTCGAAGCTCAAGCAGACCATCCGGGAACGCTTCCATGTCCTGGATGAAAAGGAAAAAAAGGCAAGGAGCGCCGCGGCAAGGATAGAAGCCGGGATAGTCAAGAGATTTCTGGAGATCAGCAAGCATGGCTGAGAAGAAAAAACCGGGCAGGGGCAAAGAAACCGTGGAACAATGGTCTGAAGAAGTGGGGGCCAGGCAGGACCGCAAGCTCAAGAAACTGGCCGAGAAGGACCAGGGGGTGTGGTTCGGTCTGGGCATGTTCGGTCTGGTCGGCTGGGCCATAGCCATTCCTACCCTGATCGGAACAGCGCTCGGCCTCTGGCTGGACAGAATATACCCGGCGGGCTTCTCCTGGACCTTGAGTTTTCTGTTCATAGGCGTCATTGTGGGGTGTCTAAACGCCTGGGTATGGGTGAAAAGGGAAAGCATGCATGATTGAACAGGAACTGGATTATTCCATCCTGATTCTGATTACAGGGGTCCTGGTGCTTATGAGCATGCTCATCAAGGCCGGGCTCGAACGTACGGTCCTGCCGCCGCTGGTGGGCTACCTGGTATTGGGTTTCGCCCTTAGGCTGGCAGCGGCTGAATATCCTCTTCTGCCGCAGGGATCCGAAGAAATACTCCAGTTCCTGGCCAAAATCGGGCTGGTGACCCTGCTGTTCAGGGTCGGGCTGGAAAGTGAGCTGAGGGCACTGCTGAAACAAATGAAGCAGGCAGGTGTGGCCCTGATCGGCAACATCATCATCACCGTGGCCATCGGCTATGCCACAGGCTATTACCTGCTCGGTCAAAGTCAGGTTACGTCCCTGATAATCGGGACCGCCTTCGCCGCCACCAGCGTGGGCGTCACGGTCAGCATATGGAAAAGTGCCGGGGTCCTGAAATCGCCCAACGGATCCTTCCTGGTGGACTTGGCCGAGCTGGACGACATTTCCGCTGTCATCCTCATGGCCCTGCTGTTCAGTGTGCTGCCTGTGTTACACGGAGGTATGAACCAGAACTCCATGGCCGGTCTGCTGGGGACCACCGCCGGCATCTTCGTTCTCAAATTCGCCGCCTTTGCCGCGCTCTGCTATCTGTTCTCACACTATGTCACCCGGCCCCTGGCCGACCTGTTTGAAAAGATCGAAATCCCACCGGAACCGACCCTGACCATTGCCGGGACAGGTTTCGTTATTGCAGCGCTGGCCGGGTTGCTCGGATTCTCACTGGCCATCGGTGCATTCTTTGCCGGGCTGGTTTTTTCCAAGATCTCTGAACAGCTCAAAATTGAGAGTGCCTATCTGCCATTATACGATTTTTTCACTCCTTTCTTTTTCATCGGGATCGGATTCGACGTAAATCCCGAGGCAGCGGGTTCGGCCGTTGGCCTGGGTGTAATACTGCTGGCCTCGGCATCTCTAGCCAAACTCCTGGCTGTGGGAATGCCCGTGTATTTCATGAAAGACTGGAAAAGCGCGTTTCTCCTCGGGGTAAGCATGATCCCCAGGGCGGAAATCGCCATGGTCATCATGCAGCAAGGTCTAAAACTGGGTAAATGGGCCGTACCGGCCAATATTTACGGAGGTATGGTCATGATGGCCGGACTGACCTGCCTCATGTCGCCAATAGCGGTTTACGTCCTTCTGGCGCGCTGGCCCCAAAACGGAGAAGGCAAATGACCGAACAGATTCTTATCATAGCCAGGGCCTTTGCAGCCGGACTCGTCGTGGGGCTGTTTTTTTTCAGCGGCCTGCGGTGGACCGTCAATCGTGTGCCCGGATCCAGCCATCCCCTGCTCCTGATTTTCGGCAGTCTGATCTTACGCATCGGGGTGAGCCTGACTGCGCTCTATTTCATCTGCGACGCTGACTGGCGCCAGTATCTGGCCGCGCTGCTGGCCATATTCATCGTCAGGCTGGTCATAGTGCACAGGGTCGGACCCATGGACTATAATATGAAACAAAAAACTGAAAACACATGAATCTGCAGAACATAAGCCCGGATGAGGTGATATATTTTCACTTGGGCCCGTTTCCCATAAGCGCGACTATCGTATATACCTGGGGGGTCATGCTCCTGCTGGTTCTGTTTTCCTGCATGGTGACCAGAAACCTGGCTACTGGAAACAGGATACCGCGGTGGCAGAATCTTTTGGAAATCATAGTCCAGGTCATGCGGGATCAGATCAGGGAGATAAGTCATCAGGATCCGGGCATCTACCTGGCCTTCATCGGCACACTCTTCATCTTCATCGCTGTTTCCAATATGCTGTCAGTAGTCCCTGGATTCATTCCCCCCACGGCATCGTTGTCCACCACGGCCGGACTGGCCGTATGCGTATTCGTGGCCGTATTCATCTATGGAATCATCCAACAGGGCATTTTAGGCTACTTCAGGCAATACCTCAAACCCACGCCGTTCATGCTGCCGTTTAATGTGATCGGCGAATTTTCGCGCACCCTGGCCCTGGCCGTGCGCCTGTTCGGGAACATGATGAGCGGGGCCAAGATCGCGGCCATCCTGCTGGCCGTAATCCCGCTCATCTTCCCTGTGATCATGCAGGCCCTGGGTCTACTGACCGGGCTCATACAGGCATATATTTTTGCCATCCTGGCCATGGTATACATTGCATCGGCCACCAGGACACATCATGAAAAGGCCATGGAGCTGGAAAATAAAGAACAAGCCAAAAAAGGAGAGGTACATGGATAACATCACGTTTATAGCCGTAGCTTCAATATTTACCGCCGGCATAACCATCATGATCGGCTCAGTGGGTCCAGCCCTGGGTGAAGGCCGCGCCGTGGCTCAGGCACTGGCGGCCATGGCCCAGCAGCCCGACGAGGCCAACACCATCACACGAACCCTGTTCGTGGGCCTGGCCATGGTCGAGTCCACGGCCATCTATTGCTTCGTGGTCTCTATGATCCTGCTGTTCGCCAATCCCTTCTGGAATTACGCCGTCCAGCACGCGGGAGGTTAGGCCTGTGCTGATCAACTGGTTCACGGTGATCGCTCAGATCATAAATTTTCTCATCCTTATGGTCCTGTTGAAGATATTCCTCTATGACAAGATTGTGAAGGCCATAGATGAGCGAGAGAAAAAGATCGCCGATCGCATGGAGGACGCAGAAAGGAAAAACCAAGAGGCCGAGGAACGGGGAAAGTCCCTGCAAGAAGAAAAACGCCGCCTGGAGGACAAACGCAAAGACATGCTGGAAGAGGCCGAGCACGAAGCTGATGAACGCAGAAAAAAATTGATCAAGGACGCTCGTGAGGAAGTGGATCACCGCCAAGGAGAATGGCGTGAGGCCCTTCGTAGAGAAAAGAAAAGCTTCCTGGACAATCTGCGGCGCATGATCGCCGAGCGGACTTTCTCCCTGGCCGGACGGGTGCTTCAGGACCTGGCCGATGCCGAACTGCAGGAACGCGTGGCCGACGTATTTATAAAACGCATCAAGGGCATGGAGGAAGACGAAAAAAAACAGGCCGCAAAGGCTATTCGGGAATCAGGTGGCCGCATAGTCCTGCAAAGTTCCTTTGACATGGATGAGACCGGCAAGCGCAAAATCACCGCAGCCCTTCGCGAGGAGTTGGGGGATGAGGTGGAAGTGGAATACGAGACTGATCCCGAGCTGCTTTTAGGCGTCAATCTGAAGTTCAGGGGCCGGAAAATCGCCTGGAGCCTGGAATACTACCTGGAAGACATTATGGAACAGGCCAGTCAACTCCTAGAGGAACAGGCCCGCAAAGAACCGGACAAACAATCCGTGCAGGCCAAGGAAAGACAGTCCGAACAGCAGGAACAGACAAGCGACTCAGTTTGAATCATGATTAAAGACAAAGGCCGGCTTTCAAAGACCCTGGATCAGGCGTTTACGGCTATAGACCGGGCCGCACAAAAACGGCGTTCAGGAGTCAAGCTACAGGAAGTGGGGACCATCACATTCGTGGGTACTGGCACAGTCAACGTAAAGGGCCTGTCAGGAGTAAAGTCCGAAGAACTGCTCCGCTTTCCCGGCAACAAGATGGGCATGGCCTTCAACCTGGACCAGGCCGAAATCGGGGTGATCATGCTCGACGACCATGAAGATCTGTATGCCGGGGCAGAGGTCTATCGCACTAAGCGGGTAATGGACGTGCCAGTGGGTGACAGGATTATCGGGCGTCTTCTGAACCCCAAGGGCGATCCCCTGGACGACCTAGGTCCGCTCGAGGCAGAGGAAAGACTCCCGGTCGAACGACCTGCTCCTGGCATCCTGGACCGATCGCCGGTAACAGTGCCCCTGCAGACCGGACTCAAAGTCGTGGATGCGCTCATACCTATCGGACGCGGACAACGAGAACTAATCCTCGGGGACAAGCAGACCGGCAAGACCGCTATCGCCCTGGACGCCATAATCAACCAGAAAGACTTTAACGTACTCTGCTTATACTGCGCCATAGGCAAACGGGCCTCGGCCGTGTCCAAGGTCATTGACGACCTGAAAAAATACCAGGCCATGGACTACACCACGGTTATCCTGAGCACAGAGGAAGACCCTCCAGGGCTGCAGTTCGTCGCCCCCTACGCGGCCATGAGCATGGCCGAACATTTCATGGAGCAGGGTCGTGATGTGCTGGTGATCTTTGACGATCTGACCAGGCACGCCAGGGCCTACCGCGAGGCGTCCCTGCTCTTGCGCAGGCCGCCGGGGCGCGAGGCCTTTCCGGGGGACATTTTCTACATCCATTCGCGCCTTTTGGAACGCTCCACGCACCTGTCACAGGAACTCGGCGGCGGGTCGATCACCGCACTGCCCATCATCGAAACAGAGGCCCAGAATATCGCCGCGTATATCCCCACCAATCTGATTTCCATAACCGACGGGCAGATATATCTGTCCCCGGACCTGTTCCAAAAAGGGAATCTGCCCGCTGTGGACGTGGGTAAATCAGTTTCGCGCGTGGGCGGTAAGACCCAACTCCCTGCGTACCGCCGGGTGGCCGGAGACTTGCGCCTGTCCTATTCACAGTTCGAGGAGCTGGAGGCCTTTGCACGTTTTGGCACCCGTCTGGACGAGCAGACACGTAAGTCCCTGGAACGCGGGCGTCGCGTACGCGAAATCCTGAAGCAGGTGCAGTATCGTCCCCTGCCCTCTTTTGAGCAGATCGCGGTGTTGGTGGCCGTCAACCAGGGATTCATGGACCACTTGGACTTGAAGGAGATCGGCCCGGCTCAGGACAAAATACGAAGGGCCGTGACCCAAAAGCAGAGGCATGTCTGCAAGAAGATCGAAAACGGCGAGAAACTGGCCGACGAGGACATCGGCAACCTGGTCCAAACCATCAGAGACATCCTTGACCTGGAAAAGCAGGAGTAGCACATGCTGGGCATCGAGTCGCTGAAAAGAAAAATCCAGAGCACACAGGACTTGGGATCCATAGTCAAGACCATGAAGGCCCTGGCCGCAGTCAATATCCGCCAGTACGAACGCGCGGTGAAGTCCCTGGCAGACTACAACCATAACGTGGAGCTGGGACTCATGGCCTTGCTCAAATCCAGGCCGGGCTATGTCCTAGGTGCGCGCAAACTCAGGCATCAGGGACAGCCCGTACCCACGGGTGCGGTATTTTTCGGTTCGGACCAGGGCATGTGCGGTCCGTTGAACGAACAGGTCTTTCAAAAGGGTGAGGACCTAATCCAGTCAATTGACATCAACAAACAGGATATAGCCGTCCTGGCCCTGGGCGAACGCCTGTACTACCAGCTCCAGGACGCAGGGTACATAGTGGAAGAATATTTAAGCATGCCGGGTTCGGTATCGGGTATAACCTCCAAGGTGCAGGACGTCCTTCTGAATATCGAAGCCTGGACAGAGAAACGAGGCATAAACCGGGTATACCTGCTTTACAGCAAAATGGTTTCCGCCCAGACAGGCCAGGGACACGTTGTGAGGCTCCTGCCGCTGGATGAGGACTGGCTTTCCGACCTGCGGAAAACCAGGTGGCCCACAAGGAATCTGCCCATGTTTACCATGGACTTCGACCCCTTGTTTTCTGCCCTGATCAACCAGTATCTGTTCGTTTCCCTGTTCAGGGCCTTTGCCGAATCTCTGGCCAGTGAAAACGCACAGCGCCTTGCCTCCATGCAGGGCGCGGAAAAAAACATCGGGGAACGCCTGGGCGAGCTGAACACCATGTTCCATCAGATGCGCCAGATGAGCATAACCGAAGAGCTGCTGGACATCGTGTCCGGGTTCGAGGCACTGGAACAGGCTGAAAAAAGACAAGATACCGACGAGCCCGATTAATCCTGGAGCTCTCAGATAATGCGTTACTACGGCCGGGAGTCAAATACGCTGTCCCCAGCGCAAATTCCATCAATAACGGCACATATCGGGGCCAGCTGCCAAAAAAACCTATTGTTCACCGATGTAGCAAGGGACAACTGTTTCAATATCTTGAAGAGTATAATCCTCGACGTTCGGGATATATGCTTTATGAATAGTACAACCTTTGACCAGCGGAAATTCCAGCCATTCGGGACTTGGCATCATGCAGGGGTCTGGATTTATCCACCCTACATGTAGTCCCCCGCAATCTCCGGATAATTTTGTGATGGTACACTTACCCCAATAATAATTATCGGTTATAGCCAGCCCGAGCATACAGCTATCGGTCGAGCCGAAAGGCGCCTCGGCAAAATATCCACGGATTTCCGCCATGCCTGTGGCTTCCAGGGTAAAATTGCAATTGTCTCGGGCACAAGTTAGTTCGCCTCTAAGGTCTCCGTAACCATATACTTCATCGTGATGCACTTCAGGCCCAAAATGCGGAGACCTGAATATTGTAAACGGGATATCTCCAACTATGTCCGTATAACAATTACCAAAATCGTAATGACGGACCACGCTGATGGTCCCACTTCCTATCTTCTGCCAGCTTGAAGGATCGGAACGGTCTAACAGCAGGTCTATCGTCTGTGTCCCCAACCTGATCTTTTTTATATTAAGGCCATTCCCTGTCAAAGAGTATTCATAGGACCTGGAATTTTGTTTTAACTGTTTCTGGTACGACAAATCTGATTCCGCCCCTACAAGACCACTTCCTTCCTCACAATCTGTGAAATACATATGAAAGGTTATATTTGAGCCGGAAACTTCATAAGTCCCTGATTCTGTACATTCGTTGATCCAGGTATAATTTTTATCAGACACCACATCCGGTTCAGTCAATATCAAAGATATGTAATTGTTGAAATTTGTAGTTATCCAGGTCCCTGTAAGAGAAGATGTAGACGCTTCGGTCACATTTACAACAACTGCATCATAATGCAATTTATCAAAATCTAATTGTCCGTTCATATCCATATCAACAGCAAAACACACAGTATAAGTCCCCGGGGGTAACCCTGGCAGACTCAACACCTCAATCGGCGGCAGATCAACCAGAGGACCTTGATAGGTAAAAGACAGCCCTTGTAACCAGGAACCGGTATAAACATCTAAATAAAACCAGCCATAAGGCGTATAAATTGCCAACCACCAGTCCGCATTGTCTGAGTTACCTGAGGCATCAAGACTGATAGTAATTGAAAGCAAATCATTCGTATCTATCGTAATCGGTTCATTTGAGCCGTTTACTGTTACCTCGGCAAAAGGACTATTGTGAGAATTTGCAGGTGTACCACCTAAACCAAATATTAATATTGATAAAAGAAATAAAATAAGACTTCTCATTTTACCCTCCTAGAGGACAATCTATTTTCAATAGACAAAAGAAGTCGAATTGCATTCCAAATCCCCTCGAATTCCATTTCCAACAGTCCTATGACATAAAAATCGTGTATCAAATTTGCATTGGGCTGTCAAGAAATCGAATGTAAGTGATACATCCGGCCCTTGAAAAATTCACTTGGGACAGGTAGAAGATTTCGCATTACTAATAAACGGAGAAAATGGAAACGACCAATGCGGCGACCCGCATGTCAGCGCTTGTCGTGGCCACGACAGGATCATTTCTCACCCCATTTATGGGGTCATCGGTAAATATCGCCTTACCGGCCATTGAAAAGAGTTTTAACATTGATGCAGTTACCCTTAGCTGGATAGCCACCGCCTATTTGCTGGCCGCCAGCGCATCACTGATCCCCATGGTCAGCCTATGGTAACGGCCTTGTCTTCCCCTTTGGCCGCGCGCCGATTACAGAAGCCGTATTCCCAAAACTGCTGTTGAGTATTTGAACAACATTGATCATATTCAGTTTGCTCTGTATAGCAGGAATTTTCGCCTCATTATCTCGAGGAAATGTTCGAAGTGTATTATAAATATTTATCTTCTCCCTTGGCCATGTAATGTCCCTGACGAACGGCTTAATGAGATGAGATCCTTCTGTTTTAATTTTCCTCGTAAGCAATTAACGCCGTTTTACAAATACCTTCGGTAACGCTATTAAAACTTGGCCAGTGACCATATTGGGCGAATATAGTCCCTGGGCCGTCTCCATCAAATTTATATCCGTCTACACGTTTTAAGCCTTCGCCTATTCTGATATCAGTTGTCCAGCCGTCTCTTTCCAGTTTCTCCACTATCTCCCAGGCAGCAGACAAATATTTCGTATCTTCCAGACCCCCAAGTGTAACGCTGAATCTATCATGAACTAAATCCAGGAGTTTTTCTTCTCCCATTGATAAAATTTCTTTTCTATCCATTTCTACTCCCCCCGAATAAGCTTTTACTAATATCCTGCAGTCCATTTCCTTATTAAAACTCACTTAACTTTGATGCCATGACATAGCTTTGCTTCCAGCCTGTTTGTTGACTAAATATCGCCTTGATTACCTTTGGCAGATTCCTTCACACAAAGCAAGCCCGATTTATGATTTACCAGAGACCTGCAGATATTGTCAAAAATACTTATATACCCTCGGTTTGGAATCAGAGTGCAATTGCGTAACTCTTCGATTTATTCAACAAGTTTTTTTGCCGTATAAGGCCGCCCGCCTGAATTCCTTAATGGAGCACCCTACTGTCTGGATTAGGCCTTAAAAGGCAAGACGAAAAAAACCTCTTGCAGTATGCCCTAATAAACCAGTTCCAGATAACTTCGAAAAACCAACCTTGTTATAAGAATCCGTATCGACAGACAGGGCTCGCACACTGATTTTGTTTAAAGAAATGGATTTGTTAGAAATAAAGGATTACAGCCCTCTGCCTAATTCAAGGCTTTGCCTGTTCACACTTAATCCCAAATCATCCTGTATCATGTCATTCCTGGTTTCCCTGAAAGGAAGAAAGACAAGCTTTTTTTTCTTAATATTCAAATTAATCTTGGGAAGGTAGGGATAAACGTTCCTCTTTGTTATAGCAGAAGCAGCCAATATAATCTTCAAAGACTGGAAAGCTTCTGAAGATGGAAGGGTAACGGGGTACAGGCCCTTTTCAGGAATTGAATCGGTATTTTCAAAAAAATTCTGCATTACTGTAAGTTGCTTTGACAGGTTGAGAAACATTTTCGGCCTGATCTTGAATGCGGGACACCAGTAACTCATATCAATGGTTTCATGTTCTTCATTCAAGATTATTGGTTGATTAGTAATACGAACGAAGTCTGCAAAGGATTTTATATTCACACCCTTTGTTTTTGCCGTTATCTTCCAGAAGGGTAAATAAACTGAATTATTATTTTTATTTGAAGCTATTACCTTTTCTAACTGAACGAATCTCGTGCCCTGCGGTTCCCATGCATTTCCACAGTTATCGCATAAGAGGACAACGCTGTCCTTTTCCCCGCTCATGGTCCACCCGCATCGAGGACAAATGGTTGGTATAAAAGTTACCGTTTCGGGAAATCTTTTTATCAACACAGGTTCAATCGTGTCTCTGCCCCCCTTGATTCCGGTAATGGGTCTTTTAAGTATGGCATCAAATATCCGGTCTCTCTCAACATAGACTGGCAGATAGATAATGCTCATTGTTTCACCAATAAATGCCCTGTGCAGTAGTTTATTTCCTGCTGATTCCTGTGTTAATTTTGATGCCCTGGCAAGAATATCCGTGGCCCTTAGAGAAAACCTCATAAAACTGCCGTGTGTCTCATCAGTTGCAAACCTTGCCGTCATTGCCTGTGGTCTTAAACCGAGAGAGATTGGAATACCTTTAAACCTAACGCCTGTTTGAGTAATATCAATAATGCGGTGTTTGATTTTTATTCCGTCACAAAAGAATACGATTCCCTTGAAACGCAGGTACGGGACATAGATTATATCCTTATCTAGTGCTTTATGAGGTAAAAGATACCTGAAGTAGCTTGGTGTGTGCAGGTAACTCATTACATCACAATAAGGACAGGTGAAAATGTGATCGGTTTCTGAAAGTTTTATAGAAGCGCCGCATTGGGGGCACTCCTGTTCTATTACCAATCCCATTCCTTAGGCCAGTTTCTCACCACATTGATTGCAAAAGGAGGCATCCGGCATATTTTCTGACGAGCACTTGGGACATTTCTTTGGCACTGGTTTTTCATCAGCCGGATGACCGCATTTCGGGCAAAACTTCGCGTTTGGCGGCAGGTTCTTTCCACATTTAGCGCACCGGGCAAACACAACTTGCTGATGACCGCAAAGCGGGCAAAATTTTGATTCCCTGGGTATAGAGTTGCCGCAGTCAGGGCATTGTATGAAGTTCCCTGCCGGAGCAGTATTTGTTTTTGTCTGTGATTTAAAAGCCTCTGAAAACATCGCCGGCAGCATGAATCCCAGGCCCATTCCCATTCCCGCACCTGCCTCAGCGGTTGATTCGGAGGCCTTTTCCATGGCCATGGCAGCCTTCATCTTTACAAGCTGATCAAGATCATCGAATACACTCATGCGGCTTTTATCATCTATTGCCTTTTGTACTTCAGTGGGTGGCGTTATCGAAGTGATGTAGAGCTGCTTAAGGCCGAGACCCAATCTTCTGAAATCATCCTGCAGCCTTTTCTGCAGTCCATACGCAAGTTCGTCATATTGACCAGGTAAATTAAGAAGACTATCCAGATTTTCACCCAAGTGATCATTAAAACGGGATATAATAACTCTTTTCAGGTATTCACTGATTTCCTTTGTAGTAAACATACCCATAGTTCCTACAAGGCTGTTTATAAACAGGACCGGTTGAATAACCTGAATATTAAAAACACCATGAGCCCTTAAACGAACCAGGCCGAGTTCGGAATCTTTAAAGGCTACAGGATCTCTTGTCCCCCATTTGAGGTTCGGGAACACCTTGAGGTTGGTCATATAGATTTCAGCCCTCAAAGGGCTGGTCATTGCCCATGGAATTGAAAGGATTTTAGTGAGAATGGGGATATTCCAGGTCTGCAATGTATGTCTTCCAGGGCCGAATGCATCAATAGCTTTGCCTTTGTAATATAATACACCTGCCTGGCTTTCTCTTACTGTTAGCTGTGCCCCGTATTTTATTTCACCAGAGCCCTTTTCAGGAATCCTGTGAACAAGTTCGTTTCCCGTTTCATCAAACCATTCAATTACTTCCAGAAAAATAACATTATCAGTCCCCATATTTCACCTTTTTTGTTTTTAAGTTTATATCATTGGGCAATGTCTATTCAAAAGCCTTTCGATTCCGATTCATACGCGGCCTTATCTGCCCGGTCAATTAATGCTTCCACGTATCACCTTCCCTTATAGATACAGTCTCCTGACTAACGGTCAGGCAATGCAACATTGTGTACACCATATATATCGGAAATAATGTATCTAGGGCTCAATATATCTTTTGCAACGCCTTTGGCCGCTTGGTCTTTTATCCACGATTAGATATTCGACCTTTTGCGATCAGGCGCTATCACTTGTACGATATAGGTCAAGGATCACAAGAATATCCTGGGGCCAACTCCGGGTTTTCGACTTACTGTTCTCTTAAATATGGGAATGAAAGTTTTAAGGCAAAAATAGCGGTATGGACATTAGAGTAAGGCATTACACTCCCTTCGTCTATATGTACGTATAGGATTCCCTGCAGAATTCCATGTTCAGGACAACAGTTCCAGACAAGGCCGGATTCGGTAATCTCCATCCAGGTCGACCAGAGATAATAAAAGCTGGGTGAACCGGGTGGCGCAGATGCAAGGAGATAAAAGGTGTATTCCCCGGCAGGCAAGAGATTCACTGCTATCTCCCCGAAAAGGTATTCGTCAACAGCGCCTGTTACAGAGCTTTTCCAATGCTTTCCGTACCGCATCTTTGTTGAAATAAAGCCGCCATTAACAAAACCTCATTGACTGGTGGCCATATTTTGCTAGAATTGCCTAAAAATCGGGATGTTGGAGGTGATACACATGAATAAATCTCAACTGGTCAAATGTATTAGCGAAGATACCGGCTTGTCTCAGGCCACTGCTGGGAAAGTGCTTCAGAGCGTCCTCAATGCTATTACCGAGACAATTCAGTCTGGGGAAAAGGTCTTGCTGGTGGGTTTCGGGACGTTCTCGGTCACAGAGCGGTCGGCCCGTGAGGGCCGGAATCCGGGAACCGGCAAGAAAATCAAGATTCCAGCTCACAAGGCAGTGAAATTCAAGGCAGGGACGAAGTTCACAGATTCCATCAACTAGTTAAACGAGCGAGGTAGGGGCATGACACCTGCGCGAGTTGTCAAGCCCCTTTCAACGAACAACTATAATCAGTGTGGAGGGATTTGGAAGGTCTGGTCGAGTCCGTGTGTGGTGCGTGGGAGTATTGCTTCAGTACAAAATTGCTCAATAAGCGATTTCCTGTTACCCCTTCATTGTTCAGAGTTCTTTACCAGATAATAGAGAGATAGAATCATGATCTTTACAATCGAAGAATTAAAAAAGGAAAAGAAATTAATAAATGACATTGATTGGGATATGACACCTGACGAGGCCGTAAGGCTTTATTTGGAATGGGGCAATATTCGATCGTCCGTAAGAGATGGCTTTAGTATTCGTTCAAAGAGCGATTACATCACCTATTTTGTAGTCAACTGTTGGGAAAGACCTTTTTATATCTATTTAATCAAAAGAAATTCAGAAGAAGCGATAGAACTTGCAAAAATAGACCTGCCAGCAAGGTTCGAAAAACCTGTATGTGAAATCAAAGGAATATATGCCCTTGATAAAGACCTTAAGCAATGGCTTAAAATGGAATTAAATGTCGATCGGTGATCAAACTGCTTTTAATGGACTGGCTCAGCACAGAGACCGTAAAAAATGCGTCACGCCAGAAAGCGGAAGATACTGTTGTCAGGTTTTGGGTTTGGACGAACGTAATTATTTCTCTTCCGTGTCTTGTGCTCTTAATAACCAGCGTAACTTCATCATATACTAAGTCAAGTTAGATCAGATTTATTTTTTAGCACTTTGGTTGCTTTCAAGCCAAGGATTTTTTGAGCAGTTGAGGAAAAAGAACCCAAGATGAAAAATGGCGTTTCCATCCTTAAATTGGTATTGAAGGTTGGAAATAGGGTTGGAAATACTTTTTTGACAAAAGAAAAAAGACTCAGGAAAATGTCCTAAATCTCTGTTTTTAGTATGGTAGCGGGGACAGGATTTGAACCTGTGACCTTCGGGTTATGAGCCCATAGCCTACTACTTTGTGCCCCTGCCCTATTCTCTTTAATTCTCTTTAATTTCACTTGACTATAGATATTTTATCGGGTTTAATACAACCT
>JAGYNZ010000036.1 GCA_018399745.1 Deltaproteobacteria bacterium | reverse complement strand
AGTACTTACCCCTCCCGAAAACGAGGAAGCTGACTTTGGGGCCTTGGTAGGCCGTTACCCTACCAACAAGCTAATGGGACGCAGGCTCATCCTCAGGCAGTAGCATCCATGGAGAGGCCACCTTTGATCTTTCAGATCCCTCTGAAAGATTTTATCCGGTATTAGCACGCCTTTCGGCGAGTTATTCCAAACCCAAGGGCAGATTACCTACGCGTTACTCACCCGTGCGCCACTTTACTCCCAAAACCGAAGTTCTGGTTTCTCGTACGACTTGCATGTGTTAAGCACGCCGCCAGCGTTTGTTCTGAGCCAGGATCAAACCCTCCAGTTTTAAACTGAATGGTCTTGGTCTCCAAATCCGGCGACCAAGATTAATGACTAAAAGCTCGCTTATCAAACACTATTCAGTTGTCAAAGATCAAGTTGGGATTTGTAGAATGGAACTAAAAAGTAACTATCTTCTTCTACAATGTCAAGCAATTTTTCTCAGGGCCGATCAGTACTCAGCACCAGATTTTTTTGAGTGACAAGTGTTGGACACTAGCAGTCTTTTTTTATGTGTCAAGCATTTTTTTGAAGGGTCTGCAACAAAACTGTTTATTCCCCTTCCTGGTCTATTTTATAGGTGCATCCCCTTACCGGACATTTAAGTATTTTCGCATTGCTCTTTGTAACTTTTTCCACCAGGATTTGTGATCCGCAAAGAGGACACTCTTTTGCCACAGGCCTGTCCCAGGTAGCATATTTACATTCGGGGTAACGGCTGCATCCAAAAAATGTTTTACCTGAACGGGAACGCCTCTGGAAGAGCTCTCCGTCACAACCGGGCTCCGGACAGGAGATACCGGTAGATATGGGCTGGGTGTTTCGGCATTCCGGGTAACCTGAACAGGCAAGAAACTCACCGAAACGGCCTCTCTTGATAACCATTGGGCGACCGCATCGCTCACATATTTTCTCAGTCTGGATTTCCCTGTCTCTGATATGAATATTGCCCTTCTCATCCCTTTTAAAGTCCTTTGTATTCTTACATTCAGGGTAACCTGAGCAGGCAAGAAACTCACCACTTCTGCCATATTTGATAACCATGGGAGCGCCGCATTTGTCGCACTTGATATCAGTAGAAACGCCGTTGGTTTTGATGGACTCCATTTCCTCCTGGGCAAGGTGAAGACTTTTGCTGAATGGGCCGTTAAATTTTTTAAGTACCTGTATCCAGGAAATGGAACCATCCTCCACTCCATCCAGATCTTTTTCCATGGCAGCAGTAAATTTTGAATCGAGGATTTCCGGAAAATGTGCAACAAGCAAATCCGTTACTATAAAACCAAGTGCGGAAGGATAAAAAAAACGTTTTTCAAGATTCACGTATTCTTTGCCCTGGATAGTAGAAATTATATTGGCGTATGTGCTGGGCCTTCCTATCCCCTTTTCCTCTAATGTTTTTATAAGGCTTGCCTCGGAATATCTGGGTGGGGCCTGAGTAAAATGTTGTTTCGATTCAATACCAAGGAGTTTCAGGGAATCATGCTTTGTTAAAGCAGGAAGATCCGGCCTGTCTCTATACGAGTTGTTCAATCCTTTCTCCTGAGACTCTTCTTTCGTCTCTGAATACAAAATGGTAAAACCAGGAAAACGCACAACTGTTCCGACAACTCTGAGCAGATACATGCCGGCCTCTATATCCACCCGGGTCTGGTCTAATATTGCCGGGCTCATCTGGGAAGCAATAAAACGTTTCCAAATAAGCTTGTACAGAGCCAAAGCTGCCTTGTCCAAATAGGGCGCAACATTCTTCGGGGTCCTGGCAACTGAGGTGGGCCTGATTGCCTCATGGGCATCCTGGGTAATTTTGCCCCGTTTATAGACAGGTGCCCTTTGTGGCACGAAATCTCTGCCGAACTTCTCATTGATAAGGTCTCTGGCGTCATTTACCGCCTCCCTGGCTACCCTGGTGGAGTCGGTCCTCATATAAGTTATGAGCCCAACCGGACCTTCATCTCCCAAATCGACACCCTCGTACAGTTTCTGGGCCAACATCATGGTTTTTTTAGCAGAAAACCGCAGATTACGAGCTGCCTCTTGCTGCATCGTGCTGGTAATAAATGGGGGCGATGGATATTTCTTTCTCTCTTTCGTATCGACCTCTTTAACTTTGAAATAAGACGATTCGAGGTCCCGTGCTATCTCATTGGCCTTTTCCCCATCAGGAATTGAGAGCTTTTTACCTTTAAGAGCAATTACCTTTGCCAAAAAGGGGGGCGGATTGGGGCCTTCCAGTCGGGCACAAACAGTCCAATACTCTTCCGGCACAAAGGCCTGAATCTCCCTCTCTCTATCACATATTATGCGAACCGTAACCGACTGGACACGTCCTGCTGAAAGACCTCTTTTTACCTTACTCCAGAGCAGAGGAGATATTTTATATCCAACCAGCCTATCCAGGATTCGTCTTGCCTGTTGAGACTCGTACTTTTTCCTGTCAAGTTTTCCTGGAGATTCGATAGCCTTCCTGATAGCCTGCTCAGTCAGTTCGTGAAACATCACACGATGTAATTGCTTGACCTTTCCCCTCTTAGGCTCGAGTTCCTCTGCTATATGCCATGCTATGGCCTCGCCCTCCCGGTCCGGGTCAGGGGCCAGATATATTCTATCCACTTTGGATGCTGCAGACTTAAGCTCTTTAATTATTTTGCCCTTGCCGCGTATCACCTCATACTCAGGCGTAAAGTTGTCTTCGACATTAACCCCCAAACGTTTCTTGGGGAGATCCTTTACATGACCTACGGATGCCTTGATATCAAAGTCTTTGCCCAAATAGCGCTTGAGAGTGCGCACCTTGGTCGGAGATTCTACAATTACCAAACCCTTTTTCATAAAATTATTCTCACTTATCAATTATTAATTCCATGTCAATCGGCAGTCTATTTTGGGGCTTCAGGGAATAATTCATTGCAAATGCGCATTTATTGCAATTCACCCGCGGCTGAAATCCTCAAAAGGCTGTCTACCGGCATAAAGTGTAAATGTTTACCTCACTTAATTTGGTATATTTGGCCAGGGAAGGCCTGAACCAGGTCTTTTAGCTCCATTTGGAGTAAAAGTCCACTGACTTGACCAACAGATTGCCCGCACAAATTGGCTATATTGTCTATATGTTGCGGATAGGGCCCAAGTTTGTCAAAGACGTCTTGTTCTTCGGGAGAAAGTTTGGGTCGCTCTTTTGAAAGGCAGGTTACAATGTCTTCATTGTGCCCCTGTTTCTCTGCATCAAGCCCTTCTAATATGTCTGTAATATTCTCTACCAAACGGGCCCCTTGCTTTATAAGCCAATGCGTACCGGAACTCCTGTAAGAATAAATACTCCCCGGAACCGCCATTACCTCCCTACCCTGCTCAAGGGCGCAAGAAGCGGTAATAAGGGAACCACTTTTCATACTTGCCTCTATTATCACGACTCCCAGAGAGAGTCCACTGATGATCCTGTTACGTATTGGAAAATTTTTTGCCTCTGGAGACGAGCCGGGTGGTAATTCAGAAATAACTGCCCCATGGTCTGCTATGCGGCGAACAAGATTTGTATTTTGTCTGGGGTAAGCCACGTCTATACCACAACCCTTTACAGCTATTGTGTTACCACCTGACACCAGGGCCGCATCGTGGGAAGACGCGTCTATGCCAAGAGCCAAACCGGATACCACTGTATAACCCTGCTGGACAAGTTCAGATGAGAGCATTCGAGCCACATCCAGTCCGTAAGAACTTGGGTATCTTGAGCCTACAATGGCAACCGCTCTATTTTTAAGAGAAGACGGATCACCTATACCATGAAGCAGTGCCGGCGGATTTTGCATCTCATTCAAGAGCGCTGGATAGTCCTCGCTTAAAAATGTCATAGTCCATGCACCAAACCTTTCCAGAATACCCATGCTCCGTTCAACAACTCTTTCATCAGGACCTTTTGCCAATCTATCTAAAACCTGGACAGGTAATCTCTCTATCCCTGAAAAATCAGCAGGCCGGGCCTTCCATACTGCTCTAGCTGAGCCGAAATGTTCTATAAGACGCCTCAGGGTTACGTTGCCTACACCGGCTACCGAGTGCAGCCCGATCCAGGCTTTGAGCTCTTCAGGTTCCATGGTTATTCTCACCATCATATATCAGACAAGTTTCATCTCGAGATCTATATAAATTTTTCGTTCTTTTTACTATTAATCATAAGTAAATAAACTTCATCAAACAACCATGAGGATAAGATCATTATTGAATTCTAAGGGATGTGTGGTATAGAAAAAACCTTATTTCATTTCTTGCCCTTGGGCAGAAAGTGATTATTTATGGTGTATGAAATTAAAATATTTATGGATTTCCTCAAGGTTGAGAGAAATGCTTCTTCTAACACGATGGTAGCCTATCGAAGAGACCTTGAGGAACTTAATAGGTTCATAGGTCCTGAGAGAAATCCAGGCTCCATCACGTCGAAAGAAATAAGGTCCTGGCTTGCTTCAATGGTGAAAAGGGGAGCAAGCAGAAGCACCGTGGCCCGCAAACTCGCTTCGATTCGGAGCTTTTTCCGTTTCCTGCTCAGGCAGGGGATAGTTAAAAAAAGCCCCGCTGATGGTATTAGGGCACCGCAAACAAAAAAGCCGCTCCCTGCCTATCTCTCTGTAGATGAGGCCTTTTCTATGCTGGAAACCGGCGGGGATAATGGGTTTCAGAATCTACGAAACCGGGCCATCCTTGAGTTACTGTACAGCTCTGGGATAAGGGTTGGCGAACTTTCAGGTCTGGATGTTTCAAGTGTTTCCCTTTCACCTGAAATGGTGCGTGTAAGGGGCAAGGGCAACAAAGAGCGGATAATTCCCTTTGGGAGCAAAGCAGCTGAAGCATTGAACGCCTATTTACCTTTTAGGCATGCATTACTGGAAAGGCTGCATTACAAAGATGAAAAGGCGTTTTTTATTAATCGAATGGGCACTAGGTTAAGCCCGAGAAGTGTAGAACGATTAGTTGCCAGAAGAAGGTTAGAGGCAGGGCTGAATTCTCCTGTAACTCCGCATACGTTTCGTCACTCCATGGCAACCCACTTACTTGAATCCGGTGCAGACCTGAGAACGATTCAGGAAATGCTGGGTCATGTGAGTCTTGCTACTACGCAGATCTATACGCATCTGGATCTAAGTCATTTGGCCGAAGTATATGACAAGGCCCACCCCAGGGCAAAAGAGACAAAGTCGAAAAAACAAAAAAAGTGAATGATTACTCTGCAAAAGTCCTGAGATCCAAGGCACGAAAATTCCCGGGAATACTGCCCAACTGTCGCGCGTTGCAGTAACCTGTCTGCGTGCATTACATGCACGCTGAAAAATTGAAGCAACGGCCTCCGCCTGGTTTTTTCAGAGTAATCAGGTAGATGGAGTAAAAAGTGTATAATAATCAAGTGGATAACAAAACAAAGGACAATATTTATAGTACTACTGTCTTGGCTATTCGTTATAAAGGCGAGGTAGTTCTTGCAGGCGACGGACAAGTTACACTTGGAAATACGGTTATCAAGCACAATGCGCGGAAGATAAGAAGACTTCATAATGGAAAGGTCCTTACCGGCTTTTCAGGTGCGACTGCAGATGCCTTTACACTGTTTGAAAAACTTGAGCAGAAGCTTGATCAATACAAGGGTAATTTGGTGCGCGCAGCGGTTGAGCTTGCCAAAGATTGGCGCACAGACAAAATTTTAAGGCGACTTGAAGCCCTGTTGATTGCGGTCGATGAAAAGAATTCTCTCCTCATCTCAGGCTCAGGGGACGTCATTGAACCTGATGATGACATATTGGCTATAGGTTCAGGAGGTCCTTACGCCCTTTCTGCAGCAAAGGCCCTTGTGGCCCACAGCAATCTTTCAGCCAAAGAGATAGCCCGGGCATCCCTGAATATTGCATCCTGCATTTGTATTTACACTAACGAAAATATAATAGTTGAAAGTCTGGAATCTCAGGAGGAATAATAAATACAGTGGAACTTGCAGTAATAAAACCTTTAACACCGAGAGAGATAGAAACTGAGCTGGACAAATACATTATTGGGCAGTCCCAGGCCAAGCGTTCAGTGGCCATAGCGCTTCGGAATCGATGGAGAAGACAGCAGGTCCCCGAGCCTCTAAGGGATGAAATCGCACCTAAAAACATCATTATGATTGGGCCCACAGGAGTGGGCAAAACTGAGATCGCAAGGCGACTAGCGAGACTGGCAAAATCTCCTTTTCTAAAGATTGAGGCCAGCAAATTCACCGAAGTCGGATATGTGGGTCGTGACGTCGAGTCTATGATCAGGGACCTCACTCACCTTGCGGTAGATATGGTAAAATACGAAGAGAAGGAAAAGGTGGAGGCAAGGGCCCAAGATATTGCAGAAGACAAGCTCCTGGACATCTTGTTACCAAGCCTGAAGAGCGAGCATGAACAGGCAGAAACATCTACCAGGGAACGCTTCCGTCAGATGTTGAAAACAGGAAAACTGGATGATCGTTTCGTGGAGCTGGAAGTTGCACAGAGGCCCTCTTCACCAATGATTGAAATTTTTGCTGCCGCGGGCATGGAAGAGATGCAGAGCAGCATCCAGGACATGCTATCCAACATCATACCTAACAAGAGGAAACGTCGTCATGTGAAGGTCTCTGAAGCAAAAAAAATCCTTGAACAAGAGGCAGCGGGAAAATTAATAGATATGGACAAGGTTGTTAAAAAAGCCATTGCCCGTGTTGAGCAGTCAGGTATCATATTCTTAGACGAGATTGATAAAGTAGCTGCCAAAGGGAGCGGAGCCGGGGGGCCTGACGTGTCAAGGGAGGGGGTCCAACGGGACCTCCTGCCTATAGTGGAAGGCACTTCGGTCCATACTAAGTATGGTATTGTCGTGACGGATCACATACTATTCATTGCAAGCGGTGCTTTCCACGTCTCAAAACCCTCTGATTTACTGCCTGAACTTCAGGGGAGGTTTCCAATAAGGGTTGAGCTAAATCCATTGACTCAAAAAGACTTTGTAAGGATACTTACAGAACCGGAAAATGCCCTTGTCACTCAATATAAGGCTCTGCTGGACACAGAAAATATAGAGCTGATATTTGACGAAGAAGCAATTGAAGAGCTAGCCAAGATTTCTTTTGAAGTAAACGAACACATGGAAAATATAGGGGCCAGAAGACTCCATACAGTAATGGAAAAACTGGTTGAGGAAATCTCCTTTGAGGCCCCTGATGTTGCGCCTCAGCAAATTATGATCACGGCGGAATATGTACAGGAAAGATTGAAGCATATAGCCAAGGACGATGACTTGAGCAGATTTATCCTATAAACCTTTAACTGTCTGGCTGGATAATTTATGGACAACCTATCAAGGGCGCAGACTCTTATTGAGGCACTTCCCTATATTCGAAAGTTTGCCCAAAAGACTATTGTCATAAAGTACGGCGGCCACGCGATGGCTGAAAAATCACTCAAGGAACAGTTTGTGCTGGACATCATCCTGATGAAGTATGTGGGGATCAATACGGTCATTGTCCATGGAGGCGGGCCCCAGATAAATCAAATAATGGAGAGAATGGGTATCAAACCTGCATTTGTGGAAGGCCAGCGGATTACTGATGATGAGACTATGAGTGTCGTAGAGATGGTATTGGTTGGTACTGTGAACAAAGAAATAGTAGGGCTTATTAATAGCTATCAAGGGCGGGCAGTAGGTCTGTCAGGGAGAGATGGAGATCTCATACACGCAGATCCCATGCAAATTTACAAATATACCGGAGATGAACGTCCTCCTGAAATTATTGATATTGGAAGGGTTGGAAAGGTTTCAAGTATAAATACGGGGATACTTAAGACCCTTGAAAGTTCAGGGTTCATACCTGTTATAGCCCCGGTTGGTGTCGGGCCCGGGGGACAGGCATACAACATAAACGCCGATCTTGTTGCCGGGTCCATAGCGGGTGAACTTAAAGCGGAAAAGCTCATACTTTTAACAGATGTCCCCGGGGTAATGAGTTCAAAGGATGAGCTAATTCCATCAATGACAGCGAATGAGGTGAGAAAGGCATTGGAGGATGGTATCGCAACCGGCGGCATGGTCCCAAAATTAAAGTCATGCCTTAAGGCCCTTGCCAGTGGAGTTGCTAAAACCCACATAATCGATGGAAGAAAAGAACACGCCATCTTATTGGAACTGTTTACAGATACCGGGATTGGAACGGAGATAATCCAATGACAGCAGCAGAGCCGCTAAAAAGCCATATTACTGAAGATTGGGCCACAGGCCCAAAAAGACAGACGCGAACCGCTCAATTCCACGAATCCTCTGTTGCAAATACATACAGCCGTTTCCCCATAACTCTTGTTCGTGGTAAAGGCTGCAAAGTATGGGATAAAAATGGTAAAGAATATCTTGACTTTGCCGCCGGGATTGCTGTCTGTAGCCTGGGACATTGCCATCCGGCAGTCACCGAGGCAATAGCTCAGCAGGCCCGAACCCTGGTCCATGTTTCAAATCTCTACTGGACCATACCTCAGTTGGAAGTAGCTCATCTGCTGGCGGAAAACTCGTTTGCGGACAGGGCGTTTTTCTGTAATTCAGGAGCTGAATCCATAGAAGGGGCACTTAAGCTTGCCCGTCGCTACGGCCACCAAAATCGAGGTCCTGACTGTTATGAGGTTATTTGTCTGGAGGGCTCATTCCATGGCCGTACCCTGGCAACGATAGCTGCCACAGGGCAACCTGTATTTCAGCAAGGCTTTGAGCCCATGCCATCGGGCTTTATTCACGTCCCGCTCAATAGTATAAATGCCCTCAAGCTGGCCGCCGGTACCAGGACAGCCGCGGTCCTGATCGAGCCAATCCAGGGAGAAGGAGGGGTACGACCGGTCAGTAACGAATTCCTGCGCGCAGCCAGGGAAATCTGTGATCAACTGGGTGCCCTGCTGATATTTGATGAAGTTCAGACAGGAATGGGAAGAACCGGGACCCTCTTTGCCTATGAGCAAACCCCGGTGGTACCTGATGCAATGTGCCTTGCAAAGGCATTGGGGAACGGTTTCCCCATAGGCGTTATGCTGGCAAAAAATGATGTGATGTCTCACCTTCCGCCCGGTAGCCACGCCTCAACTTTTGGTGGAAACCCGGTGGCCTGTGCCGCAGCAAAGGTGGTTATTGAAATCCTGACGTCACCAGGTTTTCTGGACACGGTAAAGGAAAAAGGTACATACCTGAAAGCTGGTCTTGAATCACTGGCCGCCAGACATTCAGAAGCAATCCTTGAAGTGCGAGGCAGAGGACTTATTCAGGCCGTTGAATTCAGGAATCCTGTGCCTGAATTGGCAGGCAAGCTCATTGAGAAGGGTTTCCTGGTGCTGCTGAGTCAGGAAAAGATACTCCGTTTGGTACCGCCTCTGATTGTTACCAAAGCGGAAATTGACGCCATGCTGGTTGCGATCGAGAGCAGCATATGAATAAGTCACCAAATCCCAGGCATTATCTCACTGTCTCAGATCTGACCTCTGATGAAATCCTCATTCTTATCAGCCGGGCCTTAAAGCTTAAAAAATTTCACAAATCAGGCCAACCCTACAGACCTGCAATGGGTAAGATCATGGGATTGCTTTTTGAAAAGCCGTCCACCAGGACCCGTGTTTCCTTTGAAGCCGCAATGTTACAACTTGGCGGCAACGTTACTTTTCTGTCTTCCACTGACCTTCAGCTAAAAAGGGGAGAGCCCCTTAAGGATACCGCTAAAGTTCTCTCCCGCTATTTGGACTGTCTCGTGATCCGCACCTTTGGCCAAAGGATAGTTGATGAACTTGCCAGATGGTCGAATATCCCTGTTATCAACGGACTTACGGACCAGCATCATCCATGTCAGATCCTGTCTGACATCATGACTGTTATGGAGCATAAAGAAAAGAAGATGCGAGACATGAAGGTCGCCTGGGTGGGGGATGGAAATAATGTGGCCCATTCATGGATTCAAGCTGCAAGCAGGCTTGGTTTTGCCTTGGCTTTGGCCTGTCCCGAAGGATACCAGCCTGATAAAGAGATCTTGAGCAGTGCCCAAGCTGAGTCCGGGGCACCTATCATGCTCACGACTGATCCCCAAGAGGCAGTAGAAAATTCAGACGTCATAAACACAGACGTGTGGGCCAGTATGGGTCATGAAAAAGAGGCCGCAAAACGCAGGGAGATATTTGCCCCTTATCAGATCAATGAGGCACTTCTTGGCAGGGCCAAAACCGATGCCATTGTCCTTCACTGCCTCCCGGCCCACAGAGGAGAAGAAATAAGCGAGGATGTGCTGGAAGGGCCTCGTTCAGTGGTGTGGGATCAGGCAGAAAACAAAATGCATCTTCAAAAGGCCGTGCTTGAATGGGCCATGCGATTGGAGGAGGCTGTCTCATCTCCATATGCCCTGAATATTTGAGGTGGCATATCTGCAGCGAATACTTTGAAAGGCGTCATATGGGAACAAACTTTAAGGATGTATCGCTTAGCCCAAAAAACGCCAGACCTATACGAAACAATCCAAAGTTGACGCTATTAATAAACCGATAACCAAACAAGACTATAACGTATCACAAAGCCGCACGCTAGCCTGGATTCCGCCACAAGCTCAAGATGATCTGGCCGATATGGCCTGTTCACGGACACCGGAAATATGGCTGCATCTGACTGTACTTATAGACACGCAACTTACCTAGCGTGGTCTCTTGCTACAGGCAATCTGTCTCAGTGCCATCAGGACTCCTAAAGCAACACCAATGGCTTATTGGTCTCAAAGGCCATAAAGGGTTGACCTATAGCTCTGAGCGCGGTAGTCAATATTTCGCCAGCAAAAATCAAAAGCTATTAGAATATTACGGCATTGTTTGAACCATAGGGGGGTGACTGCGGGGATAATGCAGCGAGAGAGAGCATTTTCCTCGCCATTAAAACTGAATGGACCGCTGGTTTCACTGGTTCAAGAGACGTCTGGATATAATATTCAGTGGAAGGTGTATGTACGGCAATCACAATCAACTCTTAACAATACTTGTCACCGCAGTACCTGTTGACTTGGTGCTGAATAATTTGGGTTTAAAGAATATATAACAAGCAGCCGTTAAGTTGACTGACAGTGGTAAACATCTTCGGCAATAGCACTATAAAGAAAATTGAGTCTCAATGTAAATAATCAACAGGTAATTATACATATCATCTATGCTTATTTCTCCAACGGGCGGGCAGTTTATTCTTTCAGAACACGGGGTACAAAACATGATTCTGCCTATAGATTTGGCTTCTAATAAAAAAAATAGATGGGGAGGGTCCAAATGAATGGAAACACGAGAATCCTTATTTAGACAGATAGAAACACAAAGGCATCTGCCTACTCTCCCAGCTATTCTTCTAAAACTGATTAACGCATGTGAACAAGATGGGGGAAACCTCAAAGAGGTCTCCAGGATTATTGAACATGATCCGTCACTAAGCGGCAAAATTTTGAACCTGGTCAACTCGGCCCATTTCGGATTGCCTAATAGAATTGATAGTATGCATCGGGCCGTAGTACTCGTTGGTACTAATGCCATAAAAAATATTGCTATATGCACATCAGTATATGAGGTCTTTAATCAGACCAGGGGAAACTCTGTCTTTAACCTGAAGTTTTTCTGGTGGCACTCTTTGAAATGTGCCATGGTGGCAAAGTTTATCGCGGAGAAAACCCATTATATCCGTCCTGATGAAGCATTTTTGTCCGGGCTTTTACATGATATTGGAAAATTGGTTTTCTGGGTCAATTTTCCAGAAAAGTATAGAGAAATCCTTAAGACCTGCAAGGGTCAGAACGATCTTCTTTTTGCGGAAGACAAGCAACTTGGTGCTACTCATAGCGAAGTTGGGGCCTGGCTGATTCGGCGATGGAACCTTCAATCCTTTATGGCAGATTCATTACTGTATCATCACGAACCCAAAGAGAGGATATTAAACGCCCTCCCACTGGTACAGATTGTATATGTAGCCAATGCCCTATCCCATGTTGAGCAACAGGATAAAGACTATAATATTACAGGAGAGCTCTTTGGATTCAGCAGATCCCAACTTGAAGAGTTGTTATCTTCGGCCGAAGGAGAATTGAAAAATGTGGCCCAGTTATTGGGCATAGAAATTGAGTCGCCAAAGTCCCCTGAAGCTATCCTTTCTGAAAAAGACCAGGGGGGACACGAAGATTTGGCACGTGAAGTCCGGGAATTCTCCCTCTTAACCGGAACACTTCAAAATCTCCTTCAGGCAAGTGATGAAGATACGATCGTAAGAGCAGCTTACCAGGGCCTAAAGGTCCTGTTTGATATAAAATCCGTCTTTTTCTTCCTCTATGACAATGAGAAAAAGGGTCTTATCTGCAAAACCACCGAAGAAAAAAATAGCTCTTTCATAAATGATAACATTATCATTCCCATGGAAGCGGATAAAAGCTTATTAACGAGCTGCCTCACTCAAGGTAAGCCTCTCGAATCATTTACCGGGTTTGCAGATGCCAAACCAATTATTATAGACGAACAAATCATTCGATTTGTCAATAAAGAGGGCATTCTATGCATTCCCATGCTCGCACATGGTGAATATGTAGGTGTCATTGTCCTTGGACTGGATCAGATTGAATTTTCTCACCTTTCAAAGCACTCCATGCTCTTGAACATGTTTAGCAATAACGTAGCCCTCGCCTTACATGTGGATCAAGTGAGACGGAATCAGCTTAACAGAATTCAATCTGAACGGTTAGCTGCATCATTATACATGGCCCGGAAAGTGGTCCATGAAGTAAATAATCCCCTGAGTATCATGAAAAATTATCTCAAAATTCTCGGAATGAAGTTGTCTGCACAGGATCCAGCCCAAGAAGAGATTGAGTGCCTCAATGAAGAAATTGATCGTATCACCATGATACTCCGGTCCTTGACTACGTTTTCCGAAAAAAGAGTCTGCAACTTTGTACCAGTGGATATTAACGGATTACTGTCAGATCTTATGAGAATTATGACAGAATTTTTGTCACAGCATTCCAATATTAAGTTACACATGGATCTCGAAGATGAACTACCGATGATCATAACGGAAAGAGATAGTCTAAAACAGGTCTTTATAAATCTCGTCAAGAATGCCGTTGAAGTTATGCCTAAGGGAGGAAATCTTTATATCAAAACCCGACATATTCCAAGTTATTTTGAAGACGAGTTGGGGTCTGAACACAGAAAATACCTCGGATATGTGCAGATCACGATCACCGACGAGGGACCCGGTATTTCCGATAAAATTAAGCCTCGACTTTTCGAGCCCTTCGTAACCTCAAAGGGACATGGACACTTCGGATTAGGCCTATCCATTGTTTATGAAATCATAAAATCACTTAATGGGACTTTGGCTTATGAAAGCGAGGAGGGGAAAGGCACCAGTTTTAAAATACGACTACCCATGGTAACAGAACAGAAAGTGTAATTTCACTTCAAAATGGATTGTACTCGGGGAAAAGCTCCAGATAAAAAACGTGATTTTTTGTAATAATTTAACACCTGGCTATATGTCGCAATCACGAAAATTTTTTTAACAATCCAGCTAATAGGGGCTTTCAGTGGAATCAGATTTTACAGAGGAGATAAAGCATGTTGTCCACATCCAGAATCTTGGTCGTTGATGATGAACCCCGCATGTGTGATAGTTTGAAACTATTGTTAAGTAATAATGGCTATGAAGTACATACGAGCAATAACGGGCATGAAGCCATAAAATGTCTGGCAGAAAACGCGTTTGATCTTGTCTTTCTGGACATAGTGTTACCGGACATGGACGGTTTTCAGGTCATGGACTGCATAAATCAGAATTATCCCGACACCATGGTCATCATCATAACAGGACATGTATCCATGGAATCGACATTAAGGGCGCTCAGAAAAGGGGCTTATGATTACATTAGGAAACCCTTTGAATCTGAAGAGTTACTCACAAAAGGTAAAAACGCCATAAAACAAAAGGTTTTGACCTGCGAAAACCGCTATATTAATAGAAAACTGCAACAGTCAGAGAAACGTTACCGGTACCTGATTCAAAATTCCCCTGACATTATTTATACTCTGGACAAGAAGGGTAATTTTACCTTTATCAGTGTTGTGGTTGAACACTTAACAGGGATCAAGGCCGAACAACTTATCGGAAAACACTACACTACCCTTGTTTATCAAAGGGATCTGGAAAAGGCCCGTTTCTTTTTTAATGAGAGAAGGACTGCCGAACGTGTCTCCCGCGGTGAACTGAGAATAAAGGTCTGTAAAGACAATAATCGTCCTGATCTTTGTGGTGTCCAATATTTGACAATGGAGTTAAAATCCACCGGTATGTATGATAAACCAACCGCAGAAAACCCCAAATATCTCGGGGCCTATGGTGTCTTGAGAGATATAACTGACAGGAAACGCCTTGAAGCTCAGTTGCAAGATGCCCAAAGGATGGAATCTCTCGGTACTTTGTCAGGAGGTATTGCCCATGACTTTAACAATCTGCTCATGGCTATCCAGGGGAACGTATCCTTAATGCTCTTAGATATGGATTCCGGTAATTCCAACTTTCAGAAGCTAAAAGACATCGAAACATACATTCAAAGAGGGGCCAATCTTACCAAACAACTTTTAGGGTTTGCCAGAGGAGGCAAATACGAAATAAAACCCACTGATTTGAACAAAGTTATACAGAATCAAAACCGCATGTTCGGCCTTACTCAGAAACAGATTAAAATTCATAACAAACATGAAGAAAATCTTTGGACCGTGGAAGTCGATCAAAAACAGATGGAGCTGGTCCTGCTCAACCTTTATATCAATGCTTCACAGGCAATGCCCAAGGGCGGAGATCTGTATATTCGCACAGAAAACCTGATAATTGATGAGGATTCTGGCCATCACTATAATGTGCCGCCCGGCAAATATGTAAAAATTTCCGTAATTGATACAGGTATTGGTATGAATGAGGCAACCCAACAGAGGATTTTTGATCCATTTTTTACCACTAAGGACATAGGCAAGGGTACAGGTTTAGGACTTGCCTGTGTTTATGGAATCATTAAAAATCATGAGGGTTTTATAACTGTTGATAGCAAGGAAAACGAGGGCAGCACATTTTCTATTTATTTACCCGCCTCTGAAAAGAAAAGTATAAACGGACTAGAATTGGTTAAAGTCAACAAAGACTCTCGTACTGTCCTTCTGATAGATGACGAACACATGATTGTCGAAGTTGGCAGAGAGATTCTAGGTATACTTGGTTATAATGTACTCACTGCCAGAAGTGGAGAAAAAGGGATAGAGGTCTATCGACAAAATAAGGAGCAGATACAGATCGTCATTCTGGATATGGTTATGCCAAGTATGGGGGGCGCAGAGACTTATTACAGGATAAAAGAGATTAATCCCGACATAAGGTTTCTTCTTTCAAGTGGTTACAGTGTAGATAAGGAGGCATCTAAAATTTTGGATGGTGGCCGCAATGGTTTTATCCAAAAGCCATTCACCATTGATCAACTCTCCGAAAAAATAGAAAAAATTTTTGACCAAGTACCGGCTTAAGCAAGTCTTTGTGATAAGATTTCCAACCCTTTTCGTAATCTATGATTATGCAGAAGGCGCAAAAAACAGAACAAGACGTAAAATAATCTGTTTTCAGGATACGGTTTCATTGTAAATCCTGATTACTGTGAAAAGAAATTTTTCTTTTATCCAATCGATAGCAACTGCCCTTGAACTGTTTTGCGTATTTTTTCATCTCAGATGCCCGTTCAGTAATTTCGCTATAGTGTGAGAACATCCCGGTTTTGTTGCATGTAATCCCTATTGAAATAGTCATTACGGGAAATGTCCTTACTCGGTATTGTCTATCAATGGATTTTATACAGCCCTTTATCCTGTCTTCGGGGTTATAGAGGGTGGATATTATAATTCTATCAAAGGCATCTATTATTTCCTGACATGTCTCTTCTATAAAATCTGAATCCATTATAAATATAAAATCGTCGCCCCCTATATGTCCGATAAAACTATTATTGTGCTGCTTATTTTTTACGATGTTCAGGATAAGGCGACCGGTCATCTTTATAACTTCGTCTCCACGGGTGAAGCCGTAATAGTCATTGAAGGGTTTGAAATAGTCAAGATCGGCATATGCAAAAGCAAAATCCTCGCCTTTATCAAGCCTATCCTGTACCTGCCTGTTTATTGTAATACTTCCCGGAAGCCTTGTTAAAGAATTGATCTCGACAATCCTGTTCGATCTGAGGATACATAAATTAACCCTTGCAAGCAGTTCTCTTTCAAGGTCGGTTTCCCAGATATAATCTTCAGCAAACGAGGGGTCCCAATTGGATATATCAGTTTGATCGGGCAAAACAGCAAGAACAGGCAATCGATTAAAAATGGGGTCTTGCTTTAGATCATTGAGTACCTTTATGGAAAAAGAATCGTCCATATTAATAGCCACAATCATTAGATCTGCCATAGAATTATATATATAATCCAGGGCAGGCTCTATCTTGCTGAAAAAGAGCGTCTTATAAAAATTTTTTAGGACGCCCTCTATGATATTTGTTAAAACAATATATTGAGAAACAACTGCAATGGTATGCATAAATATATTAATTATAGCGCAAAAATCGCCAAACCTGACTCCGATCAAAAACTCGCGATACAAATGCCATAATTGTCGGAATAAAAAATATCTATCCTCATCTAGCAATGACCTGCCCGCGCGCAAGGGGCCGGCAAACCTGGGAATCAAAGCAACGTCGCAGATCGGTTTTTTTGAATGGAAATAATTAATAATTACTGAGGCAGTTCTTTGCCTGACACCATGAAATCCTCCATTTCTTCCAGTATCTCTTTTATGTCTGTTTCACTCAATTTAAGCATCTCGAACGCTACCGGATCTAACTCGGGCACAAAGGGATCGCCGGCAAAACCCACGCCTTTTGCCCTCATAAAAACATCGGCTGAATGGACAATTGCGGTCTCGATAGATGCATTTTTTGAGACTTGTGGAATATGATGATATTTTATGACCTCTATCAAGTTGCGAGGGAAGAGCCATTTTTCGGCTAACCAGGCACCTACCTCCGCATGATCAGCAACAAACTGATCCCCTTCCGCCTCAACTATCGTAAAATTATTGAGTTTGGCTTTGTTCATTGTCTCTTTATATTCATTAGGATACTCGAGGAATAAAATGATTTTCCCTATGTCATGGAGTAACCCTGCGACATAAACATCATCATAGTCCTTAATTCCCCTCCTCTTGGCAATCGACCTCGCTGTGATGGCACACCCGAGAGAGTGTTCCCAGAGACCCAACATCGTATTCTGCATAACCTCGAATACAGAAAATCCGACAAGGAGACCCTTTATAACATTCAAACCCAGGAGTACCGTTGCAAAAGATGCAGAAGATATCCTGCCTGGAAACCCATAGAACGCCGAATTAACCATCTTGAGAATTTTAGTAGTCAGTGCAGGGTCATTAGATATAAAATCACCAATTTCTCTCAAGGATATTAAGGGATCCTCTATGATTTTTGAAATCTGCTTCAGGTTATTTGGTATGGTTGGGAGACTGTTGATATTTTCAACTCTCCTGCGGAAATCTTTTATTTCTATGTCAATCATACAAGCCCTCTATGTGTTCACTTACCAGCCTTTTTAACATATTCATATAGGGCTTGTCTTCCACTTTTTTAAATCTCCAGTCCAGCTGCTGCAGTGCCTCTTCTTTCGATATACTCTGCTTAGTTGGGGCATCAATATAGACACAACTAATTCCTATATTCTGTATCTTCTTTATTAACGTCTCTGTTAGTTCTATATCCTTGTTGACCAAAATCATGTTACCTTTGATCACAGGCTTCGCGAGTTTCATTCCGGGATCAAGTTTATCTATGGAAACTTTTAGCACACTTATTCCCCTTTTGCTTACTCCATATAGCGTTTCATTAAAGAATCGTCATTATAAAATTTTTATTTTATCTGTCAAAACCAACGCCTATGGCGGTGGTAGTTGACCAAAATACAGCATTAATTCAGCATATAAAAGCGGCCGGAATAAAAAGGTTATCATATTTCTCGGCAGATCGGTAGAACATATTAAAATTCACCAGAAAACTAGTGGATGCTGTGACAACCAGATATCTGAATAGTTACTTTCAACTAAAGTATTTTGCCCATAATGCCGATTAAAAAATACAGACGCATGAAGGATTTTTCTATGGATATCGTAGTTAAAGGTTCAAATCCAGCCAACCTGGACTCTTCAAAGGGGGAAGAGGGTATTTATGCCAGGCGGAAGCTGAAAAGGGAACGACGAAAAAATCGTCAAGATCGCCGTGAAAGTGTAAGAGACGGTATATTTGTCTATCTTTCCATTAAGAAAGATAGACGCCGTCTAAGAAACAGAAGAAAGGCCGGCCCGTAAGACAGACAGATTCGAAAAAGATCTCAATTTATCATCTTGTTGAGCTTACAACTGATTGATATTATGGTATTTTAATTTTTTCTTCCATTCCTTGTCACCGGCAGCTGTCATATGAAGATTTATAAGTAAAATTTCTTTATATCTCTACCACCCAAGGCGTAAATGATATAATTATTTAAAATCCTTTTCGCCAAACACCTCGGCTTGATATACCAGGATGTTGGTTGCCGGGTCCTTCCATGCAGTTGCTTGCATGCCGCCCTTGACGCATAGATTCTCAAGGAACTGTTCCTTGTCCGGTAATTGCTCCCAGACTTGAGGAAGAAAGGTTGAGCTGTGTATTCCACGAGACATAATCACTCCATGGACATGAGGTCGAAGCTGGCGTTTTAGTTCCTCTCCGTTCTTGTAATTCAGTCTCTCCGGCACGGAAAGCACACTCAACTCAATGTCTATCTCGGGCAGCTCATTCGCAGTCAAACCGAGAAACCTTGGATCTTTGAAAGCTGCATTTTGAGCGTTTTTTTCCACGCATTTAACAAGAGAACATACAGGCTCTATGGTTCCTATACACCCCCGAAGTTGCCCGTATTTATGTAACGTAACAAAGCAACCTCTGTCTTCATTGAGAATGTGAGACGGCTCTGGCCTTTCCACGTTTACGCCATCTAAAAGCCTTGCCTCAATGGCAGAGCGGGCAAGCCTCAGAAGGGCCTTTTTATCCTGATCAGATAGGGACGATTTCATACTTTGTAACCTCTCTTCTCTGTCCACAAAGGCAATACTAGCGTACCCCACAACATTATCCTTGCCTCCTGCAGTATCACCAGAATTTTTATAATCGATCAATTTTGCATTCCAGTTCTTTAATTCTGCAATATGCATTAAAGTCATAACTGCCTGTTTACCGCATGCCTCACACAGCGGCATACGGGAAAACTCTGCATTGGTCATGGCGCTGATGCAGATCCTGTCTAGGGAAACCGCTTTTTCATAAGAGTAGTAATGAGAAAGGTCCGTACTGGCCACTACCAGGGCATTATTATCAATATATGGAGCAATCACTGAGGCAAGGGCGCGGGGATCTCCGCTGTTTATCAGTATAGGCACAATTTCAAAATCTTTCAGCATAACCTGTAGAAAAGGGAGCTGAACCTCAAGAGAATGCTCCATCTTATGAGCTTCGGGGGCAGACTCGAAAACAGGCAGTTTGCAGAGCTTAAAAGCAAGTTGTGACAGACTGACGTCCCCCAGGGGGGTTTGATAGGCTGACACTAAATCTATAGACGGCCCCTTTAAAGGAAATCGATGGCTAGGTCCAATTAATATTACTGTCCTGATAGATGGGGATATCTGTCTGTATCCGGCGGCCGCGACAATACCTGAATAAATATATCCGGCATGAGGAGAGACCAGCCCCCGTATAGTTTCCTTAACGTCAACACCAGAGGCATCTCTTAAAAGGGTCCTGACTGTCTTATGAAGATCTTCAGTATCATCGGGATAAAAGCGGCCAGCGACCGCCGCTGGACGCACTGTATGACCTGCTTCGTCGGAAGCGGCGCACGAACACTCCATTGTCCAAACACAAAACAATGCCACGACAAGGACCATAATTGAGGTTCTGATCATTTTCGTCAATCCCATCGCCCACTGATTGCGGTTCCACAGAATTTGCATTTTCCATGTTCCACATGGTTTTCCAGCAGGGCGTAACCCCTTCTTTGGATCACCGCACGATTACAACCAGGGCAAACCGTCTTGTCACATCCACCAGGCACATTACCAATATAAACGTAATTCAGTCCCTGCTTCAACGCCACATTCTTGGCCTGTTCCAAGACCTCTACAGGTGTAGGGGGCAGATGGACAAGCTTATACTGGGGGAAAAATCGTGAAAAATGAAGAGGATATTCAGGCCCGAGATTGTCTACAATCCAACCACACATCTTTTTTATCATTTCCATGTTATCTGTATACGTCGGAATTACCAGGTTGACTATCTCCATCCAAACGCCTCGCCTGTGCAGGGTCTTGAAGGTCTCAAGGACAGGCTCAAGGTGCCCGCCGTTCAGATCCTGATATATCTTGTCTGAAAAACTTTTCAGGTTGACACTGGCTGCATCGATCACATCGCACAGCCTGTTCAGGGCGGGCTGTTTAATATATGCCGCACTCACCCAGATGTTCTTTATTGCGGCATCTTTTGCCCTTGTCGAAATATCGACCATATATTCATAAAAGGTCGTGGCCTCGGAATATGTATATGCAATGCCCCTGCACTTGTATTGCAAGGCCTTCTGGATAACCTCGTCAGGAGGCAGATTGTAATTTCGGGTCTTGTCCGGGCTGGTCTGAGATATTTCCCAGTTCTGGCAATTCAGACAGCAAAAATTGCATCCGGCTACTGCGAGAGAGAATGCATTGCTTCCAGGGTAGAAATGCAAAAGCGGCTTTTTCTCAACCGGATCAACATGTACCACGCACGGATTACCATAGGAGATGGAAAAGAGTTTTCCCCCGATATTGACTTTTGTGCGACACTTTCCGCGGTTGCCCGGTGAAATGACACATTCATGGGGGCATGTGTTGCACTGGACCATCTTGTTGCCAAGCCTTTTATAAAAATATGCCTCTTTTACATGGGGGTCTGTTGAAGAAAAA
>JAGYNZ010000035.1 GCA_018399745.1 Deltaproteobacteria bacterium | reverse complement strand
CCTGTCTCGGCATATCACCTCCTGCCAATCAGATATTTGCTTAGACTATTATCAGACTTATTCAAGCTAGTCAAGGACGTCCCTCAAATTTCATTGCAATAACTACATGTCTTCAGGGGGCGAATGGCATTTGTCATGGGATGCAAGCGATAACAAAATCATGATGCAGGCTGTAATTCAGCCAGGCGACCATCATCCGAATTTCAAAACAAGACAGTCATATTCACTCAACCAATGGCACTTTGTAGCGGCAAACTGGAATTTAGATAGCGACGTTATGGAAATCTATGTAGATGGACAATTCGATTCCTCTCTTTCCATTCCTGATGGCAGTATAGGCTTAGGTAATGGAGGAGCAAATTCAGGCTGGAAAATTGGGGGAACTTGGAATGGTGGAGATTACATAGGCAAAATGGATGATATAAGGATCTATAGACGGACACTCAGTGCTTCAGAAATTCAAGTACTATTCCAACTAGGGCCTTGCGGTAGCGACTGTTTCACTCAAGCTGATATTGATGCAGCCTATCAAGCTGGATATAATGCCGGCCTTGCTGCTAGCTCCAGTGGCACGGTTGGTGGATGTGCAACTTACGATCTTTTCACAAATAAGCTTCATATACCTTGTTTGGACCTTGGTGCTACCTATTGGCTGGATCTAACGGTCACTGGTGCTAACCCATTGTTGTTTGAGTTGACAGATTTCGGAGCCAACTAATTAATACTTGAAAGTCACATGAGAAGGCAGATCTATCGGATTTAACAACAAATGTGGTTCATGAATGGCTGAGACAAATTGGGGCCAAAACGGCTTTTATTAAGACAGACAGTCCGTGGGAAACGGTTATAATGGGAGTTTTAACAGCAAACTGAGGCATGAATTGCTGAACGGAGAAACCTTCTATAATATGAGCTGACAAGAAATTCCTTTTTTTGGATTTGTGCTGAAAGAGTACTTCGAAGCACCACACACCGATGAGTATGAACCTGTGGGCACCGGTTGTCAAATTTAAAGATGAAATTATGATAGGACCGACTATTGGCCGTAGAGCTTGTACTAGCGCTCTTCAACTGGCTGCATAACCAATGTACTAAGCCCGGCCCTTTGCAAGGGCTTTAACCCAGGGCCTTCATCAATTCAGGAACAGTATTTTTCGGACTGATTTTATACTAGGACGCTGAAATATTGCCTTCCACATCAATTAAAAAAGCCGACCGTGTAATCCCCATAAAGCTTTTGCCATACATCTTTTTTTCTCCCCAGACGCCGTATGCAGTTGCGATTTTGTGATCAGCGTCGCTGAGCAGGGGAAATCCAAGACTGAATTTCTGATCGAACTTTTTTTGAACCTCAGGCGGATCCGGACTGATTCCAAGCGCCATCACCCCCATCCTCTCAAGATCGGGCAGTGCGTCCCGCACTGCCGTGGCCTGGTCGGTTCACCCCGAGGTGTTGGCTTTGGGATAAAAATAGACAAAAAGCCTACGGCCCTGGAATTCACTTAATTTAACTGGATTTCCGTTTTGGTCCGGGGCCGTAAAAGCCGGTGCCTTGTCTCCGGGTTTCATCTGAGCCATTGGGTACCTCCATTAAGGTTGTTAAATTGGATTAAGCTTAATACTGGCAAACATAAGGCTGATAAATAAAGCTGATTTTATGGCTTAATGCCTCTATTTCAAGTATAAGACGAACCCTACCAGCTGTCTAAAAAAACCTCGAGAACAGTAAGAATTTGCACTTGTTTTTCTGCAGTGGAATTAATAGCCAAGGTTATACTAAATAGACCTGAAAACGGCTTTAAAACGGATGATACGTTAGAAACAGAGGTAAATATAATTTAGGGGGCTTGAAAAGTCAGGCATATTTTAACCAGAACCTGAGGAAATATCCTTGAGTATTTTCAGAAACACCGGCCCGTATGATTTTAATCCAATATTCCAGGCCAGTTTCTGTTTGCCTTCTCAATATAGCCTGGTATATCCTGCTCCCACTTTTTCATAATCTCCTGGCGGCAGTTCAGATAGAGCTTTCCGTCGACTATCTTCCAGACGGCCGGATCTCCTTTTGCGATGCGCCCCATCGCAATTCGGTAAGCTCAGTATCCACCATACTGTGGGGCATATTTCTCTGGATCGGATTTAAACAGATCAAGGTGCTCGGCACTCACAAAACGCCATTTAGCACCTGACCACCGGTAAGTAAATTTCTCGGTTCCCTTGAGCGGCTTTCCCTGTTTGAAGTAAGCAACCGGATCATAACCCTTGATAGCCAATCCATGCTCATCTGTATTGAACGGCCCTGCCGCCCATGCCGCAGACATATCATTCATTCCTGTCATATTAACAAGAATTACACTCAGGCAAAGCAATATCTCTAAATATTTCATGATCTCTTCTCTCAAAAAACAGGCAACTTGAATTCTTCCCATCTACCTGCTTACTTAATGTCTTGGGGACGATTATAGAATCAGCGGCGCTCCCATGCAGCCTCAGAACCGATTCCGCAGCATTGGCTGCATGTATTAGAGATTATTCTGAGAGCCGGCCTAATACACCCTCAAAATAATCCAGCTTAACCTTTTCAATTTCTATCGGCACCTGCAGCAAGTCATAATAGGCCAGGATATCCTCGTCAGAAAAGGGTCTGACCCCGTAGTCTAAAAGCACTATACGCTCGAAATATCCGAGCATAATACGGATTGTGTCTCGTATTATACCGTCGGATGAGATGGATTGCCTGATCATTCGCATCCAGCCCGGAGTATGAATGGGCCGTGCAATTCTTTTGCAGCTTATCTGTTTTTTTCCGAACCCAGAATCGCTTCTATACAATTTTTCTCCTGCAGTGTTCTGGCGTTTATACTTTTTGCGAAATCGATAGTGCTGGTCTCGCAGTCACAGTCGTGATCGATCAGAAGTGATATGTCGCTGTCGCCTGCTTTGGCAGCTGCCATTTTTAACTGTTGGAACATCAGTCTGGCATCAGTATGAATCCGTTCTTCTATAAATAGGTTTTCTGGAATCTCTCCACCACTGCGAGGAGATCTGGCGTCAATCGATCCTTTACTTCCTTCTCGATCGTCTCCCCTGCACCGCAGTAGAAGGCTTCGGCTATCCCGCCGGTGATGCAGGCGAGTGTGTCGCTGTCTCCACCCAGGGAGATCGCATTGCGGATGGCATCTTCGTATGTTTCGGAATCCAGGAACGCAATGATTGCCTCGGGTACTGTTCCCTGACACGAAACATCAAACGAGTAGCTCGGTCGAATATCCGCCACGGTACGATTCAGATCGTACTTGAAAAGTGCGGATACTCTGGTTCTGATGGCATCTTTAGGGACACCTGTTCTGCCCATGAAGACAGCGAGTGCAGTGGCTTGAGCGCCTTTGATACCCTCTGGATGGTTGTGAGAGACCTCGGCACTCATCTTCGCATGTCTCAAGACGTCCTCTTCCGATGAAAATGCAAAACCGACCGGACTGACACGCATAGCAGAACCATTGCCCCAGCTGTTATACGGTTGAGGATTATCAGAGGAAAGCCAGCGAATAAATGAACTACCGTATCCCGCTCTTGGATACTGCCTGCCGATTTCCCAGAGGCACTTAAGATAGGAGCTTCCGGTGAGAATGGCTTCTGCCACGCCGATGGTGAGGACCGTGTCGTCCGTGAAACGGCAACGCTCGTCAAAGAGCGGGAAATCCTTTGATTTGATCGGCCAATGCTCGTATATTGATCCGATTATATCACCCGCTATGGCTCCGATCATCTGCCTTTCTCAACTAAAATGTCAGGTTTGGCAATTTTATTCATTTTTGAAACAAATCACAGTGTGTTCCGGTCCGTTCGAAAACAACTCGATCTGATTCGATCATATAAATCAGCAACCAGTCAGATTCGATGTGACATTCACGTCGCCCTTTCCAGTTACCAATCAGCTTGTGGTCCCTATGAATGTCATCAAGCGCGTCTTCCGCCACTATAGAGCGGATGATTATTTTCATCTTATCAAGGTTTTTCCGACGCTTTTCCATTCGCTTGGTATCACGCTCAAACTGCTTTGTATATGCAGGTATGAGCATCAGATTCCCAACTTTTTAAACATGTCGTCAGTATCTTTACAAATGATTAGGTCACGTCCGGCATCCGTATCTGAAAACGTCTTGCGAGTGGTTTTATTTGGGATTGCCACATCAAATGGAAGCCCTTTTTTCAATTCAACCTGTTTATAAAACAGGGTTATCGCCTGGGTTGTAGTTAGCCCAAGCTGCTGAAATATATGCTCAGCCCTACCCTTTAAAACAGGTTCAATTCGAGCCCTGATCGTGGATGTTTTGCCCATGGTTTACCTCCTTTTGAGTCTTGCAAAATGTAGCTCAAATGGGGTACATTGTCAAGACCAGAAAAATTGATCAGTTTGCCCAATCAGGATAGGGGGAAGCCTCACGGCTCCCCTCCTCCCAAACCACAGGGCATACGGATCACATACCACAGCGGTTCGGTTGACCAAACCAGTTTAACAAACAGTTTTGGTAATTAACTGCCTGCGGATCTCAGGCCACCGTCGCTTCAGGTACTCAGACAATTCATTTACCATCATACCATCTATACCAGGAGCACCAACATTCCGCTTTACATTCCGGAGTGCGGTTTGCAGGTTTCCCCGCGCCACCATATCCTCCAGTAACTGTTTCTTCCCAATCGGAAAAACGGATTCCGCTTTCGATACAAATAATTCGCCTATAACATACATGGGCAACCATAATTGTTTTGCCGGTCTAATATTTGCTCGATTATCGGTTCGCTTTTCAGATATCGAGGGCAAAGCGGATTGCACGCCCGACATCAACCATCTTTGATGGCGGCAAGGCTGTGATCAAGATTAAGGGATTGTGCAAGTCTAACGACGTGTTTGCTGGAAACGCGCAAGTCAATATCCAGGTCAACATTGAGCGATTAGGCGAAGCACTCAGATCAGAGCTAGAACATAAGGCGAGGGCAATCCCGGACTTGGAATCTGATCCTCTGTATTGAGCATTATTGCCGGTCAACGGTTCGGACCGGGGATAATTCAAAAGTAGATAGTATTGATCTTTAGTATCTAATGGTTTGCCGAACCTTTTTTGTAGCGGGTTTTATGCTAAAAAAACTGTATTAAGACAAATTTATAAGGTTTGGTAAGACGGTAACAGATAATGAAGACATTTATAATCATATTCGTTATTTTTATAGGATTATTTCCCTTAAATGCTTTCTCAGCATGCCATTCAGAATTTTTATGCGACAATAATGAAAATTGTAGATGGGTAGAGGTGTGTGACAATCCTTTGGATATACCAACGCCTAAAGTCTACATGCCACGCATTTCGCCAGTCATTCCACCTGAAACACCTTCCATAGAACCTATCGGCCCTCCAGGTTCAAGGGGTGGAAAGCATTTATACAATCCTGATAAGGATGAATGGGATTGGTGTTTTGAATAGGATTTTTTCTCTTTGCTCGCCATCATTTTAAATTTGACAACCCATTCCCTCAAGTCCATACTCCAAATCAGCGAATAACAGGAATCAGTATAGAGGAAATGGAAGGTCCATCCAAATTATTGTTTGGCTCTGGGAGTGCCATTACAGTCTAAATCATATAAAGTATTATCTGTTTGCAGAGATAAAAAAAATAATGAGATTGGGGCTATTACCACGCCTATTTTATAAGTGGCGATGTCTAAACACTTCCTGAATTCAATTTGTAAGTGCAACTCTTCAAGGTTGGTTTAAGGGGTAAGCTGCGTTAGTCTCACAGCTTTCTCAACCGACCAAAGTAGAGGAGCACAATGAGACGTTATACGCAGCTTACTCGGGAAGAACGATACCAGATTTATGCCTTAAATGCAGCAGGTCATCATCAAGCCGAAATTGCCAGAATCATCGGTCGCCACAAGTCTACTATAGGCCGTGAGATTTGCAGAAACAAAGGACTTAGAGGCTACAGACCTAAGCAGGCACATGCTTTTGCTAGCATCAGGCGACAGTCGAAATACACAGCACGCATAAAGTCTGATGCCTGGGATCGAGTAGAGCAACTTCTGCATGAAGACTGGAGTCCTGAGCAGATCAGCAACTGGCTGCGGCGTGAAGAGAATATCCGTATCAGTCATGAATGGATTTATCGTTACATACTTAAGGACAGGCAACAAGGCGGAGAGTTGCACACCCATTTACGTTGTCGTAAGAAGCGTAAAAAGCGCTATGGATCCTATGACTGCCGTGGGCAGATAAAAGGGCGGATAACCATAGATGAGCGCCCTGACGTGGTCAACAAACGATGCCGTGATGGCGACTGGGAAGTAGATACCGTTATCGGAAAACAAGGCAGTGCCGTTTTGGTGACCATTGTAGAACGCAGAACCAGTTACAGTGTGGTGGCCAAAGCCGCTGATAAATCTGCATCCTGCGTCAGAGACTCAATTTTAAAGCATATGGGACCGATATCCTTTCAGGTTAAGACCTTGACCTATGATAATGGCAAAGAGTTTGCTTTACATCAGCAGATTGCAGAAAAACTCAATGCCGACGGTTATTTTGCTCATCCATATCACTCATGGGAACGAGCATTGAACGAAAATACCAACGGCCTTATACGCCGGTACTTTCCCAAGGGTAAGGTACACAGTTATAAAAAAGTATGAAAAAGGGATGAAAGGTGCTTCTCCGGGAAATTACCATGAAAGAGACAGGTAGTTATAAACAGCAGTACCGGCCTGGTCGCGGCGTTACAGATCTTGTTCTTATATAGGCATCTTATACATTCTCTGCCATCTTTTTAACAGTCTTACCGCTTATCACGGATTCAGGCTCTGTGACAACCGGTTTTCGCCGAGCATCGGCCTCTTCGTCGTGTTCTTTGACAAGGAACCAGTTCTTTTCGTCTCCCCGCATTCTGGCATGAATCAGGGCATATCCTCCTCTGATTTTTTGGCCGAAAAGCTCCACTTTCGCATGCCCTGAACGAAGCGCTTCGCTTCTAGGGACTTCCTTTCCGTTTTGTTCCGGCATAAAACCCTTAATCCCTTAAAATGTCTTACAAATTTACTTTCAGGCCCTTTTCCTGAAGGTACCTCTTAAGCTCCCTGATACCTATGGTGCGATAGTGAAAAACTGAAGCGGCCAATAAAATCCGGGCACCTCCCTGGACAACTCCCTGGTAGAAATCTTCCAGCGTCCCGGCCCCGCCCGACGCCACCACAGGCAGGTCTACTGCACTGGAAATGGCCCTTGTATACTCCAGATCATAACCGGTCTGGGTCCCGTCGCCGTCCATGCTCGTCGGCAGAATAACACCGACCCCCAGTTCCTGACAATGTCTGGCCCAGTCCACGGCGTCTTTTCCCACCGCCTTGGTACCACCTGAGACTACCAGCTCAAATCCGGACGGCATATCCCCGTTCCTCCTGGCGTCAATAGCAACTGTCACCCTCTCCGGTCCAAAATCATTCGCCGCCTGCCGGACCAGATCCGGATTCTTCACAGCGGCACTATTCATGGATATTTTGTCAGCACCCGCATCAAATACCGATCTTATATCCTCCAAAGATGAAATGCCGCCGCCAACCGTCAACGGAATACTGATAACTGATGAGACCCTCCGAACCCATTCCAGCATGGTCTTTCGGTTTTCCAGTGTCGCAGCTATATCCAGCATGGCCAGCTCATCCGCCCCTTCCCTCTCGTAAAAGGACGCGTTCTCCACTGGATCACCTGCGTCTTTCAGGTCCACAAAATGTATACCCTTGACGACCCTACCATCTTTCATATCAAGGCACGGCATGATTTGTATTGTATTCATTATTTCTCCTTTTATTTTTCAAAATCTCCATGATTATTTTTTTATTAACCTCATGGCCTTTGAATAGAGTCTGATATATTTTTCCCTTACCTTGCTCCATGTATAGTTTTCGTATATATTCCGCACCGCGTTTATTTGCATCTTCCTTATGGTATCAGGTGAATTCCTGTAGGCATTTAAGGCCCTGTTCATGCACTTGATAAGGGCATCGGGTGTAGAATCCTTATAAGTAAAACCGTTAAAGCCGTCTTTTACCTTTATCAGACCGCCTGTCGTGTGGACAATAGGCAGATTGCCCATGAGCTGAGCCATAAAATCAGTGAGACCACAAGGCTCGTATCGGGAAGGAATTACAAAAAAATCCCCTGCGGCATAAATAAGATTTGCAAGCGTTGAATCATATCCTATAAGCAACGCCAGACGCTCCTCATCAGCCAGGTGCTCTGCGAGGGATATCATCCGTTTCTCTATATCCCTGTTCCCGCTGCCAAGGATAATCACCTGAACCTTTTTATCCTCCACCAGCAGGTTTTCCAGGGCCTCACCCAGTATATCCAGACCCTTCTGCTCGGAAAACCGACTCACAACGGTAACCAGGGGCTGACTCGGACTGTAATCAATAGCGCCATATGTCTTAATACCGCTCATGTCACCAAACATCGCTCTGATGACAAGCTCTTTTCTGCAGATTGATTTACCGGCCAGATCACCCCTGGCTGGATCAAAGGCCGCAGGAAGCCCTAATTTCCCCGGTTGTTTGGGGCTGAACTCATCAGGATTGATGCCGTTTGTAATACCTTCTATCAATATGCCCCTGTCCTTAAGGGTATGACCCAGCCAGCCTGTAAGGGCATCAAGTTCTGTTTCCTGGAGCTCCCTTGCGTAGTTTTCACTTACCGTATTTATGGGCGCATAAGCCGCACCGGCAAGAAACGGATTAAAAGAACCATTGAGGACAGCGTTGTATATGGCCCTCTGGGGCAGCCCGGTTACAGCCGTGGCAAAAAACAGGTCCGCCACATCCTGGTGATAGCCCAGGCCGGCATTATGGATGGTAAGCAGGGCACCACTATCCTTAAAGTACTGCCGGAAGCCGTCAATCTCCCTCATCATTGCCGGAAGCACACTTGTATGACCATCCTGACAATGGAATACATCAGGCCTGGTACCTGTGAAAATTGCATAATCCAGTACGGCCTTCTGAAGCAGGACATTCATGGCAAAATAGTCCAGGTGACCCTCTCCTTTCTTATGACTGGGATCAAAGCGCTCTTCTTCCTCTGTGTATAAGTAGATTCCAAGTTTTTCGCTGAAGCGGACTGCCTCTGCGAGTATTATATCGACACCCTTTAGATTCCTGCGCCAAAAGCCTACACCTTCCCTGCGTTCTTCGCGTGCATAATGCAAGTCTACATCGAACTGCGGACAAAGGGTTTTAAAACTCAATTCTTCCGGTTTTATAAAACCGTAACGAGGCATAAAGACCGAAACTTCATAGCCGGCACGCGCCAGTGATTCCGCAAGATCCCGGCTCACATCCTTTACCCCGCCTGCACCGGCTATTCCTCTGTACTCACGGGTCAACATCCAGATGGATTCAACATCATTCGAGTCTTTAAAATTCCGTAATCCCTTCATGAAGCCCTCTTATCTTCTTCTGCTGATTATTTGAACCCTGCTTTTTCACAGCAAGGCACAGATCTCTTGGCGTCGCCTGTTACTGCCAATTGTCGCATGTAAATGTGAATAACCACATCGCCCTTGTCAAGTAAAGCCCGTGAATTTATGTTGATGCTTGTTTTTTTTGTCAATATAGTCATTGGCAATATATTAATTTGGCAATATTCGAGCGCAATGTGGTTAAGGGTCAGATTTGCAGACAAATGAGAAAGCCTGTTAAAAATATACTGGATACAATTGGTAATACTCCGCTCGTCCCTGTTCGCCGTCTCGATCCCGGCAGGAAGGTCACTATCCTGGCCAAGATGGAAAGCTTTAATCCAGGGGGCTCTATTAAAGATCGTATAGCCCTTTCCATGATTGAAAGGGCCGAAGAACGGGGCGATCTGACAAAGGACAGAATAATCCTTGAGGCAAGCAGTGGTAATACAGGCATTGGTCTTGCGATGGTGTCGGCTGTAAAGGGTTATCACTGTCTTATCGCCATGAGCGAGGCAGTCAGTATAGAGCGTCGTCAAATCATGCGGGCATACGGTGCCGAATTCCTCCTGACCCCGGCCCGCTTCGGGACTGACGGCGCCATAGAGGCCGTATACAAACTGGCACTTGAAAATCCTGACCGCTACTTCTGTACAGACCAGTATAACAATCCGGACAATGCTCTGGCGCACTATCATGGTACTGCCCCGGAGATCTGGGAACAGACCGAGGGCAAGGTGAATGTAATAGTAACCGCCATGGGGACCACCGGCACACTGATGGGGATTACGCAACGTTTTCGAGAACTCAATCCAAAGGTCAGAATAGTGGGAGTAGAGCCATATTTTGGTCACGGCATCCAGGGACTTAAGAATATGAAGGAATCCTACCGCCCTGGGATCTTTGACAAACGCCTGCCGGACGAAATTGTCAATGTTCATGAAGATGAGGCCTTTGAGCTGACTAAAAGGCTTGCACTGGAGGAAGGGCTTTTTGTCGGAATGAGTTCAGGGGCCGCCATGGCGGCGGCACTCTCAATGGCCGCGAAACTGGAACAGGGCCTTATGGTCGTGATTTTTCCAGATGGGGGCGATCGTTATCTGAGCACGAATATCTTTTCAATCCCACAGGTTGAGCATGCAGATAATACCAAGGCCCTGCAACTCATTAACACCCTTACCAGAAGAAAGGAGATCTTCGAGCCATTAAATCCCGGAAAGGCAGGGATCTATTCCTGTGGACCCACGGTCCATGAATTCGCCCACATGGGACTCTGCAGAAGACTGGTGGTTGCGGATCTTCTGAAACGCATACTTGAATACCAGGGTTATGAGGTCACACATGTGATGAATATTACCGACCTTGATGACAAGACGATCCATGCCGCCCTGTCTCAAGGGATAAGTCTCAAGGAACTTACAGACCTTTATACCCAGGCCTTTATGGAAGACGTATCGTCCCTGAATATCAGGCCTGCCGCCTGCTATCCCAGGGCAAGCGCCCATGTTGAGGCAATGATTCAACTGACCGAACGACTGGTCGACGCTGGTTATGCATATGTAAAACACGGTTCGGTATACTTTGACATATCAAAACTGCCTTCATACGGAAGGCTCTCCAGAGTCAACCTTTCCGACATTGATATTGGAAGGACGGTAGACCTGGATGACTACGAAAAGGACAGTCCTGTTGACTTCACGCTGTTCAAGAGGGTAACCCTGGATGAGCTCAAAAGGGGAATAGGTTTTAAGACAAAATGGGGGCAGGTCCGTCCGGGCTGGCATATAGAGTGTGCCGCAATGTCAATGCAATATCTGGGAGAATTTTTCGATATTCATACAAGTGGCTGTGACCTCATTTTCCCCCATCATGAAAACGAGATTGCAATTGCAATGGCCCTCACCAACCAGCCACTAGCCAGGACCTGGGTTCACAGCGAACTTATTCTGGTCGATGGGAAAAAGATGTCACGGTCAGCGGGTAATGTTGTTACACTACGAGATTTAATGAAAAAGGGTTTCACCGGAAGACAGGTCAGATTCTTTCTGCTGAGGACACACTATAGAAAGCCCATTCATTTCTCTTATGACTATTTGGAAGAATCCGCCAGGGCATTGAAACGATTTGACTATTTCGTCTCTGAAGTCCAGGCCTTTACTATGGATAAAGTCCCTGCCGGAGAACCGAATCCTGACACTAAAAAGGCCTTAGAGGCCATGAAAAACGCATTTAATCTTGCTGTTAACGATGATCTCAATACTTCAAAGGCCGTGGGGACGATTTTCAGATTGATTAGACATGTAAACCGGCTCATCGCCGCCCGGAAATTTTCTTCCCTGGATGCCCAAAACGTCATGGATACCCTGCAGGATGTGGATAAGGTCCTTGGGTGCCTGGATATTTCCATCCCCAAATCTGAGCTATCAGAAAAAATCCAGGACCTGATCACACAGAGGGAAGAGGCCAGGAGCAAAAGAAACTGGGATGCAGCGGATGGTATTCGGCGGCAACTCCTGGATCTTGGAGTGGAGGTAATGGACACCGGGAGCGGGGTCCGCTGGAGGTGGATTAAACAGGTTTAGGATAAAGGAAGAATTATGCGCACATTTTTGGACTGCATTCCCTGTTTCATGATCCAGGCCCTGAGAACCGGTCGTCTGGTGGGTCTTTCCGACGAGAAAATTCTCAGGTTGCTGATAGAGCTGGGGGGGAAAATCAAAAAAATCAAGCTGGATGATCCGCCGCCCGAGACGGCGGTAATGGTATATGATCTGATAAACAGCTACACAGGCGAACCGGACGCCTTCAAAAGAGTAAAAAGGCAAGCGACTGATAGGGCCCTTGCCCTGTATCCCGAATTGAAAAAAGAGGTCACAGAGGCTGCAGACCCTTTGGGACTTGCCATGAGGCTTGCCACGGCAGGAAATGTGATTGATTTCGGCGTGTCATCAAGTTATGACCTGGAATCGGAGATTCAAAAAATAATACACCAGCCTTTCGGCCGATGGGATGAGAAGGAATTTAAAAAGGCGATTAGTCAGGCGGACTGGATCCTCTATCTGGGGGACAATGCGGGAGAGACCGTCTTTGACCGCCTTCTGATAGAGACCATGGGGCATAAGGTCACTTATGTGGTCAGAGAAAAACCGATTATTAACGACGCCACCATGGAAGATGCTTTAGAGGCAGGCCTTGATAAAATAGCAACCATCATTTCATCCGGCTGTGCTACACCTGGTACTGTTTTGAGCCAGTGTACCCAGAAATTCCTTGAGCTGTTAAAAAAGGCACCTGTCATCATCAGTAAAGGTCAGGGGAATTACGAGACCCTGTCAGAATCGGGCGTACCTATATTTTTCTTCCTGAAGGCCAAATGTGATGTGGTGGCAAGGCACCTCGGGGTAAAAAAAGGCGATCTGGTCCTTGCTTACAGTTCCTGAACCTGGAGTCCTTCAGGCGAATTTAAAAATCTTCGACTCGGATTCCACGGATTACATCGCCCAATCCGTAGTCGTCTACATAATCCGTGGCCAAGAAAGTCCTATACTTTGAACTTAGCAGGTAACCTTGAGTACGCAACGCACGCCCGGCCATAATGGAAAAGCGGCCCATCTTGCCCGTTCCGCGGGATCGGTGAGTATTGCCGTACTCTTTTCCCGCATATTGGGCCTCGTAAGAGAGCAGGTGCTTGCAGGCCTTTTTGGTGCAGGTACTGCAATGGACGCCTTTGTTGTGGCCTTTCGAATACCCAATCTCCTGAGGGACCTCTTTGCAGAGGGTGCATTAAGCGCGGCGTTTGTTACGGTCTTTACCAAATACGATCAAAAACGCTCAAAAGAAGAGATCTGGCGTCTTGTAAACAACGTCCTGGCGGTAGTCACTGTAGTTGTTTCTTTGACCGTTATTCTCGGAATGATCTTTTCCCATGAACTGGTAACGCTGCTCGCCCCGGATTTTGCCAAAGTCGCCGGCAAGGTGGAACTTACCCAGCGGCTGACGATCATAATGTTTCCCTTCTTGTTGCTGGTCTCTCTTTCGTCCGTACTTATGGGGATATTGAACACAAGGGGTTATTTCTTTATACCGTCCCTGGCATCCAGTTGTTTTAACATGACTTCCATAATTGTGGGCGTAGGGCTTGCTCTATTATTGCCGTTGTTCGGGCAACCGGCCATAATGGGTATGGCTGTGGGGAGCCTGCTGGGCGGCCTTTCTCAAATGGGGATACAGGTGCCTGCTGTTCTGCGCCAGGGCTTTAAAATAAAGCCTGTGATGGATCTGGCGGATCCGGGACTAAGACACATAGGCCGGTTGATTGTGCCTGCCATAATAGGCCTTTCCGCCACCCAGATTAACATCTTTATAAATACAAACTTCGCCTCCCGCTGCGCGGAAGGGAGTGTTGCCTGGCTGAATTATTCGTTCAGGCTGGTACAATTTCCTATAGGGCTCTTTGGCGTAGCTGTTTCCATAGCTACACTTCCTGTCGTGGCAAGACTGGCAACAAGGGGCGACTATAAAGTGTTGGGTGATACGCTGGTTTCGTCTCTCACCCTGGCATCTGCCCTTACGATTCCAGCTGCCGTAGGGCTATGGGTCCTGGCAGAACCAATAGTAGGGCTTATCTTCGAACACGGCCGATTTACTCAATCAGATACCTTTATGACCGCTCAGGCCTTGAGATTTTATTCAATCGGGCTCCTGGCCTATGCAGCAGTGAAAATAGTGGTGCCGGTATTTTATGCCCTTAATGACACACGATGGCCGGTAATAGGAAGTTTTTTGGCAGTAGCGCTTAATATATGCATTATACTCACTACATTGGACAAATTACAGCACAGGGCCATAGCGCTATCCACCTCTGCCACCATGATATTCAACTTCATGCTCCTGGCTGCGGTGCTTTACAAAAAAATAGGCGGATATCCTTCAAGAAGGCTTTTCTTGTCCCTGGGAAAGATTTTTCTGGCATCCGGCATAATGGGCCTGTTGGTATGGTGGGTTGAGATTCACATCGCAGGCGACCCTGGTATCTGGCTTTCAACGGTCAAGGTATTTGCATCAATGGCATTGGGCATTGTCTCATACGGGGTATTGGCCTATGTGTTAAAACTGACTGAATTTACTGAAATCATCAATAAAATCATAAAACGAATCACGTAATCCTATATCTCACCCAATCTCACCATATTACAGAGTAACTCCCGATAGTTTATGCCGGCCTCCCTGAATCCTTGAGTACCAAAATTCATGTTTGCTTCAAGGACAAGAATCTTTCCCTGATGCTCACACATATCGAGCCCTACAAAATCGAAACTGCAGCGAATAGCAACATCCAGTGCCAGGTTCAGGATATCTTCATGAACAGGATCAAGCAGTATTCTCCCTCCCTTGGCCACATTGGTGCGGAATTCTCCCGGGGCAGATTCCTTCCAATAGGCATGGACAACGCTTTTGCCCAAAATTACTACTCGAATATCCTTTTCCAAAGGGATATATTGTTGAATATAGGCGATTCTGGTTTTGCCAAGATATGCATCCAGCTCACCCTCATTCCTAATCATAAAAACCCCGTCCCCTTTTGAGGAACCGACAGGCATTTTCCCTATACAGGGAAAGTCAAAATAATTAAGGATCTTAACTTTCCTTTGTTTACCGTAGAACAGACGGGTCTCAGGTGTGGTGATATCCAGTAGATTAAAAAGAAGCGTTTGCTTTATCTTGTCACCCAAATGCCTATAACACTGCACGCTTGGAAAGGTCTTTTTCCCCATTGCATCCAGGGCATCAGCAAAAAATATAGTCGGGAAATAGATCTTGGAGGCATTTTGGATGAGTTTCCTCTCCTCTGGTGTATAATCCGACAGGTTGGTCCTCAATCCGATAGAAAAAACCAATGGGCAACGTCTAAGCTGGTAACCCAGTGCAATCCGCATCGCCTGGTCGTAACGGGTTATCTCCGCCAAAGTCTTTTTACTTCTCCAACCAATCTCAGATCAACATCAACAGGCCGACCCGATACTGTAAGATACCCGCATATAAGCATTGCATCCGCCCCCGCCCAAAAGGCAAGACCCTGGAAGTCCATCAATGCTGATTCCCTGCCTCCTGCAATTCTTATAGCCTTGTCCGGAAAAATCAGTCTGAATATTGCTATAGACCGCAGTATCTCCTCTACTGTCATTGGGGCCTGAGAAGCCAGAGGGGTACCTTTAATCGGGATCAGAATATTCAAGGGGATGGAATCTACCTCCAGGCTGGAAAGGGTGAGGGCCATTGAGACCCTGTCCTCGGCAGACTCTCCAATGCCTATAATCCCGCCTGCGCAGACATCAAGCCCCATATTCTTTGCTTTTTGAATAGTGGAGACACGGTCTTTAAAGCTATGGGTGGAGATTACCTTGGGGAAAAATGCCTCTGACGTCTCAATATTGTGGTGGTAACGACTAAGACCGGCTGACTTCAGGGTTCCAAGCGCAGTCGAATCCAAAATGCCAAAAGATGCGCACACACTTATTCCCACACGGGTCCTTATTTGCTCTATCCGTAATGCCAGCTCATCTACTTCAGACACGCAAAGACTCCGGCCGCTGGTTACAAGACTGAATCTGGCCGCGCCTGCATCTCTGGCCTTTGTTGCCGCTTTCAAAATTTCATCTGTCGATTTTATGGAAAAAACAGGGCAGCCGGTCCTGTATCTGGTGGACTGGGCACAAAATGCGCAGTCCTCTGAACACCTTCCGGACTTTACATTCATTATTGTACACAGAGAAAAACGATCACCCCTGCCCCTCAACTTTGCATCAAGGGCCAGCGCCATCAGCTCAGACAGCGGCATTTTCAACAAATCACGGATTTTATCAATGCTGTACATTAATTTTAAACTACAGACTCAATCCCGAGATAACCTCAAGACTCCGATCGAGGATATCTTCTATCTGATCTGCTGTTACCGAAAGTGGAAGAAAAAGATAAACTATATCGTCTAAAGGCCTAAGTATCAGTCCTTTTTTTAATCCGTCTTTGTAAATCATTTGCCCTACTCTTTTTTCAGGTGGAAACCTTATACCGGTCTTGCGGTCCATGACCAGTTCGAGAGCAGCCACCATGCCGATCCCTCTGACATCTCCCACCCAGGGCAGCTTTTTAAACCTTTTAATGCCTGACTGGAGAGCACCGATCTTATCCTGCAACCCATGAAGCACATTCTCTTGTTCAAATATCTCCAAAGAGGCCAAGGCAGCTGCAGATGCCAGCGGATTACCCGTAAAAGTATGGCCGTGGAAGAATGTCTTTCCCTCTCTGTAGTCGGCATAAAAGGCGTTATATACCTCGTCAGTGGTTATAGTGGCTGCCATAGGGATAAATCCGGCGGTCAGTCCCTTTGAAAGACATAGAAAATCAGGAGTTAACCCAGCGTGTTCAAGGGCGAACATCCTCCCGGTCCGCCCGAAACCGGTGGCAACTTCGTCTAAAATCAGGTGAATCCCATAGTGAGAGACAAGCTCGGCCAACCTTTTCAGATATTCCACGGGATATACTATCATCCCGCCCGCTGCCTGGAGTAAAGGCTCAAGTATGATCGCTGCTATCTCATGCCCTTTATCGGCAAGCAATTTCTCAAGAGGACCCAGGCAGCCAAGTGAGCAGTCCAGTGATCTGATACCTTGACGATCTGACAATTCAACAGGTGGTTTGTCTTCATATGGACAGCGGTAACAATACGGAGATGGTATTCGGTAGGAGTCAAAGGTGAGGGCATCAAATGGGCCCTTGAATGCCGGAACTCCTCCCAGGCTCATGGCACCGATAGTGTCACCGTGATAACCTCTTTCAAGTGAAATAAAACCTTTCCTTTCGGTCTCACCCATGTGCTTCCAGTACTGAAAGGACATCTTTATTGCCACTTCACATGCAGTGGAACCGTTATCAGAATAAAAAACCCTGGCTAGTCCATCGGGAGTCAAGTCCACAAGTCTTTCTCCCAGACGGATGGCCCCCTCGTGGGTAGTACCCGCAAAATGAACGTGTTCCAGTCTATCCAGCTGAGATTTGATGGCAGATTTGATCCTGGGATGATTGTGACCGTGAAGTATACACCACCATGAGGATATGGTGTCATAATAGCGTCGTCCCAGTGAATCAAATAAAAACATGCCATCAGCTCGATCCACAAATAGGAGATTATCCTTCTCAAAATCCTTCATCTGGGTATAAGGATGCCACAGGTATTTACGGTCGAGGTCCAGCAAATCAACTTTGGAGGTCATATTGATTAACCTTTATAAAAGAACTGAATTCCAGAAAACGATCCAGAGTTTCATTAATAAAAGAGGTAAGATCAACCCGGTTGCCATTGTGCCACCAGCAGCGGAGAATATCGCCCGTCTCAGGATTCAGCACCCATTCAGCTCCAGCGGCTTCAGACAGATATTCCGATAGACAGGCGGAGCCCATAAAGCCCTGAAAGTAATCCAGGGAATAAAAGTCAGGCATGAGATCAAAAAGATAGGTTTCCGGATCGTAGTAAAAGCCGGATTCCCTTCTCATCAATTCCGAGTAAAGGAGCTGTCCCCTTTTTAGCCGACCTAGACGGAAATTCTCCACTTCAATAACCAGTTTCGTTGCGTAACGGCGAGTCAAAGTGAGCCATTTCAGGGCATGGGCACGTGAGACGGTCTGAGCATTTTCAGAAGACAGTCCCAGAACTTCACAAAGAAATTCTCTGGACATACACATTCTCTGAAAAAGAAAGGCAAAGGCCTCTGATAAGGCCCATGTTTGAAAGAAGTCCTTTTCTTCAGTGGAAAGCGCCGGATCTGTATAAGTAAAACTCAGGGCGTGACCCAACTCATGGAAGAGTGATTCCATATCCAGCCACCCCTTGAGAGGCCCTGTAATGATGTGTATCTCTCCCGGTATATCCACCGGTATACAGTAAGACTGACAGCCGGGAATCCCCTTTGAATGGATATGGAGTGCTGAATTACCAGTAAAGTCAATTCCCCATGTACGAAAAAAGCCTGCAATTTTCTCTATGGTGATACCTTGGGGAAAAAGGTGGTCCAGATAACGGAGCCCTAAAAGATAGATGGCATCAAAACGGGAAGCATGCTTCAGCGACATCCCTGTAACCATGTTCAGCCAAGGCTCAATAAGATGTATGTATGTCTCTCTGGTTTGATCGAGAAAGTCTTGGGCACGAGAACCGGATTCTGCCAGCGAAACACCCCTTTTCTCTTCGCAAAATGCTATATATTCAGGATAACCAAGGTCGTGCTCTAATACATTTAAAAGTGCCCTCCAAGAGGCATAACTGAAAGGAATCAATAAAGCACAAATAGAACGCGTTTCTTCCGCAAGTGTATTTCTTGTCTGATTATCGCTGGTTTCCTGGCACCATGTGATTATTTCAGTAAATGGGATATCCCGTGAATCCACCTTGGCCTTGGCTCCACGCATCCATGTGCTCAGCACGGCCTGAAAGGGCTCAACCTTTAACCGTATAAAATAATCAACTGCCTGGTAATAAACCCGCCCGGCAAATCCAACCGTACCAAAGGCGTGTTTTATTTTATCAACATCCGCTAATTCCATGGGAATAAGCGTATCATTTCTTGTGTGCCCTGACCCAAGATAAAGAGTAAAGTCACGACTCCTTATTGCCTTGGTCATATTCAGAAGTTTGTCTATCCATTCATGACAGACATGATTTTGAAGCCCCTGAGTGCCTGATCCAGTCATTTTTTTCTACTTATTGATTCCTCTAAAAATACTCGACAGCATGAGAACATTTGAATGTTTGAGCAACAGAGCGTGTTACTCCTGCAGAAAAAAATAGAAGGAATGTAATGCGAATATTCAGCGCCTGCAGAAAATCCGGACTTTTGATCAATTAGTGTTAAGAGGCCACATGCAGTTTGGGGTATCGACATAACCAATTAATGGACCCTTAAGGAACGGTTGTATCTGCTGACACAGATACCTCTATCTGTACTTGGCCAAATCTCAGGCTGGCTCACTCTAGCAACCGTTTAAAAGGCGACCAAGTTCAAAAGAGTCTGCTATAAAATGCAAATTTAATAATAAGGCGATAATTATAGGTTCCTGGCCACATCCTTTGCAAAATAAGTAATTATGACATCGGCCCCTGCCCGACGGATGCCGAGAAGAGACTCTTCTACGACCCTGGCCTCATCCAGCCAGCCTTTCAAAGATGCAGCCTTTATCATAGAATATTCACCGCTCACCTGATAGGCGGCAATGGGAAGGGTAAACTCCTGCCGCAGTAAACGGATTATATCAAGATATGGCATAGCAGGCTTTACCATAAGGATATCAGCCCCTTCCTCAAGGTCCAGCATGGCCTCCCGCATAGCTTCCCTGGCATTTGCACAATCCATCTGGTATGAGCGGCGATCTCCTGATTTGGGGGCACACTCCGCAGCTTCACGAAAAGGTCCATAGAATGATGAGGCATACTTAACAGCATAGGAGAGAATAGGGACCTGGTCGAAGCCTTGCTCATCAAGGGCCTCCCGTATTGCCCCAACTCGGCCGTCCATCATGTCGGAGGGCGCCACAATATCCGCCCCTGCCCTGGCATGGGAAAGAGCTACCTTTACCAGCAGCTCAAGAGTTGCATCATTATCTATTCGCCCATTTGATAGTACGCCACAGTGTCCGTGTGAAGTGTATTCGCAAAGACACACATCAGTTACAACAAGTAAGTCAGGCACTGACTTCTTTATGGCGGATACGGCATTTTGCACCACACCGTTTTTTATCCAGGCATGGGAACCAGCTAAGTCCTTCTTTTCAGGAAGGCCGAAGAGAAGTACTGCATTAATTCCCAGATCAAAGACTTCCCTGGCCTCTTTTATTACCCTGTCAACAGAAAACTGAAAGCATCCGGGCATGGCTTCAATAGGTTGCTTAATATCTTTTCCATGTATAACGAAAAGTGGATATATAAGGTGTTTCGGACTCAAGCTGGTCTCACGGATCAGGGCACGTAAAGATTCAGTACGGCGCAATCTGCGAGGACGATATTCAGGATACATCATGACAACCAATCCTCCAGTCTTCGGCGTAAATCGTCTGCGGTAAACGGCTCCTCAATAAAACCGCTGCAGCCGGCGTCGTGGAGGCGTTCCTTCTCTGAAGAAGAGGTTACCTCACTTATAAGCACCACCGGTATATTATCTGTCTCATGGGACTGCTTGAGAAGCACGCTCACTGACAGTGCATCAAGCATGGGAACATCCTTGCGTATAATAATCAGATCAGGCAACTCGGCCTTTGCCAAATCCAAACCTTCCTGGCCGTCCTCGGCAAGGATCAGTCTGAGCCCGGTTTCGTCCGCCATTTTACGTACCGTCTCGATTACTGATTCGTTATAATCCACAAGGAGTATGGTCTGGCCTTCTTTCACCTGATTATTCCTCTCTATAAAGAGGCCTCGGTTAATAGCACGAACGAATAAGTCTATTTATATAGAGTTCAGGGTTGTTCACTGCTTCAGCTGAAATATTAAAAATATTCTGAGCAGTTTTCTCCCTTATAAGAGTGAGACCATATTCAAGAATATTACACAATCTCTCACACTGGACATAGAGATTAGTGGAATCGTCCATGCAGCTGTAAAGCAACTTGTCTACGGCGTCTTCCTCTAAATAAATCCTCAGACCGCAACGGTTAAAAAAAGAGTCCTCATAACTCTTTATCTGCTCTATCCATGAACGCACCCGCTCACCGGCCTGTCTAAAGTCCAGGTCTTCTTTCAGTGACAGCTGGGCCACGAGGTCCAATCTGTTTGGAGTCGGCTTCAAATTGAAGTCTTCCCACAAGGGCAGATCCTCCTGTTCCAGACGAGAAATCAGATTCTGTTTTTCTTCAGCAAGTATTGCCTTATACCTTCTCAGCCTCGCCTTGTCCTGTAAATTCTCTAAAAGCTCTTGGAGCTCCTGCTCTGGGTCATTAACCACGTCGCTGGTCACTACTAAGAAAGACACGTCAATTGAGGGCAACTTTTTTTCAAAAGGCAGCAACGCCCTTTCCACTGCGCTGACAAGAGCCCTTGCCCCTGTATGTTCCTGATAGGCGTGGTGTGCAAGTAATCTCAAGGCATCTTCCTCGAACTTTAGGTCTATTGCATAGGCCCTGAAGTCCTGCTTCTTGCTCATAATAATCGAGTTGTTCGGATTACGAAGTATCTCAAACAAATCCTGCTCTGAGAGTTCTTCAAGAATGGAAATAACAGGAATTCGTCCGACGAACTCAGGCTCAAAGCCATATTCAACAAGATCTTGTGGCTTCACGTGCCTTAGCCATCCCATCTCATCCTGGATATCTATCACCGCACCAAAACCTATGCCCTTTTTCTTAAGTCGGTTTTTTATTATATCGCTGAGACCCTCAAAAGCGCCACTCAATATAAATAATATATTGCGCGTATTGAGACTCTGCTTCACCCTTTCTCCAGTCTTGCGGTATCTTTCTATGGCCTCTATCTGTGAAATAGGGTCATGGGGGACCCTTATGTTAACTTCGGTCTCCTCAAGAGGTTTTAATAATGCCCTCTGGACTCCGGACCTGGAAACATCTGGACCACTTACATGATGAGAAGAGGCAATTTTGTCAATTTCATCTATATATACAATCCCGTACTGAGCCCTCTCAAGGTCGCCATCCGCTTCCTGGACAAGGTCGCGAATCAGATCTTCTATATCTCCTCCAACATAACCTGTCTCACTAAACTTTGTGGCATCGCCTTTTACGAAAGGTACACCAAGTTTAGCCGCTATAAGCTTGACGATATATGTCTTTCCAACACCAGTGGGACCTATAAGTATTATATTATTCTTTATGCCTCCAATCAAATGGGGATCTTTTCCTTTTTCTTGAAGATATGTGATCTTATTAAAGTGAGTACATATCTTTGTTGCCATAACGGCCTTTGCATTATCCTGTCTGATCACATATCTGTTCAGGTAGGCCTCAAGCTCCTCAGGTTTGATATTAAAGCTCATTTTTGAGTGCTTTTCAGCCTCAACACCTTCATTTTGGTCAGTGCCATCAGACTTCACCTGCCAAGGGAAAGCCATCTGGGACACCACCCGTATCCTGCCCCCATACTTTTTAGAAAGATAATTGCTTATCTCCTTTTCCAGATCTTTCTGTGAAGGCAAATTCAAAGTCCCGTCCGCCTTCTCATTGCTGATATCAGCATTTCCTGTGTTCAGCTCTTTCAAGGGCCTTTTCCTGTCATATTTCTTTTGCATATTCATACTTTATAGCAGAAACAACCCATAAGCTCAATCCCCAGTCTTAAGGGCCTTAAAAATTACTTGGTGTTTTCGCATTCTGCCTTCACCATATCTTTGATCGAGCCACGATCACAATATTTTAAAATTATCGCTGCTAATACTGCGATAAGGGTCAATCAGATCGACTAAGTCCATGACGAAATCCGGTTGCTGATTCTTTCAATTTTTTCGAGGTCCTTTATCCATGCCTTTGGATACTGACAGCTCATGTGATAATTTTAAGAAATCTTGAATTGTGAATGATGAATCTTGATTTTTAGAATAAGATTAATATATTTGCTCCTTAATTCAACACTCATGATGTAACATTCAAAAAATAAAGGAGTAGTTAAAAATGTCCATTCTCAGTTATCTTTCGCTGTCACTGACGTCTCTGTTTTTTTTGTTTCAGGCCCAAGACTGCCTTGCGGATACCTGTCCGTCCAAGGAGACTATGCAACAAAAGGTGGCGGATACCTTCAAACAAAATATCAGCGTTACAAAGATCCAGGCCTGTGTCGTACCGGGGCTTTGCGAAATCGAGGTGAATCTCAAGGGCCAAAATCGAATCCTATACACTGACTCAAAAGGGGAATTTCTGATCACCGGGCAGATCTTTAAGATCTCAGATGGAACCAACATAACAAAAGAGGCAATTGTTGATCTCAATCGTTTTACTGATTCAGACATCAGCCGACTTGAAGAACTGACTGCCTTCACGGTTGGTTCAAAAGGGGAAATTGTTTATTTCGTTACAGACCCGCAATGCCCATACTGCGAAAAGGCAGAGAGAATTGTCGGCCACATGGCGGAAATAGAGAAACTGCAATTAAAGGTCTTGCTGTTTCCCCTCAGCTTTCATAAAGGTGCAAAGGAGCAGTGTATATCAGCCATTTGCGATAATAAGGGGCTTGAAGGCCTTCATAGCGGTCTCAAAGCAGAAAACCAGTGTCAAGAGGGGAAAAACAAGGTTGAAGATACCCTCCGCTTCTTGCGACAAAAGGGTATATCCAGTATTCCGACCTATATCTTTGTGGATGGCAGGTATCATTCAGGCGTGCTTGAGGAAGAAGCCATAAAGAAGAGGTTGACGGGGCTGTCAGAGGATGAG
>JAGYNZ010000034.1 GCA_018399745.1 Deltaproteobacteria bacterium | reverse complement strand
CTCGGGCCGATCAGACCCTGGAAAAGGTGGAGCGGGACTATATCAAGCGAGTGCTCGAACAGACCAGCTGGAAAGTAAGCGGCCAAAACAGTGCGTCTGAAATCCTGGGACTTGACCGCAGCACCTTGCGCGCCCGCATGCGCAAACTCAATATCCGCAAACCGTAAATTCCTATCCCAATTTCAATCTCTAATATTTTTTTGCCCATAGTACTAAAAAAACCGGAAAAATAAGGTCAAATATAACCATTATGAGATTATATGACCTTTTTTATATGGGTGTTTATGGCTGCCATAAATACACTATTTAGATATTTTTTCTTATATAACGGAAATACCAGCTGGGATGATTTATCTGAAATGACGCCTGCAGAGATCAAAGCGCAGGATCTTTTCCCCATGGGCTTCCGCCCATTGCCACATTCAAAGCACAGCTCTGGCGGGATGGTCTTTCCGCAGGACCAGATAGACAATATGGAAAAACTGGAAGACCGAGATCTTGAGCGGTTTGATATCGAATATGACCTGCCGTCCCACTTCACGCCGGAGTTTCCTCCGCCGATCTATTTAACCACCCGCCCGGACCTGGGAGACGTCTCCCAGGGCAAGGTGCTTTCGATCAAGAACTATTACGAACTCTTTAAAGGTGTTCTCACGCCGGTTCAGATGGAGGGGATGCGGCTTTTGTTAACCCCGTTCCCGCAGCAACAATTCAACCAGACAGAGGATCGCAAAGTCAGGGAACCCAGCCTTGGCGTGACGTGCCTCGACTGCCACGTCAACGGACACACGAATGCGGCCTTTCACTTGAATCCCGATACCCGGCCGCAGGCCGCCCGCATGAGATTGGATACCCCCAGCCTCAGAGGTATGCATAACCAGCAGATCCACGGATCAAAACGCTCCTTGCGGTCAATCGAGGACTTTACTGAGTTTGAACAGCGAAGTGCATATTTTGACGGCGACCATGTCACTGCCGCCAAAAAGGGCGTGAATCTGCCGGATCGTGCCAGCCAGGTAGCTATGATGGCTCAAATGCAGAATATATTAGACTTTCCACCCGCGCCAAAGCTCGATTCAGCAGGACGCCTCATTGATGAAAAGGCAACCGAGCAGGAGTTGCGGGGAGAGGATATTTTCTTTGGAAAGGGGCGTTGCGCAGAGTGTCATCCTGCTCCTTCTTACACGAACCACCAGATGCACGATCTGCAACTGGGAAGGTTTTACGATCCGGAGAAAATCAGCGACCAATACAACATCCCGGATGGTCCTATTAAATCGTTTACTCTTCGTGGGATCAAGGACTCTCCACCGTACCATCACGACGGACGTCTTTTGACTCTTGCCGATACAGTAGAATTTTACAATCTTGTATTGGAGCTGGATCTCACGCAAAAGGAGAAAGAGGACTTGCACGCTTTTCTGCTTTGCCTGTGATCACGGGGGAAAAGCAAGAAAGCTACGAGCGGGGACAAGGGCGGTCTCAGGCATTGCAAACAACCCCAAAACCGTTGACGTTTCTCTGACCTGAGTGCCGCCCCTCTGCTGATTGAAAAACAAATTGTGTAAAGGGGGACGACCGTAAATAATTTTATTATCTTTCGCCTTAAACTCCTGGGCCGGGATTTTTCCCCCGTGGGTTGATGTCGTCGTCATGACACTTCAGGCAGCCGATAAATTTGGGATGGGGCATGGCGACAACAGGATTGCTGTCCGGATGGTGACAGCCCAGGCACTCCGGTCGTCGGTGACAGACTCATGAATGTCGGGGCGAAGCTTGATTGAAGTGCCGTTTATGTTGTGGTCTAGTAAAAACGGACACATTATTTTAAGCGGCTTTACGGCAGCGTTCTTTCTCATATGCAAATGGGGTTTTATATCCTAATGTAGAATGCAGCCGAATGGAGTTATAGTAAGAAATGTAGTCGAGTACCTGCATCTCAGCCGACTATTTGGCGGGAGTAAAGATCAAGCACCACGGGATAGGTACAACCAGCCTTCAAAGGTCCATACATAAGTAATGTCTGTTGTCCAGACTGTATTCGGTCTATCGACATCGAATTTGCGATCTAAAAGATTCGTTGCCACCGGAAACGAATGCCGGCTGTCTCCTTTAGTTTTGATTTTTTGGGTATCAAAACCATTATAAGGAAAAGTGCCTTTTTTCTACGTTTCAGAATTCACACAATATATTTTGCACTACCGCCATCTCGGCCACTGCCGGCGTGGCCCTGGGTCTGGACGCCCAGGAAGTTGTCAAAAATGTCCTGACCGGTGTTTTGATTCTGTTCGACCGGCTTTTTCATGTCGGCGATATGATCGAAGTGGCCGGGGCCATTACGGGGAAGTGACGCACATCGGACTGCGCACCAGCCGCATTCGCACCTTCGATGACAATACCGTCACCATCCCAAACGGAATGTTTCTTAACAAGGCCGTGAGCAATGCCAATTCCGGAAAGCTCGCCGAACAGATCGGGGTGGGATTCTCGTTGCCGGGCCATATGAATATGCACGAAATATATAGAATAGAGCTTCAAGATAAACATGAGGAAATCTCATTTCAGGTTCAAGGCAGGTAGGTTGAAGCGAAAACTCCAATCCAGATATGTGACCATACGAGGGGTACATCGAAATCATGAACTGAGCACGAAATTGACGGGCAGAAAGGTCAATTCGATTCCGGTTTTCTAAATCGAACCGGATTATGTTACGTAGCACATTCTGTTTGGAGATTGTTTTGCGGAAAGTCGGCGCTCCCTCCACCATTTACAAAAGACAGATCTATCCGCTAACCGCTTCCTTTTTTGAGACCGGTTTTCTTTTTCTTTGACTTATCAGTTAATTAAGTTGCTTTGCGTGGATTCGCCCTTTCGGCCGGATCACTGCCTTTTCTGGAAATCCGTCATACCCCGCTTCTCTTCCGGCTCAAAATTTTCTGTATTCTTATCCTTCATTCTTCGGCCATATCTGGACCTAACCGTCGGTCTTTTTATCGGTGTCTCGAATACGAATATAGCCTGGGCTGAAAAAAAGAATCAGGTAGAATTGAGTTCACAATTGCCGGTTGGGGATTTTCCTGAGAATTTTAAGGCGGGAATTGACAATCATTCCCACTTGGATGATATATCAAGTGATAAATCGGGCGTCATGAATGGTACCCGCCAGTACATCAGAAGATTCATCAAAGAGAGATCAATTGGACGAGCAATACAGTATGGCCAGGCTGATCCGGGAGCTTCGGGAACTCACCGCTCTGACTCAGGAAAAGTTTGCGGCCAAACTCGGGGTGACCTTCCCCACGATCAACCGCTGGGAGAATGACCGCGCCAAGCCGTCGCCGCTGGCGCTGGAGAAGATCGAAAGCCTGCTGCGCAGCTTGGGGGACAAGGGCAAGGCCCTGCATAAGAGGAATGAAGTTGTTGATCCGATTCTTGACCAAGTCGACTTGCTTGAATCACAGAATTCCGCACTCTCCAAAGCCCGCGATCTCCTCCTGCCAAAATTGATGAACGGGGAGGTGGCGGTATGAAAAATCATGTGGACGTGAGTGGACTAAATGGACTGGCTGTAGGTGGAAGAAGTACAACAGGGAGTGATCATGTCTGACCTGATACCCAAGCATGGCGGCTACCGGAAGCTGAAGAGCTTTCAGCTGGCGCAACTGGTCTACGATGTGACGGTGCGGTTTTGCGACAAGTATATCGACCGGGGGCAGCCGAACCCATGACCAGATGGTACAGGCGGCGCGGTCAGGGGTTCAGAACATCGCCGAAGGCTCTCAGGCTTCGGCGACTTCGAAGCAGACTGAACTCAAGCTGACCCAGGTTGCGCGAGCGAGTCTTGAGGAACTGAAGCTCGACTATGAGGATTTTTTGCGCCAGCGGGGGTGGCGCAGTGGGAGCGGGCAAATCCGCTGCGCCAGGCGCTGATTGACCGGCGGTGTGAAACCGCCGACGAGGTGGCGGAGTGGGTGGTTGAGGCGGCGAAGAAAAGTGGACATTGTGGACAGGATAGACAAAGTGGACCGAGCGTTGAAAAGGATTTGTTGTCCACTTCGTCCACCCTGTCCACCAAAATCTTCCCCGAGGTTTCCGCCAATACCTCGCTGGTGCTCCTGGCAGTGGCCTGCTCGCTCCTTGACCGGCAGGTCAAACGTCTGGCACAGGATTTCGAAAACGAGGGCGGCTTCACCGAGCGCCTTTATCGTGTTCGAACGGCAAATCGTAGAAGACAGGGGTAATGAGTCGTTTTCACATGAACCGAAAAGACCTCAGTAATCTTCTATCCTGTCTTTGCACCCTCTCCCACTGGAAGAGGGGCTGGGGATGAGGGACAACAATCGCAAATATCATCCTTTCAAGTCGTGACGACATTGTCTCGATTGTTGATGGGGCCCCACCGGAACCGGTACGGAACGCTGGAGTTCAATATGCGAAATGCGCGCTAACGAACGCCAGCTATATCGGCTTCAGCGGCACGCCGCTGCTCGAACACGACCAAATCACCCGGCGGGTGTGCGGAAAAGGATTCGTTGGAGATGCATTGCATTTTGATTTCCGTTTTCTGCCGGTCCCAGGAAAAAATTCGGATGCCATTGTGCCCGCCAGGCTGTATACAGAATCATTGGTTTAAAATAAACAGCAGTTCAAAAACAGAATATTCAAGCCATGAAAATCCTTCATACATCTGACTGGCACTTAGGCCGCTCCCTTTACGGCAGAAAACGCTACGAGGAGTTCGAGGCCTTTCTGTCCTGGCTGGCTGAGACGATTCAGAAAAATGAAATCGATGTGCTGCTGGTGGCGGGTGATGTCTTTGATACCAGTGTCCCCAGCAATCGGGCCCAGGGGCTCTATTACCGTTTTCTGTGCCGGGTGGCTGCTTCATCGTGCCGTCACGTTGTAATCGTTGCGGGCAATCACGATTCCCCTTCATTTCTCAATGCCCCCAGGGAGCTGCTCAGGGCCCTTGATGTCCATGTTATCAGCAGTGCATCCGAGGTCCTGGAAGACGAGGTGCTGGTGCTTCGGGATGAGCAGGATACACCTGAACTGATCGTCTGCGCTGTGCCGTATCTGCGCGACAGGGATATCCGTACAGCGGAAGCGGGTGAAAGTCTCGAAGACAAGGAACGGAAGCTGATAGACGGCATCCGTGATCATTACGCCGCTGTTGCCTGCCTGGCCGAACAAAGGCGCACGGAGCTTGGAGCTGAGATCCCCATCGCAGGCATGGGACACCTGTTTACCGCCGGCGGTCAAACCGTTGATGGTGACGGCGTGCGGGAACTCTATGTCGGGTCTCTGGCCCATGTGACTGCCGCTATCTTTCCGGAATGCTTCAGCTACCTGGCACTTGGGCACCTTCATGTACCGCAGAAGGTAAACGGCTCGGAAACCATAAGATACAGCGGCTCTCCCCTGCCTATGGGATTTGGGGAGGCAGAACAGCGAAAGAGTATTTGCCTGGTTGAACTACATAGCACGGTTGAATCCGTAAAACTGATCCACGTGCCGGTGTTTCAGAGGCTCGAGCGCGTCAAGGGAGACTGGGGCGGCATCTCAAGCCACATTCTTGAACTGTCGTCGACCAACGCCCGGGCGTGGCTGGAGGTGGTTTACGAAGGCGAAGAAGTCATGGGCGATTTGCGCGAGCGTCTGGAAGCCGCGATTTCCGGCACCCAAATGGAAATCCTCCGGATAAAGAACAACCGCATCATCGATCGTGTGCTGGGACAGATCCATGAGGAGGAAATGCTGGATGATCTCAGTGTGAATGACGTGTTCGAACGATGCCTGACCGCACATGAAGTGCCTGAAGACCAGCGGCCGGAACTGCTTCGGACCTATCAGGAAGCGGTGTCGTCTCTCTATGAAGATGACGTGCAGGCGGAATAGAGAGGCTGTCGATGAGAATACTGCAAATACGCTTCAAGAATCTGAACTCCATGGTCGGCGAATGGGAAATCGACCTGACACACCCGGCCTTTGCCTCCGACGGCATTTTCGCCATCACCGGTCCTACCGGTGCGGGAAAGACGACTATCCTCGATGCCATTTGCCTCGCCCTTTACGGGCGGACGCCACGCCTGAACAAGGTCACCAAAAGCGGAAACGAGATCATGTCCCGCCAGACCGGCGAATGCTTTGCCGAGGTGACCTTTGAGACGCAGGCAGGACGCTTCTGTTGCCACTGGAGCCAGCACCGGGCACGCAGGAAACCGGATGGCGAGCTCCAGGCCCCGAAGCACGAGATTGCCAATGCTAATACAGGCGGGATTTTTGAGTCCAGGATCAAAGGGGTTGCCGACCGAATTGAGGAGGCCACCGGAATGGATTTTGACAGATTTACCCGCTCCATGCTGCTGGCCCAGGGTGATTTCGATACGTTCCTCAAGGCCGAAGCGGATAAGCGGGCTCCGATTCTGGAACAGATAACAGGCACAGAGATCTACAGCCGGATATCCATACGTGTCCATGAGCGCCAGCGTGAAGAGCGGGAAAAGCTTATCGTGCTTCAGGCCGAGACAGCAGGCATTGTGATTCTGGAGCCGGAACAGGAAAAAGAGATTAAACAGTCACTTCAGACAAAGCAGAAAGAAGAGACAGACCTTACCGCCAAGTCCGGTGACACGGGAAAGGCCATTGACTGGCTGGGCGGCATCGATGGGCTAAAGAAGGAAATCAGCGGTCTGGCGAAGGAAGCAGGCAGGCTGCAAAGCGATATCGATATATTTAAGCCGGATCGCGACAAACTCAGCCGGGCAACTGAGGCAGCGTTACTGGATGGCTCATACGCAACGCTCACAGCAATACGAAAACAACAGCTGGAGGATCAGACCGCACTGGAAGCTGAGCAAAAGGCCCTTCCTGAGATGGAATCCTTCGCCAGGAAACAGGCCGAAACGCTGAAGTCGGCAGAACAGAAGACCATCAAAGCAAAGGAGGAGCTGAAGGCCGCTGCACCGCTTCTTCGAAGAGTTCGTTCCCTTGATCAGAGGCTTGCCGAACTGAAAAATGCCGTTTCGGAAGGTGAAGATAGCTGCCAAAAAGAGGCGAAAAAGATTGATGAGGATAAACAGGTCAGACTCAAACAGGAGAGAAAACGTACCAAGGCGGAAAGGAATCTGGGGCTTGCGGATGACTATCTTAAGGGGCACGCACAGGACGAGTGGCTGATCGGCGGCCTGGCCGGTATTGAAGAACAGTGGGAAGTCTTACGCTCCAGGCAGATAGACATCGTCCAGAAAGAGGCGGATAACAGGAAGGCTGACTCGGCTCTGGAGCAAGCGATCAAGAAGCTCGAAAAAAGCACAAAACAATGCGTAATTCAAAAGAAGGAGCTGGATGACACATCAAAACGGCTTCAACAAGGCAAAGATGAATTAAGTCGGTGGTTGGGGGGTCGGCTGTTGCGTGAATGCCGCACCGAGAAGGAGAGCCTGCTGCGTGAAATGGCCTTTCTGAGGAAAATAGCAGAGCTTGAAGACCACCGGGCCAAATTGGAAGACGGCAAACCCTGTCCGCTCTGTGGTGCTAAAGAACACCCCTTTGCCCAGGGAAATGTTCCTGTGGCTGACGAAACCGAAAGAAAAATTGAGGGGCTTACCAAGTTGATTACCAAAGCTGAGGATCTGGAGGCCGTCATCAGAAAACTTGAAGAAGCTGAAAGCTTGGACCTTAAAAAACTGACGGAGGCTGAGAAGCAGGAGACGGTAGCGGCTCATGACAAGAAGGCTGCCGAGAAGGCCCTTGTTGAGTTGACGGAAGGCCTGGGAAATCTCCGTACCGGTTTCAATGAACTGAAAAAGGCTGTATTCGCCAAACTCCAGCCGCTTGGCATCACCGAAATCCCTGATACCGATGTTTCATCACTGCTTGAGTCACTCAGAGCGCGGTTGAAGGTATGGCATGCCCAGGTCAGGAAAAAGACTGAAATCGAGAAACAGATTGCAGACATCGACAGTGAGCTAAAGCGCCTGGATGCGGTTATCAAAACCAGAAGTAATGCCCTGGCCGAGAAAAAGGAACATCTGGAGACCTTGAATAAGGGACTTGCCGCCGGAACTGGTGAGCGCAATGCACTGTACGGCGACAAAAATCCCGACGATGAGGAGCGCCGCTTGAACAAGGCGGTTTCCGATGCAGAGAGTGCTGAAAAGCAGGCCAGAGATTCACACCATGAACTGCTGCAGAAATGGAACACTGCACAGGACCGTGTTGAATCTCTGAAAAGGCGTATGGATAAGAGAGAAGAAAAACTGCAAACGTTGCAAACTGAATTTTCCGCAGCTCTCGGGCCTGTTGGCTTTTCAAATGAAGAACAGTTTCTTGGGGCCAGACTGCCCTCCGATAAGAGGAATGAGCTGTCTGCAAAGGCGAAGGAACTGGACGACAGCCGGACAGATCTCAGGGCCAGACAAAAAGATAGAGAAACACGTCTGGCCATGGAAATTGCCAGAAAGATCACTGAAAAATCTCTTGAGGAACTGGAGGCCCAATTCGAAGAGTACGAAAGGTCCCTGAAAGGGCTGCGGGACATCATTGCCGGTCTCAGGCACAAGCTGACTGAAAATACGGCTGCCAAAGAGAGGATTAGGGAGAGGCAGGCGGCTATCGAGGCCCAGAAAAAAGAATGCCGCAGGTGGGAAAATCTGCACGAATTGATCGGCTCTGCAGACGGCAAGAAGTACCGCAATTTTGCCCAGGGGCTGACCTTTGAGATGATGATTGGTCATGCCAATCGGCAACTGCAGAAAATGACCGACCGCTATCTGCTGGTCCGTGATAAGAATCAGCCCCTGGAGCTCAACGTGGTTGACAACTACCAGGCAGGAGAGATTCGGTCCACGAAGAACCTTTCCGGCGGAGAGAGCTTTATCGTCAGCCTGGCGCTGGCGCTGGGTTTGTCCCACATGGCAAGCCAGAACGTGCGGGTGGATTCCCTGTTCCTGGATGAAGGCTTCGGCACGCTGGACGAGGAAGCCCTCGACACGGCCCTGGAAACCCTTGCAGGGCTTCAGCAGAACGGCAAACTGATTGGAATCATCTCCCACGTATCCGCACTGCAAGAAAGGATCAGCACTCAAATCCAGGTAACGCCTCAAACCGGAGGCAGGAGCCGACTATTCGGTCCTGGATGCTGTCGCATTTAAATCTGTCTAACGGCGTATCATATCATGAGGAGGATCATGTCAATGGCGCCTCTATCTCCTGCCCTTATTACAGTTACGAAGAACTGGCCCATGAGAAACTCAAACGGAAAACTCGACATTACTCATCCCCGTATCAATTGACGCACAAAGGGACTTTTTGGTATAAAACTGGTGATGGGAACCAACTTATTATAAAATTAAAGAATTATGATTCCATATTTGGGAGTTAAACAAATTATTAAACCGGTTTACGATATGTTTCCTCGGCAGTGAACGAGTCATCATCATTTCATACATTATTCAGTTTTATCTTAAATTCCTCTGAATCTGTTCAAGATGCCCCGCAGTCATTTAAAAATGATTTAATCAGGGCAATTCTGTCCGGAGAGGACAATGTCGCTGCTCCTGATGATATAGGCAAATATTTTGGTCCACCAAAAATGCCCGGAACCGCCGTCATAGGTATGCGGCTTCGACGTCCGGAATTATTTCAGGACACCATTCATTCAAATATGGAGACATATGACGTCTGGCTGGATCGTATTCTGGACCAGATTGTAAAACAGGTAATTTATAAGGATACCATTTCCAGGACATCACAATTCAACCCGCAGCTGACTGAAACAGTCATTCCCCGAATAAAAGGGTGGCTGGAACTTGCCGACACCCATGGCACTCTGTTGCGGGACCTGATTCCTCAGCAGATGTATGAGGATGTATTTATTCAAATGGTCCTGATGATAACAACCGGAAATTCAAAACCGGAAATACCCTGTTTTTACCGGGAATTTAATGAAATTGGTTATCGTCTGGCATTCAGCCTGATTCAATGCCTGGATAAGTCCGGATATTTAAAGACCGATTCCACTGCAATTGAAAAACTTATTCATATAGCGGTGTTGTCCGGTTATGCAGGTATCAATCTCAAAAGTAGTGCATCTGCCGCCTCCACACTTTTAAATAGAAATTGCATACCTGTCGATCCGGCCTGGGTTAAAGATTTGAAATGCGTGCAGGCAGTGGCACCTGCAGACATTGAAAAACTTGCTTTGGGCATGATGGAGCTGAGCGAAGACCTTCAGGGCCAATACGGCATCAATGCGGTGTCCCGATATTTTGAGGAAGTGGTGGATACTGCGGAACCGACCCTTTTGGCGTTCTTTTCCGATGATTACATGGAAACCATTATTGATTTAAAACGATTTGAGATAATGCTCGATAGAAATAAATTCCTGAGCGTGCTTTTTATTCCACGCAAAGGACGCTATGGCAATGATTTCGCGCATGCGGATATATATCGAGTGATGGGTGACACGACCTTTAAAAAACTGGTGAAACATTATAAAACAGGTCGTTTTTATGTCAGCAACAGCGGACCGATGGCCGGTTGCATTGACGCACGATTTATATCTGAAAATCTCATTCGCGAATTGAATATACTGTCTTTCGACAGAAAGTTGATTCTGGAAACCAAGGGATGCCGCAACTTTGAAATGCTTCAGGGGCATCTTGCCGCTCCCTGGTACAGTTCGTTTAACTGTAACCGGGCATTGAGCATTCGCACAGTCGGCGTTGACATACATCCGGTATTTATTCGTATTCCCCCGGGATTAAAGGCCTATGACGGTTTTGATAATCCGGTGATCCGTGATGCACCATCAGGCGAAATTCGGGGAGTTCGGTTCGCCCGTATGACGACTAAGGACTTGTGTGACGCCCTTAAAAATATCAATTATACCGATCTTTTGAATAAGGGCCGGAATGATTTGGCAATAAACAATGTGTGAAAATGGATCGGTATCCCAAAAACAACCTGTTTTCAAAACTTATTTGACCGGCAATTAAACTGTGATTTAAATCTGAAATCAACTGAGAGAATAGTAATGAGTATTGTAAAGCCCCATAAAAACATCACTGCCAGAAGACTGGCCCTTGATTTTTATCAGTTTGTACGGGCACAGTCGGTGATAGTACGTTTCCTGGGTCGTCAATTTCACCGAAGCCAAGAGTATGTGGAAATGGATATAACTTATAAATGCAATTTAAAGTGCGCCAATTGCAACAGGTCCTGTGCCCAGCTGCCCAGCCGGATTGAAATGTCTGTAGAACAAGTTGAAAACTTTATTCAGGAAAGTATTGAACATCGGGTGTATTGGAAGCGAATAAGGATTTTAGGGGGTGAGCCTACGCTGCACAGCCGTTTCTTTGATATAATCGAACTTTTGTTAAATTACAGGAAAAATTTCAATCCTGATGTGAGGCTTGTCCTGTGTACGAATTTATTTGGGAATAAGGTCAGAGACATTGTAAGCAGACTACCAGAGGAAATCACCATTAAAAGCACTGTAAAGACATCGCCTGTCAATCTTTTTCGGCCGTTTAACATGGCCCCGGTGGATACCTGGTATAACCGATTTTCAGATTATTCCTGCGGATGCCGAATCATAGAGGATTGTGGTCTGGGCCTGACCCCATCAGGATACTATATGTGCGCAATAGCCGGCGGCATCGATCGCGTATTTGGTTTTGATCGAGGCAGAGAAACCCTTCCCTCTCCTGACGACTCCATGGTGGACCAGATGAAGGTTTTTTGCCGATTGTGCGGTCACTTCGGTTTTGCATGGCCGGTAAAGACGCAAAAACTGTCCCATACCTGGCGGCAGGCATACAAGAAACCCTTGCAAAGAACCGCTATTTCTGCACCGCTAAAAGATGAAGCGCCTTGATGCCACTTTTTAGAATTCACATAAGATATTTTATATTACTACTGAATAAATTGTTTTTATTCCTGGTGCAAACCATATTCGCTACAGAATCGTTCCGTTATCGTTCAGAGATCCTCTTATATCAAATTACGAGTTAATTTTGGCCTTCATTATCCATAATTATTATGTTTTAAAGATCTCTTCTACCTTGCTGACAAGGGTGTCGATGGCAATCGGTTTCACCAGATATAAATCTTTGGCCGAACCGGCTATAAAATCATCTTCTGAACCATGCCCGGTCATAAAGATGAATTTCATGTCAGGGTATTTTCCCTCCAGCATACCCTTCAGTTGAATACCACTGATTTTGGGCATTTTGACATCCAGTACGGCAATGTCATAGTGCTCTGTTTCCGCCTTTGCAAGCGCCTCTTCTCCGCTGACTGCCCAATCAGCATCGATTCCCCTGAAGGAAAGACGCTCCGCTATTGTTGAAACCAGTTCCCCTTCGTCGTCCACTAACAATAAGCGCATATATTCTATTTCCTTTCTTTGTCTAAATTTATTGGCAAATCTATCTTAAAGCTGGTTCCGCAACCCACTACGCTTTGCAGATTAATCTTGGCTCCGATCTCCTGAACAAGATCACACGTAATTGACAGACCAAGACCCGTGCCGCCCTTTTTCAGTTTTGTGGAGAAAAACGGCTCAAAGATGTGTTTCATATCTGTATCACTGATACCACACCCGTTGTCAGTGACCGTAGCAGAAACATAGTCTTTATCTTCGTGTCTGACCACGATAGAAAGCCTGCCACCGTCCTGCATGGCGGCAAATGAGTTATTGACAAGATTAAGAAAGATCTGTTGTACCTTGCCCCGATCGCTCTTGATTTCAGGGATATCATCAGGTATATCTAGTTCGATTGTGAAGGATCTATACTCGGCTTCTTTCTCCATAAAGCTCAGGACCTCTTCAATGACCTCACGTAAATTCATTGATTGAATGCTAGGTTCCATATGTCGTGCAAAACCAAGAAGCCGCTTGGTGATGGTTCCACACCGTTCCACGGAAGAAATAATCGAGTCTACAAGGGCGATAAGCTTTTTGTCCTTTGAATACATATCCTGGTACGTGAACATATCTTTAATAAGTCCGGCCTTTTCATTGATGATGGCCAGGGGATTATTGATCTCATGGGCCACCCCGGCTGCCAACCGCCCGATAGAGGCCAGCCTGTTTGAGTACTCTGCCTTGTGCAGGCTTCGGACCCGTGCATTGTCCGCTATATAAATCTTGTTTACCAGATAGGTGCCCATACCCAGGACGACCATAATAATCAATGTGATGCTGACCAAAAGGAACCAGAAAAGCCTCACCCGAGTCTTCTGCCAGCGGTCCATGAGTTCTGTTTTCTGCTGAACCGTCATCAGAATGAACGGTGTATCAGGGATATTCCCGTAACCGACGACAATCATTTCTCCCTTGAAGTTTTTGCAGTCAACTACCTGTATTTCAAAAGAATAATCAGAAAGGGATTGAGAGACCTTATCAAAAAAGGGTTGAGAGACCTTATCAAAAATATCTCCATGGTACCTGGACGAGGTCTGAAGAACGCCTTTGTTGTTTACAAGAAAGACGTCGCCTGAACCTCGAATATCGACCTCAGCCAGCATTTCATTGATCGGTTTGATGTCCAGGGTAGCCCTGAGCAGAGAGAAGGAACCGTCTGCCATGGCGCATCTCATTAAAAACACTACATGCGGTATGTCCCGAAATCCAAGGATCAGATCGCTTATATAAAAACCATGTTTAAGCGCATTCTGAAACGATTCCTGACTACTGTAATCTTTATCAATAAGCGTATAAGGCCCTGCGTAGTTCACTTGAATCCCCGAGGAATTAATTACCCCCAGATCTATAAACGCATCATGGCTTTTCCTTATGTTTATCAGGATATTGGCCAGTTTATTCGGGTTGATTAAGTCTTCGTAGGTATAATCATTGGCTACCAGTTCGAGCTCATTCTTACGCTCATCGAAGAAGCGTGAAACTGAACGCCAGGTGTTGTTTACGAGCAGCATTGTATGATTATGCACCTCTGACTCAACTGCATCCTGTGTCATCTTGTAGTGGATCAGGGTCATGGAAATCAAAGGCACAAGGGCGACTAAAAGAGTGAGAAAGACCGCAATACCCCACATACGACTGAAGTTGAACAGGTGCCTTGTCGCGCAGGTACAGGCATCTCTGTCGTTACCAGATAAGAATTTTGGCTTTATAATATCTTTCAGTGACATCTACGAATCCAGCTATATCCTTTCAGTCATCAGGCGGGTCTCATCACCGAGATTATACATATAACGATTATTTTTTCAATGAAGACATTTTTTTGGATCATGAATTATTTACCCAGTGATTGGGTCAATTGCATAAATCAGCCACGGAAAGTCAAGGGTGGGACCCATGGGCAAGGAAATCGTTTTACAAACGCAAAAAAAAGCGATCCCAAAGATCAGCATAAATTGTCTTTAGGGATCGCCTATATATAAAGACTAACCTTTTTGCCTCTTTTTCTGTTGGATTTTTTCATTGGCCTCTTTGAGCTTTTCGCTCAACAAATCAATATCCACCGGCTTCTGCAGATAGGCAAAGGCGCCGAGGTCCATGCATACCTTTCTGTCGGCTTCAGAACCATGCCCTGTAAGGATAATCACCTCAATTTCCGGATTGGTCTGTTTGACCCGCCGCAGCACCTCAATGCCGTCAATGCCTGGCATCTTGAGGTCCAGAATCATGACCTCCGGCTCGTCTTTACTGACCATATCCAGGGCCGATTCTCCGTCATAAGTCACGGCTGAGCCCATCTCACGCATGATAAGGCGCTCCGACAAAGTCTGGACAAACTCACGCTCGTCGTCCACCAGCAATACCTTTGACGGGGCCTCAAGGTCTATTTTACGGTAAATGTCCGTCCTGTAAAAGTCTCTGCCCACCTTGGTGTCCACTGACTTGACACCAGGCACTGTATTTACAATGGATTTAAGTTCATCCTCCAGTCTGCTGAGCATCAGGACATGCTTGTTGATGATCAGCTTGACAGCACCGTCTTTGGCTTTCACGTCCACCGTGTGCCCCTCCTGGACCAGGGCGACTTCCACTTTGGCTGCAAGGAGAAAGTCCTTAACTGCGTCTTTCGAACTTTCCGTGGTCTTGACCGCGTCACTGTCCAGATTTGTTTTAATAATCTCAGTTGCTTCCATTACATCTTTTTTGTCCATGGGAATGACGATATCGTAGAGGGAGGCGGCCCAGGGATCTTTGATGCCAAAAAGATGGTTGACCCATGCGGCACGGTCATTATCTGTGCTGTGTATGAGCTTTACAGCCTCTTTTTCAGACAACCCCTTTTCTTCGGCGGCCACTCTGGTCCTGAATTTCAGATCTGCAATAAGGCATGTGCGGAGTACGTGAGTGACCTCTTTTGGAATAAGCTGACCGGCCATTCCTGATATAATAAGATTGTCTTCTGAAAGCGTCTTTGCCAGGGCGAGTCTGAGATACGCAATCGCACGTTCCTTTTCATGGGTAAACTTGTTAAATACCGACGTCGAGGCTGAAAAGGCCCGTTCTATCTTGTCTTCAGCCATACCGGAAAGCCCGGCTGCATCGCCGACAAGGGTTTTGTCGGTAATAAGCCTGTAACTAGTGCTGCCGGCTATTTCATGGACTACTGAATCTTCTTTGCAAAAAATACCGCTAAATACCGTGATAACAGACATGTCTAGCTCCCCTTTTTAGCTACGCATGGGTAGTCTGCAAACTTCCATGAGCGGACAGGATTCGTCCACGTCGCCCACATGCGCCTGGCAGTGAATAGTGCGTATGGCATGTTCCAGAGTCGGATAAATATGGTCTTCGCCGATTTTTTCCAGCAGGAATGTGCGTTTCAGCACCTTCATGACGGACTCGTTAACACCACTGAAAGAGATATCCAGGCCTGCCGCCCTTACCCTGTCTACAATTGATGATAATGTCTCTTCGCCCGATGCGTCCATATCATTAATGCCGTTGGACACAATAAGAATGTGCTTAAGGTCTTTCATTTTTTGCCTGCGCTCCATGATCTGGTCTTCCAGGTAGCTGGAATTGGCAAAGAAAAGCGGACCGTCAAAGCGTATTATGGCCATATACTTGCACTGCTTAAGCCCATGCACTATAGCGTCACGCAAGGATTCGTCTTCGTGTCTTGCCAGTGAGGCAACGGTCGGTCTCATACTTTTGTATATATATACCATAAGCGACAGGGCCACGCCAAGCTCAATGCCTTTTTCCAGATGAGGTGCAAGGGCAAGGGTGACGACAAAGCTTAATATGGAAATGGCCCCGTCATACCACTGAGCCTTCCATGCGTGAATAAAACCGGAGATATTTATCAGGCCGATGACCGCCATCATTATGACTGCGGCCAGCACGGATTGGGGCAGGTGATAGAGAAGGGGAGTAAAAAACAGGAGCGTGATAACCACGGCCGCGCTGGTGAACACGGCCGACAGACCCGAAACTGCGCCGGCCTGGAAGTTGACCGCAGATCTGGAGAAAGACCCTGAAACAGGATAACTGCTGCCCACAGAGCCCAGGACGTTGCCCAGTCCCTGGCCGATAAGCTCCTGATTGGGATCCAGACGCTGGCCCGTCTTGCCGGCAATGGCCTTGGCAATTGCAATGGCCTCCATGAAGCCCAGGAGAGAAATGATGATCGCAAAGGGCACAAGTTGCAATATGACCTTCATGTCCAGTTGCGGTACTGTGAAGGTGGGCAGTCCCTCAGGTATTACCCCGACTACCTTGCCGCCTCCCATCATGACCAGGCCGTCTTTTGGGAGCAGCTTGTTGCCCACCATAATGCGCCATGTGCGGCCATCGGTCTGGACACCTTCAGGGGTTTCGTCTTTCGAATAGAACGTCATTGAACCATCAGGCTGCTCTACGCCGTTGAACAGATAATATCTGAGTTCCGTCCTGTATTCGTGGGCCTTCTCTTTGAGCTGGTCCATCTTAAACGCTATGACATTCAGGTCACGCTCCGCGTCGAGGACATCAATGGGATTGTGGGCGCTCTTGGCCTCCTCCAGGGACTTTGCAACCCTGGTGCGTTCTTCGGCCAGCGGTTTCATGCTGTTTACCGCCTCATTAAACCGCTGAACGAGTTCATGTACCTTGGGACATTCAATAGCTGAAATATCAACGCTTACGTCGTGCTTGAATCCGATAGCCCATGAAATAACCGTTGTTATTGCCACGGCCACCAGGACATTGGGGATCTTTGGCGCGATTTTTCGAAGTGTGTACATAATGGCAAAGGCAAGCAGGCCGAGAAGCAATGTGGGCAAATGGGTATAGTGAAATGCCTCCTGTACGACCCTGATGATGGTGCCGTAATGGTGTTCGGCCTTATCCACGTAAACGCCGAAAAGCTTGGACAACTGCGATGTGGCAATGACAATGGATGCCGCGTTGGTAAATCCGTTAACAACCGGGTGTGAGAGAAGATTGACCACAAGTCCGAGCCTTAATACGCCAAGTGCAAACTGGAACAGCCCCACCATGAGGGCCAGTAGGAGGGCATAGGCAATGTATCCCTCCGAGCCCGCGGTTGCCAGCGGCTCAAGAGAGGCGGCCGTCATCAGTGATACAACCGCAACAGGGCCTGTGGCCAACTGTCGACTTGAGCCGAACAGGGAGGCAATCATGGGGGGCAGGAATGCGGCATACAGCCCATAGTAAGGCGGCAGCCCTGCCAATTGCGCATAGGCCATGGACTGAGGAATGAGTACCATTGCGACTGTAAGACCCGAGAGAACGTCATCTCTGAGACTGCCGAGGTCATAGTCTTTAAACCAGCTAATAAATGGAAAGATTTTTGTCAGCATTGGAAATACCTACTCCTGAATCTATTTTTTCTGTAGCATCGTGCGGCACAACTCCAGAAAATCCTTGTGGAGTGCGCCCGCATCGTAGAGGTTATAGGTTTTGAAGCGCACCAGGCCGTCCACCATGGAAAAGATGATCAGCGCAGTCCTTTTTGGAGACATCTCCCTTATAGACCCGTCCTTTTGCCCGATATGAATGGCCTGTTCAAAGCCATTTACAAAACTGTTGTAAATAGCCTCGAGATGTTCCCTGCAAACAGGATTGACCTCGGCGAGTTCATGGGGATGCCGACGGTGCAGAAGCAGAAACTGCTCTTCCATTTTTCCGGCGAGATAAAAGTAAAAGGAGCAGACACCCTCTATCATGTCCAAACCAGTCTCAAATTTCCCTTCTTCCACATACCTCTGCAACTCCGCTATAACTCTATTCCGGGTGTCCTCGAGGATGCAGAGAAAGATATTCTCTTTGTTTTTAAAATGATAAAAGATCGTCCCTTCAGCAGCACCTGTCGTCCTGGAGAGTTCAGCAATAGAGGTCTGCTTGAACCCTTTTTCGGAAAAAAGGCTTGTCGCCGCCTGCAGTATCGTATCTTTTTTGGACATCTTATCAATCTAAGCCGTTTATATGTAATATGACATTTTGTTTTTTGTCTTTCCCGGTTGGCAGGCCTTCCAAATTAGACTGAGTATTCAACCGGTTTTTAATATATCCAAATAATGACGTCAAGGAAAATTTCTCACGTGGCGAAGACTTCTTTCTACGTGCACATGTGGAAATAAGGGTCGTGTGTCCCGAATGACTTTCCATTCAGGCGTAAACTATTCCAGATCGGTCCTGTTATATCCGTCTGCAAGGCTTGTATTTACATGCACTACCCCTTTATTGAGACTCTTGAGGGGATAATCGTCAGTAATCACCGGCAGGCTGTCAGCATCCTTTTGAGATTTTAACACTGTTCCTGCGGGCACATATCGTCCATCTTGGACAGTCACTCCCATAACAATACATCCGGGTTCGATCACGCAGTTATTTCCCACTTTCGCCCTGAATATCAGTGTTTTCATTCCAACGAATGTATCATGCCCGACAAGAGCAGGGCCATGAATCTGAACCTGATGGGCCAGCGAGACCCTCTCCCCAATGTATATCGAATACCTTTTTCCTTCAGCTTCGACCTGATTTTCAACAATTGGGTGACCATTGTGCTCTGTTTCCAGTGCATGGAGTATGACTCCATCCTGCACATTAGATTCGTCCCCGACAAAAATAGGCTGGCCTTCATCACCCCGCACCGAAGCAAAGGGCGCGACCATAACTCTACGACCTATGGATACATGACCAATTACCGCGGCAACTGGATGAATAAACGCGGATGAGTCGATCTCAGGTAAATATTCTTTTCGGCAGAAATCGGTAATAACGCTTTGATGTATCATGTTTTATCGCTCCATTACTGTAGTTTGCATGACTATACGAATAATTGTAGTATACTTCATTTCCAGGTTACGTTCAGGCCATACTAAAATATGATGGGCGGGAAAGACAAGGCACAGATTAAAAAAATTTGTACAATTCATATGCAAAACCGATGGAAAACTGACAGGTACCAATATGGGCATGTTTGGTAAAAGTCACAGAAACCAGTTGATTTTCAGCGTGATTTCGCAGTATATTAGCAAAATCAAAATAAAAAATTTCTTATGACCTTATAGGGATGTGTTCTTTTTTAAAATAAAATACATTTTTGATAACACGCCTGTTTCTGCTGAGGACTTTTATTATGTTACTCAAATCAATAAAGGGGCTGACTGGTATTCGGTATTTTGCAAACCTGATTTTGTAGGGAAGATAACAGAAAGAGATCAAATAAGAAATAAACAGGAGCCGGCATGAACTATCAATGGGATGTTCTGTGTGAAGAAGGCCTGCAATTTTTTGGAAAGATGTCGGCCTCAATGTCTCACGAGATCAAAAACGTCCTGGCTGTTATTAACGAAAACGCGGGACTTTTACAGGATTTTGTCTATATGCATGAGAAGGGAATGCCTATTGATACAGAGCAGCTTAAAGGCGTATCTCAGATGATCATCAAGCAGGTCCGAAGGGCGGATAGTATCATGAAAAACATGAACAAATTTGCCCATAGTACAGATCAATTGACAAAGGCAGAAAACCTAAATGATATCCTGGATATTGTGACAAAACTTGCTGCCAGATTCGCCAGCATGAGGGAAGTCAGCCTGGAAAAAATACCCACTGATGAACCAGTAAATATCAAGACAAATCCCTTCTTACTGGAAAATCTCATATGGCTGTGCCTTGACTTTGCCATGGATTCAGTCGGGCATGGTAAAACGGTTCGAGTGCTTGCCCAAAAAATAGACAACAGCGCTCAGATTACATTTTCACAACTGGACTCTATGCCGGAACCGACAGAGGTATTTCCGGACAAACGAAGTGAGGCATTGCTTTCTGCGCTCCAGGCTGAGATCAAGGTTGATAGTCAGGCAGGGACTATAAATATCTCATTGCCGATCTGATATAATTCATTTGATATAAAGTAATTGGTATAATATAATTAAAGCATAGGATTATCTGTATTCTTGGACCATAACCAAACAACTCAAGGAGATCATGTTATGACGAATGCTCAATCAACTCCTTCACAGATCAAAATTCTTGCCGTTGATGATGAATTAGACTTCCTGAACACGCTCTCGCGACGACTTGAATCCAGAGATTTTGAGGTCACCACCGCCTCAAACGGAGAGCAGGCAATTAAGGAGGCCAAAATAGGCGGATTCGATGTAGCGATACTGGACCTGAAAATGCCCGGGATGAATGGGCAGGAACTCCTCCAAATACTCAAGGAAAATCACAAGTTTCTGGAAGTCATCATGCTCACAGGCTATGCCTCTGTAGACTCTGCAGTCGAATGCACCAAGCTGGGCGCCTTCGGCTACCTGGAAAAGCCTTATGACTTAGAAAAGCTTCTGGGTGTGCTCAGAGATGCCTATGAGACGAGATTAAAGAAAAAATTTCCGCACGACCAGAAGCGTATGAAGGAACTGGATATTCTTGCCAGCGGTGATCCGATGGCTGCCCTCAGTGCCATGATGCGTTTGGACGACCTTGAAAAATAGAAATATTTAAAAAAGATTATTGCGTCATGGTGCGCAAGACCGGCAAAAGATACAGCTATAGCTAGCCGCCGGCATAAATATCAGGCTGACCGGTGTTTCTTTACCTGGGAAAAGCATGGGTCGGCCGCTGTCTATCAGTGCCGCGACACAGATAATGGCCTGATGTGAAATATTAAAACAGCCGGATAGTGCAACCTTGCAGGAATTCACGGTTTCAGAGTCTATTTTTCACTGTTTCATTTTAACAAAAAAGATCAAAATCGGGCTTGTCGCCGAATCAAATTCATCAAATCCAAATCACAATTTTTCTCCAATGGCTGATGACAGAAACCCTCAATCATGACAGGAAACAAAAAGATAAAAAATTATACGTAAACCCATTAGTTATAGTCTTATTTGCAGGAATTGTTATTGGATTATATGGGGTTTACAGAGTCTATAAAGGCTATGAGTCACAGAATTGGCCGACCATAGAGGGAAAGATCATAGTTTCCCGTATATCCGGCGCCAAAAGGACCATCGGCCGCAGGGTATTTATTAAATACGAATATTTTGTAAAGGGAAATCGTTACGTAAGTTCCCAGATATCCTATACCCTGATAATCGGTGATTACAGCAGCTCTTTAGAGATACTGAGGGATTACCCTGAAGGCAGCAAGGTTACTGTTCGCTATAACCCTGACAATTCAATGGATGCGGTTCTGAAAACCGAGATATCAGGGCAAATTTCCTGGATCTTTATTCTCAGTGTCCTCGCCGTTATACTGGGCCTGAGGGGCCTGAAATGGCAACGAAAATTCTGAAGATAGAGGGTGACAGGCCTTCAGCCTGTCCACCCAGGCAAATCAGGACCTCTTCTTAATTCTGTTTAACAGCAGCCAGATTGCACCGATCAGGAGCGCGCTGGTAAAGACGTGTGAAAAAAACTCGCGAAAGTCGACTTGAGAAATAATAGGTATAGAATCCGTTATTCGAGATTTATATTTCAGGTCTTTGCTTAAATAAATATTTTTTACTATATTTTCAAACAGCCCTCGGTATTCAGGAAAATCCTGATCACTGGAGTAACATACTATCTGGATACAGCCTTTCTGTGTCAGCTTTGTAGCTACGAGACCCCTTATCCTTTCAGCGTCCGCCAGGAAGGTCATCCATAAAGTATGGTCATTCGGATCGTACAGGATATCTTCCACCTTCGTGTTTGGAATCCCGCTAATTTTCTCCTCGATCGGATGTGATCCCCCTTTTTCTCTGGTTAATTTTCTTATTTTACCTTCAGGAATTCGCCCTGTCTGGTTAAGGTAAACAAGTATGTACGGGCGTGCAAGCCAATGCCCTGCGCCGGATAGCTGAAAACCATAATCATATGCCGGCATTTCCTTATCAGGCGAGGCCTGTTGTAACTTCCTGGAATGTTCATTCAGGATCTCCCCGGGAATCTGGACCCATTTGTCGGGCAATTTTAATCTGAAACCCTCTTTTGCATTGAACCTCTGGGTAAACTCGGTTCCGGATGCAATGGAGGCCGTAACAAAGACCACCGATATGATGAAGAATATTCGTACCATGCGCCTTATCTTTCATGGACTCCTTATTTTTATAAAAATACACTATTTAAAGACCGGCACAATGACAAAATCCAATAAAGGCGGCGCCTTGAACCGGAGGCATTAATGGCAAACACGTTGTAAACAAAAAAGGCCTGCCCGCCACGGAAAAGCAGCAGTACAGGCCTTTTATTACTGAGCCGATATTACAGCTAAGCTTTTACTATACCTATCATGGACAGGGTAATCAGTAACGCAACCCAGAGACACAATACCGTATAGGTTGGATTTTTCTCCTTTAGATATAAAAAAGCAGTAGGTATGAGCGCCCATGCGGCGACACTGCAGCCCAAAGCCAGTGCGAACTGTGTAAATCCGTCACCATAAAAAAACTTATCCAGATAGAAGTGCCCGCCGGGGAACCCTCCGGCCACTTCCTCCCAGATGGTTGCCGTGTCCTTGCCCTCGAAGATCGCGGCAAAGAGATAGAACGGATTCATGACATTCTTTTCAGGGTTTTTCATCGATATGTAAGGCCCTATCATGCATAATATGGCTGCCACGACAGTACCCCAATAGACTATCTCACCGTAAACGCGCTGTGAGAGTTGCATAGTTGGTCTTTTTTCAGCACTCATATCACTCACCTCCTAACCGGGCTTCGGCTTTTATGTATCTGACTATAAGCACAGTTACTATTACACAAATAGTGAGAAAGACCAGGCCATTTAACCACATCGGAACCTCTCCCATAACTCCCAATAATTTCAGTCCCTTGGTCAGGAGTCCAAAACATGCGAAAAACATGAACCCGATCAACAGATACCTGACAAATCCGGCCTTGACTTTGATAAGTATCAATGCCCCGAGTAATCCTCCCAGTACCTGGCCCACCAGCCATGGGGCGGCAAATACCGGAATTATGGCCCCCATAAGCAGATACGGCCATACCCCTATGCAATCTCCCATGCCGAGCAGGACCCCGGAATTGGCAGCCGCCACCTTGAGCGGTACCGCCATTATGACATTCTGTGCCGGCACTATGGCCCAGCCCGCTCCCAGACCAAAAAAGCCGGACAGCAGACCCACACCGACAATGGCTATGATCACCCAACCTGCCCTTGTCAGGGGGTAGTCAATAACCCTTTTCATGGATACTTCATAATAAGGCTGAGACATCTTAAGCCATTTGGTGAATTTGTCCACCTTTTTGACCTCGGGCCACTCTATCTTTTTGCCACCTAGAATAAAATAGATGGCAAGTGAAAGGAGAATAAGTCCAAGGGCGAGCCTGACGATCCCTTCACCGGTTTCCCCCAAATTTTGGGCTACAAATATCGCACCTTGCGCACCTGAAAAGGCCCCTACTCCATAGGCGGCAGCGCAAAAGACGCAGATCCTGAGATTGGCCAATCCACCCCTCATGAATGGCCCTGTGGATACCAGGCCGCTGAACATGGCCACGATGAGACCGGTTGCTCTCACTATCAGACTGTCAACAGATGTGAAGGCCAGCATGAAGGGCGTAAACAGGACCCCTCCGCCGATCCCGCCGATTACTGCGACCAGCGCGATCCCAAAGCTCAGTAAAAAAAACCCCAAAAGCCATGCAAATATAGCCGTTCCGGACATACCTCCGGGTGGTGTCTCGAGCCCTCGGCCCACCAGGTACATACCTGTGAATGATATGATAAGTACGATCAACATTATATTTACTTCCAACCATGGAGATCTAAACATTCTGCTCATTTTTCTTCACTCCCTCCTTCGTTAACCCTTAAACGAGCTCCCAATATTCAGAGCGAAATCTACAGCTGCGAAACACACTACCTGCACTGATGGTGAATGCCCGGCCGGTAATTTTTATTCTCCTCCCTTATATGATATACAGCTTAAAAAACTAATTTATTATTTTTTGTATTATGGTATTATACACCTCCCTTCCTTATCTATATTGAGATTATGTGTAACTAATCGTCTCATAAGGCAAACTCCATGTCAAACGGATTATTTGAAAAAACATTTATCCGTAAATTTATATTACTACACAATATTGCCTAGAGTAAAGTGAAAATTTCATCGAATTTTGAGAAAAAAGGTCAAATGTGTTGTATTTATTCTGTATAGTGCCTTTTCCATATAAGCAGGCTGTGTGAATTTAAAGTTCATCAGGACGGGCTTTAAAAAATTTCTCTGAAGGCTTCTCTTTCTTGTTAAATTGCCTGATCTGCTGTCAAACGTGCAATATGTATCTAATTTGTATCTAATTTGGTTGACGTCGTAATGACTGCATACTATGATATTTTTTAAATCAAAGGACTGTCTAATAGTTGCATAGAGATTAGAAGTTAGAGGGGGGTTTTTCAAAAAGACCAAAGGATTTTGAGTTCCTGCCGGAGAGGATGGGAAAGACCAAAAGCAGTCAGAGGGGGTGGCTTGAGAAAAGCGTCGTGAAGATCAGGTGAGGGAATTCCGGCAATCTCATATACCCCTGTTACCGATTGTCGGGTCGGACTGAAAAACCTGGCTTTCACAAAATTTGCTCATGTCTAGTTGGTAAAGCGCAATTCCCATTCAGTCATAAGCCTTTTGGGTGGCTTTTATATCGGTCTCGTACACTTATTCGATGGATGAGGTAAGGGCAAAGAATTAAGATTTGACAACGCCGATCTGTCAGGGATTTTACCATCGATTTAGCTGATCTCCTTAGAAGGTTGAAGGAGAGAAAGAAGATATTTATAAATCGATGCAGAACAGAGACCTGCTGGTCTTTAGAGTCAGACCCATGGCATACTTTGTAATTCAAGAGTTATTCAAAGGAGATGTCGGCTAATGACTGGACATGGCGCCTCAGCAGCAGTATCACCAACTTCAATTTCATTCATATTATCATCTGTTATCTTTTTGGTTACTTTTGCACTGATCCTCACAGAAAGGGTACACAGGACGGTCATCGGCATGTTCGGCGCTGTAGTGATGGTGACCGCAGGAATCTTTTTACACTTTTACAGCCCCGGCGACGCCTTGCGCGCCATTGACTTTAACACCATAGGACTGCTCCTGG
>JAGYNZ010000033.1 GCA_018399745.1 Deltaproteobacteria bacterium | reverse complement strand
ATGTCTGCCAATAAATGAAGTATTTTCCATGAGCACACTTAAAAATGCCATTGGATCTTCTATTAATCCACACTGAGGCCTTCTTTTTTCGATATCGTTCCTTTGCAAACTTTCAGATAGACCTAAAAGGCCGGCGCCAGATTTTAAACTCAGCAAATTAGACCGTATCATATCAACCCGATATACAGTTTCTGTAATAAGCGAGGTGTTTCAATAAACATGAAGATTTTTACCTCTTGAGTAACGTCTAATCTATTAATAGCAAAAGACATGCCTGCCCTTAGATTCTAAAAAACTATTTAATATCAACTAATTAGAAAAATAATAACAGGAAGGGAAATTAAGATGAGGCAAATATTGCCTATCGATTCGAAAAAATCTGGGTCTTTCTCAAATCGCCGAAGATCTATTTACTCTCTTTTGAAACGTTAACAATGCGGGTTATTTCTTTTGTTATGTCTACACCTTTTTGTGGATCTACATATCCCCATATCGCTCCAGCCTTCTTGGTGCTCATATTAATAATTATAGCCGCAGCTGTTTTCTTATCTAATTTTTCCAGCATAACACTTGCCTGGGCAGGAGGCGTAGATTCATAAACTTTTGCCAAGTTTTTATATCTTTCATTACGTATCTCTTTAATCTGTTCGAGAGATACACTTAAATTCTCTTGCACTATACGCAGTTCAGCAAATTTAGATAATATTTCATCCTTCAGTGAGTTAAGTCTCCTTTCTTCAGACTTTAAAAAAATTTCCCGATCCTTGAGTTCCTTTTGTTCCTCCAAGAGTGAAGAGATAAACTCTTTTTCCAACAAACTGTCTCCATATATATTTCTATCAGAAAATTTCCTACTATCTGCTGTTGGCGAATTCGCTGACGCCTGCTCTACGGCCAGAAAATGATCAACAGCTCCTGAACTTTTTATTGTTCCCACCGCCGTAATAATCTTCGCGAAAAAGATGAATAGTATAAGAAGTTCACACGCAATTATCAATTTCTTCAATTTTCATTTTCCTTACGTATCCTGAGGTACCCAACTCATCCAATTCTTTCCGTTCTTTACTAATTAAATTTATTCTATATTCTTCTAACTTTTTTTCCCTGATCAATTCCAGAACTTTTCTCTTCTTTATAACATGGAGAAGCTCAAATCTCTTTTCTTCCATTTCCCTTTCAATTTTAGAGATGATCTCTTCATGATATCTTTCCTTATTCTTTATATAATTTATATATAAAAAATAAGCCGAAACATTTGCTGTACACCATTTATTATCTTCCCTACCGTTCAACCTGGAGATCAAATCCGCCTTTTCTTTGTTCAATTTTTTTAATATTTCTTTTGTATAATCAAATCGCCTCTTAATATCCGAAAATTCAGAGATGACCTTCTCTTCTAATTGCTTTATATAATCCAAAACTGATTGCAATCTAAAACTAAACATATCTACAAAAATATTCAGATTATCTTGTTCACTGTAAATTTCTGAACTATCTAGCTGAAGAGAGCAAAAAGCTCTTTTTTGGTATCTTTAAAATCAATACCTTCATTAATATCCTGCTTTAAAAAACTATTTACACTGTCTATCATTTTGATTGCATAATCTATTTCCGGATTACTGCCTCCTATATAAGCATCTATATTAATTAAATCCTCTGACTTTTTATAGGTTGCCACAATGTTTAAAAGATCATTTGCCTTTTTTCTTTGCTCTTCATCTATAAGGTCAAGCATGACCCTGCTAATAGAATTCAGAACATCGATTGCAGGATAGTGATTTTTTGCAGCTAGATCACGAGAAAGGGTTATGTGACCATCTAAAATCGCCCTCGACATATCTGCTATTGGTTCATTAAAGTCATCACCTTCCACTAATACTGTGTAAAGACCTGTAATGCTGCCTTTGTTTTCTATATTCCCCGCTCTCTCCAACAGCTTTGGCATTAGACTGAAAACCGAGGGCGTATAACCCTTTGTAGTTGGAGGCTCTCCAAGAAAAAGACCGATTTCTCTTTGCGCCATGGCAAATCTGGTCAACGAATCGATCATAAGAAGGACATCCATACCCTGATCCCTAAAATATTCTGATATAGATGTTGCTACATAGGCGGCTCTCATCCTCAGCAAGGGATGGCTATCTGATGTAGCTACTACAAGCACAGATCTGGCCAAACCATCCTCCCCTAGATTATTTTCGATGAATTCACGAACCTCTCTTCCCCTTTCACCAACGAGTCCGATTACATTAATATCCGCCCTCGTATTTTTTGCGATCATGCCGAGAAGAGAGCTTTTGCCTACCCCGGAACCTGAAAAAATGCCTATCCTCTGGCCTTTGCCACAAGTGAATAGTCCATTTATTGCTCTGATTCCCAAATCTATCGGTTCTCTTATTCTACCCCTTTTAAGAGGATTGATAGGATTTACATAAATCGGATATTGTTCATCTGACCCCAAAACTCCTTTATCATCAATGGGATTGCCCAAGCCGTCTATTACTCTTCCTAGTAAACCATGGCCAACTTTTACACCTGCCCCTTCACCTGAGGAAATAATTTTACACCCCGGGCTCACACCCTCTAGACCCTCCAGAGGCATCAAGAGGATCTTACCTTTTTTGAACCCTACAACTTCAGCGCTGACCGGTCCAATACCAGTTCTTGGATAAATATGACACATTTTACCTATGGAGCTCCCGGGATCATAACCCTCCACTAAAAGGCCGACAATCTCGCTCACTTTCCCGTACACCTTAATGGGATCCAGCCCCTCTATAGTCCTGTAATACCCTTCGAAATTATACATATTCATAAACCATGCAAGTTGTTAAAGGAATTAGACACAGAGCTGACATATACAGCATTAAATCAATACCCTTTGGAAGATCTTAAAAAAATCACTGGCACTGAGTTCACAAATTACACGGCCGAATCCGAATTCATACTCGCAATCCTTGTCTGAAAAGAAAAATTCATATTATATGATTTGAAATTAAGGTCTCTTTTATTTTGTCTAACTGATGATCTAACCTGGCATCTATTTCGCCTGAATGTGTCTCTACCACGGCCCCTCCTTGGCCGATTTCCTCATCCTCCTCAATGAGTGTATTTTCCATATCACAAAATTTATCAAGAAAATCAGGCCATAACTCCATTATATAATTATAATCCTTGGGATTTAGTCTAATCTTGACACCTTCTCTATCATTAATATTCTTTACTGTATCTCTAAGTACATGCATTATAATATCTTTATTAGTACTAACTTCTCTATGTACAACTTTTTCAGCTATTAAAAAGATGAGGTCGATTATATCTTTTTCCGAATTCTTCAAAAATTCATTTTTCGAAATTTTTAAATCCTTAATGAGCTTCGCAACAGATTCCATTGCCATAGATAATTTATTCTTTTCCTGATTTATACCTTCCCTCAGTCCTTCTGAGAATGCCTTGTCACAGGCCTCCTGTATTTCTTTTCTTTTTGCTATGATATCAGCTCTAATCTTATTTCTATCTTTATCATCGCTTTTATCTTTAGTCTGAAAATTTATTTTGATGAATCTGGGCTGTAGTTTTTCTTTTGACTCTGTTAACTTAATATCTTGTGCCTTAATAATCTTATTAGACAAATTCATCTTTTTCATTGTCCCTTGTAATTGTTATTTTACCTTCAGATTCTAATCTCTTTGCAGTCTCAATAATCTTTTTCTGAGCTTCTTCAACTTCAGATAATCTTATAGGCGGCATAAGCTCAATGTCTTCCTTGAGCATTTCGGCCGCACGACTTGACATATTCCCAAAAATCTTATCTTTCATCTCATTCTCAGCTACCTTTAGGGCACGAATCAAATCCTCTTTGCTTATTTCCTTTATCAACTCCCTAATATCTTTATCAGTTAATTTTAAAATATCATCAAAACTAAACATGAGATTCCTAATCTCGGATGCTAAATCCGAATTTACTTCCTCAACCGAATCAAGAATTTCATTTTCACTTGATCTACTCATATTGTTTAAAATTTCTGCCATCATAGAAATCCCACCGACCTGCTGCTCGCTCCTCACCCCCTCAAAATTTAGCTCTGACTCAAGCGTCCTGGCCATCTCTTCTATGAACTCATTCGAAACACTTCCGAGAGTAATCATCCTGTTTACAATTTCATTTCGCCTATCAGAAGGAAGATTTTCTAGGATCTCTGCGGCCTGATCCGGTTTCAAAAGTGCCAGCATTAGGGCTATTGTCTGAGGATGCTCCATCTTTGTAAAATCCATCAAGACTTTAGGATCAATATCCCTCAACTTTTCAATAATAGAGTTATCAGGAGTTTTAAAATTTTCCTCTTCGATCATTCTTAAGACATCTTTAGCTTTATCATCTCCCAAGGCCTTTTTGATTATATTTTTAATCGCATTATCATCAACGGATACAATTCTCTTTCCTTTTTGCCGTGCAAGTGCACAAAAGTCTCCAGCAACACCCTCTATGTCTTCATCAGATATCTCGCTGAGACGGCTCATACATCTTCCCACATGCTTAATTTCAGACGGGCTAAAATTTTTCATTATCTTTGCTGCCTGCTCTTCTCCCAATGATAAAAGCAATATCGCCGCCTTTTCTTCGTTTGTCATATTTTACAGTCGCCTCATTATTTAAGCCAATTTCTCAATAATTCAGCGAACTGCTGGGCATCCCGGCTAGCCAAATTCTTTACGACTTCTAGATCATTAAGGCCTCCTTTATCCATGGCTCTTCCCGGACCCAGCAACATACGACTATCCTCTAATGGCAATTCAGGTGTGACAGCTTCCTGATCTTCTCCCCATTTCAAAAGCAGATTAACTAGAGGACGTAAAATAAAAAATACAATAAATATCAAACCAATTAAAGAAATGAGATATTTCATCAGTGGCATCAAAAAAATCAATATATTCCCCCAAAAACTTCCTTGATAAGATCCTGTTTCAAATTCAACTTTTTTGAAAGGAATACTGGACACTACTATCTGATCACCCCTGCCGGCATTAAAACCAACTGATTTTTTAACGATGTCTTCCAAAGACTTCATTTCCTTTTCCGATCTCGGCTGGAATTTCTCAATACCTTTACTGTCTTTATGATAGACCCCATCTACCAATACAGCTACAGACAATCTGTCTATTTTACCCACCGGTATAAGTGTCTTACTAACAACACGATTTATTTCATAATTAACGGTTTCATCTTTTTCTTCCTGCTCGGTATTATATGAACTATTAATTGTTTTGTTGACAGGACTAATAGTACTTTCACCAGTTTCGACAGGCGCATATGATACTTTAGTTTTACGATGTAAACTTCTGGGTACGGGTTCTTCAGAATCATAGACTTCTTCTGTTTTTTCTATAGACGTAAAATCAAGGCTTGTCGATACCCTGGCAACAGCATTTCCGCGACCGACTACTCTTTCCAATATGGTCCTGATTTTGTTTGCCAGGTCTTCTTCTATGCTTTTCTGATACTCCCTTTGTGAATCCGTCATCTTGGAGGTTTCAGACTCGGCCTGTACCTTTGATAAAATGTTCCCATGACTATCGAGTATTGTTACTCCTTCCGGTTGAAGTCCTTCAACACTACGTGCCACAAGGTGAGCTATCCCTTCTACTTGAGATTCTTGTAATCTTCTGCTCGATTTAAATTTTATAATAACCGAGGCCGTTGGTTTTTCCTGTTCTTTGGCAAAAAGGGATTTTTCTGGCGTCACGATGTGCACTCTGCTGTACTGAACTTCGTCCAAGCTATTGATGGTACGTGACAACTCTCCTTGAAGTGCCCTTTGATAATTTAGACGCTGTACAAATTCTGTGGCACCAAAATTTTTCTTATCGAATATTTCAAAGCCCACGCCCCCACCTCGGGGTAATCCCAAAGATGCCAGATCAAGCCTTAATTCAGAAACACGCTCAGATGCAACTAATATAGAATCGCTTGCAGAACCTACTTTATAAGCAATCCCTTTCTCTTTTAATCTTGCTATAATATCTTGTGTATCCTCACTAGAAAGATTAGAAAAAAGCACCCTATACTCAGCTTGATTAACAAAGCTGATAAATATCACTATGCTGATCAAGCTGACAGCAGTAACAACAATAATGGATAATTTCTTCGAGGGAGTTAATGCCTTAAAAGTCTTCAGTAACTTAGAAAAAAATTGAGCCAAGAAATCCATATCCTTCCTCTTCTTGTATTATCCTTCAGTTTAGAGTACAGTGTTCAGATCTGCCGTTTTAGATTCAGAAATCATAGCGGTTTAAGTTTTTTGACCAAAGCTGAACTTATAAAAATCCGTAACGGTTACTATATTCTATACCTGCATTCGCATAACTTCTTGATAAGCCTCCAATATCTTGTTCCGTACCTGCATCATTGTTCTGAAAGAAATGCTTGCTTTTTCCAATGCAATCATTGCTTCATGAACACTTCCGGAATCTTTCAACTCCACATTGGCAATAGCACTATCAGCATCTAGTTGAAGTTTATTTATCTCTTGAACTTTATCTTTTAAAACATCAGCAAAAGAAACACTGCTTTTAGTATTCGTATTATTTTCATTTTGAGGACTCGGGACGAACAAATCTCTCTGAATTGATATATCATTCATATCAAATGCCTCCACAAATTTATGGGAAGGGGGTTGGATTGCCCCCAGGATTTATCTAACTAGTTAATATTTTAATATTTTCCCAATTCTAAAGCCTTAACTGCCATATTCTTTGTTGAATCAAATGCCGTAACGCAGGCTTCATATGCCCTATTCACCATAATCATATCCGACATTTCAACGATTGTATTTATATCCGGCAAACTCACAAAACCGTTCTCATCCGCATCAGGATGATTCGGATCAAAAACCATTTTTATATTCTTGTTATCTTCTACAACCCCATCCACTCTCACCATTCGTAGAGCTTCCGTTAAATCATCGTCAAAATTGGTCTCTAATGGCTTGGCGGAAAAAACAGCCACTTTCCTTTTATATGGGCCCCCTTCCGACGTCCGTGTCGTGTTAACGTTGGCAAGATTTGATACGATCACATCCATTTTTGCCCTTTGAGCCGCAAGCCCTGACCCGCAAATACGAAAAGCTGCCAAGAAATCCATTCTACTTCGCCTCCTTTAAAACATTATCTAAACCCCTGAATTTCCTTGCCATTAACTCTACAGTAAGATTATACATAAAATTGTTTTCTGCCAGTTTTACCATCTCATTATCGATTTCAACTTCTTCCTCTGAATTAATCACCTCGAAAATATGGGATGGTTGCTTAGATAAATGTCTTTTGTCCGTTTTAGTCATTGTTATTTCTGTCCCATGGTCGATAAAATCTTCCAGTTGTTTTTTGAAAACAAGTTCCTTTGTCCTATATCCTGGGGTATCTATATTAGCTATATTTGATGCTATAACTTTATGCCGCTTTGATTGAAAATCCAGAATTGTAGACAACATCTCTATCGTTTTGTTAAATAATATACCCATATTAAATTCTCATTTTATTCCATCTATATCAGTTATTTTCATATTCATTAACTTTGTTACGGATTGTTCTTACACTTATGCCTAAAATCTTTGAGGCCTTAGTCTTATTTCCTCCCATTTTTTCTAACGTTTCTAGTATTAATCCTTTCTCCATTTCCCTTAACGTAATATCTCGCCGCGTAAATGATTTTGGTACTGTTGTCGCTATTTGTCTACCTTTCAAATTTTCCAGATAGTTGCCTTCAAGATAAAGATGCTCCGGTAAAATCATCTTGCCCCCTGAGATCAATATTGATCTTTCGATCACATTTTCCAATTCTCTTATATTGCCCGGCCACTCCTGATTCTCTAGTATGCCTATAATCTCTTTCGACAATATCGGCTTCCTCATTTTGTTCAGCCGGCTGTAGTTCTCCAAAAAATATTCGGCAAGAATAGCAATGTCTCCCTTTCTCTCTCTCAGTGGTGGTATCCTGATTGGAATGACACCAAGGCGGTAATAAAGATCATCTCGAAATTTCTTCTCTGCAACGCATTTTTTTAGATCTTTATTTGTCGTAGCAATGATTCTGATATCCAGTGGGACAGAATCTCTGCCTCCCAATCTATCAATTTCAGATTCCTGCAATACTCTGAGGAATTTTGCTTGAAGATGGAGATCCATTTCACTGATTTCATCTAATAACAGGGTGCCGCCGTTCGCCAACTCAAATTTGCCCAGCTTCCTTTGCGATGCCCCTGTAAATGCCCCCTTTTCGTATCCAAACATTTCGCTTTCAAGCAAATTGTAGGGAATGGCTGCAGAATTTACCGCGACAAAACGCATGTGCGCCCTGTTGCTATGCTTGTGTATATAGCGGGCAAGCAATTCTTTCCCCGTACCACTTTCTCCAGTTATCAAGATTGTCGATTTACTTTTGGACAAAGTTCTCAGTAATTCCAATAAATCAAGCATCTTTTGGTCTTTCGTAATGATGGTTCTTTCAGTGCTCAAGCATCGTTCTATCTCATATTCTAATCCATCTCTGCTTTCTCTATCTTTGGCAAACACACTTTTTACAACTGATTCCAGATGCTCCAATGAAAAGGGCTTCATAATAAAATCTGAAGCTCCTTCTTTCATAGCTTCAATTGCGGTATTTACCGTGCCATAAGCGGTTATAACGATAACGGGCGTCCTGGGAGAAATTTTTTTAATGCCACGCAAAACCTCCATTCCGCTCATCTTTGGCATTCTCATATCAGTTATAACGACCTTAAATCTATCATCCTGAAATCTTTTCAGGGCATCTACACCATCCCCTGAAGTACAAATATTATATCCACAACTCTCCAAAGACTCAGACAGAGCCATCCTCATAGATGGTTCATCATCAACAATTAAGATCGATTCTCTTTTCATTTATTTATAATAATTTTAGAATGAATTCGTTTCTGAATACTGAAATTCTGAATTTTTTATCAAGGGAAATGTAAGATTAAACATTGTTCCTGTATTATTAGAACTTTCCACATCTATTGAGCCACCATGAACATCAACAATATTATGGACAATAACAAGACCAAGACCTGTTCCTCCTTCTCTGGTACTAAAAAAAGGATCGAAAATCTTCTTGATATAGTCATTAGGTATTCCAATACCGGTATCTTTAAATTTAATTTCTACTTTTGAATCATCAATATCTCCTTCTTCTCTTCTTTTATCAAAAACTTTTGTTTCGATATGTAAATCTCCACCATCGGGCATAGCCTGTATGGAATTCAGTATAAGATTTAAGAATACCTGCTTTAACAATTCTTCATCACCACGAATAATAGGATTTATATTTTCATGATTTACTGTAAGAACAATATTTTCTTTTTTGATGATCTGTTCAGCAAATTTTAATATTTTATTTAGTACGTCATTAACATTGATCATCCTCATTGAGGATTTCTGTTTTCTGGCAAATAGTAGTAAATTAGATATTTTGTTATCCATGTTCCTTACTGAACCTATAATATGCGAAACTCTATCCCTATTTTGCGCATTTTTTAAATCCTTTTTTAATAAAGAAGCAAAGAGCTCTATGCTCCCTAAAGGATTTCTTATTTCATGGGCAATATTAGCCGCCATTTCACCCATTGCAGCGAATTTTTCTGTCCTTTTTGCCATTTCCTCTAGTTTTTCCAGCCTTGTGACATCACAAAGAACAATAACCACTCCTATTTCTTCCCCGGCATTTGTCTTGATAGCAGACTGAAAGACTTCTAACATCCTCCCTCTTAACCTAATTTTCTTGCTCAACTCCACACCAAGACCAAAATCTCCAGCTGAATTAGAGCAGCAATCAGCTCCTAACAACGATTCCACTTTTTGCCCTTTGGCCTCTTCATAAGTGAAACCTGTGAATATCTCGGCATAACGATTTATCATCGTTATATTTCCACGTACATTTGCTACAACTATACCGGTTTTTAGACTCTTAAGAATATTTTGCAGATAATTCTTTGCCTCGTCTTTTTCCGCCAAAGCCCTTTCTAACTCTAAATTTTTATATTCTAATTCTCTATTTATATTTTCGAATTTTTGTTGTAGCCTTGCAAACGCATTCTGCAACATGATAGTTGACTGGCTAAAATCCGCAAAAGCTTGCTGCAAAAAAATAGTACTAGACCGATTCTCGATTTTATCAGAGGGCTTGTTCATAAAATACCATTACATAACCAATATCAGAAATTCTGTATATTAAACTAAAAAAATTGATACTTTAATTCTGGGACAAAAAATTAGAGCTTGATATTTATTAAATTTTTAATTGCTATTTTGTAGCCTTAGTAGCTAAGTTCACCAAATATTTACCGTGTCTATCAGTCCAAGCATTATCATATACACAATAATCAATTAGCTTTGACCAAAATTCATTCCCGCTTTCTCCTTTCAATGAGCTAAATGATTTCTCAGCCATAGCACTATTACCTAAATTTAAGTATCCGCGGCCCATATTAAAAATAGTCCATCGTCTTTGTATACTTTTTTGATTATAATTCACTGACGATTCATACATTGAAATTGCCGTTTGATATCTGCCTTCATTGTAAAAATAATCACCCAGTCCTTCGTAAGAATCTATCATTATTTGATTAGGACATGTTTCACTTTCTTTGTCTTTATATAGTTCTACAGCCCTCTTATAATTTATAAATGCAGATGAATATAAACCTCTCTCTCTTAAAGAATTGGCATAATTTCTATAAACATCGGCGACACATTCGACCTCGTCAGCAAAGCCCAGAACTTCTGAGTATAAACAAGCTGCGTTCTCAAAGAACCCCTTTCTATAGTAAATATCTCCCAATAATTTCTTAGCATTTATCAATATTTTTTTATCCGTATAAAATTGGTTCTTTAGTAATGTCTTTAGCTCTCTCTCTGCTTCGTCATAATTGCCCCTGTCATAATCTATTTTTGCTATATCAAGTAAAATATCCTTTATTTTTTCATGTTCCTTAAATGGGTCAATCATTTTTCTAAAATGTTCAACGGCGCAGGTTAATAGGCCTATATTTTTTAAACTATTTCCGATTTTTAGTAAGGTGTCGAAATCGCTATACTTAAATAGTCCATACTTATAAGATTTAAAATATAAATCGCAAACAGCAATGTAGTCATTCATTGAATGATATTCATTTATTAAATAATCCGCACTAAGTATCAGGCACTTTTCACTAGCTTCTCTATAATTTTCATAGATAAATTGTCTTAATAAAGAATGATAAATATCAAATGATTGCTTATAAGAACCCTCTTTTAGCAATGCATACCCTTTTAGAAAAGGTATCTCATCTTCCAGTTTGATATTACTGGCTGTTGATATAATATTATCACATATAGACTTATATGCTGGCACTTTTATTCTGGAATTTAATGTCCTGACATCCATTACAATCGGTTTTTTTGCTTTGGAATTTATAACTTCAATATCCGCCATAATAACTGCACTTTCGTAGGCTTCCTTACTTTTAGGGTAGTTTTTAATTAGGAAACTTAATATTTTTAAGCCAAAAGACACTTGATCTGCCCCTATAAAAGAACGTGCAAGTTTATTAATAACTTTTTTAGAATATTTTTCTTCTGGGAATATATTTAAAAATGCAGAAAATGTCCTTAAGGCTTGGTCATATCTTTCTGTGTCGAGATAAAATGATCCCAAATGGAAGATATTGCTTTTTGACACTTTCTCTAAGGAAGGCCATTTTTTCAGTGCCATTCCATACCAATCGTTGGCGTCATTAAATTGACGTAGCTGGGAATAGCAATCTCCTATACAGAAATATGCATCTTTGACATACTCGTGACTCGGAAATTTCTTTATGTATTCCTTAAATTGTTCAATTGCCCTATCGAACTTTCCCATTCGATAGTACATTTTAGCAATTTTAAATGTAGCTTCGGCAATGTGCTCTGACTCAGGATATCGCGAATAAAGATGCTGGAATTCTATGAGTGATTCTTGATAAAGGTTTAAATATTCATAGCTTTTTGCAAGCCTATATGTGGCCATTAAGGCATCTTCTTTTTTTGAATCAGGATAGTCACGGATTAGATTTCTGTAATTATTTATGGCCTTTAATAAGTACTGTTTATTACCCTCCCCTTTCATTCCAAGGAAATAATAAATGTCACTTATGCGTCTTAATATGGATTCTTTTTTTGCGTATTTTAAATCTTTATGTTGAATTATCAGCTCTAATTTACTCAACGCATTTTCATAACTCCCGGACTCAAAATCCCTCATGGCGTCATCATATAAGGATGTCTCTTTAAACTTCTTATCTGTAATCTTTGAATCCATTGCAGGCTCTGAGATCTGCTCATCAGGTAGTATGCTTTTTTTTACTCTCAATGAATCATCCATTGTAGAGGTCGAAACATGCTTATTTTCAGAATCAATGATCGGCGGGTCAAATCTTCGTATTAGAAAATTCTTAATTACCCCATCTTCTTTTAGGCTCCGTCCGGTATCCAATGCCTCCTGTTTGCTTTTATATCTGCCCACCAATACGCAATGCCATTTCTCTTTTTTAAAATTCATACTTCTGCAAAAGGGAACCAGGTCTTTTACCGTAAGTCCTTCTATCATCGCCTTGGCGTTGTCAAGATTTTTATATGCTGCTATTTGAACACTGTAAAATGCATCTTCGATCTTAGTCCCGGAACTTTTTGTACAGGGAATAAAGGTAAGTAATATTATCAAGGCGATAACGACAGGAAACTTATCGTGTAAAATCTTTAAGTTAAACAGGATCACTTTTACCATCGGTCATGAGGATAGTTTTATTGTAAACATATTGCCCAATATTGAAGCAATTTGTATACCAGTTACCTGTACACGAAGATAGACAGACAGGACTTCGGTTACGAGGTATTTATCTGGGAAAGAAAGGACTGAAGTATGAAAGTAAAATGAGATGCCGGTATGAGTGATCAGTTACCAACATTTTAGTCAATTATTTGACGAGATTTCTGGTGTCCCAAGAACCTATATAGCATCCCGTTAGCAAAATAAAAGAGCTCCTTACGCGGAACCAAAATAACACTTGAAAGCAAAGGAGGCGTAATAAGTTCCCTGGGTTTCATTCTGAGCGCCGACGCAGGTCAGGTAGCTGTCTGAGGCTTGGTTGCTCTGTAAAAAAGACCCTAAAATCAAAACCTGGCATAAAAAATGCGATGTGTTCAACAGACAAGTCAATTTGCCATAAGCCAAAGGTCCTGAACTGATCACGGATTGCAGGAAATTTAAAAGTCTGGCTGGACGCCCTTCACGACAGGTCAAAAGTGGTTTACATTTTGGAGATCTTATATCTTGGCAGCGAAATTTGAAACCTGGAATGGGGGGAAACACTGAGATATGGTGACATGTTCTAATTATAAATTTCCGGTTTCGACAAGAGGTCAAACGTCTATGGAATCTATTAACAAAAAGACATCGCTAGAACTCGAACAGGGAATCACATTAGATATTGGTTTTATCTGTGGCAACAAGGCAATAAGCACCAAGGGTCATGTAAAGGATTCATCAGATGAGATAATAACAATTGAATTTGAATTAGACGACAAAGCGATAATACCTCCGGTTGGTACAGATATTTATGTTTTAAAAAACAGCATATGCTACAATGTTATTGAATCAAAAAATTTTCCGGAAGTTAAAGCTACTAAAGTACATCAAAGAAAGCACATAAGAGTAGACAATATACTGAAGGTTGACTACCAAAGGATTTCAAAAGAACATTATGCAAAATATAAGAATAACCCAATAGTTATATATAAAAACATATTCGGCGAACCCTTTAAGGTACCGGAAGTCGAAGAGGTTAATCTAAAACTACTTTATGAACTTATCTATCAAACGAACTTAAAATTGGATCTTGTTTTGAACATATTGGAAGACAGGAGTTCTGAAAAATATGCAGTTAGCGAGCACGAAAATGTAAATATCAGTGGGGCAGGACTAAGATTTGTAGCGGATCGAGCCTTTTCACTTGGTGATATTATTGCCCTTAGGATTTTCTTGCCACTAGCTACCCAGAGCCAGATAAATGTCCTTGGAGAAGTAAAAAAAGTCATAGAGTCAGATAAAAAAGGCAAATATTTTATTGCTGTCAAATTTGTAGAATTATCAGAAGACGATCGAGAAATAATTATCAAATACGTGTTTAAAAGGCAGAGGGAAATACTTCGACTTGCTTCATATTATACGGAAGCTTAAATAGGACGATCATACATTAAATTGATGATTATAGGATGCCTTTGATATTGTAAATGTTTACCAAGTTGCATGTTATCTTTATTAACAATGCCTTGATTTTTTCAACGCTAAACGTTAATGGCTAATCGCCATCTTAGATTATATTAGATCTTTGCTGAACCATTAACATCTCACACCGGAACCCCTGAAATTTTGGCCCCTATTTTATATCACCTATACAGACATCAACAACAAAAGGCCCATGGTCTGTTTCAAAAGGAATAATTATACTAGGTCCAGTCATGATATGGGAAATCGAGTGGCCTTTACCTGCCACTACAGTCGGAATCGCAGCGGATATACTCAGGCCGAGCGACTCCAAAGTCCTTCTGGCCGCACCGGAGACCATATTTGTGATTTCACCAACGGCGTCCTTAATATCGCCGTTGATCTCTTTGATCTCTTCACCCAACATATTTGACACAATTTTCAATATGCATTCCGAGGAAAAGCTCAGCGCCATCGAACCGCTTGCCACACCTGTAAAACCTATTATACCTGAGACATCGCCCCCGGCTAAATTGTCCTTTTTGAGATAGGCCTTACCCGGCCTCGGTTCAACAAAAGCCATGGTTTTCAAAACATTTATTGTCGCCTCTAAAAAGGGATTGATGAATCTAGCATCCATGGTCCTGTTCCCTACTTTTTCTCTAAAATCTTTTTGATTTTTTCACTCAGGACTTCGGCGGTAAAAGGCTTTACAATATAGTTACTGACACCTGCTTTGACGGCTTCCACAACGTTTTCCTTGAGGGATTCTGCCGTAACCATTAAAAACGGTAAGTCACGCAATTCACTATCCGCCCTTACGGCCCTCAAAAGCTCAATGCCGCTCATGTTAGGCATATTCCAGTCAGAGATGATAAATTCTATCTTTTGCGATCTCAATTCTTTTAAGGCATCTACACCATCTTCGGCTTCGATAACATTTTGGTAGCCAATCTGTCTCAAAAGATTTCTAATCACTTTTCTCATCGTGGCAAAATCATCAACTATCAATATTTTCATATTTTGATCGGAATCCATGGCCAAACTCCTTCAACTCTTTTGCATTACATCTCACTTAATTCAAACAAACCTTCCGGATCCAATATCAATCCTACGTTACCATCTCCCAGAATAGCACCGCTGGAGATCCCTTTGATATCTTTCAGGCTCTCACCAAGGCCCTTGATTACCACTTCCTCTTCACCAATAATCTCATCTACCATGATACACTTAGTTCTGTCTTCGCCCTCAACCACTGCTATTATGGCCTCCCATGGACTTTCATACTCACACTCTATTCCAAAAAATTTATGCAATCTCACCAGAGGCATAAGGTCGCCCATTACATTTATCATTTCACCTCGGCCAACCACATTGTTGTAGGATTTTTGCAAGGGACGCAACAGTTGTCTGATAGCAACGGTAGGAATAATATATCTTTCTTTACCCACCCTTACGGTTATACCGTTAATAATGGCCATAGTAAGTGGGAAATACGCCATGATATTGGTCCCTTTACCGTATACACTATTAATTTCTATCTTCCCGCACAATTTTTCCACTGCCTGTTTCACTACATCCATCCCTACTCCCCTGCCAGAAATATCCGTTATCTGCTTCGCTGTAGAAAGACCGGGATGAAAGATCAATTTGTAGATCTCCTGATCTGAAAGACCATGCGAACTGTTAATAACTCCATTTTCCACCGCCTTTTTCAATATTTTGTCCTTATCCAGACCTTTTCCGTCATCAGATATCTCGATTACAACGTTGCTACCCCTGTGGTAGGCCTTAAGCTGAATTAGACCCCTTTCGGGTTTACCTGTTTTTACTCTTTCCTCCATAGACTCTATGCCATGATCCACTGCATTCCTAACCATATGCACAAGGGGATTATATATCTCATCCACCATATTTTTGTCTATGTCCGTATCCTCGCCCTCCATAACGACGCCAATTTTTTTCCCAGCCCCTTTAGAAAGATCTCTTACCAAACGGGACATCCTGTGAAAAATCTGCTTGATCGGCACCATTCTCAAGTCTGTGGAGGTCCTTTGGAGTTCTGATATAATACTTGATAAATGGGTAACATCCTTAGTCAATTTTCGATCCATATTCGATTGAATAATTTGACTTTGTCTGATCATTGACTGGGTAATCACTAGCTCCCCGACCATATCAATAAGGTCGTCCAACTTCTTTACATCCACTCTTATCGTACTATTATTAATGTCCTGCTTGGACTGTTTTCTCAGGGCCTGAGATACCTGTTTCGAGCTGACCTTACCTTCATCAATGAGGGCCTCACCTATCTTCTTCTGCGGATTGGCCTGAACAACTTTCAGACTTTCTTCCACGGATTCCTGCGCTATTACGCCATTTTCAACCAATATTTCTCCCAGTTTTTTCGGTTTCTCTATATCCGGTATCTCTTGATCAATAGCCTTTATCCGATTCTTTAGGTCAGAAATATCTATCTCCAAAGGTTCTGGTTTCCTGCCTTCCAAATGGTCTTTCAATCTGACGATCATTGCCCTCAGGGCATCGGTTCCATCCAATACTATATCTATAAAATGAGAGGTCACTGCCAGGTCATCGTTTCTTGCCTGGTCCAGAAGGGTCTCCAGATCATGGGAAACGTCGCGGATCTGTTCCAAATTGAGAAAGGCAGCTACCCCCTTGACCGAGTGAAACGGCCTGAAGATAGCATTGATGTGGTCTTTGTTTTCAGGTTCCTGTTCCAGATTCAAGGTATTTACTTCGATATCATTAATATATTCCAGGCTCTCAATGATAAAATCCCGCAACAATGATTCGTCTTGAACTTCGATCTTTTCTGCAGATTGTGTTTCGTCTTGTTGAAACGCTTCGGCCTCAGATTCAACCTTTGCTGCAGAATCACCTGTAAGTATTACAAGCGACTCCATAAAATCATTGGAATTACCCTCATAACTGCCGGTATTCCTGAAGGCGTCACCAATCTCCTGCATCAGCAGGATGCCCTTTTCAAGGATATTAAAACCCGCCTCTTTGTCCTCTATACTATCAAGAATGACCTTTTCCAGAAGACTACTCAAGCCACAGGCCACCTTCTTTAATTGGTCTATTTTTAGGGCTTCTGTCTCCTTTATTAAATTATCCAGATTATTAAGGAGTTTGCCCGCAGTCGGCACGTCAATTTCTTTGACCTCCAGAAATAAAAATTCAGAGGCCATGCCGTCGATCAAATTCATCAAAGATTCATATTCCATAATTCACACCCTTACGAAAATAATAAGGTAAAAGCCGAAAGCAAAAAATTAATAATCTTTTGACTACCGCCTGCCTTTAGGCTAGTTGCTTTACACCATCCTCACCATCTCTTCCGCAATCCGATCCAGAGGTAGCACTTTATCAGCTGCACCCATTTTTATCGCCTCTTTTGGCATTCCAAAGACGACGCATGATTTCTCATCCTGCGCAATGGTCTTCGCGCCAGATTGTTTCATTTTTAAAAGCCCCTCCGCTCCATCTACCCCCATACCGGTCAGTATGGCACCGATCGAATTAGGACCCGCATATTGAGCAGTTGACTTAAACAATATGTCAACAGCGGGACGCTGATGGTGAACCATTGGACCAGTCTTGACCTCAACATAATACCTGGCACCACTTCTCCTAAGGATCATGTGGTAGTTACCAGGGGCAATCAGTGCAGTCCCCGGATTCACGGTGTCATTATTTTGGGCCTCCTTCACCGTGACCTGACAGATATCATCCAATCTCTCTGCAAATGCCGTTGTAAACTTGGCCGGCATATGTTGTACTATGACCATCCCTGGTGAATTGCAAGGCATCCTGGACAGGACATTCTTTAGCGCCTCCGTCCCACCTGTGGAGGCACCTATAGCGATAACCTTGTTAGAGGTCTTTGAAAGGGCCCCTATAGGCTTAGACTCAATGCGTGTGGGTTGATGCGCCGGATTCCTCTTTACCATTTTTACCCTTGATGCAGCCCTTATCTTTTCTGCCAGTTGCGTGCCCATATCCCCTATCACATAAGAACCGCCAGGCTTTGCCATAACTTCCACTGCACCGATATCCATCGCCTCTAACGTCAATTTCCCCCCTTTCAATGTCAAGGAACTGACCATGATTACAGGCAACGGATAATATCTCATCAGCTTCCTTAGAAATGTGAGACCATCCATCCTGGGCATCTCGATGTCCAAAGTTATTACATCCGGTTTGAGCCTTATGATCTTATCTCTTGCAATATATGGGTCAGGGGCCGTCCCCACTATTTCAATATCAGGGAATTTTGATAGCTTCTGGGAAAATATATTCCTCACCATAGCGGAATCATCAACGATAAGTACTTTTATCCTCTTCAAGAACAGCGACTCCCGATTCGAAAAAAACCAAACTGTAACATTTTAACAGCCCAGTTTAGACAACTAAATTTCTTCTTCCTCAGAAATTTAGTAAATACTACCAACTGTGCGCTCCGCGGACTTATTGGAGAAATTACCTTAAATTTTCATCATCACGCCTATCTTGCCGTTATCAGAGTCAAAATCCATCCTGCAGATATCATCATCTAATTCAAGATTTTCAGATTTATATTCTGTAAATGTTGGCATAGACAGGTTGAATACCTGCGTATCATAAAGTCTTCTCAGAAAATTCCCGCAGACCATATTTATCGCTTCCTTTGAGCAGTCTTCCATATCTTGTCTTGCGATATTGTCGTCCTCAACCCCTAGCATATTTTGAAACATGGCCCTTGCTATTTCTTTGGAAAATAAGATCATGACATGACCACTTATAGTACCTTTAAAACTTATGGCAGTCTGAATATCATATCCATCATACCTGATATCTAGAGGTTCCAAAAAGATATAGAACATCTTTTCAAACACTTCAAAAATCGAAGATGTCATCGTCTCCCTTATCTTCTTTATATCCCCCTTCATTACTTACTCCTATTACCTCATAAAGGACCTTTTTTATCTCTTCGGGCAAAAAGGGCTTTTTTATAAAATCCTTTGCCCCCAAATCAAAGACACTTTGAATACGCTCTTCACTGCCTTCAGTGCTTATCACTATAACGGGTATTGCTCTCAGAAGGCTGTCCTTCTTAAGCTCTCCTAAAAACTCTAATCCGTTCATTTCAGGCATATTTATGTCTGATATAATCACATCCACCCATTCCTTTGCCAATATATTCAGTGCCTCCCTCCCATTTCCTGCCTTAAAGCAATGATCCATTTTAAAACCTGATATAGAAACGATCTTCTCTATAACGGCACACATTGACCGTGAATCATCCACAATCAGTATATTGAAAGACACAACTAGTAACTCCTTAAATCAGTTTACAGTTATTCATTCTTTACTAAGTCGAGCAATTCTTTTGCCTTGTCCAGGTCTTTCAAAAGCAGGACAATACTCTTCTCAAAATCCCTCTGGCGAAGATTGAATTTATTTACAACCTCTTTCAAGCCCCTGTAGGCTAAGCTGTCCACACCACCACCGATACCCATCATCATACATGCCTGGTCTGCAAGATAGATAATCCACGGAATGCTATCTTCACCTTTTTCCATCAAATCAGGTCGATGGTGATAGGTAATGGCATCTCTTGTCTCCTTGGGAAAAGACCAGAGAGATGCTATTTCGCCACCTAATTCTGCGTGATTAGTGCCGATTATCTCTTGTTCTGCTTCAAGAAAGGAATACCCCCGCCTTGAGACAAGATGCATGATTTCCTGAAATGACTCATATACAAATTCCCCTAATACAACCTTTCCGATATCATGAAGCAGGCCTGCTGTGAAGAATCCAGAATCTTCACAGCTATAGATCTTTTTGGCCAGAATTTGTGACATTAGGGCCACCCCTACGGAATGTTCCCACAGTTTAGTCGCCCCCCAATAATACCCCCTGACCCTCTTATAAAATCTTGAAGTCCCTGCTGTATAAACTATTTGTAAGATGTTTGTGCGCCCCAAATAAATAACCGCCTCACGCAAGGAACTTATTTTATACCGGGTACCGAAATATGGAGAATTGCACATCCTTAGAACATTTGCCGTTATGGACTGATCATATTTAATGATATTAACCAGATCATCCACTGAAAAATCGGGATCACTTATAACTTGTGAGACCCTATGGACCGTTGCCGGAAATACAGGGAGATTATTAACAGATTTTAGAAGCTGATCGTTAATCATAACAACCTCCGGTTGCTACAATTCTTCAAAGAGATTGGCAAAATTTTTGACATAAAATTTACCGTTAGAGATATTTAGTTTAACGGTCCGGTTATAGTTCCCGTGAAGGTCTTCTCCGTCTATTATTATACCGTTCCTCCAAAATATTTTCCTTGCAGCGATTATATTCTTTTGGCCGATCCTAAAGTAGTTCATATCGTCCATAATACTTGCCCCGCCAGCGATCTTGACGATCATCCGCTTTTTTACCGCACCTAGCTTGTAACAGGACTTAAAAAGCAGGGGTATCCCCGTATCAGCAAACATTGCCGGGTTCCTTCTGGCCTTGGTTTCATCGATTGATGAATCAGGAAGCATAAAGTGTAAAAGTCCCCCAACCCTATCAACGGGGTCATAAACAGCAACACCAACACATGAACCAAGGGCGTAAGTGATTAATATATCACCTGCATTCCCGCTCACCTTCAGATCCGAAATCCCAACTACAATTTGCTTCATAGAATTATTTGCGATAAATACTTGGTTCGATATATCTGAACCGGTGTCTTAATCCAGTCAGGCTTTCAGAGTGTCCGACAAATAAGTAAGCCCCTTGCTTTAAGCAGTTATAAAACCTGTTCACCAGTTTATTTTGTGTAGCTTTATCAAAATATATCATTACATTTCTACAGAATATAACGTCAAAAATCTCATTCAAAGGCTGGGGTTCCATAAGATTAAATCTCTTGAATTTGACAATATTTCTCAAATCCTTCTTTACTCGATAATGTCCTCTCCAATCCTTCTGACCAACCTGGAAATATTTTTTGAGTAGATGAGCAGGAATATTTTTGGTTCTTTCCTTCGGGTATATGCTGTTTACGGCGGTCTGAAGTACCTTTGTGGAGATATCAGTGGCCAGTATCTTCATGTCTACGTTGTTGTTTCCATTAATTATTTCACTTAATACAATAGCAATGGAATAAGGCTCCTCTCCCGTAGAACAACCTGCGCTCCACACCCTTAGCTTCGATACACGCCGACCGTTATTGGTTGTCCCTATCATATTGGGCACAATCTCGCGAAGCTTCTGAAAATGACTGTTTTCTCTGAAAAAACTCGTAAGATTGGTAGATAATGAATCAATCATGGTAACGAGTTCACTGACTCCCTCGTCGGTAGTCACAAAATGATAGTAATCAGCAAAAGAATTGAAGTTGCCTTGTTTCAAGCGTTTATTCAGCCTTGCCTTGACAAGCTCCTTCTTGCCTTCATGCAGATTGATACCACACTGTTCATAGACAAGACTGCGAATTTTTCCAAAATCAATATCCTTAAGCTCACATGCCATATTTTCTCAATCAATCTCTCTTTGATGTTTAGGTTTTTAGTACTTTGTTGTTATTTTGACATATTGTATGATAGAAGATTTTGGACAATACGCCATTCGGTTGAGCCTAGACGATCATAGCCGTTAGTAGAACGCAAAGGCATTCATCTGATTCATCTGTTTGGTCTGAGAATTCGTCTCCCTGTAAGCGTATTAGGTGTCTCCCCGATGCTCGATGTCTGATCCGCAATCCACTCAGATAGAGACTGGCCAAGGGATTGAGACTCGATCAGAGACAATGACAACCCAATTAAACACGTTCGGAAAGACTACGAACTAAAACGGTTGACGGGCTTGGCGATAAAACGGGTATTAAAAAAGCAGGTATTGATGCAAAAACACTCCCACCTAGCGTCCCTGTGAGCGTAACAGTTTTGGCCTTTCAAGTCTTGGATTGCACCAGCCTGTTCTACTCAAAACGCGGCTCATCTACAAAAGCCAATAATTCTCCGGCGCCCCCCGTTACTGCTTCACCAGATAGGTCCCGTCTATCCGTAAAATCGACACGTAGTCGTTCGAGGCCTTTCTTAATTGGCCCAGATCACCGTATTTTATTAATGTATTATGAAGTTCTGAAAGGGGAAGTTAGTAATATGGCCATCGTGCTAAACCAACTTTCTTCTTTCTAGCTTCATGCCGCTTTGTCTAAAACATTCAGCTCTTCAGCATTCAGTACCTGATCAATATCGAGTAGTATCTTGACGCCCCCCTTTACCTTGGCTATTCCCATGATATACTCAGTACCTAATCTGCCCCCAAAATTTGGACTGTCTTCTATTTCGTCGTCCTTGATATTCAAGACCTCGGAAACAGAATCCACTACTATACCCACCATTACTCTCTTTCCGGATGCGCTTGCAATATCGACTATGATTATACATGTACGATCACTATATTCGATCGGCTCTATAATGAATTTCAAACGAAGATCAATTACAGGGATGACCTTTCCCCTGAGATTTATAACCCCTTTTACATAATCCGGTGTCTGGGGCACAGATGTAATATTCATAATGCCTATAATCTCTTTTACCTTGAGTATCTCCAATCCATACTCTTCTCTATCCAGCTCAAAGGTAAGATATTTACCCTCTCTGCTTGCTGGAGTCATTGAGCCTCCTGTCGTCACTTCTGACTCAATCTGCATCATCCACATCCTCCTTTATTAGTATGGTGATGATATACCTTTCGGCATAAAAGAAAAAATCTTGAACCTCCCAAGCACGGGGAGGAAGAAGATTCAAGATTTTTTAGAAATTGTCGATGATTCATTAAAGATGTTACAAGCATGTGACGAATCCAACATTATGGTAACAAGCTTGCCTGAAATGACGTCGGGTAGGCGTGGAATTTTGATATAAACCCAAAAAAAGCTTGATGGAGCGACAAAGGGGGAGGACATGACAGAAAACGCAAAATCAATATCTTATTTAACACTCTGCTATGGTCTATCGGCAATGCTGGGCCTTGTAGGTTTTTCCTTACAAAATTTACCTGTCTGGGCTGCATCTGAAAAAACCTATGTTGGTTCGGATTCTTGTCAGGAATGTCATGAATTCGAATACAAAAGTTTTAAAACGTATGCCAAAAAAGCCCATTCTTATAAAAGCATCGAAATTATGAAAAAGGGCCTCACTGAAGCCGAATTTCGCACATGTTTTGAGTGTCATACAACTGGATTCGGGCAACCGGGAGGATTTCAGTCCGTACAGGATACGCCCCACCTAAAAAATGCGGGATGTGAAGTATGCCATGGTCCTGGAAGTCTTCATATAGAATCCGAAGACCCCTCAGATCTCAAGGAGGATCTGACAGCAAAGGACTGCGAGTCCTGTCATAACGCAGAACGAGTGGCGGCATTCGATTACAGGCCACTTATCCACGGCGGGGCTCACTAGTTCCCTATAGAAACTAAACTGAAGCTTACAAGGGGATTAAATGATGTTAAAGAAATTATTCAGAAGCTTACAGGCAAAGGTGATTATTTCTCTCACAACACTTTTTCTGATAGTGATCGGCTCTATAATTTACGCCAACATGTGGGGTCACACAAAAGATCTTCAGGGTAAAAATATTGAGGCAGGTCTTGATCTGTCCAATGCGATTTACAGAAGTATTATTTTCCCCATGTCCAGAGGTGACAGCCTGGCTATAAAAGAACAACTGGCCGATTTGAGACAGGGCAATAAAGATATAGAAGTCCTCCTCTTTGGTTTTAACAAAAAAATTGTCTATGCCTCAAAGACGGAAAAGGAAGGGGCTGATCTTGCTCAACAAATTCATGACCCGTCTTTTGCGGCGGCACTGGATACAATGTTGACTGATGGTAAAAGCGTCGAAACAGGCTACGAAGAAATCATAGGGGGTAAACGATATTTTTCAATACTGCTTCCCATATTAAATGAAAATCGTTGTTATCATTGCCACGGCTCAAGCCATCATGTACTGGGTGGATTGATAGTGAGACAGCTCAATGAAAAAGTATACGCAAGTATAGCTGACCTTCGATCCAAGAACTTGGCCTTGGGTTTAGGCGGCGCCCTTCTCGTCACTTTTTTGGTCTATTTTTTGATCGCCAAGATGGTCATCAAACCTGTACATATGCTAAAGGACCAGGCTGAAGCCATAGCTAAAGGGGATTTGACCCATCACTCGACCCTCAAATCAAACGATGAATTGGGGGATCTGGCCGATTCATTCTCTCACATGAACGAGTATCTGAATAAAACAATTGGCATCGTAGAAGACAGTGCCATAAATTTAGCTGAGGGGGCCAGCGAGCAGGCGAGTGCGGTGGAAGAGACATCCTCTTCTATAGAAGAAATTTCGTCAATGATGAAAAAGAATGCTGACAACAGCCAAGAAGGAAACAGTCTGATGGATGCTACGAAACAGACTCTTGCAGACGGAAACATCTCGATGAAGGAGTTGGCAAATTCCTTACAGGAAACATCAGCAGCCAGTGATAACATTGGTAAAATTATAAAAACTATACAGGAAATCGCCTTTCAGACAAACCTGCTTGCATTGAATGCGGCCGTGGAAGCAGCTCGTGCGGGAGAGGCCGGTTCCGGCTTTGCCGTCGTGGCAGAGGAGGTCAGAAATCTGGCCATCAGATCGGCTGAAGCGGCGCAAAATACAGAAAAACTCATTGAGGATATTATTCACAAGATCAAAAAAGGGACAGACCTGGTACAAAAGACCGACGACAAATATCGTGAAGGAGCTGTTAGTACTAACAAAGTGAGCGAGATAATCTCTGAGATCGCCTCTGCTATTAAGGAACAATCAGAAGGAATCGATCAAGTGAATATGGCCATTCTTGAGATAGACAAAGTAGCTCAAAGCAGTGCAGGCGCGGCAGAAGAACTCTCTGCATCGGTCTCAGTATTTAAAACTGACCGGCATTACAACCAAAAAAGTGGAAATACTGGCTGCGGCGCAGAAAAAAAGAGTACCGGCAATACCCCACTAAAGTCCCATGCAGATCCAGCAAATATGGTCAAAGACAAACAAATAAGTACCTGCAAAACAAAGGAAGTGAAACCTAACCAGATTATCCCCTTGGGTGACGATGACTTCAAGGACTTCTAAATAAATGAATAAGGGGGAGTATATACTCCCCCTTATTCATTTTTATTTTCGGGATTGCTACTAAAGCGAGACAAGCCACTGGCCTTCTTCTGGAAAATTTCTTTGCGCCGTCTTCATCCACTTAGAGGCAGCTTAAGGATTCTCAAGCGCATCACCATTTCTTCGGAAAGCCCCATAATCGAACCTATTACCTCGGCTGGTTTGAGATTGAAACGCGCAATGGACCTTAGTGTAAGATAGAAATACATGGCTTCCTCATTTTTTACACCCTCGGGCCAAGTAAAAGGTGTTATATTCTTGGCTTCAACATCTTTTTTCCTTATCGGCTGAAGAAACTCAATTACCCGTTTCAGATCCGTGGTAACATGCTTTTTCTTACGTATCCTGCTCACAGACCAATTGGAAGTTGCGCTTAGCCTGTCAATCGAGTCTTTTATCTGAGATTCTGTAACACCAGGGACAAATATCAAATATTTTACCAATTCCGGAATTCCAAAAGCAGTCTTTGAGTCTCTGCGTTCTACCGAACTTATCGTGATCCCTGGATGCATCTCCTTGTTCAGCAAATCTTTTATGCGATCCGGGTCCATAAATTCTGTCAGTGTAATGGCGAATTGTTCCGCCAGACTCTCTGTACCCAGAGGTATGGGTTGCCCAAAAGAAAAGCGGGGTTTGGGATGAAAGCCATGAGAATAAGCAATCGGTATATGCGCCCTTCTCACTGCCCTATGAAATGCATGTACCAGTTCGAGATGCCCAAGGAATCGTGCCTCTCCCAGCTTTGTGAAGGACAAATGATAAATAATCGGGTGATCGGATGATTGGGTGATCGGATGACCAGATGATCGCGCAAAGGATAAAGCATGAATTTTTTCCTTTTGATAAATTAAAGATGAAGTTTCCCACTTTTTTGGGGAGGTAAATACGAAATCAATTTATGATGCGCAAATGTTCAACAAAAAATCCAATGATTTCAATAGGATAGTCAAAAATCCGTTTTTGTTTAACTTGTTGATATCATTAGATATTTCTTGATGAAAAATACATCTTTTTTAATAAAAACAGTAAGTTAAATAGTGAAGGCGAGGCCAAGTTATGGTATATTGTAATCGCATAAAAACAAATCATAACAAGAGGACCTCGCATGCTTATACTACATTCATTACTCAAA
>JAGYNZ010000032.1 GCA_018399745.1 Deltaproteobacteria bacterium | reverse complement strand
GGTCGAACAGTCGGAGCCGGCGTGGTAACCAAAATCATAGAGTAGGATAGGAGGTGGGCTATGAGAGAAATAGTCACCCTTGCATGTACGGTCTGCAAGCGGCGTAATTATACTACGACAAAGAATAAACGGACTACGCCGGATAAGCTTGAATTTAAGAAGTATTGTAAGTTCGACAGAAGACATACGATACACAAGGAGATAAAGTAATTTAATATCTTGCTTACAAGAATTTTATGATATAGTGTTCCTGCATCCCCGGCAAAGCGAGGACTGCGCAATTTTTCATTTGGCTCATCCGGCAAATGAAAGGCCGGATCTCAATAGGCCAGTAGCTCTAATGGTAGAGCACCGGACTCCAAATCCGGGAGTTGGGGGTTCGAGTCCCTCCTGGCCTGCCATTGCCCGTTATCAGAAAATAAAAATCGACTCCGGTACGTTGGGAGATTTAAGTGACAAAAAAGAAAGTCAGAAAGGCGCAGAATAAAAAAAAGGCACAGACCATAACACAAAGTAACGACAAGAGCGGCAAGAGCTACTCGTCCGACATGGGTTCCGGACGGGCGGAAACCAGTCCTGCTTTGAGTGGCGGTGTTATGGGTTTGGTGGATAAAGTCAAATCCTTTCTCTTGGAAGTTCGTGTCGAGTTTGACAAAATAACTTGGCCCTCCAGAAAGGAAGCAATTGCATTAACTACAGCTGTATTAGCAATCACGTTTTTCTTTACTGCGTACCTTGGTATCGTTGATTTTTCGCTGACAAAGCTTGTCAGTTTCCTTATTTATTAATAGCTGATGCATATTGGTCGGCTAATCGCGGTCAGCAGAGGCAATTCATTGAAAATCAATAAGGTAAACCGCTTTACACACGATTTTCTATAGCTTGTAAACGAGTAACTTTTAATGGCGCATAAATGGTACATTGTTCATACTTATTCCGGGTTTGAGAATAAGGTCAAGGTCTCTATAGAAGAGAGGATTAAGCAGTATGGTATGGAGGATTTTTTCTCCGGAATTGTTGTTCCTGTAGAAAAGGTAGTGGAAATCCTAAGAGGAGAAAGGCATATTTCATCTAGAAAGATTTTTCCAGGTTACATTTTGGTAAAGATGGAATTAAATGATAACTCATGGCACCTTGTTCAAGATACGCCTAAAGTGACTGGCTTTATCGGTGGGTTGCAGAATCCAGTACCGCTTTCTGAAGAAGAGGCGGGGAAAATAATTCACCAGATGGAAGAACGAACCCTAAAGCCAGTACCTAAGTATAGCTTTGAAAAGGGTGATCATGTGATTGTGACAGATGGGCCTTTTGCCAATTTTAACGGTGTTGTAGATAAAGTGAATCCTGAGAAAGGGAAGATCAGGGTACTTGTTTCTATTTTTGGAAGATCAACACCTGTTGAACTAGAATTCGGACACGTCCAAAAGGCAGCTTAAAGGAGTATATTATGGCCAAGAAAATCATATCTTATATCAAGCTCCAGATCCCTGCAGGGCAGGCAAATCCGTCTCCGCCTGTAGGCCCCGCCTTAGGACAGCATGGTGTGAACATAATGGAGTTTGTTAAAGCCTTTAATGCAAAGACACAGGACCAAGTTGGAATGATTATACCTGTTGTGATAACAGTATATGTAGACAGGTCATTCAGCTTTATTATGAAGACACCTCCTGCGGCTGTTTTGCTCAAGAAGGCAGCAAATATTGAGAAAGGGTCGGGAGTTCCTAACCGTGACAAAGTTGGTACAGTTACCAGGAAGCAGGTAGAGGAAATTGCTTTGAGAAAGCAGCCGGATTTGACTGCTGCCGATTTGCATGCGGCCGAACGTTCCATTGAAGGTACCGCCCATAGTATGGGTATTGAAATTGTTGCTTAAGGCATATTTACGCGTGCCGGTTTTAGGCATGTGACGTGTGGGGAGAAAAAGATTCCATGGCAAACCGTGGCAAAAAATATCAAGACGCAAGGGCCAAAGTGGATACCAATATAAGGTACGGTTTGGATGAGGCAATAGATGCGGTTCTCAATACGAACTATGCAAAGTTCGATGAGACCATAGACCTAGCAATAGTCCTGGGGGTTGATCCCCGGAAGGCAGACCAGAATGTGAGAAGCTTTGTCGTCCTTCCTCATGGTACTGGACGTACTCAAAGGGTCCTAGTAATTACTAAGGGTGAAAAAGTCAAAGAGGCTGAAGATGCCGGTGCTGACTACGTAGGGGCCGAGGATGCAATAGAAAAGATAAAAAGTGGTTGGCTTGATTTTGATAAAGTTGTTGCGACGCCTGATATGATGTCAATGGTGGGCAGAATCGGCAAAATTCTCGGCCCAAGGGGTATGATGCCAAATGTCAAGACTGGAACTGTTACCTTTGATGTTGCCAAAGCGGTTAACGAGATAAAGGCAGGAAAGGTTGATTTCAGGGTAGACAAAGGTGGAGTTGTTCATATTCCTCTGGGAAAGGTCTCGTTTGGCTCCACTAAAATCAGAGATAATTTCTCAGCGCTTGCTGAGACATTACTGCGTATAAAGCCTTCTACAAGCAAGGGGGCCTATGTGCGGAGCGTTGCATTGTCCACTACAATGGGCCCGGGTGTGAAGGTGGATCCCGCTGAAGTGAAAGCAACCGCGTCCTAAATAATGATTTCGCTGAAAAAATCCAGACTGTGGCGTTGACTCAATTTTCAAGGCGTTTCGATATTTTATAAGTATTTGTTATTTCTGGAAAATTTTGCCTCTCGCGTTTCTTGTTTTTGAGAGGAATTGTATTTAGTAGTTTTTGCCATGTGATTAAATAATAATTGGAGATACTGAATATTAAATTAAGATGGGAACTATATTTTGAATGTCTGGATTATGTATATCTTATTAATATTATATTTCTCTGATCCATAATTTAACATTCAGTATTCAAGATTTACATATTTTCTCATTAGTCAGAGACAGTAGGTACGCCTCATGTGTTTAATAGAGCGAGGTGGTTAAGCTCTACCTACCTAGATAGGTGAGACCTCTGCCTTTGGCAGCAAAAAGACTGCCTATGGTAGAAAGGGGGGAGAAATTTGGCTTTAAAGTTTAAGGAAAAAGAGACCATAGTTGAGGATCTGCATGAGAAGTTTTCTAGATCTGAGACTGTAATCATGACTCAGTTTTCAGGTCTCGACGTTAATGACGCCGATGAACTTCGAAAGAAGCTCAGGGAGGCAGGTGCAGAATTAAAGGTATCAAAAAATACTCTTTTTAAACGGGCTTTGCATGGCACTCAGGCAGAAGTGCTTTCAGATTGGTTTTCAGGCCCTAATGCCGTGGCTTTTGCCTATGGAGATCCGGTGTCTATGGCAAAGGTTATAGTAGAGTTTGCAAAGAAAAGAGAGGTTCTTAAGATCCAAAGCGGCGTTTTGGATGGAAAGCTCATTGATGTTGCTCAAATCCATGCCCTGTCAGAACTGCCAAGCCGGGAGGTTCTGCTTGCAAAGCTGCTCTCAGTTTTTGTCGCCGTTCCTACAAGTTTTGTCAGGGCACTGTCTGGCATACCGCAAAAGTTGCTCTATGCATTAAAGGCAATTGAAGACCAGAGAAATAATCGTGACAATTGAGCGAATAAATGGTTCTGCTCAAATCGATCTTTATATTGAATATTAGATTTTCGAGGAAGTTTATTGAGAGGAAATCAAGGCAACGCTGGAGACAAGCTGTCTTCGGCAGAATTATAGATAGTTAACAAGGAGACTGAAATGGCTATTTCTAAAGAGGATGTAATTGAATTTATTTCTAATATGACAGTTCTTGAACTCTCCGAGCTAGTAAAGGAATTGGAGGATAAGTTCGGAGTAAGTGCAGCGGCACCTGTGGCAGTGGCAGGGCCTGGTGCAGTTGCCGGTGAAGGCGGAGGATCTCCTGTTGAGGAACAGACAGAATTCGATGTTGTTCTCGTGGACTTTGGCGACCAGAAAATTAAGGTAATCAAGGAAGTCAGGGCCGTAACAAGTTTAGGCCTTAAGGAAGCTAAAGATCTGGTTGAGAGCGTGCCCAAAGCCATCAAAGAGGGTGTTTCCAAGGAAGAGGCCGAGAAGATAAAGGAACAGATCGAGGGTGTTGGAGCAAAGGTAGAGATAAAATAAGTAGAAAAATACACAACGACATAAATAATTGCGCATCCAATACCGGTTGCCGCTCATGTATCATCTAGTATTGCATTCAGCAAAGCCTTTACACTATCATTGCGGGGAGCTAAGCGATGAGGCAATCACAACAAGGCTTATATGCTACCATACGAAATTTTTTCACTAACGCTCGCAATGACAAATTTTAAATGAGATACCATACCGATATGGGCGAGGTTTGTCCCCGCCCATAAATTTCAAGGTTTCTCTCTATTGTCAATAAGGTGCGAAAAAAACTACCCCGAGGCAGTACTCTATGACAAAAAATCAGACACTTCCCATCAGAAAGAATTTTGGTCGTGTAAAAAAAGTCATTGATATTCCAAATTTAATCGAAATGCAGCAGCATTCCTATGCCAAATTTTTGCAGAAAGATGTGGCCCCGGAAGCGAGAGAGGATGTCGGGATTCAGGCAGCATTTCAAAGCGTTTTCCCAATAACGGATTTTACTGGTGCATCTTCTATTGAATTTGTTCAATATTCTATAGGCGAGCCCAAATACTCTGAGGAAGAATGTCTTTCCCGTGGTGCGACCTATGAATCGCCCGTGAAGTTGGTGGCGCGACTCCTTTCATATGACGTAGATAAAGAAAGCGGAGTACAAAGTATACGTGATATCAAGGAACAGCAAATTTACTTCGGCACTATTCCCCTTATGACCAGAACAGGTACCTTTATTATTAATGGTACGGAGAGAGTAGTGGTCAGCCAGCTTCAGCGTTCTCCGGGTGTCTTTTTTGATCATGATAAAGGAAAGACACATGCTAGCGGGAAATTGCTTTATTCGGCCAGAATTATCCCTGTTCGTGGTTCTTGGATAGACTTGGAATTTGATCCTAAAGACATCTTGCATGTTAGGATAGATCGCAGGCGGAAGTTCCCTGTTACAGTGTTGCTGAAAGCCATAGGTTACAGCACTGAAGATTTGCTAAGTATTTTCTATAACTGGGATACATATATAATCGATGGTAACTCTCTGTATCGTAAGGTGAATAGCGAGACCATGTTGGGACAGAAGGCTACTCTGGACGTGGTGAATCCAAATACAGACGAGATCCTCCTACGCAAGAACCGCAAGTTCACTCGGACCATGTTGAAGAAGTTTGAGGAATTGGGAGTCACTACGGTACCTGTTGCAGAAGATGATCTTATAAAAAAGATTACTGCTCTTGATGTAGTAAATCATGAAACAGGAGAAGTGTTGATTCCCATGAATTCTCCTGTCACGAAAAAAGATCTGGCGCTTTTGAGAGAAAGTGAAATCAAAGAGTTACAGGTTTTGTTTATCGATGGCATAAAGGTAAGTTCTTCCATTAGGGACACTTTACTTCTGGATTCAACACAGGATCAGGAAGGGGCCATTATAGAGGTATTTAAAAGGCTTCGTCCTGGAAGTCCTTCGATACCTGAGGTTGCTGAAAAATTTTTTAATTCTCTTTTCTTTAACCTCGCTACCTATGATCTCTCGGACGTGGGCCGCTATAAGATAAATCAGAGGCTTGGTATGGATTTACCTCTTTCCCTGAAAGTTCTCACTCCCGAGGACATAATGGAGACTGTAAGGGAATTGGTTCGTTTAAAGGATCGCCAAGGTCCGGTAGATGATATAGATCATTTAGGTAACCGCCGGGTCAGATCAGTGGGCGAGCTTATAGAGAATCATTACAGAATAGGGCTGGTCAGGATGGAGCGGGCTATTAAAGAAAGGATGACTCTTCAGGAAGTTGAGGCCTTAATGCCCAATGATTTGGTAAATCCTAAGCCCGTAAGCTCTGTTATCAAGGAGTTTTTCGGCTCCAGCCAGCTTTCGCAGTTCATGGACCAGACCAACGCGCTGGCAGAAATCACCCACAAGCGCAGGTTGTCTGCTTTGGGGCCGGGAGGCTTATCCAGGGAGAGGGCCGGGTTTGAAGTGCGAGATGTACATCCTACTCATTATGGAAGGATTTGTCCTATAGAAACACCGGAAGGACCAAATATCGGGCTTATAGTTTCCTTGAGTTCTTTTGGAGGCATCAACAAGTACGGCTTTGTGGAGACTCCCTACAGAATAGTTAAAGACCGTAAAACTACAGGGAAAGTTGTCTATATGACTGCTATTGAAGATGAAAGGGAGACTATAGCACAAGCGACAATCAGTCTTGATGATGACGGATACATTATTGACGACAACGTGGGTGCCAGGAGAATGGGTGAGTTCGTTATAGTACCGGCAGAGGAGATTACTGCTATAGATGTAGCCCCAAACCAATTGGTCAGTGTTTCTGCAGGTCTTATACCATTTTTGGAAAATGATGATGCAAACCGAGCCTTGATGGGTTCCAATATGCAGAGGCAAGCAGTTCCGTTGCTGGTTTCAGAGGTTCCGCTCGTTGGTACCGGAATGGAGAGAATAGTGGCAACGGATTCGGGTGTGACGGTAGTTGCAAAAAGGGACGGATATATAGAAGACGTCGATGCTACACGGTTGGTAGTTGTTTATGATGAAGATGAGTCCAAGAGACTGCCAGTTGAGGTCGATATACATAAGCTCACCAAGTATCAGAAGTCCAATCAGAGGACAACACTTAACCAAAGACCAATAGTGATTCCTGGACAGGCATTTAAAAAGGGAGATGTTCTAATAGATGGGCCATCTACCAGCAATGGAGAATTGGCATTAGGCAAGAATGTTGTGGTGGCCTTTATGCCTTGGCGAGGATACAACTTCGAAGATGCAATGGTTGTGAGTGAACGTCTGGTAAAAGAGGATGTTTATACATCGATACACATCGAGGAATTTGAGGTGGAGGCCAGAGACACCAAGTTGGGTAAGGAGGAGATAACCCGGGATATACCCAATGTAGGGGAAGACGCCCTCAGCAATCTTGACGACACTGGAATAATATGTATAGGGGCAGAGGTTAAGCCTGGAGATATACTTGTGGGCAAGATTACACCAAAGGGCGAGACTCAGCTTACGCCAGAGGAAAAGCTCCTTCGGGCCATCTTTGGTGAAAAAGCAGGGGACGTAAAAGATACATCTCTCAGAGTCCCTCCAGGAATCCAGGGTGTAGTCACGGAGGCCAAGGTTTTCTGTCGCAGAGGTGTGGAAAAGGATGAGCGGATTCAGACCATCGAAGACTTTGAAATTGCCCGTGTGCTCAAGGATCAGGCAGACGAGATCAATGTGATTCGCCAGACTGCTCTTAAGAAGCTGGAGAGTTATCTGAAGGGTCATAAGGCATCGGTTTCCATAATAGACAGTAAGGGCAAGGTATATCTTGAGGCCGGGCAGGAGATTACAGGTGATATGCTCAGGAGAATACCCATTCATAGTTTGAGAGATCTCATGCTGGAGGATAGCAGAGGCCTCATTCCTGTAGTTAGTGACGTACTATCCTGGTACGAGGGCGAAGTCCAACGAATAACCAATTACTTTGAGGGTAAAATTGAGCGTTTGAAGAAAGGGGATGATCTTCCACCCGGTGTAATTAAGATGGTCAGAGTCTGTGTGGCAATGAGGCGTAAGCTGGCTGTAGGCGACAAGATGGCAGGACGTCATGGAAACAAGGGTGTAGTTTCTACTATCGTGCCCGTAGAGGATATGCCATATTTTGAGGACGGTACACCGGTAGACATTGTCTTGAATCCCTTAGGTGTACCTTCAAGGATGAATGTGGGCCAGATTTTGGAGGTCCATCTAGGTTGGGCGGCAAAAAATCTTGGAGCACAACTCGCTGAGTTGGCCAAAGATAATAAAATTGACAAAATCAAGAAGAGATTAGGGAATATCTATTCGAAAGACGAGTTGCATGCCTTGGTAAGTGCCATGGATGATGAACAATTGCGGAATTTTGCTTTGAGCCTTGAGAATGGAATACCTGTAGCATCTCCTGTGTTTGATGGGGCAGATGAAGAACAGATTCGCAGGCTTTTGGTAGAATCAGGACAATCAGAACTTGGCGAGGTGATTCTATATGACGGCTATACGGGAAAGGCTATAGCCGAGCCGGTAACCGTAGGAGTCATGTATGTATTAAAACTTCACCACTTAGTAGATGATAAGATACATGCCCGTTCTACCGGTCCGTATTCCCTGGTAACACAACAGCCCCTTGGAGGAAAGGCTCAGTTCGGGGGTCAGCGGTTGGGTGAGATGGAAGTATGGGCCATGGAGGCTTACGGCGCGGCCTACTCTCTTCAGGAGTTTCTGACAGTCAAGTCCGATGACGTAGTCGGAAGATCCAGAATGTATGAAAAGATCGTTAAGGGCAATAATTTTCTTGAAGCAGGTCTTCCAGAGTCCTTTAATGTTTTGGTGAAAGAGCTTCAAGGTCTATGTATGGATATAGAGTTACAGGAGTGATACGGGGGTTTTACTGAATGGAAGATCTTCTTTCTCTTTTTACAAAGCCAAAAGATCCTTTGAGCTTTAAATCAGTCAGGATTTCTCTGGCCTCTCCCGAGAAAATTCTCGGATGGTCACATGGAGAGGTAAAGCAGCCTGAGACCATCAATTACCGGACCTTCAAGCCGGAAAGGGAAGGTCTTTTTTGTGCTAAGATATTTGGCCCTGTTAAGGATTATGAGTGCCTATGTGGAAAGTACAAGCGTATGAAGCATAGGGGTGTTGTCTGTGAAAAATGCGGAGTTGAGGTCATACAGTCAAAGGTTCGGCGAGAGCGTATGGCCCATATTACCCTTGCAGATCCAGTAGCTCATATATGGTTCTTAAAGAGTCTTCCCAGCAAAATTGGTGCGCTTCTGGATTTAAGTTTGAAAGAGCTGGAAAGAATTTTGTATTTTGAATCACATGTAGTGACTGAATCCGAGATGCCTGAGATTCCTGTAGGTACTCTTATGTCCGATGAGGCCTATTATAAAAATTATGAGCAATTTGGCGATAAGTTTCGTGTCGATATAGGAGCGGAAGCAATACATTTGATGTTAAAGCGGCTTGACCTGGATGCCCTGTCAATGGAACTTAGGGGAGAGATGATCAAGACCCGTTCAGAGGCCAAAAGAAAGAAGCTTGGCAAACGGTTGCGGGTGGTTCAAGCCTTTCGGGATTCAGATAATCAGCCTGAATGGATGATACTCAACGTTATACCGGTTCTTCCCCCAGATTTGAGGCCTTTAGTCCCATTGGATGGAGGGCGATTTGCTACATCTGATCTCAATGACCTTTATCGAAGGGTCATCAATCGAAATAATCGACTCAAGAAGCTCAAAGAGCTGGATGCCCCTGATATTATCGTCCGGAATGAAAAAAGGATGCTTCAGGAGGCAGTGGACGTCCTCTTTGATAATGGCCGGAGAGGCAGGGTAGTCACAGGGCCAAACAAGCGTCCGTTGAAATCATTGTCGGATATGCTAAAGGGCAAGCAGGGGCGTTTTCGTCAAAACCTCCTTGGGAAAAGGGTAGATTATTCAGGACGTTCGGTCATCGTAGTAGGTCCGGAACTCAGGCTTCACCAATGTGGTCTGCCAAAGCGGATGGCAATAGAATTTTTTAAGCCTTTTATTTACAATAAGCTCGAAGATAAAGGGCTTGTTACCACCATCAAGAGTGCAAAGAAGATGGTGGAAAAGGAGGCACCGGAGGTATGGGATGCCCTTGATGAAGTGGTAAGGGAGCATCCTGTTTTGCTGAATCGTGCTCCTACTTTACACCGGTTAGGTATTCAGGCCTTTGAGCCCATACTCATTGAAGGAAAGGCCATTCAGCTACATCCATTGGTTTGCGTTGCATACAATGCCGATTTCGATGGAGACCAGATGGCGGTCCATGTCCCTCTGTCAGTAGAGGCCCAGACAGAGGCAAGGGTGCTCATGATGTCAACGAATAATGTGCTCTCACCTGCCCATGGAGAGCCTATTATCATGGCCACCCAGGACATAGTTCTCGGCGTATATTACATGACCAGGGACAGATTCAATGCAAAAGGTGAAGGCAAGTCATTTGGCTCTATAGAAGAAGTGTTGCTTGCGTGGGAAGCTGGTGCCGTTCATCTTCAGGCCGGTATAAGGGCCAGGGTTCGGGGTAAGTTGACAGAGACCACTGTGGGTCGGGTAATTCTTTCGGATATTCTACCTGAAGAGGTGCCCTTTTCGATTATTAACAAGACTATGCGCAAGAAAGACCTTGCTAGACTCATCGACGAGAGTTACCGCATAGCAGGGGCCAAGAAGACAGTGATTCTTGCAGATCGTCTCAAAGATATGGGATATCGTTTTGCCACTCTAGCCGGGATTTCCGTTGGCATAAATCATATGATGATTCCTGTGCGTAAAGAGGAAATTCTTGAAGAGGCTCAAAAAGAAGTATCAGAGGTTCAGCATCAGTATTCCGAGGGTCTTATTACTGACGGAGAACAGTACAACAAGGTGATTGACATATGGACTAGGGCTACTGACGAAGTAGCTAAGGAGATGATGGAGGGTATCTCAGTAGAATACCACCGTGGTCCTGATGGAAAGGTGGTAGCTGCCCCTAGTTTCAATCCTATTTTCATTATGGCTGATTCCGGGGCGAGAGGAAGTAAGGACCAGATTAGACAGCTTGCAGGGATGCGCGGTCTTATGGCTAAACCGTCAGGAGAGATCATAGAGACTCCGATTCAGGCAAACTTTCGTGAGGGCTTGAGTGTGTTGGAATATTTTGTATCCACTCATGGGGCACGGAAGGGTTTGGCGGATACGGCCCTTAAAACTGCCAATTCTGGTTATCTAACGAGACGTTTAGTTGATGTTGCGCAGGATGCAACCATTACAGAGGAGGATTGCGGAACTATTGACGGTATAGAGATTGGTCATCTCATGGAGGGCGGTGAGATTATCCAACGTCTGGGTGAACGTATTCTCGGGCGTGTGGCCCTTATGGATATAGTTGATCCTTTAACAGGAGAGGTCCTTGTCAAAGCGAACAATGAGATTGACGAGAAAGGGGTCCGCAAAATAGAGGAAGCGGGTATCTCCAATGTTAAGATTCGATCTGTGCTTACCTGCAGATCTCCTTATGGGGTCTGTGCCAAGTGCTATGGGAGAGATCTGGCCCGTGGTGGCATTGTGGCAATGGGAGAAGCAATCGGCATCATAGCAGCAGAGTCCATAGGCGAACCGGGAACACAACTTACCATGCGGACCTTTCATATTGGTGGCACTGCTAGTGGTAAGGTGGAGCAGGCCGAAATCCGTTCAAGGGGGTCTGGTGTGGTTCGTTTTGAAAAGTTGAATACCGTGCGAAATCCATCTGGCCGTCAGGTAGTGTTGAATCGAAACGGAGAAATAGTGATTGTGGGCCCGGATGGACGAGAGAGAGAGCGCTTTCCTGTAATATACGGCGCCGAATTGGCAGTAGAGGAAGGCCAGAAAATAGATGCAGGTGTAAAGCTTGCCCATTGGGATCCTTTTACCGTACCTATTCTTACAGAACTGCCGGGGGTAGTGAAGTTTGGGGATCTTGCCGAGGGCATCACCATGCAGGAGAAAGTGGACCCCGTTACAGGAAAGTCAAGCAGGGTGGTAATACAGTATCCGGCAGCAGATTACCAGCCTAGGATTTCAATAAAGGATAAGAGGGGACGCACCTTGAAACTGACCAAGGGCAAAGGAGAGGCCCGCTATCAGCTTCCAGTGGGGGCCATCGTTATTGTCAATGAAGGCGATAAGATAGCAGCCGGAGAGCCTCTAGCCAGAATTCCCAGAGAGACCACCAAGACCAAAGATATTACAGGGGGTCTTCCGAGGATTGCCGAACTGTTTGAAGTAAGAAAACCCAAGGAATATGCTGTCATTACAGAAATAGATGGAGTGGTTTCTTTCGGTAAGGATGTCAAAAACAAGAGGCGGGTGATCGTTACTCCGGAGTATGGCGATGCAATCGAGTATCTGGTACCTAAGGGTAAGTATATCAAGGTCCATGAAGGGGACTATGTCAGGGCAGGAGAATCTTTGATGGACGGTGTCATCGATCCTCATGACTATCTCAGGGTGAAAGGGATAAAGGACCTTGCCCGATATATGGTGGGCGAGATTCAAGAGGTTTACAGGCTGCAGGGAGTCAAGATTAATGACAAACACATCGAAGTGATAGTGAGGCAGATGCTGCGCAAGGTAAAAATAACCGGCGTGGGAGACAGTGTATTCATGTTTGGAGAGCAGGTTGAGCGTAGCCGTTTTGAGGAGGAAAATGAGCGGATAATGTCAGAAGAAGGAGGAGAACCTGCCTCAGCCGAACCTATGCTTCTTGGTATTACGAGGGCGTCTCTCAGCACAGATAGCTTTATTTCAGCAGCATCTTTCCAAGAGACTACCAAGGTCTTGACTGAAGCATCTATAGCAGGGAAGGTGGATTATTTGAGAGGGCTGAAAGAAAACGTAATTATGGGGCGTCTTATACCTGCCGGCACTGGTAAGGTTTTCTATGAAGAAAAAGAGCGCAGAAGAGCAGCCGCAAGCTGATGGTTATGTGCAAGAAATAGATAATGCCGGGCAAAAAGCTCGGCCTTATCTATTGGGCCCCCGTTATCTTACCTTTCATATCCTGGCAGTTCGATTGTAGAGCATGAGCCGGTATCGCAATTGTGATGCTCCACATGAGGTTGAGACCGTGATGCATTGCTGCTTGGCCTCTTATCTACAGCAACATTGGCAACACTCATGAGCTTGCCGACATTGGGACTCTCGCATTTGGGGCACAAAACAGAATTCATCTCGTTTTTGTTCATTATAAGGAGCTCAAATATATAGTCACAATCCAAACATCGAAATTCATGAATGGGCATGTTATCAGTCCTCCGTATTATACTCAATGTCTGAACGGAAAAATTGGTCAGACGCAGGTTGAATTTTAAGAAGAAAACAACTCTAACAATAATTGTTCTCTGTTTATCTTGCAACCATAAGTGGATAGGAATGTGAGGCCTATTATGGATTTGGTTAAATTTATAGCAAAGCTAAAAAAAATAGCAGGCGACGATGCAGGAATGGTCATGATCCACAATGGAATTGTACGTAATTGCAGTAGAGACGGAATACCTGTTAAATCCATTGAGGTAAAAGTGGATTGGGGAAAATTATTTCAGATATTGGCTGATACACGGAAATTACCCGGAATTATGGCGGCTGAGGCCGAAATACAAGAGGGGAGACTAAGTGTGGGAGAAGATATTATGTTTCTCGGACTTGCCGGAAGTACCAGGGAATATGTTATTATGGCCCTGCAATCTACTTTGGATAAAATAAATAAAGATGTTAGCATAAAGGAGGAGTTTGTCATTTGACAATACAGGAGGATAGCGTCTTGGGACCTGAGGTGATAAAGATATGCAGGCAATTATACAATAAGGGCCTGATCGCCGCTTCAGATGGAAATGTAAGCGTCCGACTTTCCGAAGGCGACATTCTTATAACTCCGGGCGGAGTGCATAAGGGCTTTTTGCACGAAGAGGACCTTGTCCTGGTAAGTTCTGAAGGTCATGTACTTAAGGGGCGGGGTCGTCCTTCTTCGGAGCTGGCCATGCACATGGCAATTTATCGACAGGACCCGCGGGCTATGGCAATAGTGCATACTCATCCCCCGTGGACTCTGGCGCTCAGCCTGTCAGGCGATCAATTATCACCTCATTTACTGATTGAAGGTCTGATGTTTCTGGGAGAGGTGAGCATGGTGCCCTTTGAAATGCCAGGCACTGAGGCTTTGGTCAGTGCCGTTGTTAATGCATTGCATAAAGGTCCCGTACAAATTCTTGCTCATCATGGTGCTGTCACCAGGGGGCCAACTCTTTGGAAAGCATTTGAACTCATGGAATGTCTGGAACATACCTGCCGTATAAAAGCGCTGGCAAAGTTACTGGGTGAACCCAGAGCCTTGCCTTTGAATATTGTTCAAAGTTGTCAAATTTAAAATCTTATTTATATTCAGGACGTTAATGTAAAATGAATTATAAGGATTTTGCCTTTGAATATTTTTTGAGTTAAAAGGTAGTTATGGGCTATGACAGTCTCTCCCTGACTGAATCAAAATTTGCTGATTTATGCCTCTTCTGCGAACATGAGCGTCGATTTGGGCCCATGAGTTTGGCTCACTTTGAGCACTTTAGACTTTAGGTGCTTGAATAATATGATAGAGATACGTCAGTTTCAGGTTTTTTTGGCAGTTTGGGAAAACCGCAGTTTCAGCCGGGCGGCCCAAGAAGTGTACCTTACCCAGCCGTCAGTAAGCGGTCACATCCGGGCACTGGAAGAGATTTTGGGCGTTCGATTATTTGATCGAAGCGGAAAAGACGTGACGCCAACCAGTGCAGGAGAAGTCCTTTATCCTTTTGCTCGTCAAATATTAAGACTTAATCTCCAAGCTGAACGGGAAATTGCCATGTTTTTAGGGCAGGAAAAGGGAAGCCTTGATCTTGGAGGCAGTAACGTTCCGGGACAGTATATTCTTCCGGGTGTGATCGGCCGATTCAAGGCTGAGCGCCCTAATATTAAGGTAATATTGCGGATATCCGATACGGCGACAATCGTTGCTTCTGTTGCGAATGGTGAACTGGAGCTCGGATTGGTAGGTGCTGTTGTTCCCAAAAAAGGCATTAGCTTCGAACCCTGCTTTCACGATGACATGATTCTGGTTGTGCCACCTGGTCACCGCTTTGCTGATCGCGGACAGGTGTCTATTGATGATATTGCGTCCGAGCCTTTTGTTTTGAGAGAGAAGGGGTCAGGCACGCGTTTGACTATGGAGCGTGCTCTGCGGGCTGCTGAAAATTTACAGATCAGCGACCTTCAGATTGTGACGGAGATGGGGAGTGCCGAAGCAATCCGCCAGGCAGTGAGGGCAGGGCTTGGTTGCTCTATCATTTCACGACGTGTAGTGACTGACGACCTAGAGCACGGCTTGTTATATGCCTCAGTCCTGGAAGGAGTCCAACTGGGCAGACAATTTTATCTAATCTGGCATAATCAGAGGAGCCTTTCACCCTTGGCGCTTGCATTCCGCGATTTTTTGTTTTCGCAGGACGTTTCCTAAATCAGGCAATTTGTGCTCACAATAGTTTCCTTACAGATGGGGCATTGTCAAAATGAGCACATATTCATTCAATATGTGTAACAGAGAGGCTAAAAAATTAACAGAAATTGCCTCTGCACTGGTCACGAAAGCTACCTTCAGGCTAATAACAAGTGAAGATTCCCCGAATTCCTTGCTGAAACTGAGACTTCTAAGACGACTAGGTCTTTATTCTTCCAAAAGAATAGCGAGACCAATAAAAAGTAGCAGTGGATTTGTTGAAATGAGATTTTTCTCTTTACTCTTAATCTCTTTTTTATATTTAATTTTATTAATGATCTATCGTAATTCCTTTTCTTCTTCTGCCGAATTTTTTTGAAGCTGGTAGATTTAATCGGGAGTCCTCATCGCAATGATAGGCGGTGTGGTTCTCTCGGAGGGAAATGGCCTGCCCAACAGGCGTTCTATTTCTCTCAGGTGGCATCTGTCTTCGGTGCAGCAGAAAGAAATGGCGTCGCCGTTCGCCCCGGCCCGGGCGGTTCGCCCGATGCGGTGTACGTAAGTGTTGGCCTCCACAGGTAGGTCGTAGTTAATAACGTGGGTGATATCATCCACATCCAATCCTCGCGCCGCAACATCGGTGGCGACTAACACCCTGAAACTGCCTCGCTTGAAGCCGGTCAGTGCTTTCGTGCGCAGGGATTGGCTCTTGTTGCCGTGGATAGCCGTGCCGTGAATGCCTTTTGCGCACAATTTTTTTACCACCCGGTTGGCTGTATGTTTCATCTGGGTGAAAATGAGGGCCTTGTTGATCTTGGGATCATCCAATAGGGAGATCAACAAGTCATCCTTTTTCTTTTTCTCTACGAAAACCACTTTCTGGACGATGCGCTCTACTGCAGGTCTGTCAGGCGCGATGTCTACACGCACCGGGTTGCGAACCATGGTGTTGGCCAGCTTTACCATTTTGGGAGCAATTGTGGCCGAGAAGAACAGGGTCTGGCGCTTAGCCGGAATTTGAGACAATACCCTCTTGATGTCTGGAATGAAGCCCATGTCGAGCATTCGATCCATCTCGTCAAGGATGAATACCTCCACTTCACTCAGGTGGACGAATTCCTGCTGCATCAGGTCAAGCAACCTACCGGGAGTGGCCACGACGATATCGACTCCAAGGTTCAGGGCTTTGACCTGTCTGGATTGGTTGACCCCCCCGAATATGACAGTATGGCTTAGGTGAAGAAATCGACCATAGGCTTGAATGCTCTCCCCGATCTGTGACGCAAGCTCTCGGGTGGGGGCGAGAATGAGTGCTCGGGGGGTTCCTTTCTGGAGTCGGCGATAGTTATTTGAAAGCCTTTGAAGGAGAGGCAGGGCAAAGGCGGCGGTCTTGCCGGTGCCGGTCTGGGCGTTGCCCAGCATATCCCGTCCTTTCAGCAAGTGCGGAATACATTCCTCTTGTATGGGTGTGGGAGTGACGTACCCCTCCATGGCTAAGGCCTGTTGAATTTCAGGAATCAGGGCGGCAAAGACGCTTTTCGGAAGTTGGAGTTTTGGTTGTAGTGCGGAACAGTCTTTGCGCGTGCGTATTGCGCGTGCGTATTTTTTCATGTTTTTCCTGGTCCGGGGTTATACAAATCTCTACCCGCCGGACGCGTGGAAAAGAAAGGACCGCAATGATCAATGCAATCGGGCATTCCTGCTTAAGGGGCCAAGATATGCGGTAATGAACTGACAAAAAAACGCTCTTGAGCTGGTACGGACACAAGCTCGGCGTACCGTCACGAGGGAGAACCCTCAAAAAATATTATAATACTTGAATGGGTAAGGGAATGCAAGTCTAAAAGTAAAGAGTACAAGAATAGACAGGCAGTACTGAAGGAAAACGGGAATATCTTTTAAAGCAGAGTATTCTTTCTAAATGCTGGCTTGGGTGTAACCATAGTCGCTTGAATAAGATGAACAAGAGATATTCTTTGTGGCGTTTTAGATTCGGGAGATGGATTCTGGCGGAGCCTTCTTTGGCTTTTTGCTTTAAGGTAGCCTGACCTTGGTCTGGGCACTAAACCTTTTTCAGATAATTTTGAAATATCGCGATAATTTAAATCTCTATTTCCATTCGGTCCCTGCCGAGGACGCAATACTGCTTATGAGTACATGGTTTGCTGTCAGCCAGTTAGAGCGATTTCTATTTTACCCTGTTTAGGGGGCAGGGGAAGCTGGTTACGTTTATTGCATTACAAATTAAACTCAGGCCTTTTATGCCGGTCAGATTTTAACCTGTCTTCGCTATGGCTTTCGGGAATTACACAGCGTTCCAATAAAAGCTGTAGATGGCTCTGTTGTATTTGATATTTAAAAAAATAAATATTTGGCTTGCTATTACGCTTAAATATGCTTAATATAAAGTCATCAATTAAGTCCCGTGCTAAATTAGCGGGATGGTTTCTTTCTGTTGGACCTGTCCGTTTGTTAAACGCTATCATCCTGCAGTCTGCAACGTTGAAATATTTTGAAAGGAGGATGATATCATGACGAATGGAACTGTAAAGTGGTTTAATGACAGCAAAGGTTTTGGATTCATAGAACAGGAAGACGGACCGGATGTATTTGTACATCATAGCGCTATTAATGCGACCGGTTTTAAGTCTCTAAATGAAGGTGCACATGTCACTTTTGACATCGAGCAAGGGCCAAAAGGCCCGGCTGCTGTCAATGTAAGCGTTGCTTAACCTGCTTTTTTAAGGCAATTAAAGGCATCTCCTGTAAAACGGGGGATGCCTTTTTTAATGATCTGATTCCACCAAACCACTGCTGAAATTTTTACCTGATATCAGCAGCCATATTACCTATCCGGCAAACAACAACAAAGGAAAGACCATGGCAAAATCTAATTACCAGTTTAAGAAACGTCAGAAAGAATTGGACAAGAAAAGAAAGAAAGAGGAAAAAAGGCAGCGAAAGCTGGAAAACAAGGTGGTTGAAAACGATGAAACTGAAAAAGAATCACCATCTTAAAGACAGGATCGGATAAGCATACAGCCGGCCAATACCAATTACCAGAGCTATACAAAGGTTGCACGGCCACTTGAAATAATCTTTCACCAGTCACAAAGTGCTGGCTGTAGACATATCTCCGGCCTATAGAGAAGACTTGTTTGAGAAACTTCCAAATGTCTTTATCGTGTTTGATAATTTCCATGAACTATATTTTTGTCCACCTATTCTAGTCGGTTAGGCACTATCTGATAAATTTTCTGCAAGTCTGTAAATATCCAACTCTTAAACCATCTTTATCTTCCCTCATTTTCTATTCTTCGGTTTCAAGTTTCAAGTTATGAACGATCTTCTGTTTTATTTCGAATGCATTCGTGATAATAATTATGTGTTCGGAGATTTCCGATGAATTCTTTTAGTGTCGTAGGAGGATTTTATGATGTTACTGGTAACTGCGGCTCAGATGCAAGAATTAGATAAAAAGGCTATAGAAGAGTTCAGAATACCTGGCCTGGTATTAATGGAAAACGCCGGTCGCGGTATCTTTGAGCTTATCTGCCGGCATTTTGCAGCAAGGCTCTATCAGGGAGTGACTATCCTGATAGGACCAGGCAACAACGGTGGAGACGGTTTTGTAATAGCCAGGCATCTCAATCAGGAGGGAGTTAAAGTAGAACTTTTGATACTGGCGCCAGAAGAGAAATTTAAAGGAGATGCCCTTATCAATTACAATATAGTAAAAAACCTGGGGCTTTCTGTCACAGTGTGTTCGAATTCCATCTCCCTTTCGACCGTATCCGAAACCATAGAGAAATCTGGCATTATAGTCGACGCCATCTTTGGGACTGGTCTTGTCAGAGAAGTTACTGGTCGGTTTGCCCAGTGCATTGAGATGGCAAACAAAAGTCCGGCGCCTATAGTTGCAGTCGACATCCCTTCTGGTTTATCAGCTGATACGGGGCGTCCATTAGGCAAGGCGATACGGGCTGATCTCACTGCCACCATGGCACTTGCCAAACTGGGGCTTATTTTGCATCCCGGAACCGAATATGTTGGAGATCTTCACATTGTTAACATCGGCTTACCGAATACGTCAATCGCTGAAGCAGATATCAAGACCGAACTATTTGATGAAAAGGATTTCAGGTCCATCCTTCGACCAAGGCCGTCCATTGCACACAAGGGCACATTCGGGCATCTTTTAATAGTGGCAGGTTCAAGGGGAAAGACAGGAGCTGCGGCACTCGCGGCCCATGGGGCACTCAGGGCAGGGGCAGGGCTTGTTACTGTGGGATGTCCAAAAGACGTGCAGCCCGTGCTTGCCCAGAAACTTACTGAAGCCATGATTGAAGATCTCCCTGAAACTGAGTCAGGAACTGTTTCCACCAAGGCCATCCCATTAATCAAGACCATGCTGGAGAGAAAAAAGGCCCTTGCCATCGGCCCCGGACTGGGGGTTAACAAGGAGATCCAGGAGGTTGTGCGCCTTCTCTTTGAAGAGGTCCCTATACCTATGATAGCAGATGCCGACGCACTTACAGCCTTGGGTACGGAACATACTCCGGTAGCACGGGCTAAACAGCCCCGGATTTTAACACCCCATCCCGGTGAAATGGCGCATATGCTCGGATGCACTCCTGCCGAGGTCCAGCATGATCGCATCGCAGCGGCCCTTTCCCTGGCCCGTTCTTCAGGTGCCATTGTGGTCCTGAAAGGGGCTGGGACCGTTATCGCTGCACCTGATGAAAGAGTAGCTCTGAACTCCTCTGGGAATCCGGGTATGGCATCAGGCGGGATGGGAGATGTGCTTACCGGCATTATCGGAGGCTTTTTGGCCCAAGGCTACGCTGCATGGGACGCTGCCAGGATTTCTGTCTTTGTACATGGGCGTGCCTCGGATCAACTGGCAAAAGTCAAAGGCAACTGGGGATACCTGGCAAGTGAGATAGCTGATTGGATGCCTCATCTATTTACACCATGAACCATTATGATGTAACCATTTATGCTCCCGGACAAACGGAAAATATGCTTTATGAGCAGACGGTTGTTGCTTGATTTACATTTGCTTGATATCATTCGGTCTATGAAACAGAAAATTGCTTATCACAGATACTATCCGCTTTTACTGGATTTAAAAAATAAGAAAGTTGTTGTCGTTGGGGGGGGGTGCGTTGCTGAACGTAAAGTGCTTGGTCTTTTGAGCGCTGGTGCACTTGTAAAGCTGGTCAGCCCTGAGGCAACAGAGACACTTGTGAAAATGGCATCAGACGGCCTGATAGACCATGTAGCAAAGGCCTTTATCCCGGAGGATTTGGACGGGGCCTGGCTGGTAATTTCTGCTACTGATGATTCGGGTGTCCAGGAATTAGTATACAAAGAGACCTTATCAAGAAGGATCTTTTGTAATGTTGTTGATCAGCCGGAGTTTTGCAGTTTTATTGTTCCTTCTATAGTCAGGAGAGGTGACCTTTGCCTGTCTATATCTACTGGAGGCAGGTGTCCTGCCCTTGCACAGCGTCTTCGAAAAGAGCTCGGACATAGTATCGGTCACTTCTATGGCGATTATGTATCACTGTTGGGTGAATTGAGGCAGCTAATAATTCGATCTTATGAAGATACAGCGACCAGAAAGGAACTCTGCCATTCCCTTGCAGATCCAGAGGTAATGGCTTGGGTTAGAGATGGTGAATGGGATAGGGTAGAGAAATGGGCAGTTTCTCTCTGTGGTAAGGAGGCTATAAATATAGTTTTGAATTTTAGATAATGGCTACGGTAAAAAAAACCAATTTGCAATCGTGACCTCAATTTGTCAGCCGACCTGTATTTTGTCTAGTAGACAGGTCACCGTGTCATACGATAAGTACTTTTCATTTCCGGAAAATATTGCAATTTGCATTTCTGGCCCTTTGAAGGGAATACTATGTTAGAGTTTTTTTACAGTACAATTCGAATAATAAGTATAATTTAATAAATTGCCTTTTCATTTTTTCTCAGTTCACTATTTAGAGTGTTTCATATAAAACCTTTACATGCATAAATTCCTTTTTCAGATTACCGTTTTTATATATTTTGTCAGTACGGTTGGCTTTCTCGTTCACATTATCACGCTCAGAAAAGATGCTGAAAGGATCGCCACTGGTTTTTTATTTGCGGGTTTTGGTTTTCATACCGCGGCTTTTTTAATGCGCTGGTTTGCAGGGGGTCATCCGCCTCTTGTTAATCTCCACGATTCTCTATCTTTCACGGCTTGGGCAATGGTGGGATCTTTTATCCTGTTTCAATGGTGTTGCAAGTTAAAATCTCTTGGGGCCTTTGTTGTACCTTTTGCTATGATTATAATGACTGCTTCATCTTTTCAGTCAACGGAAATTTTGCCTCTGCCTCCGGTTCTTAAAAGTATCTGGCTTCCCATTCATGCTATTATTTGCTTATTTGCAGATGCTATTTTTGCTTTAGCTTTTTGTATTGCCATTATGTTTTTGCTGCAGGAAAGACAGATAAAGAAGAAGCGGTTAGGGGCTGTATTCAAGAGACTGCCTTCCCTTGAGACCTTAGATGCAATGAACAAGAGGTGTTTGACCGTGGGTTTCCCCCTGCTGACCCTTGGGATTGTGACCGGATCTATTTGGGCTGAAAAGGCCTGGGGATCTTACTGGAGCTGGGATCCTAAGGAGACCTGGTCACTGATTACCTGGTTTGTTTATGCAGCGCTTTTTCATCAACGACTTACAGTGGGTTGGCGAGGGAGAAAGGCTGCTATTATGACAATAGTTGGTTTTGCCGTCTTGATCTTTACCTTCCTAGGAGTAAGTCTGCTATTTTCTGGTGCCCATTCCTATGCCACTTGGCTTAAATAGACCGCAGATAGTCCTTTTAGGGGTAAATCATAATACTGCACCTCTGGAGGTGCGGGAGCGCCTTTCGTTATGCGAAAGTGATACCCCCGCCCCGAAATTGTTTGCCGGGCTCTCTTCTTGCACAGAGGTTGTGTTTCTTTCTACGTGTAACAGGGTAGAAGTTCTGGTCTCTACAAATTGCATGGATGAGGTCAAAGAATCAATAAAAGAGCTGTGGGTGGACAGGGGAAAAATGGACTTTAAGACACTCCAGGATTCACTATATGAATATGAAGGCATGTTTGCCGTTAGACACCTTTTTAGAGTAGCCTCCAGTCTTGACTCCATGGTTGTGGGGGAGCCTCAGATCCTTGGCCAGTTAAAGGATGCTTATCGTGTTGCCTCAGAGGCTAATACAGCAGGTATGGTCCTTAATCGTCTGCTTCATAAGGCCTTCTCAGTGGCCAAGAAGATCAGGACCGAAACAAGGATTGCAAGTCATGCGGTCTCTATTAGTTATGCGGCAGTCGAACTTGCTAAAAAGATTTTTGGGGATCTCTCCGGCAAAAACGGCATGCTGATAGGTGCGGGGGAAATGGCGGAATTGGCCGCACAGCATCTTATGGCCAGTGGTGCTGGTAAGCTGGTCGTGGCCAACCGTACACTCTCCAGGGCAGTAAAACTCGCCGGGTCCCTTGGGGGAAGCGCGATATCTCTGGAAGAAGTAGAGAATGCACTGATTGATGCAGACATAGTGATAAGTTCTACCGGTGCCCCTGGAATTGTTCTCAATAAAGACCGGGTAAAAAGGATTATGCGCCCCAGACGTCATAGACTCCTGTTCTTTATTGATATAGCAGTGCCAAGAGACATCGATCCCAAGGTCAATGATATAGACAATGTCTATTTGTACGATATAGATGATCTGAAGGGAGTTATAGAATTTAATAAGGCAGAACGCGAGAAAGAAGCTTTCAAGGCTGATCGTATGGTGGAGGCCGAGGTTATCAAATTCATGGCCTGGCTGGAATCTCTAAATGTAGTGCCCGTAATTCAACACCTTCAGAAAAAGGCCGAAGCGGTGAGGCAGAGGGAGATTTCACGCAGCCAGAAAGTCCTTGAATCCCTCAATGATGAGCAACAAAAGGCCCTTGATATACTTACCCGATCTATTGTACAGAAGATACTCCACGATCCCATAGTCTGTATAAAAAAGGGGGCTCAAGAAAAGAATAACAAGATGATATTGGACGCTACCTGCCGTCTCTTTGGAATAGACGGTCTTGAGGAGACCCCAAAATTACAAGATAAAGACCTTCCCGACGATAGCCAGGATAAAACTATTTCGTAACCGTTCACGGGGTTACAACGCCCGTTTTACCGCAACTCACCGAACTGTAAGCGTCTACAGGGTGCTGCAGATATGAGGTAGAGGGTATGCAGACGTACTCCCTGTACTTCAAGTGCCCGAAAACAAAGCAGATGCAGTGCCCTGTAAACGCTTACTCTTTTTCTGATTTGAGTAACTTATAGCAAATAGCATCTACAAGGGCCTGCCAGCTGGCTTCGATGATATCATTGGAAAGACCGACTGTGCCCCATTTGTCGTGTTTATCTCTTGATTCTATCAGCACCCGTACCTTGGCCTCTGTCCCGGGACTTCCAGGAAGCACCCTTACCTTATAGTCCTGCAGTACCATTTCCTTGAGCTGGGGGTAGAATTTTTCAAGGGCCTTTCTAATGGCATTATCCAGGGCATTCACCGGTCCATTGCCTACTGCAGCAGTATGTTCTGTATGGCCGCCTACGCGCACCTTAATAGTAGCTTCTGCCTGAGCAGGTTCATTGTCTTTTGACTTCTGGTCTATAACCCTGAAGGTAAGGAGATCAAAGTACTTGCGCCGGGTGCCCAGGGCCTTTCTCATGAGCAATTCAAAGGACGCCTCCGCACCTTCAAATTGAAAGCCTTGGGATTCTAGTTCCTTCAGCTGGGCCACAATGTCGAGTACAATCGGGTCGTGGCTTTCCAGATCGAGGCCGAACTGCTTGGCCTTGGCAAGGATATTGCTTTTTCCGGAAAGATCTGAGACCAGTATACGCTGTATATTTCCAACCAGTTCAGGTCTTATGTGTTCATATGATTGAGGATTGCGCTGGACAGCACTGACATGTATGCCGCCCTTGTGAGCAAAGGCACTTTCTCCAACATATGGTTGGTACTTATTGTGGGAGAGGTTTGCGATTTCACTGACAAACCTTGACACAGTGGTGAGCTTATCGATATTTTTGCCTGCGGTGCATCCATATCCCATTTTGATCACAAGGCCCGGAATTATGGAGCAGAGATTGGCATTTCCACACCTTTCGCCAAAACCGTTTATAGTTCCCTGGATATGTGTTGCTCCAGCCCTGACCGCTGCCAGAGAGTTGGCTACAGCAACTTCGGCATCATTGTGACAATGGATACCTATTTGAACCTCGTTTCCCAATGCTTTTCTGACATCCCGAATGATCTCTGTCACTTCATGGGGCATAGTTCCGCCATTGGTATCACAAAGCACAAGACAATCAGTCCCTCCGGCCAATGCCCGGCGCAGGGTCTCAAGGGCGTAGCCCCGATCGGTCTTATATCCGTCGAAAAAGTGTTCAGCGTCGTAAAACAGTGTCTGGACCTGGGGCCTTAGCCAGGATAGGGAACCCTCTATCAGTTCCAGGTTTCTCTCTGGGGTGATTCTCAAGACGTCTTTAACATGTATCCCCCATGTCTTGCCAAAAATTATAACAACTGGGGTCTTGGCCGCCACGAGAGCCCGGAGGTTTTGATCTTCATGGGCGCGATGTCTGGCATGATGGGTGCTGCCAAAAGCAGCTATCCTGCTGTGTTTTAGCGAATAATGTTGAATTTCGCGGAAATATTGTTCATCTTTTGGATTAGATCCAGGCCAGCCCCCTTCAATGTAATCAATGCCGAGATCATCAAGTTTCAATGTTATTCTGACCTTATCCTCAACAGAAAGGTTAAAATCCTCGGCCTGAGTCCCATCTCTGAGGGTTGTGTCATATATTTTGATTTTTTTATCCATTATCCAGTCCAAACTCCTCGTGCAGTGCACGAACAGCCAGTTCAGTATATTTTTCCTCAATAACGCAGGATATCTTGATCTCAGAAGTACTAATCATAAGAATATTGATTCCATGCCTGGCAAGGATATCGAACATCTTGCTGGCCACACCTGCATGGTTCCTCATGCCCACTCCCACTATAGAAACTTTGGCAATGCCGCAGTCTCCGGCCGCAGTCTCGGCGCCGATCTGTTTGGCCACTTTTTTTACTATCTCCATGGCCTGATCGTAATCTCTCCGTGGGATGGTAAAGGTCATATCAGTGAGGTCACTGGCCCTTGTATTCTGAATGATCATATCAACCACAATATTTGCATCCGAGATCGGATTAAATATGCTGGCAGCTATGCCCGGATTGTCAGGGACCTTGGTTATGGTAATGCGCGCTTCATTTCGGCTGTAAGTAACGCCTGAAACCAAGACCTGTTCCATAATTTCATCCTCCTTAACTACATGAGTCCCTGTGTTGTAAATGAAGCTCGACCTCACATGGACAGGCATTCCGTATCGCATAGCAAACTCAACAGATCGGATATCAAGGACCTTTGCACCAAGGCTGGCCATTTCCATCATCTCCTCATAGGAAATTCTGTCTATCTTTCTGGCATTCGGACATATATGGGGATCTGTTGTGTAAACTCCGTCTACATCTGTATATATTTCGCAGATATCAGCATTAAGGACTACCGCCACAGCCACTGCAGTTGTGTCTGAGCCCCCCCTTCCAAGGGTTGTGATATTACCTCTAGGCGTAACACCCTGAAATCCTGCAACAACAGGAATATGTCCTGATTTGATAGCTGCGTTGAGTTTTTTAGTTGATATGTCAAGGATTCTGGCCTTTCCGTGGGCTGAATCGGTGTCTATTGGAATCTGATAACCCAGAAAAGACGTGGCCTTAAAACCTTTCTCTCTGACTGCCATGGCAAAGAGAGAGGTGGTTATCTGCTCTCCAGCGGCCATCAATACGTCAAGTTCTCTACTGTCTGGTCTCGGTTGGACTTGCCTTGCCATGTCAATAAACCGGTCCGTCTCCCCTGACATGGCAGAGAGGACCACCACTATATCATCTCCCTGCCTTTTGCAGGCGATTACATGATCTGCAATCCCTTTAATCAGATCACAGTTAGCTACTGAAGAACCGCCATATTTCTGCACGATTAGAGCCATAGCTATTCTTTCTCATAGTCTCCAGTCCAGATGGGGTCCTGCCCGAAATGATGCATCCACCACTCTCCCTCGGTCATGCCATCTTGATTTGGATTGAGTTTTATTTCATATCTATCCACATAGTCCATCAGGATTTGGTAAGCCGCATTTAGCTTGGCCATCTTTTCTGATGTATTTATGCATGCATTTTTGTCGGGATGAAGGTTTCTGCAGCAGCACCTGTATGCCTTCTGTATCTCTATCCTGGTTACCCGTTCAGGAAGCTTGAGAAACTTTCTGGCTTGATCTATATCTTTCCAGCGATTGTGTCCCATAAGTTATAAAGTCTTCATTAATATAGCTTATTCTTCAATGCTTACGAGTTTATTGTTTTCAATTATTTTATAGGCTTGATCTTCACGATAGGGTAATGATTCCTTCAGGTGTTCGGGAACTTCTCCGAACTTAGCCTCAAAATCTTCAAGATACTCTGTCCTGCCCCTGAGAAAATCCTTTATTTTCTTTTTGAGGATTTCCTTGTCAGGGAAGAGGGAGTGGGCATTCATTAGAGAGAGGTTGGCACGGTCGCATTTAATGGGGTAATGATAGCCCAACAAATCAGGTTCGGAACTGAATCGCAATTCTATACGACTGAGATCATTGTAAATAGCAAGAGACTGACGCAGATTTACATTTGTATCGTTTGCACCTATAGTGCCTGTATTGGACAGATAGCACTTTATTCGGTTTTTCCTGATAATATCATAAAAAATCATCGCATGCTCCAGTAGATTCCCACAAACAAAAGGATCAAGGAAGAAGACGCGCTTAAACCTGCCTGCCTCTTCGGGATTACCTCCGGAACTCTCAATTGATTCGCCGTAGATAAACTGCATGGTGGCCTGCTCAGGGGTCAACTTGTTTATGGCATTGATCATGGGATTTCTTGTAAGGATGATTATATAATCCAGGTTGTCCGCCCTTAAGGACGGACTTGCTATCTCAAGATTCTCTCTTGAAATGACGGCCCGACCGTTCGCCGTCTTAGAAATATCTTTAAAATCAGGTATATAAGGATATTTGCTAATAGCGACATTTTCCAGGAAGGCATCACGGGAGTCTGCCGCACGGAGTATTTCAGGCTGATTTTCATCCAGTCCCTCTGTCTTTACATATAAACCTCCTACCTCAAAGGCGGCATAACTGCCATCAAAGCCCAGAGTACCACCATCGTCCCCTATCATCTCAGAACTTTCTTGTGGAAGTTTGGCGAACTTTCTGCAAAGTGTTGTTGTCTTACCAGTGGCAGTGAGGCCTGAGACACCCGTAACAATTTCCTTTAGCTCTGGTCTTTCGGCTTCAAGATCATATATCCAGAGCCTGTCCCTCCTTGCACCCGAGTGCAGGAAGATGCCGTCCTTGTCAATAGTTTTTACCCGCCAGTCCTCAAACTGGAAAACACCCTTTTTCCCTTCACCAACATAGAGGCTGTTTCTGCATATCTTTATCTGCTCGCCTCTCTTTTCGCCCATCCAGAGGCGGATGGATATGTCTTTATCTATAAGTTTTTTGTGCTTGTTGTTTTCAAATGCCTCGTCTGTAAAGAAAATAATGGTGTAAGTGGGATCTTCTACCACTCTGGCCGCCGGATAGTCCAGAAGCAGCTTTAGAGCATAAGCCAGCTGGGCGTATACTTCTGGAATTATAAAACGGGCGGTAACTCCGTCCCTGCCGTCCCCTACTATGGTATCAAGGGAAATTATCCTTTCCTCGCTCAGATACTCCGTTGCCTCCAGGGCCAACTGCTCTTCTTCTTCCCCAAAGGGGTGATCAACATTATTGGCGGTGTGGGGAGCTGAACGGGACATGGGCTCGGAGTCAGTCGCCACTGAACCCATTTGTGTCCGGATTACCCCTTCCTGTCTTATGGCAAGTTCCTTGAATCTGTCAAGAGTAAGACCTTCAATAAGTCGGTCTTCTTTTTTTGCATCTTCATATATTTTTACTGCTGCCTTTTTAAAATAGTTTTTCATATTGACCTCCGGTATTTTTGTCACAGCTCTGTAGATCCCACTTCGCCAAGCTTGCCTTTGACCGCATTTGCTGAAGGGGCCTTAGGGAGAAGGGCTGAATCCTGGATTCGTGATTTTCGGGTTTATCCTGAAGTAGAATGTCCAGGAAACCTGTCGTGATTTCCGTTGCCCACCTGATAAAATTATAGCATATTAATTATTAAATAGATCTTAAGCAATTTCCATAATGCCTTTTGCAAACAGGCTAATGTATAAAATACATATTATAATACAATATTCAATCCTATTTCGGCAAGCAGTTTGGCTCACAAGGGTTTTATCTAATAAATATGTTTAATTTTTTTTCTCTCAAAACTTTACTGCTAATACAAAACCTCGTTTTTTTAATAATTATTCCGGCACATCCAAAGGCCACCGCTTTTAATGTCTTTGATCTTAAAGAGGGAAGAACTGTTTATGGAAAACTGAAAAGAATAAAGGCCGAGCGTACACAAACCCTGCACGATATAGCAAAGGACTATGACCTGGGTTACAACCAGATAGTAGCAGCAAACCCTGGCATAGACCCTTGGGTACCCTCTGAAGGGGCCAGGGTGATAGTACCCACTGTATTTGTTTTGCCCAAAGAACGTCTGCCGTTTGGAATAGTAGTAAATCTTGCTGAGATGCGTTTGTACTATTTTATGTCTGCTAAAGGGGGAAAATCCCGTTTTTGGACATGTCCTGTAGGTGTTGGTAAAGAGGGTTACTCCACAGAATTAAGCATTTATACCGTCCTCAGCAAGACCAAGGATCCAATATGGGTTGTGCCACCTTCTGTTCTGAAAGAAGATCCTGAGCTGCCTCGAAGTGTACTTCCGGGGCCTGAAAATCCTCTGGGGAAATACATTTTGCGTTTTTCGAGGCTTTCATATGGTATTCACGGCACAAATCGTCCTTGGGGTGTGGGGCGCCGAGTTAGTCATGGATGTATAAGGCTTTATTCTGAAGATATAGCCTCTTTGTTCCCGCTGGTGTCAGTAGGGACACTAGTCCATATCATATATGAACCAATAAAAGTTGGATGGGCAGAAGACAAGTGTTGGTTACAGGTATATCAGGACTATGAAAATAATATTGATGACCCATTGGCAGTAGTCTTATCTGGTATTTCTGCCTGCGAAAAGGTCATAGGCCCCCTTAAAATCGATTTTAAAAAAATCAAGAGGGCCATCAAGGAACAAACCGGTATTCCGTTGCCTGTGGCACAGGCAGACAAAGAATAAAATATTTGTTGGGCATCTTTCATTTTGCTGTTTGCACTGTAAGTAGAATGCCGGATTTAATAAACAGAAACTCAGTCCTTAATTATTTAAGAAGACTCTTTTCAAAAATTCTTTCCGTCTTCTTAGCTGTGGTCTCAGCACTGCTGGCTGCTTCAGTG
>JAGYNZ010000031.1 GCA_018399745.1 Deltaproteobacteria bacterium | reverse complement strand
TGCTGAGGTATACATATTGAGCAAGGAGGAGGGTGGTCGTCACACCCCGTTTTTTGCTGGATATCGTCCGCAGTTTTATTTTCGGACCACGGATGTTACAGGGGTAGTGACATTGCCTGAGGGTGTAGAGATGGTGATGCCTGGTGACAATGTAACTTTTGAGGTTTCGATGATTCAGCCCATAGCCATGGAAGAGGGGGTTCGATTTGCGATCCGTGAAGGCGGTCGAACAGTCGGAGCCGGCGTGGTAACCAAAATCATAGAGTAAGTTTATTTACTAATGAGCGTAAAATTGAGGAATGAGGGATGATGATCCCAACCCAGAGAATAAGGATTCGTCTCAAGGCATATGATCACAAGCAGCTTGATCAGTCTGTAGGTGAAATCGTGGATACGGCAAAACGGACCGGAGCCCGTCTTGGTGGGCCGATCCCATTACCCACTTCGATTAGACGCTATACTGTTTTGCGTTCTCCTCATGTAGACAAAAAATCAAGGGAACAGTTTGAGGTCCGCACCCACAGGAGACTTGTAGATATCCTGGAGCCCACGCAACAGACAATAGACGCTTTGATGAAGCTGGAGTTGTCTGCCGGGGTGGATGTTGAAATTAAGCTATAGTAATAAAGACGGGAACAGCAATGTCGAAATTAACAGGCATGATGGGACGCAAGTTGGGAATGACTCAGGTCTTTGCCGAGGACGGTCAGGTCGTCCCGGTTACGGTGCTTGAGGTTGGTCCCTGTACCGTGCTTCAAAAGAAGACGATCAAGAGAGAGGGATATAATGCCCTGCAGTTCGGGTTTTCTCCAAATCCCTTAAGCAGGCTGAAGCTCCCGGAACAGGGCCATGTTAAAAAAGCCGGGTTGTCCCATGGTTTTCGCTATATTAAGGAGATATCAGTAGATGATCCTGATGCCTTTGAAGTGGGCCAGGTTTTCACATTGAAAGATATGGATGTCAGCCGCCTGGTAGACGTAGCCGGAGTCAGCAAGGGCCGCGGTTTTGCCGGAACGGTAAAACGTTACGGATTTGCCAGAGGTCCTATGGGCCATGGATCTAAACATCATAGGGCCGTAGGCTCTGTGGGACAAAGTGCCAGTCCATCCCGGGTCATCAAGGGCAGAAAGATGCCCGGCCGCATGGGAGGCAGTCATGTTACGGTGAAGAATTCCATGGTTGTCGACGTGAGACCTGATGAGAACCTTCTGCTGGTTAAGGGCGGTATCCCGGGTGCTGTTAATCAACTCGTATATGTGCGATTAAAATAGAGGAGACCAGGCAATATATGACAACCCTGGCGGTTTATAATGCACAGAGAGAGAAAGTCGGTGAGCTTACAGTAAGCGACACGGTCTTTGGCGTGGCGCCGAAGGAGGGTGTGCTTCACCAAGTAGTCAAGTGGCAGTTGGCAAAAAAACGGGCCGGCAATGCCTGCGTCAAGACGAGGGGTGAAGTCAGTGGTAGCGGCAAAAAACCTTATCGGCAGAAAGGGACCGGTCGGGCCCGGGCAGGCAGCAATAAGTCGCCTTTGTGGAAGAGGGGTGGATCGGTATTTGGTCCGAAGCCAAGGGATTACGGCTACAGCCTGCCTAAAAAGGTTCGCAGTTTAGCTCTGAGAATGGCCTTCAGTACAAAAATCGAGGGGGATAGAATTTTGGTGCTAAGGGATTTTGGACTGGAGCAGATAAAGACCAGGGATATGAAAGGCCTGCTTGACCGTTTTGCCGTAAAAAAGGCGGTAATAGTTACCGATATGCCGGATCAGACCCTGGAGTTATCTTCACGGAATATTCCTCATGTTAAGGTTCTGCCTTTGAAAGGCATTAATGTATATGATTTACTGAAATACGAATATGTGATAATCAAGGAACCCGCCGTTGGATTGATAGAGGAGAGACTGAGGCCATGAAGGAACTGTATTCGGTGATAAAGGGCCCGCTGATTACCGAGAAGGCCACTTTACAGAAAGAGGCAGCGAATCAGTTAGTCTTCCAGGTGGATCAAAAAGCAAATAAAATTGAAATAAAAACTGCCGTGGAGAAGATCTTTAAAGTTAAAGTGCTGTCTGTCCAAACTATCAAGCTCAAAGGAAAGCCCAAAAGAGTCGGCCGTTTTACAGGCAGGCGTTCCGATGTTAAAAAGGCCGTTGTAAGGCTTTATGACGGTGAAAGTATTGAATTTTTTGAAGGTGTATAATGCCAGCTAAAAAATATAAGCCAACCTCTCCGGGCAGACGCGGCATGACCGTGTTGGTAGATCATGAAATCATTGAGAAGGCCCCGGAAAAATTATTGGTTGAGCCCCTCAGGCGCAGTGGCGGGAGAAATGTATATGGAAGGATTACCGCCAGACATAGAGGCGGCGGGCACAGGCGTAAATACAGGACAATAGATTTTCAGAGACACAAACTCGGTGTGCCGGCAAAAGTGGCTGCTATCGAATATGATCCCAACAGGTCTTCCAGGATAGCCCTTCTGAATTATCTTGATGGTGAAAAGAGATATATTCTGGCCCCATTGGGACTCAAGGTCGGTGAGTTTGTTATTTCCGACGACGTTACGGACGTACACCCCGGAAATTGCATGCCCTTAAAAAGTATTCCCCTGGGGACTCAGGTACATAATGTGGAGTTGCGCCCCGGTAAGGGGGGACAAATTGTGAGGAGCGCCGGCAGTTCAGCCCAGGTAATGGCCAAGGAAGGCAAATATGTGCAATTGCGTCTTCCAAGTGGAGAAGTAAGGATATTTCTTGATACCTGCAGGGCTACTGTTGGTCAGGTGGGAAATCTTGATCATGAAAATGTTAAACTGGGCAAGGCCGGCAGGAGCCGGTGGCTTGGGAGACGTCCAAGTGTGCGCGGCGTCGCAATGAATCCCGTTGATCATCCCATGGGTGGCGGCGAGGGCAGATCTTCCGGCGGCAGACATCCCTGCAGTCCGTGGGGTTTGCCGGCGAAAGGGTATCGCACAAGAAAAAAGAACAAGCCAAGCGATGCCTTCATAGTACGTAGCAGGCACAAAAAGAAGTAGTTTCTGGAAAATTGGGGAGTCAGAGATTCAGGGCATTTTATTTGGACAATACAGGAAGTCTCATTTTTGGATACAGGTTGCATGGTTGAACACGGATTGGGCAGTGTAATCCGTGTCAGAGATTCTTTACATTTGCCCATAGGGCTCTAAGTTTTAGGAAATAGGAGAAAACAGGTGCCAAGGTCGGTAAAAAAAGGTCCTTTTGTTGATGATAACCTGATGAAAAAAGTGGTTAAGGCCGTTGAGACGAAAGACAGGCGTGTTATTAAGACCTGGTCCAGACGCTCTATGATTGTGCCTGACATGGTGGGGCTAACGTTTGCAGTGCACAACGGCAGGAAATTCATCCCTGTATTCATCACTGAAAATATGGTTGGGCACAAGCTTGGCGAGTTTTCGCCAACGCGCACCTATTACGGTCACGCTGTTGATAAAAAATCCAGGATTAGGAAGAAGTAAGAGAGGGCAGTGCACGAATGGAAGCCAGGGCGGTTGCCAAATACTTAAGAATGTCTCCACAAAAGACCCGTCTCGTTGCGGATGCCGTTCGAGGCAAATCTGTGGGAGAGGCCTTGCAGATCCTCAGTTTTATGCCCAAAAAGGGCGCAAGGATGATTAAGAAGGTGCTTGAATCGGCCTTGGCTAATGCGGATCAAAATCCAAATATTGATGTGGATATTCTGTACATTAAAAAAATCTTTGTGGATCAAGGTCCTCAACTCAAGAGATTTCATCCCAGGGCAATGGGCAGGGCCTATAGGATACAACATCGTTTTTCCCACATAACGATAGTGCTGGACGAAGGGTAAATGAATATGAGCGGTAAAATTAGGAGGATACCTTGGGCCAGAAAGTAAACCCAATCGGCCTCAGGCTACAGATAACGCGTACATGGGACTCGCGATGGTTTGCTGAGAAGGATTATTCCAGACTGATTCTTGAGGATTACAGGGTCAGACAGTTTATTAAAAATCGAATCAGCCACGCAGGAATATCCAAAATTGAGATAGAGAGGGCCGCGCAGAGATTGCGTATTAGAATATTCACCGCGCGTCCCGGAATAATTATTGGTAAAAAAGGTGTTGAAATCGAGGGCCTCAAGCGGTCTCTGGAAAAGATGGTCAGGCGCCGAATAATGATTGACATCACAGAGGTTCGAAGACCTGAAATAAATGCACAGCTGGTAGCTGAAAATATTGCGGGGCAGCTTGTTCGGCGCATCTCCTTTCGCAGGGCAATGAAGAGGGCTATCAGCATGGCACGAAAGTTCGGCGCTCAGGGTATAAGGATTGCCAGTGCCGGCCGTTTGGGGGGTGCTGAAATGTGCCGTACCGAGTGGTATCTTGACGGCAGAGTTCCGTTACACACCCTGCGGGCGGACATTGATTATGGAGTAGCCGAGGCAATGACTACCTATGGTGTCATCGGTGTCAAGGTATGGGTGTTCAACGGAGAGGTCCTGCCCGATAGGGACTCTGAAGCCCCGGCAATGGAAATATGATGGTAATGAAGCATTTCCGCTGGAGAGAAGTAAATGCTTAGCCCAAAGAAAGTCAAATATCGCAAGCAACAGAAAGGCCGCATAAAAGGCATGGCGCAGCGCGGAAACAGTTTGTCCTTCGGCGATTACGGCCTCAAGGCTATCGGCCGCGGCAAGATCACAGCGCAGCAAATAGAGGCCGCTCGTATAGCTATTACAAGGTGCGTCAAACGTCGCGGGAAAATATGGATACGAATATTTCCGGACAAACCTATTACCAGCAAGCCTGCCGAGACCAGAATGGGTAAGGGTAAGGGTGCAGTTGATTCATGGGTGGCACAGATAAAGCCGGGCAGGATGCTTTATGAGATGGAAGGTGTTGACGAAATGTCAGCGAGAGAGGCCTTGAGACTGGCGCAATATAAACTACCCATTCCCACCAGGATTGTCGCGAGGAGTGAAATGCCATGAGTATGGCGGATGAACTTAGGGAACTTAGCAGAGAAGAAATTCGACAGAAAGAAAAGAATCTGCGGCAGGAGCTTTTTAATCTTCGTTTTCAGCAGGCCACTCATCAGTTGGAGAACATAATGAGGATTCGTGCTGTGAGACGTTCAATAGCAAGGGCTAAAACAGTACTGGCGGAGAAAGTTGTTGATTCCGGGATCTAGCAATGGAGCATGGCATGAATGCCGAAAAGAAATCTCGTAGGACAGTTATAGGTACGGTTGCCAGTGACAAGATGGAAAAAACAGTGGTTGTCAAGGTGGTCAGGCGGGTACAGCATCCAATATATGGAAAGTATATGAACCGGCAAAAGCAGTATATGGCCCATGATGAAGGGAATAGCTGTAAAATAGGCGACAAAATTCTAATAGAAGAGTATCGTCCTCTGAGTCGACACAAACGTTGGGTCGTTAGAGGGATTATTGAAAAGGCTCTCTAGAACAGCAAGAGAAAGGAAAGGATCATGTCATGATCCAGCAAGAAACGTTATTAAATGTCGCTGATAATTCTGGTGCAAAACGCGTGTGTTGTATTCGGGTTTTGGGCGGAACTCGCAGACGCTTTGCAAGTTTGGGGGATACGGTGGTCGTCTCGGTTAAGGAGGCCATGCCGAATTCAAAAGTAAAAAAAGGCGATGTGGTTAAAGCCGTTGTAGTAAGGACCAAGAAGGAGATATCCAGGGTTGACGGTTCGTGGATACGGTTCGACGAGAACGCAGCGGTTTTGATAAATCAATATGGAGAACCGGTGGGTACGCGAATTTTCGGACCAGTGGCCAGGGAATTAAGGGCAAGGCGTTATATGAAGATAATATCGCTTGCACCAGAGGTACTTTAGTCCAAGGAGGCTGGGCCAATGAAAGTCGTAAAGACATATCTGAGAAAAAATGACCGGGTAATGGTTAAGGCCGGCCGAGACAAGGGTAAAGTCGGCAAGATACTTTCAATTTTACCCGCGAAGGGAAGGGCACTTGTTGAGGGCGCGCAGATAGTAAAGCGCCATACTCGACCAGGGCCCGGTACGGGTGGCGGCATTTTAGAGAAAGAGGCATCCATCCACTTGTCCAATCTCATGTTGATTTGCCCCAAATGTACTGATTCGGTGAGAATATCGAGGAAGGTTCTGGGAGACGGCGTTAAGGTCCGCGTGTGCAAAAAGTGCGGAGAAACTATTCCAACGGAAAAAAAGTAGGCCTTGTGGAGGCATTTAGAGCATGGTCCTCTTAGAAGAGAGATATCATAAAAAGTGTGTTCCAGAATTAATGGAACATTTTGGATATAAGAATCCTCACCAGGTGCCCAGGATCGAAAAAATTATTTTAAATATGGGGCTTGGTGAAGCAATTGAAAATCCAAAGGTATTAGATTCTGCGATGGAGGAATTAACCCTTGTTTCCGGACAGAAACCGGTAATCACAAGGGCCAGGAAATCAATCGCAGCCTTTAAGGTACGAGAAGGAATGCCCATAGGGTGCCGTGTGACCCTCAGAAGGCAGCGAATGTACGATTTTCTTACAAAGCTCATTAATATTGCCATTCCCCGGATCAGGGACTTTAGAGGTATTTCGCCAAAGGCCTTTGATGGAAATGGTAATTATACATTGGGTATTAAGGAACAGATTATCTTTCCGGAGATCGACTATGACAAAATAGACAAGATCAAGGGAATGAATGTGACGATAGTTACAAGTGCTGAAACCGATGATGAATCTCGGCATTTGTTGAATACTTTAGGAATGCCGTTTCGCAAGTAGATTTAATTGAGGAGGGACCTTTGGCTAAAAAGGCATTGATAAATAAGGCACAGAGGAAACCCAAGTTCAGTGTCAGAAAGTATAATAGATGTCCGATTTGTGGTCGTCCACGTGCCTTTATAAGGAAATTCGGCTTATGCAGAATATGCTTCAGAAAAATGGCGTCTCAGGGAGTAATCCCCGGGGTAACCAAGGCCAGCTGGTAGCCGTAAAACTCCATACATTCGGGAGAGCTTAAATATGTCTATGACTGATCCTGCAGCGGATATGCTTACACGGCTCAGAAATGCCAATAAAGCAAGGCATGAAAGGGTTGATATTCCTGCCTCCAATTTGAAGGTTGGAATTGCAAAAATACTTAAGAAAGAAGGCTACATAAGCAACTTCCGCATTTTCAAAGACGGGCGGCAGAAAACTCTTCGTTTGTTTCTGAGATATTCTGACGGGCAGCCTGTTATTCTCGGATTAAAGCGAATAAGTTCGCCCGGGTGCCGAGTTTACTGTAAAAAGGGCGCAATTCCAAAAATAAGATCTGGGCTTGGTACAGCAGTGATTTCCACATCAAAGGGTGTCATGACTGATGTCGAGGCCAAACAAAATAATACGGGCGGAGAAGTTATTTGCGCCGTTTGGTAATCTGGAGTTTTTCATGTCTCGAATCGGTAAGTTACCCATAAATGTGCCTTCAGAGGCCAAGGTCACCATAGATGGACCCGTTTTAACTGTTCAGGGCCCCAAGGGTGTCTTGAGCCGGGAAATACATCCCTTGGCAAGTGTTGAAAAAGATGGTGAGCACCTGTTAGTCAGGAGAACTGATGATTCAAGGCAGAGTCGCTCTATACACGGGCTGTTTCGAACACTTGTAAACAACATGGTTGTTGGGGTCACCAGAGGATTTACGCGGGAACTTCTGGTAATGGGAGTTGGTTACAGGATCGAAGAGAAGGAGAACGGGCTGGTTTTTTACGTTGGCCATTCTCATCCGATAGAATTTCCTCTTCCAGAAGGAATCATAGCCAGAGTGGAGAGGCAAAAGGAAATTCGAATAATCCTGGAGGGATATGATAAGGAGCTTTTGGGACTTACCGCCTCCAGAATCCGATCTCTCAGACCACCAGAGCCTTACAAAGGCAAGGGAATCAGGTATGCGGATGAACAGATAGTCCGCAAAGCTGGAAAGACTGCTGCGTAGCAGTTATGTATAGAAGAACCATCAGCAATACAGCAAATGGGAATAATTATGGCAAAGACCAGTCCTAGGCTGAAGGCGCGTTTAAGGCGTAAACAGCATATACGAAAGCACATATCAGGGACGACAGAGCGTCCAAGAATGGCGGTTTTCCGCAGCAGCAAGCACATATACGTTCAGATTATAGATGATGAACAGGGTAACACAATCGCGGCTGCCTCTTCCTTGATTTCAGAGATCAAAAGCAAGGCAGGCGATTTTAAAGACAAAAAAGCCGTGGCTAAAGAGGTCGGCCGAATTATCGCTCAAAGGGCTAAGGAAAAGGGCATAGATGCAGTGGCATTTGACCGGAGCGGATATCTATATCATGGCCGGGTAAGTGCCCTTGCGGATGCGGCCAGAGAAGTCGGTCTTGAATTCTGAATTACAGTAGTGAGCTGCCATCAGGGGGTAACGTTGCAGAAAGACCATACAGATAACGAACAAGAACTGATAGAAAAAATAGTCTATATTAATCGCGTGGCCAAAGTGGTCAAAGGGGGAAGACGCTTCAGCTTCAGTGCCCTTTCAGTGGTAGGTGACGGGGCCGGCAAAGTCGGTTTTGCCATGGGAAAGGCCAGAGAGGTGCCCGAGGCCCTCAGAAAGGCACGTGAGAAGGCAACCAAGTCTATGACCAAGATACCGATGATAAGCAAGACTATACCTCACGAGGTGGTTGGTCATTTTGGCGCCGGCAGGGTCCTGTTGAAACCTGCCTCACCCGGCACCGGCGTCATAGCTGGTGCTGTCGTAAGGGCGATTATGGAGGCGGCAGGAGTTCAGGATATATTGACCAAGTGTCTTGGCTCCAAAAATCCACACAATGTAATGCACGCCACGTTTAACGGACTGGAAATCCTGCGCACGTCAATCTCCAGGGCAAAGTGCCGGGGGAAAACCCTAGAACAGGAAATTGAGATAGAATTTGGAAACAAAAGGTCATTTTCTGATTTATAAAACGTCGATTTCTCAATTTATTAGGAGCATATATGATTACATTGGATGCATTAAGACCTGATCCAGGGTCCACACGCAGGAAAAAACGCGTAGGGAGGGGACCGGGATCCGGACACGGGAAAACGGCCTGCCGTGGTGAAAACGGCCAGAAATCCCGTTCCGGCGGTAATATTCGTCCAGGATTTGAAGGCGGTCAAATGCCATTGTATAGGAAGCTCCCCAAACGGGGTTTCAAGAACCCCTTCAGAAAGGTCTACGGTGTATTGAATGTGGGTAGCCTGGCAGAGCTCAGGCATGAAGGAATAGTGGATATTACCGTTTTGAAGGCATTGGGACTTGTACGCAAGCGTAATCAGTTTCTGAAAATACTGGGTGACGGCGAGATACAGCGGCCTTTAACGGTTCGTGCCCATGCTGTCAGCAAGACCGCCAGGAATAAAATAGAGACTGCCGGAGGACAGGTAGAGATAATCAGCGACCAGGCCCGGAGGGCAAATATTGTTTAAGGGACTAGGGGGCATAGGCCAGGTACCGGAACTGCGTAAACGCATTGTTTTTACGTTGCTTATGCTGGCTGTATACCGGATCGGGGTCCAAATTCCCACTCCCGGTATTGATGTTGCGGCCATGGCGTCCTTTTTTGATCGTGCCAGGGGGACGCTGTTCGGCATGTTCAATATGTTTTCCGGTGGAGCGCTTGAGAATATGTCTATTTTGTCCCTGGGCATCATGCCTTACATCAGCGCCTCCATCATTATTCAGCTTCTTACAGTAGCTATTCCACATCTTGAGGCCTTAAAAAAAGAAGGTGAGGCAGGAAGAAAGAAGATCAGCCAATATACCAGATATGGTACAGTGGGCCTGAGTATTATTCAGGGGCTGGGAATAGCTATTACCCTTGAGAGTTTGACGGCACCGGACGGCGCCCCGGTTGTGGCGGACCCAGGATGGTCTTTTCGGCTTTTAAGTGCCCTGACCTTCATGTCAGGGACGGTATTTCTGATGTGGCTTGGAGAACAGATTACAGAAAGGGGCGTTGGTAATGGTATCTCTCTGATTATCTTCGCCGGTATTGTAGCCAGGATGCCCTCGGCCATGATAGACACGTTCAGCCTGATGCGCACTGGTGATATACACCTTGCTCTGGTTATATTTCTTTTAGTGATGATGGTAGCGGTAATCGGGTTTATCTGTTTTATGGAGCGGTCCCAAAGGCGTATTCCGGTCCAATATGCCAGAAGGGTAGTGGGACGGAAGGTATATGGAGGGCAAAGCACCCATCTGCCGCTAAAGGTAAATACCGCGGGGGTGATACCACCGATTTTTGCGTCGTCTATTATGATGTTTCCTGCGACAATAGCCAACTTTATACAGGTGCCGTGGATGCAGAACATAGCCCAGGGCTTGATGCCGGGAAGCCTGTTTTATGAGACGATCTTTGTATTGGCCATTGTCTTTTTCTGTTATTTTTATACGGCCATGATCTTCAATCCGGTTGATATAGCAGAGAACATGAAAAAACACGGGGGGTATGTCCCGGGTCTCAGGCCTGGAAGGCGCACTTCTGAATATATTGACAGGGTCCTTACCAGGATTACCCTGATAGGTGCCATCTATGTTTCAGCGATTTGCGTATTACCAAGCATATTGATTTCAAAGTTCAATGTCCCTTTTTATTTTGGAGGAACTGCCCTTCTGATTGTTGTAGGTGTGGGAATGGATACCATGGCTCAAATTGAGTCGCATCTTATCACCAGGAGCTACGAGGGGTTTATGAAGGGGACCAGGCTGAAGGGAAGAAGGTAGAATGACTGCAGAAGTAAACAAGGAAGACTAAATGTCCAAAGGTGATGCCATACAGGTAGAGGGAAAGGTGCTTGAAACCTTACCCAATGCCATGTTTCGCGTTGAACTGGAAAATGGCCATAAGGTCCTTGCACATATTTCAGGTAAAATGCGTATGCACTATATAAAGATATTGCCTGGTGATGTCGTGACTGTAGAGCTGTCGCCCTATGATCTATCCAGGGGCCGCGTTGTATACAGGGCCAGGTAGACCTTAGGTTTTATATTATAAGGATTGAATAGCGGTACGGAAGTGCGAAGGGTGAAAAGGGATATGCCATGAAGGTTAAAGCATCAATCAGACGTCGGTGTAAGAACTGCAAAATAATACGACGCAGGGGCATACTGCGAGTGATTTGCAAAAATCCAAGACACAAACAGCGACAGGGATAGCGAGGGGGTTGATCCGTGGCAAGAATTGCAGGTATTGAGCTGCCAAAGAACAAGAGGCTGGAGATTGCGCTTACATACATTTATGGAATCGGGCGTACAAGTGCCCAGCAAATCCTGGATAAGGCAAAAATTGACAGAAATAAAAAAACCGATGATTTGACTGATCAAGATATTACGTCGCTGCGGAAGACTATAGATGTCAGCTATAAGGTGGAGGGAGACCTCCGTAGAGAGGTATCATTAAATATCAAGCGACTGATGGATTTTGGAAGTTATCGGGGTCTCAGGCACCGCAGAGGACTTCCTGTTAATGGACAGCGCACCAAAACAAATGCTCGTACTCGAAAGGGTCCCAGACGCTCAGTAGTCAAAAGCAAGAGAAGGGCTCAGTAACGGAGGTTGAAATAATATGGCATCACCGAGAAGAGGTGGTCGAAAAGAAAAGAAGAATGTGCCGGAAGGTGTTGTGCATATACAATCTACTTTTAATAATACCATAATAAATATAACTGATAAACAGGGGAATACAATTTCCTGGTCAAGTGCGGGGACTCAGGGTTTTAAGGGCTCGAGGAAAGGCACCCCATTTGCCGCCCAGGTAGCCGCTGAAAATGCGGTAAGAAAAGCGGCGGACCATGGCATGAGAAGTGTTGAAGTACATCTCAACGGGCCGGGTTCCGGAAGAGAGGCGGCAGTGCGCGCCCTTCAGATAGCAGGATTTAAGATTTCAGTTATTCGAGACGTGACATCAATACCTCATAACGGTTGCAGGTCTCCGAAGAGACGGAGAGTATAGGACTTCATCACGTATTAAATGGGCTTATTTATTATGTTTCCAAGTTATTGGAGGGAGTATTTTGGCTAGATATACAGGACCACGATGTCGCTTGTGTCGCAGGGAGGGTTGTAAACTTTTTCTTAAGGGAGACAGGTGTTATTCAGATAAGTGTGCCTTTGAAAAACGCGGTTATGTGCCCGGGGAGCATGGCCAGGGCCGAATAAAGACCTCTGACTACAGGGTGCGTTTGAGAGAAAAACAACGGGTCCGGCGTATGTATGGATTGCAGGAGGCACAATTCAGGAGTTATTTTGATAAAGTTGATCGTCAAAAGGGGGTAACGGGTACTCATCTTCTGATACTGCTGGAAAGGCGTCTTGACGGCGTTGTTTATCGTCTGGGCTTTGCCGAGTCGAGATCACAGGCGCGTCAGTTGGTCCGTCATGGACACTTTACCATAAACGGAAAAAGGGTATCCATACCGTCCTACCTGGTAAAGGAGGGAGACGAAATCAAGGTGGCTGAGAAGAGCAGGTCAATACTTCCGATCCAGCAGGCTCGGGAGGCGGTTGCTCGCAAGGGTGTGCCTGATTGGCTGGAACTGGATGAGGATAAGCTCCAAGGTTCAGTGAAGGCAATGCCTGAACGAAGGCATATAACCATGCCCATTCAGGAACAGCTAATAGTTGAATTCTATTCTAAATAATATCCTGTGATGCTGCCACTGATCCTGGAGACATTCCAGGGCAAAAGAATTGAATGATATCCGGTGTTCAAGAGGAATATAGAGACAATATGACTGCTGAACAGACTCCATACTATCGCAACTGGCGGGAATTAATATATCCAAACAGGCTGGAAGTTAATAGCGCAACACACACGAAATTTTACGGCAAATTCAGCTGCGAGCCTCTGGAGAGGGGCTATGGCATTACACTGGGCAATGCCTTGCGACGTGTGCTCTTATCGTCTTTACAGGGGGCTGCTATTGTTTCCGTAAAGATTGAAGGTGTGTTACATGACCTGGGAACCATACCGGGAGTGATTGAAGACGTAACAGATATTATCCTCAATCTGAAGGGTGTGCGCCTGAAGATCTTCAAAGATGAAGAAAAGGTCTTGCTGCTGGATAAACAGGGACCGGCAGAAGTGTATGCCAAGGATTTAATCGCCCCGAATGGTGGAGTCGAAGTGCTGAATCCCGATCATCATATTGCGACATTGACAAAAGATGGTGAATTGCGGATGGAAATGGCTGCTAAATGGGGCAAAGGATACGCCGCTGCTGAAAACAACAAGGACCCTGATAAGCCTGTGGGTACTATGGCTATCGACGCCCTGTTCTCTCCGGTGCTGAAGGTCAATTTTGTTGTTACCAAGGCCCGTGTTGGTCAGATGACGGACTATGATAAGTTGACCCTTGAGGTCCTGACAGACGGTACGGTTCTTCCTGAGGACACCATAGCTTATGCGGCAAAGATTCTGAAGGATCAATTTACGGTATTTATTAACTTTGACGAGAAGGATGAGTCGCAAGAGGAGAAGCTCTCTTCTGAATTTGAAGGCAAAAGCGAATATCTGAACCGGAAAATTGATGAACTTGAATTTTCCGTACGCTCGGCCAATTGCCTTAAAAACGCCAATATACACTATATCGGCGAGCTGGTGCAGAAAACAGAGCAGGACATGCTGAAGACAAAAAATTTTGGTCGAAAATCTCTGCAAGAGATCCAGGAAAACCTCGATAGCATGGAGTTACATTTGGGAATGAAACTTAAGGGATGGACCCCGCCGGAGAAAACAGACCAGGGGAAAAATACCGACGAAAAAGAAGGTGATGAGTAATGAGGCACCGAAGAAGGACGAATAGACTGGGGTGTAAGACAGCTCATCGCAAGGCGATGCTCGGGAATATGGTTACATCGTTATTGAGGTATGGCCGAATTGTCACAACAGTTCCAAGGGCCAGAGAGGTCAGGCGTGTGGCTGACAAAATGATTACCTTGGCAAAGGCGTCGAACCTCCATGCAAGGCGTCAGGCCTTTTCCGTCATACGTGACCGAAAGGTCGTTATAAGGCTTTTTGATAAATGGGGGCAGGAGTTTGCCGATCGCAATGGTGGTTATACCAGGATAGTAAGGATGGGCCCTCGAAGGGGTGATGCCGCCATGATGTCTATTGTGGAACTGGTCACCGATTCTCTGGAGCGCCCCAAGCCTCAAAGTAAACCCTCAAAAAAGGTGTCTACCGAATCCTTGATACCGCAGGCCGGTCCGGTTTCTGTGAATAAGTCGGAACCTGTAAAACAGGAGAATGACTTTGCTGAAAAAACCGGAATCAGTGAAGAGACATCAGTCGCAGAGGCGGTAAGTGTAAAGGAAGAATTCCCTGCGGAGGAGGCCCTGGAGGCAGAGGCTGGTGCGGATGACAAAGGCCCTGGTGATCAGACCTCAGAGGTAGTTGTTGACTCAGGAGAGACAGAAGAAAAGAAGGGGGAAAACAGTTCAGAGACAGTTAAGACTTGATTCGGTCTCTTATAGAATAAAAAGATTTCATCCAGTACCGTATTATGAGCTCCCTGCCAAAGGGTTAAACGATTACCGGGTGATGTACAATATGCCTTACATTGGATTGAATGCCCTCAAAGCTGAAAGTTTTGAGGGCATTATTTGTTAATAAAGCCGACTTGAAGGGGTTAACTTTATTGACAATGTAAAAACAGGGTAATAAGCTTCAGAGACCGATCTGGTTCTCCCAATCTAATTCTATCGCTGACAGGGGTAAAGTATATGGCAAAGATGACTGGAAAAGAAATGGTCTTAGAGGCCCTCAAGCGGGAAGGTGTCGATGTTATCTTTGGCTTTCCCGGCGGGGCTATTATAGATGTCTACGATACCTTGGAAAAAGACGGTACTATAAAGCACGTCCTGGTCCGACATGAGCAAGGAGCGGCCCATGCCGCTGATGGTTATGCCAGGGCCTCCGGAAAGGTGGGAGTGTGCATAGCCACCTCAGGTCCGGGGGCTACAAATACCGTTACAGGTATAGCGACAGCATACCTGGACTCAATACCCATGGTTATATTTACCGGTCAGGTGCCTACTGCCCTTATCGGTAATGATGCCTTTCAGGAAGTGGATATCGTAGGCATTACCCGTCCCTGTACAAAGCACAATTACCTGGTTAAAGACGTCAAAGACCTTCCCCGGGTCCTTAAGGAGGCCTTTTATGTCGCGAGATCGGGTCGACCGGGTCCGGTCCTCATAGATCTCCCCAAGGATGTCCAGAACGGCAAGGCCGAGTTTGTTTATCCGCAGGAGATAAAGCTCCGTTCCTATAATCCGGTAATCGAGCCGCACGGCAAACAGGTTGAGCGGGCCTACAGATTAATTGAAAAGGCAAAAAGGCCTGTTATCTATGCAGGTGGCGGAATAATCATATCTAATGCGGATGCGGAACTCAGGGCACTCGCTCAAGCAATGCATATTCCTGTAACCATGACCTTGATGGGGCTCGGCGGATTTCCCGGCAGCCACGATTTGAGCCTGGGTATGCTGGGCATGCACGGTACATACTGTGCCAATATGGCAATGGCAAACAGCGATGTCATTATTGCCGTGGGCGCCCGTTTCGACGACAGGGTTACCGGAAAAATCGAGGCATTTGCCCCGCTGGCCAAGATAATTCACGTGGACATAGATCCCACGTCCATTCAGAAAAACGTAAAGGTGGATGTGCCCATAGTGGGTGATTGCAAGAGAATACTGAAGAAGCTTTTAGACATAGTGAAGGATGTCGGCCGTCCTGATGAGGCCTGGATAGACCAGCACAAGGCGTGGCTGGAGCAGCTTGATACATGGAAAAAACGCCATCCCCTTACATATAAAATGGAACCTGGTGTCATAAAGCCCCAAAATGTCATTGAAAGGCTTTATGAGATGACAAAGGGACGGGCTATCATTACTACCGAAGTAGGTCAAAATCAGATGTGGACTGCCCAGTTCTATAAATTTGACCATACACGGACCCTCCTTACTTCAGGTGGTCTGGGGACCATGGGTTATGGATTACCAGCAGCCATTGGGGCACAAATGGCCTTTCCTGACAAACTCGTTGTCGATGTGGCCGGGGACGGCAGTATACAGATGAATATCCAAGAGCTGGCAACTGCTATGGAGCAATGCCTGCCTGTAAAAATAGTCATCCTTAATAACCAGTTTCTCGGCATGGTCAGACAATGGCAGGAGCTGTTTTATGATCGTTGTTACGCATCTACCGAGTTTACAATGACCCCTGATTTTGTAAAACTGGCTGAGGCTTATGGTGCCAAGGGGTTCAGGGCAACCAGGCCCGAAGAAATCGATGATGTGCTCAGTAAGGGCCTTGAGGCCAAAGGCCTGGCGATTATGGAATTTGCTATAGCACGTGAAGAAGGCGTGTTCCCGATGGTCCCGGCCGGAAAGGCTACGACTGAGATGTTACTCGTTTGATATTTTGGCTAAGGAGCTTGACCCCATGAAGCATACTCTCTCTGTACTGGTTGAAAATACTCCCGGTGCCCTTTCCCGCATAACCGGTCTTTTCAGTGGAAGGGCGTTTAATATTGAGAGCCTTAATGTGGCTGCGACGCTGGATCCGACACTGTCGCACCTCACTTTGGTGACAAGAGGCGATGAACACATAATTGAGCAGATAATCAAACAGCTCAGGCGTCTGATAGATGTCTTAAAGGTGGTAGATGTCAGTGAAGGCGAGTTTGTTGAGCGCGAGATGTCTTTGATCAAGGTCAGGGCCGAGGATGAGTCCAGGGCCGAGATATTGCGTATCAGCGATATATTCCGTTGCAAGATTGTTGATGTAAGCCCTAAATCTTACACCTTAGAGGTCACCGGACCGGAATCAAAACTAAAGGCGGTGATAGAGCTGCTTCGTCCAATTGGAATCAAGGAAATTTCAAGGACTGGTAACATAGCTATGATGAGAGAAAAAAAGACGATTTAGGAAGGAGCTACAGAGGATGAGGATTTATTACGAAAAAGATGCCCCCATGGACATGCTTCAAGGAAAGACTATAGCCATAATCGGCTATGGCAGCCAAGGTCATGCCCATGCCCAAAATTTGAGAGATAGTGGATTATCCGTTGTGGTGGGTGAACTTACCGGGACACCCAATCATGATCTTGCAGTCAAACACGGGTTTGAGCCTATGGATGCAGCAGAAGCTGCAGCCAGGGCAGATCTCATCATGGTCCTGGTACCTGATCATATCCAGAGTCAGCTATACGAAAGTGCTATCAAGCCGAACCTGAAGACAGGGGACATGCTCCTTTTCGCACATGGTTTCAATATTCACTTTGGCCAGATAGTACCTCCTGCCGACGTGGATGTTACCATGGTGGCACCCAAAGGCCCGGGGCATTTAGTGCGCAGGGAATATGAAAAGGGGGCGGGTGTGCCCAGCCTGGTAGCCATACATCAGGACTACACCGGTCATGCCCTTAAGGGGGCACTTGCCTATGCAAACGGTATAGGCGCTACCCGTGCAGGGGTCATTGAGACCACATATAAAGAAGAAACAGAGACCGATCTTTTCGGTGAACAGTGTGTCCTCTGCGGCGGGGTCACCGAGCTGATAAAGGCAGGTTTTGAGACCCTGGTTGAGGCGGGCTATCAACCTGAAATCGCATACTTCGAGTGCTGCCACGAACTCAAGCTCATCGTTGACCTGATTTACGAAGGCGGTCTGTCGCAGATGCGTTACTCGATCAGTGATACGGCAGAATATGGAGACCTTACCAGAGGAAAACGTATAATAACGGAAGAGACAAGAAAGGAGATGCGCAAGATCCTTGATGAGGTTCAGAGCGGCAGATTTGCCAATGAGTGGATGCTGGAAAACCAGGTCAAACGTCCTGTATTCAACGCCCTGAGACAGAGGGAAAAGGAACACGCCTTGGAAAAGGTCGGTGCCCGCCTGAGGGACATGATGAGCTGGCTCAAGAAGTAATCCTGTTTCTGGGTCCTTAATGCTTTCTCATCGCATTCCGGTTGCCGAGGAAGGAGTCCCTTTCATAGGTATTGCGGTCCTGGCCTCTGTCATATGTGCTATACTGGACTGGTCTATACTGGCGGCGGCCTTTTTTGTGATCTCGGCCTTTGTCCTCTTTTTCTTTCGAGACCCTGAGCGTATAATACCATCAGGTCTGGGCCTGGTGGTATCACCAGCTGACGGTCGGGTCATAGATATAGCCGAGGATAACCGGGGATCTCTTAACGGAAAAGACGTAAGACGGATCAGTATATTCATGAATATTTTTAATGTACATGTCAACAGGGCGCCAATTACGGGCGAGGTGCAGCGGATTTCTTACCAGCCCGGGGCCTTTTGGCCTGCTGATCGTAAAAGGGCCTTGCTTGAAAACGAACGAAATGCCGTTTTGATCCGCGGCGAGGACGGAGTGGAGCTGACCGTCGTACAGGTAGCAGGTATCATAGCCAGGCGGATTGTCTGCTGGGTCGAGGTCGGGGATAGTGTTAAAATCGGTGAACGCTTTGGACTCATTCGTTTTGGATCTCGTCTCGACGTGTATGTCCCTAAAGATTTTTCAGTGTTGGTGAAAAAGGGTGACCGGACAGCGGCAGGACAGACGATTCTTGCTAAAAATGTCCTGTTGTAAAGGCCCGAATATCATATAATTAAGAGATTAATTTCCACCCCTTATCTTCCACGGAGGTTCCCCATGCAACGAAAACAGAGCGGCGATTCAGATGACAAGGCTTTAAGAAGGGGCATATATATTCTTCCAAACCTGCTGACCTCGGCGAGCCTGTTCAGCGGATTCTATGCCGTTATTGCCGCCATCAACGGAAATTATCATGCCGCTGCGGTTGCCATACTGATAGCCGGTGTCTTAGATGGTCTGGACGGCAGGGTGGCCCGTTGGACCCGCACCACGAGCAGATTCGGCATGGAGTATGATTCCCTTTCAGACCTGGTGGCCTTTGGAGTAGCCCCTGGCATACTTGCCTTTATCTGGGGGCTTCAGGATTACGGCCGGCTGGGGTGGCTTGCCGCATTTCTGTATGTGGCGACAACTGCCCTCAGGCTGGCCAGATTCAACATACTGAGTCAGAGCGGCAACAGCAGCACCAGGGGCTACTTTCTCGGTCTGCCATGCCCCTCTGCAGCGGCCGTATTGGCTACATCCGTGCTTTTATGCCAGTATTGTGGAATATTCGGGCCTGTGCGTCATATAGCAGTGCTGATCATGGTCTACGGTCTTTCCTTCCTTATGGTAAGCAATGTGCGTTACTATAATTTCAAGGAAGTGCGGTGGCTTCAACAACACCCCTTTTCCGGTATGGTATTGCTGATTCTTGCCATAATGGTACTTGCCTTAGAGCCCAGGGTTACGCTGTTTTTCCTTATGGCCGCATATGTTATATCAGGGCCTGTATTGATGTCTTTCAAGGCACTGAGGCCCAAGCTGGTGAGGTCTGGTGCGGTTCATGGAAGTGACAAAAAGGGTGTTTCTTTTGGTAAAGACAGTCGGACGCAGAAAAAATGAGCAGCAGCGAAAGAATAATAATATTTGATACGACGTTAAGAGACGGTGAGCAGTCCCCCAGCGTGTCTCTGAACGTGGAGGAGAAACTCCAGATCGGGAGACAGTTGAAAAAGCTGAATATCGATGTGATCGAGGCCGGATTTCCAGTCGCCTCTTCAGGCGATTTTGAGAGTGTCAGGCGCATTTCACAGGAACTCAAGGGTCTGCAGGTCGCCGCCCTGGCCCGTGCCAATGAGAAAGACATCGATACCGCATGGGAGGCCTTGAAGGAGGGAGAAAACCCTCGAATACACACATTCATTGCCACCTCTGATATCCACCTTCAGTATAAACTGAGAAAGACACGGGAGCAGGTACTGGATATGGCCCGGTCTGCAGTAGAATATGCGGTGAAATTTACCGGTAACGTGGAGTTTTCCGCTGAAGACGCAAGCCGGAGCGATCTGGATTTCCTCTGCAGGGTCTTTGAGGCAGTGATAGACGCCGGCGCCACCACTGTCAATTTCCCTGATACGGTGGGATATGCCGTACCACACAATTTCGGCAGGATGATTCGATATGTGATGGAGCACACGCCAAATATCCATAAAGCGGTCTTGAGTGTGCACTGTCATAATGACCTGGGTCTGGCCACGGCGAATGTGCTTGAGGCTATAGAGAATGGTGCGAGGCAGGTGGAGTGCACGATAAACGGCATAGGTGAGAGGGCTGGAAATGCCGCGATGGAAGAGGTGGTCATGGCGATCCGCACCAGGCGGGACGTCCTTCCGTTTGATACCGCAATATGTTCTCAGCATATCATGACCGTCAGCCGACTGGTAAGTATGCTTACCGGAATGGTGGTCCAGGCAAACAAGGCCATAGTAGGGGCCAATGCCTTTGCACACGAGTCTGGAATCCACCAGGACGGGGTCTTAAAGGAACGTACTACTTATGAGATTATCGATCCCAAGGACATAGGCCTTAGCAAAGGGACCCTGGTACTCGGGAAGCACTCCGGAAGACATGCCCTTAAGGCAAGGATCGAGGAGATAGGCTACAGGCTCAGCGATGAAGAAATCCATAGGGTATTCACGAGGTTCAAGTCCCTTGCAGACAAGAAGAAGGAGGTCTATCCAGAGGATATTGAGGCCCTTGTAGCAGAGGAGGTGCTTCGGATTCCGGATCGTTATCACCTTGCTTATCTCTATGTTGCCGGTGGAAGCGGCATCAAACCAACCGCCACAGTAATACTCAAAATAGACGGCAATGAAGTTTCCGGAGTGAGCCTGGGTGCCGGTCCTATAGATGCGGCATATAAGGCGGTGGCCAAGCTTGTAAAGACTGAGAGTCATTTACTTGGTTTTGCCGTCAACTCGATTACAGGAGGCACCGATGCCCTGGGAGAGGTCACCGTGCGTCTTGAAGAAGGCAGCCATGTAGTTACAGGCCATGGTACTGATCCTGATATAATCACTGCCAGTGTCATGGCATATTTGAACGCCCTGAATCGCCTTGAACACTCAAAGGAAAACGCGATGCATAAAAGAAGTGTTGAGTTGTAAATATTGAATTGTGAATTGCGGTAAAACAATTAGAATATTGAAGAAGATTTTCAGCCTGTCTGTCAATAGATATATAAAAAGATTATTTCTTAATGCAACATCGCGCATTCAACATTTTCACAGTTTTATGGTGTTTAGAGAGATATTATGAGCCGATTGATGACAATAGCTGAAAAGATCCTGGCTGCACATGCAGGTCTGGACAGCGTAGAGCCGGGTCAGCTGGTGAAAGTCGATGTAGACTTTGCACTGGGCAACGACATAACAGCCCCCATTGCCATAAAGACCTTCAGGCAGGCAGGTGTCAAGACTGTCTTTGATAGAGAAAGACTGGCCCTGGTATCAGATCATTTTGTGCCTAACAAGGACATTATGAGCGCTGAGCAGGCCAGGATTCTGAGGGAGTTTGCCGCTGAACATGGTATTGTGCATCACTATGACGGCGGAGAATCCGGTGTGGAGCACGTGCTGCTTCCGGAAAAGGGCCTGGTGGTTCCCGGTGATGTGGTTATAGGGGCCGACAGCCACACGTGTACATACGGTGCCATGGGGACCTTTGCCACTGGAGTAGGAAGCACTGATCTGGCTGCTGTCATGATAACAGGAAAGACCTGGTTCAAGGTGCCCAGGTCCATAAAGTTTGTGTATAGAGGAAACTTGAGGCCGTGGGTGGGCGGCAAGGATTTGATACTTTACACCATAGGCGATATCGGTGTGGACGGGGCCCTGTATATGGCAATGGAGTTCACTGGTCCGGTGATCGATTCCATGTCCATGTCCGGCCGTTTTACCATGTCCAATATGGCCATCGAGGCCGGGGGCAAGGTGGGGCTTGTCAGTCCCGATGACACGACCCTGAATTATGTGACTGGTCGGGCCGTCAGGGATTCTGTTCTATATCGCAGCGATGAGGATGCCGAATACGCCAGGGTTATCGACTATGACTGCAGTGAGATAGAGCCTCAGGTGGCCTTTCCCCATCTGCCTGAAAACACAAGGGGTATTTCGAAAGTGGGGAATATACCCCTGGATCAGGTGGTGATCGGTTCCTGTACGAATGGTCGTCTGGAAGACCTGGCCCTGGCCGCTGATGTCATATCCGGAAAGAAGGTCTCCAAAGGTCTGAGACTTATTGTCCTTCCCACCACTCCCACGGTGTATATGCAGGCCCTCAGGGAGGGGATTCTCGCGACTTTTATGAATGCCGGGGCGGTAATAGGGCCACCCACCTGCGGCCCCTGTCTTGGAGGGCATATGGGGGTTCTTGCCAGGGGGGAACGTGCGCTTGCCACCACAAACAGGAATTTTGTCGGCCGTATGGGACACCCCAAGAGCGAGGTATATCTGGCGAATCCTGCCATTGCCGCTGCAAGTGCGGTGTTGGGCAGAATCGCAAGTCCGGATGAATTGTAAAAATGAATTGCGCTCAAAATGCTTCGGATGCAAGGCGCGAAATTTTCGAGGAACAAGGCGTACTCAGATGTACGTCGCCATGACGAGGAAATTGAAGTAACGCCGCAGATGGGGTATTTTCAGCGGAATTAGGGATTGGTGATCATGAAAATCAAAGGAAAGGTCTGGAAATTCGGGGAAAATATAGATACGGATGTGATTATTCCTGCACGTTATCTCAACACCTCGGACCCTGAAGAACTTGCCAGACACTGCATGGAGGACGCCGACCCTGATTTTTCCAAAAAGATAAAACCCGGGGACATAATTGTTGCAGGGAAAAATTTTGGCTGCGGTTCTTCCCGGGAGCATGCCCCCATAGCCCTCAAGGCAGCGGGCATTGGGTGTGTAATCGCACCCAGCTTTGCCAGGATTTTTTACCGTAATGCCTTTAATATGGGCCTGCCCATATTTGAGTGTGATGGAATATTCGGCGGCATCAGGGCGGGTGACGAGGTGGAGGTAAACGCCGATACGGGAGAGATTCGGGATTTGACTACGGGAGATGTGTTCACTGCCCAGCCGATACCTCCGTTCATGCAGGAGCTGATTTCAGATGGGGGATTGATTCCCCACGTGCTTAAAAATCTGTGAATTTTGAATGTTGAATTTTGAATCAAGGTATAATTTTCTTTGTGTATTGATACGGTGACCGTTCACTGTATTTTTTGTAAAGGATTGAAATAATGAATACATATAAAATTGCTGTTATTCCCGGGGATGGTACCGGCCCTGAAGTTATAAATGAAGGGGTCAAGGTCCTTAAGGCCGTATCCGATCGTTTCGGGTTTGACCTCGACCTCACGTGGTATGATTATGGTGGAGAACGGTATTTACAGACAGGGGAGGTCCTTCCGGAAGGAGCAGTGAAAGACCTCGAGCAATTCCGGGCCATTTATCTGGGGGCCATCGGGCATCCTGATGTAAGGCCCGGTATTCTGGAAAAGGGGATACTCCTTGCCCTGCGGTTTGCGCTGGACCAGTATATAAATCTTCGACCGGTCATTCTCTATCCCGGTGTGGATACGCCCCTTAAAAGCAAGGGGCCGGAGGAAATAGATTTCGTGGTCGTTCGAGAAAATACAGAGGGCCTTTATGCCGGGGCCGGTGGTGTGCTAAAAAAAGACACTCCTGATGAGGTGGCTGTTCAGGAATCCATTAACACGAGAAAGGGTGTGGAACGATGCATCCGCTTTGCCTTTGATTACTGCAGGCGCCGTAATAAAGGGAAAAAGGTCACCCTGTGCGGAAAGACCAATGTGCTTACCTATGCCTTTGACCTGTGGGAGAGAACGTTCTATGATATTGCAGGGGAGTATCCGGATATTGCAACGGATTATGCCCATGTGGATGCGACCTGCATGTGGATGGTCAAGAACCCGGAATGGTTTGATGTGATAGTCACTGATAACATGTTCGGTGACATCATTACAGACCTGGGGGCCATGATACAGGGAGGCATGGGTATTGCCGCGGGAGGCAATCTCAATCCTGAAGGTGTCTCCATGTTCGAACCCATAGGCGGCTCGGCCCCCAAGTATAAGGGTAAAAATGTTATTAATCCCCTGGCCGCCATATGCGCCGGTCAGATGATGCTGGAATACCTGGGCGAGATAGATGCGGCAAAGGCCGTTGAAGATGGTGTCAAGAAGGTGGTCAGTCAGGATCTGAAGAGCCTTTCCGCCGGCAGAATGGGCTACAGCACCAGCGAGGTAGGGGATTTGGTGACCGACTGCATAAAGTAACAGTTGGAATTTAGAGATTCAGGGATCAATTATATTTCGGAGGGGGTTATGGCAAAGACTTTCAGCGTGGCGGTAGCCGGTGCCACCGGTGCGGTCGGTCAGACCATGATAAGGGTCCTGGAGGAACGTAATTTCCCTGTCAGTGAGATCCGTTTTCTGGCCTCTGAACGTTCCGAAGGGAAGGAGCTTTCCTTCAGGTCAGAGAAGGTCAGGGTTCGAAGGCTTGATCACGACTCCTTTGACGGAGTGGACATTGCAATTTTTTCCGCCGGCGGGGACAGGAGCCTCACCTTTGGCCCCTCAGCCGCTAAAGCCGGGGCGGTGGTTGTGGACAATTCAAACGCATGGCGTATGGATCCCGAAATCCCTCTGGTAGTTCCCGAAGTAAATCCCCATGCCGTTGCCGGTTATCAGGCAAAGGGCATTATAGCCAATCCCAACTGCTCTACCATACAGATGGTTGTGGCCCTGAAGCCATTGTATGACTATGCACGCATAAAACGTATCGTAGTATCCACCTATCAGGCCGTGTCTGGTTCCGGCCTGAAGGCCGTACAGGAGCTTGAAAACCAGATAAGGTCATGGGCAAAGGGCAGGACCCCTGAGTCCAGGGTCTATCCGCACCAGATCGCGTTTAACTGCCTTCCGCACATAGATTCCTTTATGGACAACGGTTATACCAGGGAAGAGATGAAGATGGTCAATGAGACCAGGAAGATCATGGAGGACCCGGAGATTCGAGTGTCTGCCACTACGGTCAGGGTCCCTGTATTCTACAGCCACTCTGAGGCGGTCAATGTAAAGTTCGAGAGAAAGATCAGCGCATCCAAGGCCAGAGAACTCCTTTCCATGGCACCCGGAATCAAGGTCGTTGATGACCTGTCACATAATGTCTATCCACTTGCCCTGGATGCCGAAGGACAGGATCTTACCCTTGTCGGCAGGATACGGGAAGATATCTCCCAGGCCAACGGGCTTGATTTATGGGTGGTGGCGGACAATATCAGAAAAGGCGCCGCTACTAATGCCGTTCAGATAGCGGAGTTGCTGGTGGAAAGGTATTTGTAACCGTTCAGGGTTGGAGAGGGTTCAGGGTTCAGGGTTACGTTTGTCTCGCTGTATTCGTTGAATATCGGCTGAGAGACTGGGTCCGGAAACAACTGAACCATTGAACCGGGAACCGTTGAACCTGTAAAACTGAAAGGAGGTATGTCATGACGGAAAAGGCAGGTCACTACTCTGCGGATTTTAACAGGGCATTGGAAATAGGGCGTCCGCCCAATGTGGTTAAGCTTTTTCCCAACTCAAAGGCCATGCTGGTGAGCGGCAAGGTCATTGACAGGGCAATGCTGGCCAAGGGCAAGGCCATGACTATTGCAGCCAACGGCAGAAACAATATGGTTATTCGCGGCGTTCTGGCGGCGGCGCAGAGGGCCAACGCAGCTATAATAATAGAAATAGCCAGGTCGGAAGGCGGTGCGAATGCCTATTGTGCTGTCAATTACTGGAATATAGCCACGCAGGTTGATCAGGTCTGCAATGAGCTGGGAATCACAATACCGGTAGCAATTCATGCCGACCATTACGGCATAAAGAAAGAAGAGGATGTGAAACCGGCAAAGGTAGAGATTCCCACCCTCTTTGAGGCCGGCATGACCTCCATAGCGATTGATGCATCACACCTTCCGGATGACAAGAACCTGCTTGCGAACTTGCAGCTGGCCGCCTTTGTCCCTAAATGGGCAGGGCTGGAGACAGAAGTAGGTGAAATCAAGGGAAAAGAAGGGCTTTCGACGGTTGGAGAGGCCCTGTTCCTGATTCAGGGCCTTAACGCGCATGATGTCTTCCCGGACTGGATAGCACTTAACAACGGCTCCACTCATGGTATTGAAGCGAGTGACCTGGGGATACAGGTGGAATTGACCAGAGAGATACACAAGGCCCTGGCCGGATACAAGGTTTCAGGTGCCCAGCACGGCACTTCGGGCAATAATTCAGAGAGATTGAGGGAGATTGCCTCAACGACCAATACCACAAAGGCCAATGTGGCTACTGCCCTGCAGATGATCTCCTGGGGCCTGGAAGTGAACGACTACGGCAATGCGGCAACGGATGAATACGGTAATTTTATCAAGATTGAAGGAGAAGGAGTGACAGAGGAGCTGTGGGCTGAGATGATGGCCTATGCCGAATCCAAGGGACTCAAAAAGGGCAATTATAAAAAATTGAACCTGCCTTTTGAGAACAGGCTGCTGGGACTGCCCATGGATATAAGAAAGAGGATGGCCGATCGTGTGGAGGCATTTGTATACAATCTGCTGGTCAACGTGTTTAACGCCCGGGACACTGCACCCCTGGCCATAGATGCCATACTGACCGCAGGGTCCTATGACCTTGGTCCCAAGACAGATCGCCTGGAGGATCCTCAGGAGTGGACCGAGAGCAGGATCATTGAACGGGCTGGCACAATCAGCAGCGATAAGGGATCGGAGGGCGGCTTCGACGATTAACGTCTCATGAGAATCACCGGAGGTCGTGCCCGGGGGCGCCGTTTCTTGGGGCCCAAAGGCCGCTTGCTGCGTCCGACGTCAGATCTGGTAAGGGAGGCCCTGTTCCAGATCCTGCATGCCCGCATGGAATTCCCGTGGGAATCGTGCAATGTCCTGGATCTCTTTGCCGGCACCGGGGCGCTGGGGATTGAGGCCCTCTCCAGGGGGGTCAGGAAGGTCGTCTTTGCAGATCATCACGGATCCGCCCTTGACCTTATCAGGCGAAACCTCGATCTGTGCGGCTTTAAGGGGCGTGCAAAGGTGATCAGGGCCGACATCAGGACCAATTCAAAGTCACTTGACCGTGTTCTTGCATACGGCCCCTTTCATCTGATATTCGCCGACCCCCCTTATTCCCAGGGCCTTGGTAAAAGGGCAATGGATTGGGTGGTTGATTCCTGCGCCCTGGTCCCCGGGGGTTTTATGATCATTGAAGAATGCAAGGGAGAGAAGCTCTCTCTTCAGGCTGTATCCGGTGGTGAAACCAGGGAAAAAGGACAGGGGGCAAAATCGTCGCTTCAGCTCGTGGACAAACGCGTATACGGCCAGACTGAACTCTGGTTTTACAGGTGAACATACATGCAATCAGATCAATTATTCCGCACAGCCGTCTATCCAGGCACCTTTGATCCGGTTACCAACGGTCATTTGGATATTGTTGATCGTGCACTGAAGATGTTTGACCAGGTCGTGATCGCCATCGGCACCAATCCGGTCAAAGAGAGCCTGTTCACAATTGAGGAACGTCTGGAAATGGTGCGCGAGACCGCCGGAATGAACGGAAAAGTAAAGATCACCAGCTTTGACGGTCTCCTGGTGGATCTTGCGGCCAGATACGGGGCCTGCGCCATACTCCGGGGACTGAGAGCCGTGTCGGACTTTGATTATGAACTCCAGCGGGCCTTGATGAACCGCAAGCTGTCCCCGGATATAGAGACTGTGTTTTTAATGACCGGGTTTCGCTGGATCTATATAAGCTCCACCATAGTGAAGGAGGCGGCGCGTTTCGGCGGGAGCCTGGAGGGGCTTGTCCCGCCGCTGGTGGAAGATCGTTTAAGAAAGGCCTTCAGGCAGGGCAGGTGATGGAAGATGGATATCAGTTTTACCACCTGTGCCTGTTAATCAACACTCCGCTTAAATCCGTCCTGGCTGATTCCGGGTTTTCATTGAGACCATACCCTGCCTGACAAGAAGAAGGCACCTTGAATCATTCAGTGACCGGAAGGGCAAAATATAAATCCCATGAAAGCTTCTCCGGCGAAAAGCAGAAACCCGCCACGGCATAATTCTGGTTTCCGTCATATGGAAAGCGCATCCAGAGCTGGGGGTCAAGCGTCTGATCATTAATGTTCAATTTGTGCAGGGCCTGGCTCAGGTCCAGACCGGGTATTGCACAGGCACTGGCCGACGAGGGATCAAGGGAAGGTGGCGGTCCCTGCCCGAAATCCGTTATTGTCCACGCAACCGGCTGCGCAGACAGGTTCAGGACAAACTTGATCCACCAGAGCCCGGGTGTCTCTCCCGGAAGGCCTATGGCCACATTTTCCATTAACATTTCACCGCAGCTGTTTGTTGATATATGGGCCAGATAAAAGGAAAACAATTCCCCCGGCCTGAGAGGGGAACCGTAAAGTGACCCATTTACCGCGGTCGCGACCAGTTCCGCGTATTCTGTGCTGGTTCGGCCGTCTTCTGTCATGGTGCACTCTTCCTTAATCAGACCTATGCCCTCGGCAAACCAGGAACGACACGTCTCTAGTTCATCTCCAGAGTCAAAACTCAACTGTATTCGAAGACAATTACTGAATGTGCCGGCATACACCGTGACATCTTCTACGGCCTCAAGGGTGATCTCCACTTCTATCTGCTCGCCTCCTGCCGAGGCGGACCAGCTTTTTGTCTCATACAGATCAAGCTGCCTTGGTACCATGAGAAGGGGCGGATCAAAATCAATAGATTCAAGTTCCCCGTCATCGTATTCCACCTCACGATAGAATTTCAGACCTTCGTCATCCCAGGCCTGGGCCTCATATTCTTCACACCAGCATCCACTGGAAAGCTCTCCTATAACACAGGTCTCTATGCCTCCAATGGTCTCGGTCCTGGAAACCGACTCTCTGCTCAATTCCAACCTGGTCTGGCCACCTTCTGTCTCGCTCTCCAGATCAAGGCGGACATCTCCTGCTCTAAGGGGATAATATTGCGCCAGGTCATAGGCAAGGGAATCATGGCCGCCGATATGGAAAATCAACAGAGTGATTAGCCCCAAGCACCAATAAAAAAATTTGAATTTTGCATGGATTTTCATTTTTTTCTCCTCCTTTTGCATGAAATATGGCTCGAATCCATTATATCACATCCATTATAGAGAGAGAACGATCGCTTGCAAAGGGCTTGAAACATGATTCCGCTCAAAGAGGCCAAGGGGCAAAGGTGGCTGTGAGGGAAATTTGGTTCAAGTTTTGGGGGGATAATGCCCTGTCTGGTTTTGAGGCCCTATTCAGGCAGGAGTTTCTTTAGGCGAGGGCAGGGGTATGACTTGGGGGAGTTGTTAGCCGATGACAGGGAGGGCCACCGGCTAACGGTTGAATGTTAAAAAAATTTACTGGATCTATAGTCCTTTAATATTTATCGAAATATCATTCAGAAAGCTTAAGATTGTTTCATATTTAATAACGGTATTACCTCCTGTTTCGAAGAGGTGTAAAGCTACATGTAAATTTATTCAGACATTGTGTCTCTTGAATAAGCCTACTATATGAACAAGACAACCGCAGTCTCTGCGGCATTCACAAGGTGCGTCCGCATGCCGGATATATCCCTATGCTTCTTCAAAAAATCCAGCCGGTGCCTGCAAAGAACCCTTCCATATTACGCCGGAAACCAGGCATTACTTTCTTGACTCTCTGCCAAATACAGGCATAGAATACTGCAAGCGGCCGAACGGCGTCGAGAAAATTCCAGGATGACCCAGATGAGGGCGGTTCAGTTCAACATGAGTTTTGGCGTCGGCTTCGCGC
>JAGYNZ010000030.1 GCA_018399745.1 Deltaproteobacteria bacterium | reverse complement strand
TTGTGGAGCTTTTATTCTAACATTAGCAGCCGCAGCTTCTTCAGCCTTTCGTGCAGATGATTCTAGCCGAGAAGCCAGGTCTTCTAATCGTTTAGTGGCGGCTTCCGCCCTGGATGCTGCCGCTTTCGATTCTTCAGCAGCCTTTACGCCCTGCTTTATTATGGCCTTGTCTTCTTCACTCAGACCGCAGCCCGCCAAAGTGAGCAGGCCTAGTGTAAGCAACAAACTCAAAGCCGTTCTCATAATAACCCATTTTTTTTCAGGAATTTTTTGTGTCATGGCTTCTCCTTAAAGGTATTATATTAAGTTTGTTTTTTTGCGGGTAATTCAATAGGAAATTTTTATGCACATTTGCCGTTCTGAAATATCAACTACCTGTGAGAGGGTGACCTTTCCAGACAGAAAAGATATATTAAAAATATAACAGTATAGCTTGCTTGTAGGCAAGCATATAAATTCTGATTTATAAAGATTATGAAGGAAAATTCATTAAAGCTTTTTACTGCACTGACTTCTTTTTTAGCAGGTTTAATCCTTTTACTTGGATGCGTTTATGCCGAAGCAGTGTACTCAAAATATGTAGTTATCGACAAGGGACTCCATCGCCTATATCTCTATAGAGATGGCAAGGTTATAGAAAGCTTTGCTGTGTCTCTCGGCGTAGATTCCATATCGCCCAAGAGCCGCAGGGGAGACAAGTCGACCCCCGAGGGGTGTTATTATGTGACCTACAAAAAGAATAATAGCAGATTCCATAAATTTTTGGGGCTTTCGTACCCCAATAAAATAGACGCATGGCTGGGATTAAGAAAAAGGCTTATTTCTTTGAGTGAATATCGTATAATTGCAAATGCTATATCAACAAGGGGTTTGCCACCTGTCTGCACTTCTCTCGGCAGTGGTGTTGGTATACACGGTGGAGGAGTATACCGTAAAAGAGGAAAAAGCAGAATGAGGGACTGGACCGAAGGCTGTATAGCCGTTAATGATCAGGATATGGATGTTATTTACTCTTTCAATGATGTCGGCGATATAGTAATTATTTTAAATAGTAAACACCAATTTTTTGACATGATGCGTCCTTTTGGGAATCCTTTATACATAGATCAGATTTCAGAGCCGGGACGAAAGGGTAAAAGATACATTTCTGAACTTCGGTTGGCTACAGTTTTCGGCCAGGCCCTTTTGAGATTAAAAGAGGGAAACGATTACAGCAGGTCTATTGAAATCTTGCTCTTTGGAGATGGGATTTCGAGGCCTCCCAGTTATATGGTTTTTGATCGTAACGCCGATGGAAAACTTGGATTTGGAGATAAACAGACCGGATCATTGGGTACTGCAAATAAAAAACAAAACTCTTACAGCAGACTGCTTGAAGAATTTAAAAAGGCCTTGATAAAAGGCCATCTCTTAACCTGTCCTGAGAAATGAGTCTTTTGCCCCAAATAATTTGGCCAATTGGATCTTATCTTCTGGGGTCAATACCTTTCGGTCTGCTCTTTGCCCATTGCAGAGGCATAGAACTTCGAAAACATGGCAGTGGGAATATAGGGGCTACCAACGTAGCCAGGGTGATGGGTAAGGGCTGGGGACTTCTTACACTGGCAGCAGATCTTGCGAAAGGTCTTTTGCCGGTCCTTGGGTGCATCTGGGCAATGGCCGGAACGGCTGATATTGATTTATGGATTGCGTTTACAGGCATCGGTGCTGTCATGGGCCATTGCTATTCAATATTTTTCAGGTTCCGCGGTGGGAAAGGCGTCGCTACTGCATCAGGAGTGTTCCTCGGAGTGTGTCCTTTTGGAGTCGGTGTTGCCGTATTTACGTTTATAGTAGTGCTAAAGAAGTGGGGTTATGTATCGGTCGGATCTCTTTCAATGGCCTTATTTATGCCCATTTTGATGCACTTTTTCTGTCCGGCATATGAACTTGAACTTATGGCTTGGGTGATTACTCTTATTATCTGGATAAGGCACAGGGATAACATCAAACGATTGATAAAGGGGGAAGAAAAGAGTTGGGGGAGGGGAAGCCCGGTTCCAAATTCTCAGTAGTATATTCATGTTTCCAGTCCCAATGCCTTAATTTTTCGGTGCAGGTGCCTCCTTTCAATACCAATAGCTTCGGCGGTTTTTTTGACATTACCCTGGTGTTCGGCAAGTTTTTTTTCAAGATATTCCCGTTCAAATAAGGTTTTTGCCTCTCTGAAGTCATGACAGCTCAGCCAGTCAGGATTGGTCGGAAAAGTGGTCTGTTGAGCCTCAGGAGTTGTCCTGATGCCCTTACGAAGAGATGGAGGCAGGTCATTCGTTGTAATTTGAGGCTCTCTTGATAGAATCACAAGCCTTTCTATCATATTTCGCAACTCTCTTACATTCCCTGGCCAATCATATGCCATAAATGCCTCAATTACTTCACGGCTTGCCTTTTTTTTGGGGCCATGAGCAGTGTTTCCTGCAAATTCGCTCAGAAAACCTTTTACCAGAAGAAAGATGTCATCTTTGCGTTCCCTGAGAGGTGAGACCTCTATTGGTATCACGTTTAGCCTGTAGTAAAGGTCTTCCCGGAAGCACCCTTTCTGTATTTCTTTTTCAAGATCTTTGTTTGTGGCGGCTATAATGCGCACATCTATAGTTATGGTCTTGTTTCCACCGACCCGCTCGAATCTCTGCTCCTGCAGTATTCGCAGGACTTTTGCCTGGGTCTTAAGGCTCATATCGGTGATTTCATCAAGGAACAAGGTGCCTTCGTTGGCAAGGTCAAATTTCCCTCTTTTCATGGTAGTTGCACCGGTGAAGGCCCCCTTTTCATGTCCAAACAACTCGCTCTCAATAAGTTCTTCAGGTATTGCAGCGCAGTTGACTTCTATAAGTGGTTTCCGGCTTCGCTTGCTCATGCGGTGAATAGTTTGAGCTACAAGTTCCTTGCCCGTTCCGTTTTCACCCTGGATCAGTATCCACGCATCAGTAGGGGCAACGATAGCGATCTGTTGCTTGAGCCTTTTCATGGCATGGCTTTCACCAATGAGTTCTCGCGTTTCCCCGGTTTTTTGTCTTAAAAAGACATTTTCTTCCCGAAGCTTATGATATTTGAGGGCATTCTGGATCGTGAGCACCAGATGTTCATAGGAAAGGGGTTTTTCTATAAAATCATATGCCCCCAGCCTGGTGGCCTTTACAGCCGTTTCGATAGTTCCGTGGCCAGACATGATTACCGCCGGTATAAACGGCCACTCGGCCTTTATCCGTTTCAACAATTCCAGACCGTCCATACCCGGCATCCAGATATCCAGCAGTACAAGATCCGGAAGGTCTTCTCCCATGATCTCAAGCGAAGTCTTTCCGTCCAGTGAGGTCTGGACGTCAAACCCCTCGTCTTCCAGAATATCAGTCACAGATTGAAGGATTGACTCTTCGTCGTCTACGACAAGTATCTTCTTTTTCACCATGGCAAAAATGGGCATCCTTATATTTGCTGGGTTGCACTTATTCCCAAAAGCAGTGAAACTTGAAATTGGAAATTTGAAAAAATACAAAGATGTAGATGCGTTACCTAATTTCTAATTTCAAGTTTCTAATTTCACTGCATTATTGCAAGCGATCCGATTGTTTTTAGTTAATAGGAAAAATCAATATAAATCTAGTCCCGTTGGGAATATTGTCCTTCACCATAATGTGTCCATTATGGTCCGCCACAATAGAGTTTACAATAGCAAGCCCAAGGCCTGTGCCGCCTCTTCTTCTAGAGAAATAGGGTTCGAAGAGCCTTGGAAGATCCTCAGGCGAAATACCTGGTCCGGTATCTGAAACGCTGAGGCTTATTTCATTCTCGGCGGTGTTATATGTTATCAGAATATTTATTTTACCACCATCAGTCATAGAGGCTACCGCATTGTCAAGGAGATTGATAAGTGCCCTCTTTATCTGATCAGAATCCAACAATGCATTCGGCAAACCTTCCTGTACATCCAGTTTAAATTCGATTTTTGGATGTCCAGCCCTGTAAATTGAAAGTACGTCATCTACCAAATCGTCAAGCTTCGTAGGCCGGAGCCTGGCTGACGGCAGCCTGGCAAAATTGGAAAATTCGTCTACCAGATGTTTAAGTTCTTTGGTCTGGCTTATGATGGTATTTGTACATTTATCAAAAACAACTCTGGTTTCATTATCCAATTTATCAAGATATTTCTTGCGCAGCCTTTGCGCTGAGAGCTGTATAGGCGTTAAGGGATTTTTGACTTCATGTGCGATACGTCTAGCCACCTCACGCCAAGCAGCGAGACGCTGAATTTTCTCAAGCTCTGTGAGGTCATCAAAGACTATGACTACTCCAAGAGATCTCTCGTCCTGGTCTCTCAATATGGTAAAGCTTGCCAGAAGAGAAAGGGTTTTTTCTCTTATTTCCATGCGAATCGAACGCTGAAGTGTGCCTTTTGGAGAACGGCTGAGTTCCTGTCTGATTTCCTCAAATTCCTTGGCCTGGTCCCTTGTCAGGAGTTGAGAATAAGGTCTACCGATTATCTGATCTGATGATATATTCAGAATGCTCGCAGCTGATTTGTTCATTAGAGTCACAAAGCCCTGTCTATCTATAGATATTACTCCTGCTGTTACGTTTTGAAGTATAATCTCAATATAGCGTCGGCGATGTTCCAATTCGCCGTAGCTCTTTCGTAACTGTCTTGAAGTCTCTTCAGTCCTCCGTCTTGCCTCCTTGATATCCTGGGTCATTATATTAAATGCCTGCACCAGAGAACTGAGTTCATCCTTGCCTTGAGATTCAAGGCTAAAATCCAGGTCTCCCATTGCTACACGGTTAGTGGCTTCAGCAAGCATTTTAACAGGCTCTGTAATGCTTTTGGCAAGACGGAATCCGAACCATATGGAAACAAAAATAATCAGCAAAGTAATCAGACAAAGGGTAATTAAAAGAGAGCCTTTTATTGGATTCTGAAACAGCTGTAACTGTCTATAGTCATCATAACCTGAACGAATATCATCGAGCAGGTAACTCATATCCTGGGGCATCAAGTGGCCTAAGATTAACACGGCCAGAATGTCGTTATTCGCATTTTTTAAAGGACTTAATATACGAATAAGCTCACCGCCTTCCAGGGTGACACTATGTAATAATGAATCTTTGCCTTCAAAAATCTGGTTAAGTACGGAATGGGGAATATCTGGCGGCATATCAACGAGCGGTAGCCATATCTTAACAAAGAGCTCTTTGTGAAATGAATTTATCACCTCTATAGAATTTAAGGAAATCGCCCTGCTGGAATCCTGAATACCTGGTGATAGCGGTGTGGGATTCACTAGCTGTTCTATGCATATCCTGTTTATTGTATCGTCTTCCTCAATACACCTCAGACTTATCAGCCTCCCTGTCTCTTGAGACATGAGCTCTAACCCGGTAACCCGTCCCTCATAATATGTTCTACCTATTGTCATGGCATTATCAAGGGACTTTTCCACCTTTATGTTGAACCAGTATCCGATACTGGTTCTGAGAAACTGGAAGGAGACCAGGAAGAGCAGTATCGTAGGGATAAGGGATATAGAGATAAAGGCTATTACGAGTTTAGTCCTGAGCTTAGCCCCCAGTAAGTGTTTTTTGTCTTCGAATACAAGTTTGGTCAGATTACGTACTACGAGAAAACCCAAAAGCAGAATAAGGAAAATATCAAGGTTAATTACTGCGAAGATAAGTACATTGCTACTTGTCGATAGCGGACTGAAGCCCGAAATCAGATAGTACTCGGCTAAGGACAGCAGGGCTATAAAAACCACTGCTGCCATCATTATGATTCGTTCTATTCTTCGTTTTCTAGCTTCGCTAGTAGTTAAATCGGACTTCATACCATTTAGTCTGAAAACCCCACGATGAAAACAAGTCCAAAAGACCTTTAAAAGGCAAAGACGATGCCGCCTCTTCCATCTTCGCACGTACCCTTAATACATAAGTCTTTCCCCGAGGTAGTTCGGACAAAGAAATTATCGAGATGTCGTTAATTTCAAAAGCAAGTTTTTTTGCTTCTTCCAAGGTTCTTACGCTGACTACTTTGGGGGAATCAGGACCAAATGAAACCCTGTATTCCCCTTTGAGATTGTCATGGGTAAGTGTCCTTAATATGAAGATTCTGGAGAGCCTTTTTTTTATCAGAAATCGGGGTGCTTGCAGCTCTATTTCGTATATATAACGTACTATAATCCCGCTTTCTAAGGCAATTTGCACATAGTTAGGACACCCGTTCTTGAGGGAAAAGTAAGCCATGAGCTTGTCCCGAGAACTTGATATTGTAAGTTCAAATATTTCTGGTTCAGGCCGGTCCTCTGCCAATGATACAGCGGTTTTAATTATTGGGAATAAAGAACAGGGTGTCAGGATCAGAATAAACAAGATAAGAAACGCTATAATTAGGGTGGATTTTGAAGAGGTCACTCGGTAGTTTAGCAATTTCTTACAATTGTAATTATGTTGAGCTACATACAAAACATACTTAAACTTTCATGCTAAGAACTATTACCAATATACATGAAAGTTGGTTCATAGCTCATAATTCATGGGCTGTTGAATACCTGCTTTTAGAATAAAATATATGAGTATTTTGGCTAACGGGCAACGCAAACCATCAGACAAGAGATGGAATTTTGTAAGCAGCCATGAGCTTATTATGATTTTACAAGCTTAATGAGTCGGCCAGGGAAAAGCAAGATGCTTTCAGGATTGACCGAGCCGTGTTTCCAGGACAGCATTCCTGAGCAACAACAGATAGAGAGATCCTGGTGTCTTCAGACTTCCTGCAATGTAGCCGGCTTTCTCACCTGCTCCGCAATAGAGGTCAAGTCTATATGGTCCCTTGATGGCAGCGCCGGTGTCCTGATTGCAGACAAAGCCCTGAAAAATGCCTGTATATCCGCGGATCGACATGTTCGCAGGCATCGGCATTTGTAAAAAGCAAAGGGCACCAAGAGGATAGAACCTGTTATCAAGGGCCACTGATCTCATAGGTGTCAGCACTTTCCCCAGCGTTCCTATTGGCCCTTCTTTTTCCCATCTGAAAAAAATATATCTTGGATTTGCAGCAAAGGCCTTTCTGAATTCATCTGGATTTTTTTGTGCCCAAGCACGTATGCCAGGCCAGTCGGCATGATCCTCACGTAACAGTCCCTTTTCTATAAGCCATTGACCAATACTATAGTAGGGATGACCATTGCTGGAGGCGTAATGTATATATCTCTTGCTTTCATCCTGAAATCGGAGTGCCCCTGAACCTTGTATGTGGAGCAAAAGCCCATCCACTGGCGAACGCAGCCATGCAAGGACACCGGCACACTCGAGCTTTCTGCCATTGTCAATGTCAGCGCGTGTATAATATGGGATCAGACTTTGCCCTGATATCCTTCCCGAGAGGGTCTTGCGCGGAAGTGAGGAATCAAAATCATTGAGAGTTATTCGAATAAGGTCTTTGGGAGTTTCATAAAGCGGATAGGAGAATTCTTCATCTGACTCAAGAGACGCAGGCAGCTCGGGCTGGAAATATCCTGTCACGAGGATCGGCCCCGCAGGCCTTTCCCCATTTTCACCCCCTGTTATCCTGTAAACTATAAACCGGCGGCGGATTTCCCTCTTAAGGTCCTGCTGAGGCAAATTTTGGTCAAGTAGTTCGGAAAATGATTTTAGTGTCTTTTTTAATGTGCCTATGTTTATGGATTTATTGCCCCAGGATATTTGCTTGTCATCATTATGCCCTTCAAGGTATTCCAGACTGGCTGAAATAGACTTTTGCAGTCCCTTTTTGTCCTCGATATTCTCAAAGGCTGGAAGTTGTTCATTTGGGACCTGTTCTACTAAAGGCACAGGCAAAGTAGTGGTAGCGGACGGCCAGAAGAGTCTATACAATACAACCAAGCCACTTAGGGCACCAATCAGCCCGACCAGGAAGATCCATAATACAATATTCCGATGGATTGTCATGATTCATAAGCCTGTAGCTGCAACCTGTTTCTTTACCTCCTCCACAGATTTTTCCAGGGCTTTACGCTCATCCGACGCAAGGGGAAATTCCAGGATACGCTCTACGCCGTCTGCTCCAAGCACCACCGGCACACCAAGAAATACGCCGCTGATGCCAAATTCTCCCTCCAAATAGGCCGCACAGGCCACCACTCTTTTTTCGTCTTTCAGAATGGATTGAGCCATTTCTACTGCAGCAAGACCAGGAGCTGAAAATGCACTTCCCGTCTTGAGGTGCTGTACTATCTCCGCCCCTCCATGTCGAGTGCGAGTTACTATATTCTCAATTTCGTCACTGGACAAAAGTTCTTCTATGGGCACACCTCCAACACTTGCAAGCCTGACCAATGGTAGCATATGGTCGCCGTGTATGCCCATTACAAGGGCCGTCACATCCGTAGGGGCAACGTTCAGGGCCTGGGCTATGAATGTGCGGTACCTGGCGGAATCCAATACACCTGCCATACCAACAACCCGGCGTTTTGGAAATCCGGATACCTTAAAAACCGTATAGACCATGGCATCAATAGGATTTGTGACAACCACCAGGCATGCATCGGGAGAATATTTGACGATTTCCTCAGTAATCATTTGAATGATAAGGACGTTTTTCTCTAAAAGGTCATCCCTGCTCATCCCAGGCTTCCGCGCGAGCCCGGCAGTTATAATGATTACGTCTGACTGGGCGGTATCAGCGTAATCATCAGTACCGACAATATTCCCGGCATATCCATATAATGGAGATGTCTGCATGAGATCCAGAGACTTACCGTAGGGGAGACCTGCTACGACGTCTAATAGCACTATGGTGTCTGCAATAGATCTGGATACAGCCCACTGAGCAACGGCTGTTCCCACTGCCCCTGCACCTATGATACTAAGTTTCTTTTTCCGGTTATTTTTTTTCATCGTAATATGCCTCTAACATGTTGCCCCTGTTAGGCTGCTCCTCTATTAACTCAAGTGCTATGATAGTCGCATCCATTAATTCAGATGACATAGTGCGACCTATAATTTTTCGACATAGCTCAAAATCATTCAAATTTAAGGTATTGTATACTCAAAATATGACTGTATTACCAGTACTCTAATTTATTCATTATTCCATAGGCCTGCAGCTTTTAAAAAGCGGGTTATACTAAATGACTCTTCCACGTTCTATAGCATCTGAGGGTATAGCCTGACCGGAATGTAGGCCAACAAATTCACGGCCCTGAAATTTGAAGGGAAGATAGATTAGGCCGGTATGTTTTAGATTAAGGCGGGTTTTTGGAATAAGGGAATATAGCTTACAGTGTTTTTTTAGCAGATCTGACAGGACAACCTTTGCGGCTTGGGCTGCTTCTTCAAGTGGTAACCTGACCGGCTCAGTCCTCTGTCCTGTTTTCAGGCCCTGGACTTCTTGTGACAAATCAATGGGTGCCAGACTCATATTCCTGGCTATTCTGAGAAAGAGCTTTGGTCCGAGCTTGAATGCAGGGATCAGGAGCTGCACCGCTTCCCGGCTCCAGGCTTTAGGTAACTTCTGGTATGACATTGATTTATCTTTAGAGAAAATAAGGAAAAACTGATTCAAGGATTTTCACATTAAAACAAATCCATTTGCAGCACCTTTTCTCTTGAGCAGGCCTTTGCTCTTGAAGCCTGCAGCTCTTCCCTCTCCTTTTTGGAAAAGATATTGATCTTTCCGTAGAGCCCGTCGTATCCGGGACTTATCTTTAGATCACCCTTTCTCATACGCAGTATTCCCTCCATTATCCTGCCCGGCACGAAATACTGAAGCTCCTTCTCACTCTTCCAGAGGAGTATATTCATTTCAGATTCTCCGAGCTGAATCAGTCTCTGGTACTCTTTTTTTACTCTACCCGTAATGGTTCGTACACCAAATGCCTCAGCGATAATTTCCTCAAGGGGTATAAGATGCACACAGGGCTTTGCTGTTTTAGGAATAAAGCCCTCATTCCTGTCGGCAAGTTCCTCTATTCGATGCAAGACACCTACTGTGAGATCCTGACCGCATAATGGACATTTGCCTCTGTGATCAATAGTCTCCTGTGGTTTCATACAGATGTTGCAGGCCCTGTGACCATCATAGTGATATTTCCCTTCTTCTGGAAAAAACTCGATGGTTCCCTCAAAACCGCTATCCGGGTCCTTGATGGCGGTAGTAATCGCTTTATAGGTGAGCTCGCAGGAAAAGACATTTGCTTCTCTTGCCAGCTTGGATGGGGAATGGGCATCAGAGTTTGAAACCAGAGTGTATTTATCCAGGGCGGACAGCCGCCAGTTCATCTGAGGGTCTGAAGAGAGTCCGGTCTCCAATGCGTAAATGTGATTGCTTTGTTCCTCAAAACACTCTTCCAGTGTGTCAAAGCCGGATTTTGCACCAAACAGAGAAAACCATGGAGTCCAGATATGGGCCGGTAGCACAAAGCAGTCAGACGATACTTCCATTATTATTCTAACGAGGTCTTTTACCGGAAAGCCGAGGATCGGGCGGCCATCCGAAGAGATGTTGCCTATTGAGCCAACACGGTTTTGGATCTCTTCTACTATCTGTAAATCAGGACTAAAGAAAACCGTATGTATCCTTCGATTTTTCCCGCCCTGGGTAAAGATATTTGATACCTCGGAGGTGAGGATGAATTTTGTTCCCTCAGGGTCGTCTTTGCAGACATAGAGTCCGGTATCCTCATCAGGCTCCAGTTCCTTTCTTAACTCCTGGAGATAGCCTGGATGGGTAAAATCACCGGTGCCGACAACAGATAATCCCTTCTGTTTAGAGAAACGATTAATAATATCTGGATGCATGTCAGGACTTGTGGCCCTGCTGAAGTGGGAAAGAACATGAAAATCAGCAAGAAAGACACCTTGTTTAGATGGAAAAACCGGATTAGCCATTTTTAATCTCTCCTCAATCCCCCAGTCATAAATTTTTATATGACACCTTTGAAACAGTAAGATCCTTCAGCAAAATCTAACGTCTCGTTGAATACTAGTTAGACAAATTTTTCTCCTCCACTAATATCAAGTATTGACCACTGGGATACAAAAGTTTAGCTTAACACATGACTCTGTTTAAAACACCCGATCTGCGACGTTGTCTTGATTTTCCGGTCATGGCGGCCTACTTTTAGTATGTCCTTCTCATTCTTTTGAAAATCCAGCGTTTGCACCAAGGGCTTATGCATATATATTCTGGTATATTCCGGTAACAAATAAACATTTTCAGGAGAAAGCTGTGCAGGATGAATTAGGACTATACTACAATCCAATCCTGGAGAATAAAAAGATCCGCATGTATGTCAGAAGCGGCACCGACGAAATAGAATTCAGGATGTGGAATGCGGATGATCCCGGTATGTGGGATGACCATGGCTGGGTTGAATGGTCTGCAATTAAGCAGGCAGCCGATTTCTACAGAGAAGATGGAAGGGGAAAGCCCCCGCTTCATCTATATGATGTTGAAATAGCTGAACGCCTGCTGAAAGATAGTTTATTATTTAGGTGACCCTGAACCTCTAAACCCATGAATCCACAACTTTAATGTTCAAATAGGCTTTAGAGATTGACAAAGCGCAATAAAATATCTTCTATCCGTAATCTTTATTGGTTCTTTCCTGGTATTTCAGAAGATTATAAAGGGCCCAGGCATTATTGGAGATCACACGGAGATCAGACAGGGTGCTTATGTGCGCGAAGATTGCCTCAGAAGATTGCCTCATAGGAAAGAATTGTGTAATAGGACATACTACTGAAATTAAACACTCTGTGTTTGTAGATGGATCAAAGGCGGACATTTCGCCTATATAGTCGAAAGTATCCTCGGCAGAGACGTCAGCCTCGGAGCAGGCACGAAATTTGCTGACTTGTGCCTTGTATCCGATCCGTATCCATTAGAGAGGGCCGGGTCTTTATCCACCTTGTTCCGTGATCCGCTGGCTTGCTGTCTTTTGAGTCTTGCCGGCGGTTCTATTGTTTTTTATTTCATATAAGAATTCAAATATAAAGGAGAAATAAATGAAACGACTTAGTACACGCAGCTTTATTGTTAAAATGTTCCTGGCATTGGTGGGGTTTTCCTTCATTTTTGGACATTGCGGCAACGTCTTTGCCTCTGATGAAAAGGGAAATATTCTCGCACAGGTAGGGTCCTATAGGCTCACTCTCGAAGAATTTGAGACTCAGATCCAGTCTTTACCACCGCAATTGCAGATGGCCTTGCTCAAAAATCCTGAGTTGAAAGAGCAGTTCCTGGACAGATGGGTCGATATCACTCTCATAGCCCAAGAGGCAAGGAATCAAAAGCTGGACCAGGACCCTGCAGTTCAGTCCAAGATCGAAGATATCATGAACGCTGTTCTGGCTCAGGAATTTTTACAAAGGGAATTAGAGGGCGAAGTAGATATCACTGACGACGAGATTGAGACTTATTATAAAGATCATAAAGATGAATTTATTGACCCCGAGTCCGTTAAAGCCCGTCATATTTTACTTAAGGTCCCGGAAGGGGCAGATAAGAAGGCATGGGAAGAAGCCGAATCAAGGGCCAAGGACATTAAGGAAAGACTAAAAAAGGGCGAAGACTTTGCCGAGCTTGCAAAGAAGCATTCAGATGACCCGGGTTCCAAAAATAGTGGTGGCGATCTGGGCTTTTTCACCAAAGGGCGCATGGTACCTGAATTCGAGTCCGCAGCCTTTTCTCTAAAACAGGGTGAGTTTAGCGACCCCGTAAAGACCAACTTCGGATATCATATTATTGAAGTTCAAGAGAAAAAGGCGGCCGACATTAAAACATTGGCGGATGTGCAGGTCCAGATAAGACAGACCCTCCAGACAGAAAAACAGCAACAGTTACAAAGTGTACTCATTGAAAGACTAAAGGCAAAATATCCGGTAAAGGTCAACAAAGATCTTCTTGACGGGGATAAACCAGAAGAAGACAAGACACCTTCGGCAAAATAAAGGGACCTTTTGCAGGCAGCGATTTTTAGTTTGATTTTTGTGAACGACTAAAGGGCGCTGATGGATAGTTCAGGTGGCGACCTAGAGTGGCTGCCTGACCTATGTTTGTGCTGTTTTATAATACTTTTTTAAGAGTTTATCGCAAAACCAATAGATTTTATCTGAGGGCAGGGTTCGAATATGAAAGAATGCGGGAGCGTACTTGGGCACGTTAGGCATTTTGACGACGAACAATGCCATAATCGGACAAAAAAGACATGGTTTAGCAAAAGCAATTGAATTCACCTTTTTTGAACACCTCTTTGACCTGTTCCGGACCATAGCTAATGGATAAAGGACGCCGCAAACTAATATTTTCCGCTATATATTGGATAGTAGGGCTGATTCTTATTTTCAGCCTGCCCAATCTATGGATTCACATGCAGACAAAAGAGATCTCCTATGCCTGGTTCAAGCAGATGTTAAAAGAAGGAAGAATCTTTGAAGTCCGCATGGATGAGGAAGAGATCAGGGGGATACTTTATACAGGTCGTGCGGGCGGCCTTCAAAGAGTACAGGAGAAGTTTCAGAAACTAAGGCAGGAAAAGGCCACAGATAATGCCCCGCTGGGAAAGGAAAAACAGCTTTCCCTCCAGGAGCTTTTTACCCAGCTCCGAAAACAGACTGATCAAAAAGACAATCTGATTCTCTTTCGTACTGTAAGAGTTGATGATTCCAAGCTTGTAGAAGAACTGGATGCCAATGGGGTTGATTATTCAGGGGTACAGAAAGGTATTTTTGACCAGCTTTTCTGGGGTACAATCCTGCCGATACTTTTTTGGGTCGGACTTTGGTTTTTGCTCATAAGGGGCATGGGAAGGCCTGGAGCAGGGCTTTTATCATTTGGCAAATCAAAGGCCAAAATTGCCATGGAGAAAGATACCGGCGTACGGTTTGACGATGTGGCCGGATGCGATGAGTCCAAAGAAGAGTTGAAAGAAGTGGTGGAATTTTTGAAAGAGCCGAAGAAGTTCGAGGAGTTAGGGGCAAAAATCCCCAAAGGGGTGCTTCTTCTTGGTCCTCCGGGCACAGGAAAGACCCTCCTTGCAAGGGCCTTGGCAGGTGAGGCCGGTGTACCCTTTTACAGCATATCCGGCTCTGAATTCATCGAAATGTTTGTAGGTGTTGGGGCCGCAAGGGTAAGGGACCTCTTTAATCAGGCCAAGGAGAACACGCCCTGCATAATCTTTGTTGACGAGCTTGACGCTATAGGAAAATTCCGTGGCGGAGGAATGATGGGGGGGGGCCATGAAGAAAGAGAGCAGACCCTGAACCAGCTCCTGGTCGAGATGGACGGATTTGAACCTAACCTGGGGGTAATCCTGCTAGCCGCAACTAACCGGCCGGAGGTTCTTGATCCGGCCCTGTTGCGCCCCGGCAGGTTTGATCGCCAGGTAATACTTGATGCCCCGGACGTGCGAGGCCGGGAGGCGATACTTAGGGTCCACTCCCGCGATAAACCCCTTGCCCCCGATATAGACCTTAAAAACATCGCCCTAAGGACCCCTGGGTTCTCTGGAGCGGATCTCGCAAATATCATGAATGAGGCGGCCCTCACTGCAGCAAGACATGGTTCAAAACAGATCACCCAGGCCCACCTCGAAGAGGCAGTTGAAAAGGTGTTCGCCGGCCCGGAGCGAAAAAGCAGGCGTCTTGGAGAAAAGGAGCGCAAACGCGTGGCCTATCATGAGGCCGGCCATGCCCTGGTGGCATTTCATTGCCCTGATGCCCCGCCGGTCGCCAAAATCTCCATCATACCCCGGGGAAAGGCGGCTCTTGGCTATACACTTCAGCTGCCCGAGGAAGAGCGTTACCTTGTAACCAAAAGCGAACTCCTGGACAAGATCTGCGTATCACTTGGAGGGCGGGCCGCTGAAATAATAATTATGGGAGAGGTGAGTTCCGGGGCACAGAATGATCTGGAAATGGCTACGGAAATAGCCAGAAGCATGATATGCCGATTTGGAATGAATGAAAAAATTGGACCGGTAGCCCTTTTCAGGGAAACCAGTCCCTTTCTTAGGGTACCTGGCACTTCACAGACTGCGGAGCCTTTGAGCCCTGAACTTGCTTCAGAAGTGGATAAGCAGGTACGACAACTGCTGAGTGAACAGAGTGCCAGGGCACAAAAGATCATAGAAGAACACTTGGACTCTCTTGAAAAAATGGTAGAGCGTCTGCTCGTAGAAGAGATAATGAGCAAAGATGAGTTTAGTAAAATCGCAGCTGAAACGGAAAAAAAGGACTAGGATTACAATATAATAAAGTCTGAAACATAATTTCATTCAAAGGTCCGGGCTGCAAGGCGCGATTTCCTATAAGATGATATGCATTTTAATGTAAATCGCAGTGACCTGTATGCCTGCAGTGCCCACAAAAGTTGAAGCAACCTCATAGTTTAGATTTTTCCAGCGGGATGAATAAGGAGAGAAACAAAATGCACCTGAAGAGCAATATCAAAACATTTACACAGTTCAAACTAGTAAGAATGTTGTTAACAATACTGTTTACATTGAGTTGTGCCATGAACAGTTTTGCATCTGATATCGATGATCAGAACGTAGCACTGTTAGACAGGACGGCAAAAGTTTTTGCCGCTGTAGTTAAAAAAGTCATGCCGGCAGTGGTCTTTGTTCAAGTGGAGAAGACAGTGGAAAGAGGTGGCACGTTCTCACCCTTTCAGGATCCCTCTGACCTCTTTAGTGACCCTTTTTTTGAGCGTTTTTTCGGTCCCCGCTTTCAGCCAAAACCGAGAACACCAAAAAAATTCAATCAGAGAGGGCAGGGCTCAGGCTTTATTATCAACAAAGACGGCTATATCCTTATCAATAATCATGTTGTAGGAGATGCTGACCTTATCAGGGTAAAGCTGGCTGACGGCAGGGAGTTTAAAGCCAAGGTAATAGGAACGGATCCACAATCCGACGTGGCAGTGATAAAAATAGATGCAACAGATCTACCCGTGCTCAGTCTGGGGGATTCGGACAAGCTTGATGTGGGAGAATGGGTCATAGCAATAGGCAATCCCTTTGGGCTCAGCCAGACCGTCACTGTAGGCGTGGTCAGTGCCAAGGGAAGAAGTCGCATAGGCATCAACGACTATGAAGACTTTATACAGACTGATGCTGCCATAAACCCCGGGAATTCAGGCGGACCACTTGTTAACATCCACGGAGAAGCCATCGGCATGAATACCGCTATATTCTCCAGGAGTGGCGGCTATATGGGTATAGGTTTTGCCATACCCATAAATATGGCAAAGGCCATCGTGAATCAACTCCTGGAAAAGGGCAAGGTCACCAGGGGCTGGCTAGGTGTAATTATACAGGATATAGACAAGGAGCTTGCCGAATCCTTCGGTCTGAAAAAGACCGAAGGAGTGCTGGTAGCCGAAGTTTCAGAGGGCTCTCCTGCAGAAAAAGCAGGCCTGAAACAGGGTGATATCATACTCAGTCTGAATGGCAAAAAGGTTGAGAAACTGGGGGAACTCAGAAACAAAATAGCAATGACTTCACCAGGGACCAAGGTAAAGATGGAGGTATTGAGAGAAAATAAACACGAGACCCTCCAGGTTACCATTGGTGAACAGCCTGTTGGCACGAAGACGATGGGTATGTCCCAGAACAAGATCCTGGAGAAGCTCGGTCTTGTCGTGCAGGACCTGACACCGGAACTGGCAGAACAATTAGGATACCGTGAGTTCCAGGGTGTTCTGGTGGCAGAAGTGGAACAGGGGAGTCCGGCGGCCCGTGTGGGTATTCGTTCTGGACATCTTATAGAAGAGGTGAATCGCAAGCGCGTTCACAGTATGGATGAATTTGTAGAGGCCTTGGCCCAATCAGAACAGGCTAAAAGCGTCCTTTTCAGAATCCGTGACGGCGAGTTTAGCCGTTACGTAGCTATACGTATCGATTAGGAATCTTAAAGAAGACGCAAATGTCCCGAGGCCAAGGAAATCTGGCCTCGGGTCTTTCTAAATTCATACTGCTAAAGGTCTTTTCCAATGTTTTTCAACCCCTTTGCCATTTTTTTATTCCTGCTGTTTCTATTGGGGCTGATTTTCCTTTTTGCCCTCATACACGTGGGAATTATGACCATAGCATTTGAGAAGATAGGCTTTGGTCCATGGCAGATTTTTACCTTTTTACTGGCATCCCTTTTGGGTAGTCACATAAATATCCCTGTCAAGCGAATAAAAAATAAGATCGTAAATATCCCCTCCAAGGTCAGATCCTTTGGCATTACCTACAGAATTCACGCAAGTTCATTTCCCGGCACAGTAGTGACGGTTAATTTAGGTGGGGCGCTGGTACCCCTGTTTCTTTCCGTTTACCTGATGCTGAAATGGCGAATCTTCTTCGATCCCCTGATAGGTATAGCTATAATTGCAGCCGTAACCTACTGGATGGCCAGGCCTGTGCCGGGGCTTGGTATAGCTCTGCCTATGTTTATTCCTCCTTTTCTTGCTGCCATGGTAGCCATTTTAATCTCCGCTGACGATCATGCCCCGGTTGTGGCATATATTTCCGGAACTCTAGGCACTTTGATAGGGGCCGATCTCCTGCACTATAAAGACATAGAACGAATCAATGCACCGGTTGTATCCATAGGAGGGGCCGGTACATTCGATGGAATCTTTCTTACTGGTATTATAGCGGTCCTTTTGGCCTAAGGGAGAAAAAAAGATGCTGAAACCTGTTTCTTATAATACTGCTGAAGGGAAAAACAGAGTGGATTCCTTAATCCACCGCCAATTTGAGATCTCTTCACAGGATGAGGCAGAGGTAAAGGAGATACTTGAACAGGTAAGAGGTAAAGGAGATCAGGCTGTAGTCCAATACACAAGACAGTATGATGCCCCTGATTTTGAAGTCAAGAACCTGGCAGTATCCAAACAAGAGTTAAAAGCAGCCTATTCAAAGGTCAATAACAATTTCCTGCTGAGCATCAAGAAGGCCATCTTACATATTGAAGAATTCCACATGCATCAGAAGCCAAAGTCATGGATAATGACAAGGGAAGACGGATCTGTATTGGGACAGATGATACGGCCTGTGGATGTCGCCGGATTGTATGTCCCGGGGGGCAAGGGGGGCGAAACTCCGCTGGTTTCTTCTGTCCTTATGAATTCAATCCCTGCCAAAATTGCAGGAGTCAAAAGGATTGTGATCACCACTCCGCCCGATAAGTATGGGGCTATCAATCCTTATTTGCTCGTAGCGGCTTCAGAAGTGGGAGTAAAGGAAATATATAAGATTGGAAGCGCTTGGGCCATCGGTGCCCTGGCCTTTGGAACAGAGACAGTGCCTTCTGTAGACATAGTAGTGGGACCCGGCAACGTCTATGTGACACTGGCAAAGAAGATGATAGCGGGTATTGTTGGAATCGACATGGTGGCAGGACCCAGTGAGGTACTTGTTATAGCGGATGACAGCGCACAGTCAGAATTTGTTGCGGCTGACCTCCTGTCTCAGGCAGAGCACGACCGAATGGCGACAGCCATGCTGATTACTACATCTGCGAGGCTTGCCGAAGAGGTGCCTGCAGTGCTGGAAAGTCGGCTTGAAAAGTTGGCAAGGCGGGAGACTGTAAGCGAGTCCTTAAAGACAAACGGTCTGTTACTAAAAGTCGATGATCTGGAGACGGCTGCCGGGATAGCAAACAGGATCGCACCTGAGCACCTGGAATTGCTGGTCTCAGACCCGTGGGGACTGCTCCCAAAGATCCGTCATGCTGGAGCAATATTCATGGGAAGCGCCACACCGGAGCCAATAGGCGACTATATTGCCGGGCCCAACCACGTACTCCCCACTATGGGTACGGCCCGGTTTTCTTCAGCCCTTGGAGTGGAGACCTTCATGAAGCAGACAAGTCTGATTTCCTATTCCCGTGAGGCCTTCCAAAAAGATGCTGATGACGTAATCCGTCTGGCGGAAATAGAAGGCCTTGCCGCCCATGCCGAATCCATAAGAGTAAGACAGGGATAGCGGCCCGGAGTACATGTTATAATACCTGTCACTGTATATCATGCCGCGTTTACACGAGGGGATATTATCGATATTAACCAAATCAGTGTTCCGGCCCTTTAGGCACTGTCTCTATTAATAAGCTGTGGATAAGCATTTATTATCTCATAGGCCTTGATAAGAATCGCAACGTGCCCCTCAATGCAAGGGGTGCGGATTTCTTTTCTGATTTCGGCCTATTTTCGATCCGGAATATCGGCAAGGCCCATAGCCTTGCTACGTTTAATCCATTGTTTACGCGCCAGGGCTCGCATGTCTTCAACATTATCTGTTTCATCCATGATTTCCATACCCATAAGAGTTTCAATTAAATCTTCCAGTGTCACGAGTCCGGCCGTTTCCCCGTATTCATTAACGACTATGGCAATATGCTGGCGACTATTAAGAAAACGCTCCAACAAAGCTGTCAACGACACTGACATCGGAATTGCTATTATATCGCGTTTCAATGTTTTTAGTTTTTCGTCCCCTCGTTTCTGTGCAGTGAAAATCAAGACATCATCTTTAAGGACAAAGCCGGTTATATCATCAATATTTGACCTGTATAATGGTATGCGTGAGAATGGATTTTGGGCTACCTGTTTCAATGAATCAATTATCTTCATTTCTTCAGCCAGTGCCAAGATTACAGCGCATGGTGTCATAATATCGGCCACATGTAGCGACTCGAATCGTAACAGGTTTTGAATCATCCTGGATTCCTTGCTATGAATCTGTCCTGTCTCTACACCGACCGAGGCCATGGCGATGAACTCGTCACGACTGAAAATATGTACATCCTTTCCACGCGAAATATATTTTGTCAGTCTCTCCGAGATCCACACGATTGGGTAAAGGATCACAATCAGCGCATTAACAAAAATTGCCATCGGTCCCACGAGTTTTGACCAGTAGGTGGCACCTATGGTTTTGGGGACGATTTCGGAAAGAAAAAGGATCATAATCGTCATGGCAGCAGAGAAAAGGCCAAACCAGGTGCTCCCAAATATGACTGCGGCCTTGGCCCCGGCACCGATCGCCCCGACTGTATGCGCAGTGGTGTTTAAAGTTAAAATAGCCGCGAGAGCTCGATCTAAGTGATCCAGCTTCAATCGTTTTAAAAGAGCAGCACGCCTGGGTCGCTTTTTTTTCTGTCCTTCGATATATGAAGGCGTAACACTTAGGAGCACTGCTTCCGCAATTGAACAGAGAAATGAAACGCCCAATGCCAGCAACACATAAGTAATTAACAGCGCAACGTCAGTGTTGTTAATAATTGATTCGCTTAAATTTTTTGTGCTAAAGGCATGAGCCGGAAAAGCCGAGATCAGTAGCAATATAAGGGCCAAAATTCTGTACAACCTTTTCAATGACAACCTCAAGTCTATTTTGTCTCCATACTGTTAATTCGAATGATGAAATTCAGCCGCCCAGATGCGAAATCGGATGAATCGCCCGATTGGCGGTCCTCATTCAGATATCCCTAGCAAAGCGGATTCCCACCTTATATCAAACATCTTCAGCGAGTACAAAGATGTTCTCAATGGCCCGATTTCTTACTTCATAAAAGTCTGCGAGTAGTCACGGTTGATAGGGCAATCCGAGATATGCCAGTCGGTCTCTGAAAGGAACCTCGGGCGCTGGGCTACGAACCGTACTCGTAACAGGGGGTGCAGATAATTCACCAAGATATTTCAACACGTAATCGCGTATCACCAAAAGAACCACCTCTTTTATCCGGCCGCAGGAATTTATGCCAGCGTATTTCGCTGGCTTTTATCCGTCTTCCAGGACTTATTAATTCTAATAAATCGAAAATTAATCATGACCAGCGGGTTAAATTTATATTCTCGCCGATGCATAAGCTCCAGTTGCTATAGCTGGTGACGGGGAAGTCTTCATTATAATGTGCTTTTTTGTAAAGACAGAACCACTTGGACGGGGTTTTTCAAAACGCAGTCCACCGCTTTGGCAGAGACATCATCAAGGGTCATTCGTATGGATCTCATATTATATCTCTTCGACATAGATCTATTATAGCTATAATAGTCCACACTGAAAGTCGAATCAATCATATTTATCTGGCCAATGTCCCGTATCATAGGCAGTAAAAAGAACTCAGAGGAATGAGCGGTATCTGGCGAAATGTATAATATAACTATACCGGTTCACTTATGCTCTCGTGCTGTTTTTACCAGCCAACGGAATAATGCAAACTGTGAAGGCAGATATATGAGATATTCAGGATGCCATTGCAGGCCTATGATCCTGCCCTTTCTCCACTCCACCGCCTGTATAATTTCATCCAGATCCCAGCCTACTGCCTGAAGATCAGCGCCGGTGTCTTTGATTGCCTGATGATGAAGACTGTTCACACGCAGACGCAGCTTGCTGCAAATCTCGGCCAATATCGAACCGGGTGACAGTCGAACCTGTTTAGTAGGCAACAGGCCGGGCCGGTTATGGGTGCGTTTGCGTAATGCCCTAATGTCCTGATGTAGGGTTCCATCCCGAACAACATTGATTAGTTGCGCACCCCGGCATATTCCCAATAAAGGAATATTCATTTCCAGCGCCTTTTGAATCCACTCTATTTCCAGCCGGTCACGTGCCGAGTCGGTCTTGACCTTGGCATCGAGGTCTGAGTTGTAATGCTCCGGGCTAATATCATCACCACCCCCAATGATCAGGGCATCCAGGGATTTTCCATTAGGAGAATGGCGGACACTTATCCTCTCCGGCGCTGCTCCGGCCAGTTTCAGTGCGAGGGCTGTGCACCACCAGCCTGGTGACCATCGCCTATCGCTGCCGGTTACACCAACCCGTGGTTTCTTAACCATTGATCAATAAACTCTACCCATTCATTACGGCTTATTCCGATAATTGGCTGGTCAGCTTCAAGAAATGCGGCGCTCAGTTCATCAAGTTCATCCGGGCGGTGAGACAATTCCTCAACTACCCACCAGTTGTTCCAGGACAAGGCCAGTGACCAGTCTTGATGTTCAATATTGCAATTCGGCATACGATAGTGAAAGGCAGGCCGGGCTTTGATCTTGGGGTCATCAAGCACACGGCGTACGCGTTTTTCATCGATCTCCGACAATATCGGCAGCAGGTCAAGTGCCCGGTTACGGCTTGCATTATGTTCCAAATAATCAGAGAATAACTCATTCATAGTGGGTTTCGACCTAGACATTACCCGCTTCAGGTAAACCTCTGGATACAGATCGATATAGGGGCTGATTTTACGGGTTATATTGACCTCGTGGGCTTTTACCAGCCACCACTGTAAGATGACAAAGGCCCTCAAATAGGAAAACAGCGTCGCGGAATCGAGGCTGGGGATTTCTGCATTAATATGCACGCCGTAGGCCGCCAGAAAGGATTCTTGAGTTCCCTCGGCGCCAGTTCCGCGCAACGCAGTCACCATCGGATCCAGTACTTCCAGATTGGTTATCGGGATCGGCGGGCAGACCACCTCTACAGGAACCAACAGGGCGGCTGCCTTGCTGAGTTGGTCGATCCACTCCGTATCCCCTTCGTGTTTTTTGGTTGCTGCTGCCTTACGTTTGAGATAGTCCCAGTCCAGTTCGACATTGAACTCTCCCAGTGATTCTACATAAAGCACCCGCTCGGCCGCATTTTCAGCCTGTAGCTTACCGCCCAGCGAGGACTGGATGGCATCAACTGTCTGATCGAGGGTAAGGCCGGAAAACTCTAATTCAAACCCAACCATGCGGGGGCTACCGTCGTCTTTGGCTGTAACAGGCGGGACCTTGAATTTTACTTGCGGGTTCATTGATTGAAATCCTTTAGCCATATTTTTGGTTACACGCGCTGTGTTTCCGTAGCTGCTATTCGGCTCTGCTTCATCGGAATCGCCGGCTTCCTGACAGCCATCCAATCCAGAAGACGACAATATGCGTATGCAGCTTGTTCCAAAGTTTGCAATCTGAATCAGTGTTTCTAATCATGTTTCGTATAATCCCAATAAATTCTTCTCCTCCTCAACGATCATAACAGTCAAATTGTCTGGCATTATCAACAAAAGTATTCGCGACAAATTTAAGAACAGCATCTCCTGCATCATGTCCAGATTTGTCGTTAAATTTTTTAAAATGGTCAATATCTATGAATAAAATACCAAAGGATAAATTAAAATGTTTTTTCTCCGCTAATCTGCTTTGGATCTCTTCTTTAATATAATGCCTGTTAGCTAATTGAGTGAGGTTATCAATAAGGGCCAGTTTTTAGAGTTTTTTAATCCTCAATTCATTAGCTGTCATGTTGCTAATATCTGTGAATAATTCAATTCCTCCAATTATATATCCGTCTTTGTCGGTTAATGTGCTGATACGTACGGAAACCGTTATTCTGTGACCGTCTTTGTGATGCATGTATATTTCAGCTTCACGATTTTTCCCGTCGACAATGGTTGCGGCAAGTGGGCACATTCCTGTGCACAGATGGTTTCCCTCGCTGTCAACCTGGGTGAGTATATTATTAAAACACGACAGGCCAACGACTTCATGGGCAGAAAATCCTGAAATCTTTTCAACGGCTTTGTTCCAGAATGTAATAATTCTATTTCGGTCTGCAAGGTATAGACCATGACAGCGCCAAGATGAAGACATCCAAGGGAGTGATCTTACCCCATTTTTATACAGACCCAGTTAAGCCGCTTTTGGCATTTTATGCCATTCTGTTTCATATTCAGCTGGTGACTTCCAGCCATTGGCAGAATGCCTTCTGCGGCGATTGTAATACATCTCAATATACTTAAAGAGACCATGCCGGGCGTACATATCCTAATCAACCAGACTTGGCAAAAACGCTTGCCAGGCTGATTATATGGGCATTAGGGGTTTACACACTGTCATGTTTCGACAGTGATCAAAGGACAAGGATTCCCTAAGTCAGTTTTAGATCACTAAAACACAGAAGGAGATTGGTGCTATGAAGAGAGTATATTGGTCTGGTGCGGTGAGTTTGCTCGTTATTTTCTTGGGCATCGGTGGCGTTTTTGCTGAAGAAAAAGAACATTCGGTAATTAAACCGGTCCCAGGATCATCTTTATCAAGCAAACCTGATTATAAGCGGCTCCATGCCTATACGTTTAGGTACAAGCAAAACGGACAACGGATTGAAGAGAACGTTAAAGGTCAATACTGGCGACTCAATTATAAGTATTATAATGAAAAAGGAGAAGTAGACGAATCAGTATCGGCACTTGAGACAATCGAAAACTTCAAGCAGGCAGCTGTCGAAAGGAACGGGACCATATTAACCGAAAGTGACAAAGAGTTGATTTTCACTTTGCCGATGTCCGATGGAAGCAAGATTTGGACACATGTGTATTGCAATGGCTGGAGCGGTTACTATCAGCTGTTTATCGTTCAGGAAAAGGGGTTCAAGAAGACGCTCACGTTTGGTGTAGAAGAGATAAAAAAAGAATTGGATGAAAAAGGTCATGTGGCAATTTACGGAATATTGTTCGACGTGGCTAAAGCCAGCCTCAAACCGGAATCGGAAAAAACCCTACAGGAAATAGTCAAGTTAATGAAAAACTATCCCGAGTTGAAACTAGAACTCCAGGGGCATACCGACAATCAGGGCTCGGCGGATTATAACATAGAACTGTCTCAAAGCCGGGCGGAGGCGGTTAAAACGTATTTAGTAGGTTCCGGAATAGATGATTCGAGGTTGGCAGCCAAGGGTTATGGTCTTTCCCGGCCGGTTGCCTCAAACGATACAGAGGAAGGCAGGGCCAAGAACAGAAGAGTCGTGTTAGTAAAGAAAGAAACGCTTGGAGCTAGCGAAACCGGGATGCAAGCTTCCGCAGAAAAACAGATGTCGAGAGTTTCTAATGCTGATTTTGTTGCTTTAGTTAATGCTGCGGAGAAATCCAACAGCACGGGAGATATGATTGGGGCGGCGGAGTATCTCAAGAAGGCCATCTTATCCATCTGGGACGAAGTGCCCCTTAAGGCCAGAAACGTCAGGCTTGTATCCAATCTGGAAGATTATACCTCGAAAGAAGATAACGTTTATGAAAAAGGAGAGACGATCTATATTACCTCTCAAGTATTTGGGCACAGACTGAAAAAAGTTGGAGACAGTTACCAAATAAACATAACGACAGACTTCCTGGTTCTGGATGAAAGCGGGAAAATATTAGGTGGGCAGGAGGAAGTATATAAGTTTGACCACATTTCAGCGATACCTAATACTGATTTTTCATTGGATCTAACCTATACACTTACAGGCTTGCCGAGTGGGGGCTATAAGATACAAACCAAGATCAACGATAAGAATTCTGCAAAAACCACCATGTTTGAAAATCAGATAAGGATAAAATAAGTGATAAGACATTGCTTTTTCGGGGATTGAGCATAGAGAAATCCCCTTTGTGAGTCAAGAGCTATGTCTGCATGGTTTTGACGATTGGAAACTTCCGAATCGTAAATAATTGTTTAGTTTGATAAGCCATAAAACGATTAATCCCAGTGTGCCGCCTGGTCATCCATTCACGAATATATATACCGGCTATTACTGGACGTCTACGACTTGTGTCAGGTTGCCGAACCAGGCGTGGTACATCGATTTTGGGGGAGCCAGAGTGTTTAAGGGGATGAAATACGGCTCATATATGGTTTGGCCTTGTCGCATGGTGGAAAAACATAAAACCTATCATTTGTTTCAGATCGGCCAACAGCTTTGTTATAATGAAAGTGGTGCCATTATAGATTGTCATCATACTGGCCAAGATGGCGAATTTCAGTCAGGCATGCGATACAAAAAAAAATCGTTTTACCGAAAATGGACATATTGTCTATGACAAAGCCACGGGCCTAACAGTTCAAAATATCGAACTTTCAGATGCATCCTTTATTCTGTTAAAAATATTTATGGTCATCCTGCATTCATGTCCGAAGTCAACCCAATAATGCCATACACTTTCGGCACTGCAATGTATTATGGTCTGTCTTTCTCCTTTCTGGATCAATCTCAGGTTTACAATATCACCGGCAGGGCTCAAGAAAGTAGCATGTTTTTTCGCTTCTATGGAGTAATTTTCTTTATCGGTATTTTTTATAGTCATCCTTTCAGTGGGCAGTATTTCAAGGGTTCTTTCCCAAACGACATCAATCGGGGCATTAATTATGTTTTCAGGCTCTGCGCGTCTCGTAGTAGAATAACTGCTACAGCTTACTATAATCATAAGTAAAATCGAGATTGATAATAATTTTTTCATGTGCTTACCTCTTTATTTAATTAACTAAAAATCCCAAAAACCGAACGCAAAATATACAGCCTTTTATCTTATATAGAAAATAGCAGCGGGTCATTATAAATATTCAATATTTAGATTAGCAAATTATACGGTATTTTGTACATAAATTTACAGATTCAACTTCTCAGTCTATATACTTTAAATTTTTTTAGAGAATTTATCATAGGCCGATTATTTATGGAAGCGAGTTGTTAGACGCATTATCATCCTTTATTGTCAGGTCAGACACAAGAAGAGCCAGAAATAGATGAAGCCGTGTTGAAAGGACTTTCATGATTAAAATCAGGTAAATAGTGCCCCTGACTCTCAAGCCCTTGAACAAACGCATTTTTGAGACCAAGATCAAGTGCATAATCTATTACCTTATCATATTCGTCTTCAGTCAGAGTCCGGTTTAGCCCTGGATAATCAAATGCCTTATATCGGGGAGAATACTGTGACATAATACTGACGTAGGTATGCAGAGACAAATCTGCTAAAAAGCGAAGACATTTTTCACTATTATCAGGATAATCGGGCAATACCAGGTGTCGCACCAATAAGCCCCGTATAGCAATATCTTCCTTATTCATTTCCAGATGACCAACCTGGTCCAGCATTTCCTTGAGAACCTCAGGGACTACATCCGCATAGTTGTTCACCGCGGAAAACTGCATTCCAAGTTCATTATCCAGATATTTGATATCCGGAAGGTATATATCCACCAGACCCCTAATTTGTCGAAGTGCTTTCACTGAATCATATCCATTGGAATTGTACACAACGGGAACTACGAGCCCTTTTCGCTTTGCCATCTTAATCGCATCGGCCATGTGAAAGATCAGATGAGAAGGTGAAACAAAATTGATATTGTGTGCGCCTTCGTTCTGAAGACGAATCATTTCAGACGCAAGCTCATCCGTAGTCAGAGTTCTGGTGTGGCCCTGCTGAAATTCCTGACTGATCTGATAATTCTGGCAAAACACGCAGTGAAGATTGCATCCGGCAAAAAAAATAGCGCCCGAGCCTCTTGTTCCCGAAACAGGGGGTTCTTCTCCAAAGTGTAGATCCGCATGAGAAATTTGAATACTATCACTAATCCTGCAGAACCCGATTTTCCCTTTAAGCCGGTTGATCCCGCATTTGCGCGGGCAACATTCACATTTCCTCAATTGATCTGTTAACTGTCCGTTCATATTTTTTAATCACCTGACGGAAAATTGGGGATCGGAAAATAAGGGACAAGGGTCATGAGTGATCACAGTTATAGCTCAAAAGAAGGTTCGCGCCTCCAGTGCCTTTTGCAATGTCATGCGATCTGCGTACTTCAGGTCCATACCCATAGGAATGCCGCAGGCAATCCGAGCCACTTGTAAGCCGAGCTTTTTCAAGTTTTCAGCCAGAAATGACGCTGTGGCATCTCCAGCAACAGTGCTGCTAGTCGCAAGTATTATCTCTTTTATGTCTTCTTTTTTTACACGTTCGAAGAGTTCCCCTATTTTAAGCTGATTTGGTCCTATCCCATCCATAGGTGAAAGGACTCCATGAAGCACGTGATAGCGCCCCCTGAAGGCCCCCGCCTTTTCCAGGGCCAGCAGGTCTCCGGGATCTTCAACTACGCAGACTACGGAGTTATCCCTTTTACAGTCAGCACAAACAGGGCATGGATTCTGCTCTGAAAAAGTAAAACAAATTGAGCACAATCCTATTTTGCCGTGAAGTTCTGCAATAGAATCTGCCAGCTCCCGGGCCTGGGCCTTTGGCCACCTCAGTATCTGAAGGGCGAAACGTGTGGCAGTTTTTTCACCGACCCCTGGAAGCCTTTCAATGTCCTTAATGAGCCTGCTAAGGGCAGGCGGAAGAGCAGAAGACATTTACATTCCCGGCAACTTGAGGCCGCCTGTCAGCTTTGCCATTTCACCTTCTACCATCTCTTTGGACCGGGTCAGCGCCTCGTTTACCGCGGCCACTATAAGGTCCTGCAGCATTTCTACATCTTCGGGATCGACAACTTCTTTTTCAATGGTTATTGATACTATCTCCGGTTTTCCGTTGGAAACGGCCTTGACCATTCCGCCTCCTACCGAGGCCTCTATCTCTTTTGTGGCTAGCTCACTCTGGAGCTTTCCGATCTTGGTCTGGAGGCGTTGGGCCTGCCTCATCATTTCCTTCATATTTGGCTGCATTATATAACTCCTTTCATATCACACTTCTGTCCTCTATTTGAAAATATCCTTACATCGGAAATTTGAGCATGAAACACTTTAACGGCTTCCTTGACCAGGGGTGATTGAATCAGTTCATCCCGTAAACTAAAAGTTTTTCCAGCCGCTCCAGCATCGTCATTGTCACAGATTTCTTCTATTACGACATCGGTTGCGCGCTTGAAAAACTTTTTTGTCAGCTCCCTGAGACTCTGCTGATGGTCCACTTCGCAGAGCATGTCATGCTGTATACCCGACCGACATTTGAGTTGGATAAGATCCCCATTGTTTTTTATCTCTATGGCCTTGCAGCAGGTCAGCAGTGATCCGAGGACTGGGTGTTGTTCTTTAACAGAATCTACAAAATCAGTCCATGCCTCAGGGCTGCATTTTTTTGGCGCTACAGTTGCAGGATTGATTGTAGCCGACGTGTTTATTTCTTTCGCAGGTCCTTCAGAGAGATTTTCCTCTTCGATCCCTGCTGACGATAGAAGTTTATCCACTTTCCCCAGGAGATCATCTATTCCCACAACCTCTTTTATACTGCATAGCCGGATTGCCAGCATTTCAAGAGAGAGCTTGGGTGTGGTGCTTCTGCATATTGCCTCCTGCCCCTTTATTAAGGCGTCCAGCACCTGGAAAAGACTATGGGCAGAATACTTTGAAACTAAGGGAGAAAACTCCTTCGCATCTTCTCTGCTAAAATCCAGCAAAGGCACTGCACTGTCCAGTTTGAGATTTTTCAATACCACAAGATTCCTGAAAAAAAACACCAGATCCGCAATGAACTTCTGAATGTTTCCCCCAAAGCTGTATACATCATCAATAAGCTTGAGGGCCCTGGCTATATCACTTTCAAGTATAGCAACGGCAAGCTCCTTGAGTACCTGGGTCTCTACAATACCCAGGACTTCACAGACCTCTTTTAATGAGGCGGCACCATAAGCAGCCACTTGGTCCAGAAGGCTCAGACCATCCCTTACGCTGCCTTCGGCCTCTCTTGCCAACAAAAGTATTGCGTCCTGCTGCAGGCCCATGTCCTCCGCCCTGACTATACTGCTCAGGTGATCCGCCAATTCCGCCGTACACAGCCTGCGGAATTCATAGTGCTGACACCTCGAATTTATAGTGGCTGGGATCTTCTCTGATTCAGTGGTTGCAAATATGAAATACACATGAGGAGGTGGTTCTTCCAAGGTCTTTAAAAGGGCATTAAAGGCTTCCTTGGTCAGCATATGTACTTCGTCTATGATATAAATCCTGTAGCTGCAACGGGTTGGAAGAAACTGTATGTTTTCTCTCAGTTGGCGTATTTCATCAATACCGCGGTTAGAAGCCCCGTCTATCTCCTGCACATCGATAGAAGAACCAGCGGTTATCTCCCTGCATATTCCACACTTATTACATGGATGAGGTGCAGGACCGGACTCACAATTCAGGGCCTTTGCCAGTATCCTGGCGACAGATGTCTTGCCCGTACCCCTCGGCCCGCTAAAGAGCAGAGCATGGGCAACACAGTTGTTCCTTAGCGCATTTTGAAGGGTTTTGGTCACGTGTAACTGACCGATTACCTCTTCAAAGGTCTGAGGGCGCCATTTTCTGGCAAGAACTAAATAGGACATGAATTAAGGTAAGTTGACCTCTGAAAAAAAATGATAGCCAGGCACCCCTGCGACACACGAAGGGCCCTGCTGCCGTTGCTTCCTTCCGGACCTGGCGGGGTTCGCAGGGTTTCATTGCGCAGGACCCGGCTATCAAAATGTTTTATATATTCTTAAAAATTTTGGCGGAGAGGGTGGGATTCGAACCCACGGTACACCTTTTGGGCGTACACACGATTTCCAGTCGGGCCCCTTCAGCCTCTCGGGCACCTCTCCACATGAATTCATTTATTTCCTTTCTGCCTGCTGCAATGAGATGATAGCGTTTGTCTCCACATCAATTCCCATTGTGGTTTTTCAAGGCTGACACAGATATACCTATACTATTGTGAGGCTTTGCAAGTCAATATTTGAATTGTCCATAATTCAAGTCAGTAAAGTCACCAGGTCACCCCGATTTCTTGGCGGAGAGGGTGGGATTCGAACCCACGTTACGCCTTTTGGGCGTAAAG
>JAGYNZ010000003.1 GCA_018399745.1 Deltaproteobacteria bacterium | reverse complement strand
TGTCCCTCGGGTCCTCTACCCAGCAAAGCAGTTCGAAGTTAATTGATGAATCTGCGAATTCCCTCAGCCTCGCCCTGGGCTCCGGTTCTTTTGAGACCAGGGAATTGGCTTTTGCTGTTCTTACTAAAATGTCCTCGACCTTTTCCAGGTCGCTCTCGTAGGCTACGCCGATCGGTATGCGTATCCTGAACCTGGTATTAGGGGCGCTTTCATTAATGATTTTGACATTTGCCATTATGGAATTTGGGATGGTGATAAGCACGTCATCCCTTGTATTGATCCTTGTAGAACGGATGCCTATACTGACCACCTCACCCCTTTCCCCGCTATCGATAATTATGTAATCCCCGATTTTAAAAGGCTTATCCGCAAAGATACTGATCCCGCCGAAAAAGTTGGCAAGGGTATCCTTTGCTGCCAGCGCGACGGCTATACCTGCAATCCCTGCAGATGCAAAGAGCGGCGTGAGGTTTACATTCCAGACTGCGAGTATCCACAGGATTCCTATTACAATTACTGCAACACGAAATATATTCTTCAGGAGTAACAGGACGTCTCGTCCGGCATCCCCTGTCATGGCAGTGACTGAAAAGTACTTGTCCGACAGCAGCCAGTTCATTATTCTGAAAGCTGCAAGCCACCATACAAAGAGGATCAGACTCTTTGCGAACGTTGGAAGGATGAAATCCCAGGGCGGCCCCAGCTCATCAAGCAATATCAGACCATGCAGGATACCCGTCAAGGCAACAGTCCAGCATACAGGACGGTGGATAAAGGATATCAGCTTGTCATCAAAACTGAATTTTGTCAGGCCTGCCAGGCGCCTCAGGATTTTGTCAATAAATATATCGACCGCCTTGGCAAGCACCAGGTAGATAATTACTGTAATCAAGGCCTCAAGGCCGGGCACATCACGAAGTATCTTGAAATGATTTATGAAGTGTAAAGAATCCATGTTGACATCAAATAGGTGCTATATTATATGAGACTCTTGTCTTCAAGAAAACAATAATAAATAACATATTATAAAATAGAGGAGGATAGATTGGCCAATCACAAATCTGCCCTTAAGAGGGCAAACCAGAGTAAAAGACGTCAATTGCGCAATAAATCTCGAAAGACCAAGATCAAAAACACTGTGAAGGCACTTGAGGCCGCTATTGCAGAGAAATCGCCCGCAGAGGTCCGGGAACACATGCGTTTGGCCCAGAAGGTCATTGCCCGGTCGGCGGCCAAAGGTACTATTCACAGACGTACGGCTTCACGAAATATTTCCCGGTTGAGCAAAAAGGTACATGCCATGGGGAAAGCCCAAGCAGAAGGTTAGAAGACACCTGTAATCCTGTGATAGATTATCTCGGCCACGTCACGGCTGAGTTTTTGCAGGGCATCGTCTTTTAAGGCCTCGGTCTGCATTATATCCTTACCTACAAGAAATTCTTCCTCCCTCGCGATATTACTGGTCTGCCATATGACTTGGCCGCTTTCGCGGTATATCAGCTGAACTGAATACTCGGCCGCGATGCGTCGCTCAACGGCCCGGTCGTATCTGATGTAGGAAACACCGCCGGTGATTGTGCTTACAATCTCTCCCTTCAGGATCACATCGGCTTCATCCCTGGAGACAAGTTTCAGCCCCCTGCCCCTTAAAAATTCATGTCTCAGTTCTTCAGTTATCCAAACCCCAAGGAGGAGTTCATTGCTGCGGTTGGACCATGGCTCCACATACACGGTTTTTATCCACGAAGGTAATGACTCCACGCGTTCGGCACAGTGGTATCCACAACCGTATAATGAGGCCCCGAAGATACAGAAGGTAAAAAGGACAGAGAGTGAAGATCCCGGGCGACGTGTGAATAAAACAGTTTGTAAAATTCTAATTATTAGTGAATGCTGTTTTTCAGACACTGTTAACCCTTCACCACAATGTTAATCAGCCTTCCAGGCACATATATGATTTTATGTATTGCTCTTCCTTTTGTGTATCGCTTTATCTTGGGATCATCCAAAACTATGGATTCAATATTTTCCTTATCCGTATCCTGATCGACCTCAACCTGGCTGCGAAGCTTACCATTTACCTGTACCACGATATTTACAGTATCGGCCCGTGCGGCATCAAGATCTGGAACAGGCCATGGTTCCAGACCTATGGTCTTTTGATGTCCAAGGAGCCGCCACAATTCGTCCGTTATATGAGGCACCATTGGAAAGAGCAGAATTAACGCCGCTTCCATGGCCTCTCTCAATGCGGCCCAATCCCCCTGTTTATCCATTCCTGGTGTGCCATACCGGTTGAGGCAGCCCATTACCTCATTGATCAACTCCATGACCGCGCTGATGGCCGTATTGAAATGAAAGCGCTGTTCAATGTCCTCGGTGACCTTCAGAATCGTCCGGTGTGTCTTTTGTCGAAGGGCCCTGGTGGCCTTTGTCCCATTAATCAGGGTCTGCCTGCCGGCACGGACTGAGTTCAAACCCTCGAGATTCTCCGTGATCAGACGAAAGATCCGGTGCAGGAACCTGTGGGCCCCTTCAACTCCCTGGTCACTCCATTCAAGGTCCCTTTCAGGCGGGGAAGCGAACAGTATGAAGAGACGAATGGTATCTACCCCGTAATTACGGATCATCTCATCAGGATCGACGACATTGCCTTTGGATTTGGACATCTTTGCCCCGTCCTTGAGGACCATGCCCTGAGTCAAAAGATTTGCAAAGGGCTCATCAATTGAAAGCCATCCCAGATCGCGCAGGGCCTTGGTAAAAAATCTTGCGTACAGGAGATGCAGTATGGCGTGTTCAATTCCACCTATATACTGGTTTACAGGGAGCCATGCATCCACCCTCTTGCGGTCCAGGGGTGCCTTGTTCTCATCAGGGCATACATATCTGGCAAAATACCAGGATGATTCAACAAAGGTGTCCATGGTGTCTGTTTCCCGCCGGGCAGGTCCACCGCACTTGGGGCAGGTTGTAGACCAGAAGCTCTCAAGGCGGGGAAGGGGAGACCTGCCCTGTTTATCCAACCTGGCATCCAGGGGCAGAATAACAGGCAGATCCTGTTCCCTGACCGGCACGAGCCCGCATGTGTCACACTGGACCATTGGAATAGGTGTCCCCCAAAAGCGCTGCCTGGATATGCCCCAGTCCCTCAGGCGGTAACTGACTTTTTGTCTTCCAAGGCCCTGGGTCTCAAGTTGCCTGGTTATAGCCACCTTGGCCTCTTCGTTGTCTTTTCCATCAAAAGGACCTGAATTCACAAGGGTGCCCGGGCCTTCCCATGCCTCTTTCATGGTCTCTGGCTCCAGGTTTGCCCCCTCTGGTTGAATCACGACCTTAATTGGCAGCCCGTATCTTCCGGCAAACTCAAAGTCCCTCTGGTCATGGGCAGGAACGGCCATCACCGCCCCTGTGCCGTATTCCATCAACACGAAATCAGCAATGTGAATGGGAATGCATTCACCGGTTAGTGGATGCTTGACATATGCCCCGGTGAACACACCTTCCTTGGGCCTGGCAATTGAGTGATCCGGTGACTGAGTGAACTGTCTTTCTTTTGCAGGTATCTTGCGCCAGCGTTCTATAAAGGCCTTTACTTCTTCTTCCTGGCCTGTACCCATACAGAGCTTCAGGGCCATAGGGTGTTCCGGTGAAAGGCTCATAAAGGTCGCACCCCAAAGTGTATCCGGTCTGGTAGTAAATACCCTGATTTCACCATCCATTCCGAAAAGCGGAAACGTGATCTCCGCCCCCACGCTGCGGCCGATCCAGTTGCGCTGCATTGTAAGGACCTTTTCCGGCCATCCGGTCAACCTGTCGCACCCTTCCAGGAGTTCTTGAGCATAATCAGTGATCTTAAAAAACCACCCATCCAGTTCTTTTTCCACCACCTCTGTATCACACCGCCAGCATCTGCCGTCCTCTACCTGCTCATTGGCGAGTACTGTCTGACAGCCTTCACACCAGTTGACTCTGGATTTCTGACGATATACAAGCCCTGCCTCGAACATCTGAATAAAAAAGAGCTGTTCCCAGCGATAGTAATCCGGATCACAGGTAGCAAACTCTCTTTCCCAGTCATATGACAACCCCAGACGCTTGAGCTGTTTGCGCATATGGTCGATATTTTCATGAGTCCACGTGGCAGGATGGGTCCTGTGCTTAATGGCGGCATTCTCAGCGGGCATACCAAAGGCGTCCCACCCCATGGGATGAAGGACATTGTAGCCCTGCATGCGTTTGTAGCGGGCCACTACGTCCCCTATGGTGTAATTCCTGACATGACCCATGTGTATCCGGCCTGAAGGATAGGGAAACATCTCCAGGACGTAATAACGTGGCCTGGAATTATCCTCCCGGGCGGTAAAAAGGCCCTTTCCCGCCCATTCGGCCTGATGCCTTTCTTCTATTGTCTTGAAATTATATCGTGCTGTCATGATATCTCAAGATTATGACTTTTCAGCTATTTCCCTGTGCCTTAAGACCGAGTCCAGGATGCCGTTCACAAAGGCGCTTGATTCCTCTCCGCAAAACTTTTTTGCAAGCTCAAGTGCTTCATTTATGGCTACTTTAGGTGGGATATCAGGACAATAACATAACTCGAAGGCGCCTATGCGCAATATATTCCTGTCAACACTGGCCATCCTGTCCAGACGCCAATGTTCGGCATTCTTTTTCAGGATGGAATCGATCTCCGCCTTGTGCGTAAGCACACCCCGCAGCCGGGTCTGTCCGAATGCCAGGGCAGGGTCGTCTTCAGGAATAACCTCTGAAGCCAGATCCCTGGCATATTCCATAATGACCTTATCTATATTTTCAATGATATTCCAGTCACATTGATAAAGGATCTGAAGGGCAATCTCCCGTCCTTTGCGGCGCATTGACAATTTAGGCATTGAGGCCTTTTAAGAGATTTGCCATTTCTACAGCCGCGAGCGCTGCATCCCAGCCTTTATTTCCGGCCTTGGTGCCCGCCCGTTCAATGGCCTGCTCAATGCTGTCAGTGGTGAGTACTCCAAAGGCAACAGGGCAATCCGCCTGCATTGCAACCTGAGCGATCCCCTTGGATGTCTCGGCAGCCACATAGTCGAAGTGCGGCGTGGCCCCTCTGATTACGCAGCCCAGGCATATGACGGCGTCATAACGGCCGCTTTTTGCCAGGCGCCTGGCTACAAGAGGAATTTCAAAGGCACCGGGCACCCAGGCCACATCTATATCACCTTCTGTGCATCCATGCCTGACAAGCGCATCTAATGCGCCTCCAAGGAGCTTGCTGGAAATGAATTCGTTAAATCGTGCAATCACAATACCTAAACGCAACCCCTGGGCCTGCAGGTGACCTTCAAATGTCTTAGGCATGATATCCCCTTTTTTCTCATTTACTAAATATGTAACAGGTGTCCCATCTTTTCTTTCTTACACAATAAATAGCCGAAATTCTCTTCATGCGGCGGGATTTCAATCGGGACCCTTTCTACCATTTCCATTCCATAACCCTCGAGTCCGACAATCTTTTTAGGGTTGTTGGTCATGAGTCTCATTTTTCTCACCCCAAGGTCCCTCAAGATCTGGGCGCCGACACCATAGTCCCTGAGATCCGGTTTAAAGCCAAGTTCGCAGTTGGCTTCTACAGTATCTCTTCCCTGATCCTGGAGACAATAGGCCCGAAGTTTGTTAAGCAGGCCGATACCCCTCCCTTCCTGCCTCATGTAGACAAGGACACCCCGGCCTTCTTTGGCTATCTGGCTCATGGCCCTCTGCAACTGTAGACCGCAGTCACATCTGAGGGAACCAAGCACATCCCCTGTCAGGCACTCAGAGTGCACACGCACAAGAATTTCCTCATCCGCCCGGATTTCCCGTTCCCCCAGCACCAGGGCAAGATGCTCATGGGGATCGATTATACTGCTGTAGACAATGAGCTTCCATTCGCCACCAAACCTGGAAGGCAGCCTGGTCTCGACCTCTCGACGCACAAAGCTTTCAGTGCGCAGACGATAGGCTATGAGGTCTGCGATGGTGACAATCTTGAGATCGTGTTTTTCGGCAAAAATTTCCAGATCAGGCATTCGGGCCATTGTCCCGTCGTCCTTCATGATCTCGCATATGACTCCAGAGGGATTCAGGCCTGCCAGTCTTGCAAGGTCTACGGAACCCTCGGTCTGACCCGCCCTCACCAGGACCCCTCCTTCTCTGGCCTTCAGCGGAAAGACATGGCCCGGCATGACGATATCCTCCAGGCTGGATTCATCTGCTATGGCAGTTCTGATAGTGGTGGCCCTGTCATGGGCGGAGATACCTGTCGTGACTCCATGTTTGGCCTCTATGGATACTGTGAAGGCCGTGCCGTACCGGCATGTATTCCGGGAAGTCATCATGGGGAGATTCAGCTTGTTTACCTGGTTTTCAGTAAGGGCCAGACAGATCAATCCGCGACCATACCGGGCCATGAAATTTATGGCCTCTGGCGTCGCTGTTTCTGCGGCCATGGCGAGATCACCCTCGTTTTCCCGATCCTCGTCGTCGACAAGGATAATCATCTTGCCGGCCTGAATATCCTCAATGGCCTCTTCTATGGTGGATAATGACATTGTTTATGAAACCTCGTTAAAAAGTTGCGTCTCCAGACTATGTTTCGCTGAAAAGTTTTAACAATAGTGACTGAAATTAAACCCCGAATTTCGGTTTTTCAATTTAGTTCAGAGACAATTAACGTATTATAATTATATTCTTTTTTAAATTCAAAATTCAGAATTAAAAATTATTCTGAATGGCCTTTCCATTCAGATACTAAATAAATCCATGCCGTGCCAGAAACTCCGTATCAATATCAGTCTGTTCCTCTGATTTAATGTGTCCGGCCAATAGTAATTTTTCAATATACTTCCCAATGAGATCTACCTCAATATTGATTTTGTCCCCTTTCTTTCTCAAGCCCATAGTGGTGAGCCTGGCTGTATGAGGGATAATGGCCACGGAAAAGATGCCTCTACTATAATTGTTTACAGTAAGACTGATACCGTCAATTGCAACTGAACCTTTTTCGATGATGTACCGTCCAAGACCCTCGGGGACGGATATGGTAAATAGAGCGAAACGGCTTGAATGCTCCTTTTTAATTATTTCTCCTGTGCCATCCACATGTCCACTTACCAGGTGTCCGCCAAGGCGATCTGAGAGTCTGATTGCCCGTTCAAGATTGACACGGCTTCCAACCCTCAGCCGGGGCAGCGTGGTCTTTGAAAGGGTCTCAGGTGAGACTTCCACGCTGAATCCCTCATGGGTAAAAGCAACTGCGGTCAGGCAGGCCCCGTTAACAGCGATACTTTCCCCTTCCTGTGGATCCTTCATGGAAAAATCAGGATGAATAGTAAAAACCAGGCCCTGACCTGCCTGTCTGATGTCCTTGAGAGTCCCAAGGCCGTTGATTATTCCGGTAAACATTCGTGGTCAACTCCAAAAAGAATCAATGTCTGTGACCAGACCACGGACCAGCCAATTGTCTCCCAGCTTGCGAAGTTTTACCTTTGACAGCCTTTTTGCCGTTCCTACCTCCACGGACCCTGATCCACCTATTGCCGGCCGGGCATCCTTTCCGCCGATTACCATGGGAGCATAATAAAAAAAGGCCTCATCAACAACCTCCTGGTCCCAAAATGCCCCGTTGATCGTGGCCCCTCCTTCTACCAGAAGTGACTGCACCCCAAAATCCCCCAGCATTCTCAGTACATCGATGATGTTTACCCTGTTTCGCCCGTCAGGAGATGTAAACCATACCTGTGTGCCTGATGCCTCCATGGCCTGCCTGTGTTCATCTGTGGCCCTGCCTTTTACCCCGATTATCACAGTAGGTGCAGAGGACTTCATGTGGCATATGCGACTGGAGGGGTCAATGTTCAGTCCACTGTCCAGCACCACTCTGATGGGATCTTTCCCGCCGGTCCTGCAGGTAAGCTGCGGATCATCCGCCACTATAGTGCCTTTGCCGACCAGTATGGCGTCGCTTATTTCCCTCAGGCGATGCCCGGAGCTGCGGGCCTTCTGATTGGTAATCCACTTGGAGTGGCCTGTCCGGGTGGCAGTCCTGCCGTCCAGACTGCATGCCACCTTAGACCGGACCCATGGCATGCCGGTCAATATGTGTTTGGTAAATGGGGCAATCAAAAGACGGCATTCATCTCTCAGGCAACCCGTCTCGACTTCAATGCCCTTTTCCCGCAAAAATTCTATTCCACCTCCAGCCACCTTGGGGTTTGGGTCAGATGTCCCGACTACCACCCTTCTGATGCCCGCCTGCAGTATGGCATGTGTGCAGGGCGGCGTCCGACCCGTGTGGTTGCAGGGTTCCAGAGTTACATACAGATCAGCCCCTCTGGCTCTGTCTCCAGCGGCCCTCAGGGCATGGATTTCAGCATGGAGTGTGCCGGCCTTTTGGTGCCAGCCTTCTCCCAGGATCATGTCCCGCCGGGCTACTATCGCCCCTACGGCAGGGTTTGGCGTGGTGTATCCAAGGCCCTTCTTGCCGAATTTCAGGGCCCTGCGCATATATTTGATGTCTTCCCTGGACCACATTCAAGTACTCTGATTGCGGGAACTTTCGCTCAGCAGCTCCTGGAGCTGATCCATAAACTCATTGAGGTCTTTAAACTGCTTATATACAGAGGCAAAGCGTACGTAAGCCACATCGTCCCATACCCTCAATTGAGACATGACACGTTCCCCCAGGAATCTGCTTTCCAATTCCCTTTCCCCTCTATCCTGTATTTCTTTTTCAATATCGCTGACAAAGGCCTCGACCTCGTCCATGCTTACCGGCCTCTTTTCACAGGCCTTTACTATCCCCTCAACGATCTTGTTCCGGTCAAAGGATTCACGTCTTCCATCCTTTTTGACTATCATGGGATGAAATTCTTCAATCCTTTCATAGGTAGTGAAACGTTCATGACAAGACAGGCATTCACGGCGTCGACGGATGGCCGAGCTATCCCCGCTGGATCTGGAGTCGACAACTTTACTCTCTGCAGAACTGCAAAATGGGCACTTCATCGGATTTTATCCGTTTGAGGGATTATTCTCCCTGAATTTTATAAGATCTATTCCGGCCTCAGCCAGCATATCACAGGACATGGGATCTGCATAGCCTTCGGCGTAATAGATGGCCCGAATGCCTGCATTTATAAGCATCTTTGTGCATATAACACAGGGAAGATTAGTACAGTATAGAATCGAGTTGGCAACGGAAACCCCGTGGTATGCAGCCTGAATGATTACATTTTGTTCAGCATGGAGGCCTCTGCACAGTTCGTGCCTCTCACCCGAAGGGACCTTGAGCTTTTCCCTCAGACAGCCTATTTCAAGACAGTGTCTCAAGCCGCTCGGGGCCCCATTATAGCCTGTTGCCAGGATACGACGATTTTTTACCAGTATTGCCCCTACCTTACGGCGCAGGCAAGTAGACCTTTGGGAAACCAGGCGAGCGATGGACATGAAATAGGCATCCCAGGACGGCCTGGTATTTGCGATATCCTTTTCCATATTTCTAATTCATTAAGCCGCTAAAGGGTGAATCAGCTGATATTATAGCGTGTCAGACGTTCGGAATATAGTGGGAACCTCCCACAGAGAGAGCGGATCTTCATTTTAATATCTTTGATCAACTTATCATCCTCGGGCCGATCCAGTAGTTCTGAGATATAGTTACCGACTTCTTCCATGTCCTGTTCTTTAAGACCTCTTGTGGTCACTGCAGGGGTCCCGATTCGGATACCGCTGGTAACACTGGGGGATCTGATATCAAAGGGAATAGTATTTTTGTTTACCGTAATACCGGACCGCTCCAGTACCTCCTCTGCCTTGGCACCTGTGAGGCCTTTATCTGAAAGATCCACAAGCAACAGGTGATTGTCAGTGCCTCCTGAAACAAGACGAAATCCCCTTTCCTGCAGGGTCTTTGCAAGGGTCTTTGCGTTTGAAACGATCTGCTGCTGGTATATTTTAAAATCGTCTCTCAGGGCCTCTTTAAAGGCCACGGCCTTTGCGGCGATTACGTGCATCAGCGGACCTCCCTGAATGCCGGGGAATATCTGGCTGTTCAAGGGTCGAGAATACTTTTCCATGGCCAGTATGATTCCGCCCCTGGGACCCCTCATGGTCTTATGGGTCGTGGAAGTAATAAAGTCTGCAAACGGCACAGGGGAGGGATGAACACCTGCCGCCACCAGTCCGGCTATATGGGCCATATCAACCATGAGATAGGCCCCGACTTCGTCGGCTATTTTTTTAAAAGACGCGAAATCCAGTATACGGGGATATGCGCTTGCTCCGGCGATAATGAGCTTTGGCCTGTGTTTTTTGGCGATTTCCGCAACCTGATCGTAATCTATGACTTCGGTCTTCCGGCTTACTCCGTAGTGGACTATCTTGAAAAACCGTCCTGAAAAACTTACCGGCAAACCATGAGAGAGATGTCCTCCGTGTGCCAAATCCATAGACAGGATGGAGTCACCCTGGTTCAGGACAGCAAAATATACCGCCATGTTTGCCTGAGTACCTGAGTGGGGCTGTACGTTGGCGTATTCTGAGCCAAAGAGTTGGTTCAGGCGACTAACGGCAAGCCTCTCCACCACATCCATATTCTCACATCCACCATAGTATCTTCTCCCGGGGTAGCCTTCGGCATACTTGTTCATGAAGACACTGCCCTCGGCCTGCATGACCGCCTCGCTCACGAAGTTTTCCGAGGCTATCATCTCAAGCTGCTCTGTCTGCCTTCCTATTTCGGCCTTAAGGGCCTGAAAGACTTCGGGATCAGTGCGCTTCAAATGAATCATTCTTTTGCTCCGGCAAGTCGATCATATTGATCCTGCGACTGTGGCGTCCCCCTTTGAAGGGCGTCATAAGCCATACCTTGACCATCTCTTTAGCAAGTCCGGGTTCTATTACCCTGCCACCCATACAGAGTATGTTGGAATCATTATGTTCCCGGCCCATTCTGGCAGTAAAAAGATCATGGCATAGGGTAGCCCTGATACCTGGTACGCGATTGGCGACTATGGACATGCCTATGCCGGTTCCGCAGACCAGGACACCCCTTTCACACCGGCCTGATGCTACGGACTCGGCAACCTCACGTCCCTGTATGGGATAGTCCACCGAATCCGGAGAATGGCATCCCACATCCATGACCTGGTGCCCAAGTCCTGTAAGTAAACCACGTATTTCTTCTTTTAGTTCAAAACCACCGTGATCCGAACCGATAGCTATCTTCATATAATTATTTATTTCCTGTCAAGGAGTGTAAACGGTTAAATCTTTATGGATATGCATCTTACTGATACCTGCGGAAGATCAGTACTGCATTGGTCCCGCCGAATCCAAAGGAATTGGACATGACCACATCAACGGGCCGGCTCCTTGCCCTGTTTGGCACATAGTCAAGATCGCATTCCGGGTCCGGAGTCTCATAGTTGATGGTTGGGGGAATAATCCCTTCTTCGATGGTCTTAACGCAAAAGATTGCTTCAACACCCCCGGCGCCTCCTAACAGGTGACCTGTCATTGATTTGGTGGAACTCACCGGTATGCTCTTTGCCCTGTCCCCGAAAACTGTCTTTATGGCCCTTGTTTCACATATATCGTTGAGAGGGGTACTGGTACCATGGGCATTTATATAGTCTATGTCTTGGCAGTCAAGTCTCGCGTCCTCAAGGGCCATGGACATGCAGTTTGCACCGCCCTCTCCATCCTCGGACGGTGCCGTCATATGGTATGCATCTCCCGTAAGCCCGTATCCAACTATCTCCGCCCGGATATTTGCGCCCCTTTCCAGGGCATGATCCAGTTCTTCTATAACCAGAATACCCGCACCCTCGCCGATTATAAAACCGTCACGGTCCTTATCAAAGGGTCTTGATGCCTGTTCCGGTCTTTCATTTCTTGTAGAGAGGGCCTTCATATTGGCAAAGCCAGCAAATGCCAGCGGTGTCATTACTGATTCGGTGCCGCCGCATATCATCACATCAGCCGCCCCTCTCTGAATTGTCTTAAAGGCGTCTCCTATGGCATGGCTGCCTGCCGCACAGGCAGTGCATACCACAGTATTGGGACCTTTTGCTCCGCACATTATTGAGATCTGGCCGGAAGCCATGTTAGGTATGGCCATGGGAATAAAAAAAGGACTCACGCGTTTTGGGCCTTTATTTACAAGGATATCCCTGAAATATTCAATGGATCCCAGTCCACCAAGACCACATCCGGTAATAACGCCGGCCCTTGAGGCCTTGTCCTCCGGGATATTGAGGCCCGCGTCTTCAATGGCCATTCGGGCCGCTGCAATGCCCAGTCTTACAAAGGGATCTAATCGTTTAATCAGCTTCTCGGGCATGAAGTCAACCGGTTTAAACCCCTTTACCTCTCCAGCAATCTGAGACAGATAGCCTTTTATATCAAAACGAGTAACAGGACCTATGCCGGATTTTCCGGCTATCAGGTTTGCCCAGCTATCGTCAACCCCGATACCCACGGGGCAAAGAAGACCGAGACCTGTTACTGCTACCCTCCGGTTCTGGTTTTGGTTTATCATGACAATATATAGTGCCGGTCCATATTTCCAGTGCCTTTAATGGTTTACTTTTCTCCTTGTTCTTTGATAAAGTCAATAGCGTCCTGGACCGTTTGCATCTTTTCCGCGTCTTCGTCCGCTATTTCCATATCAAACTCTTCTTCCATAGCCATAACCAATTCCACAAGGTCCAGAGAATCCGCACCAAGGTCATCTACAAAAGATGCCTTCGGTACCACCTTTTCCCTGGCAACACTGAGCTGGCTTGCAATGATATCGACCATTTTGGTATCTATACTCATTTTTATCCTCCTATATCCTGTTGGTCCAAAAAATTGAACCTAATCAACAGTAAAATCTTAATCGCATATCAAGCCACCATTTACATGGAGTACCTGTCCGGTAATATAAGAGGCCTCTTCTGAGGCCAAAAAACTCACTGCTCCAGCCACATCCTCAGGGCTTCCCATTCGACCCGCAGGAATCTGGCTCAATAGCTGGTCCTTTACTTTTTCCGGCAATACCGCGGTCATACCGGTTTCAATGAATCCAGGGGCCACGACATTTGCAGTAACTCCTCTTGATGCCGTTTCCCTGGCCACAGACTTCGTAAATCCCTCCAAACCGGCCTTGGATGCAGCATAGTTGGCCTGGCCCGGATTCCCCATAGAACCCACTACCGAGCCTATACTGATAATTCGGCCCCACCTCTGCTTAATCATGGCCATAATGACCGCCTGAGTGCAATTAAAGGCCCCTTTCAGATTGACCGACATCACTAAATCCCAGTCCTCTGTCTTCATTCGGGCAAGCAAGCTATCCCGGGTAATACCTGCATTATTAACCAGTATGTGAATTCCACCATGGTCTTTAATGACAGATTTCAGTGCCTTGGAACTTGCTTTGGTATCTGATACATCAAAGGGCAGGAAGCTGCCCGTCCCTCCGATCCCTGTGATTTCATCTAAAATATCTTGGGCAATTGTTCGATCACATACATCGTTTACAAATATATAGGCGCCGAGGCGAGCAAGTTTCAGGCATACAACCCGGCCTATTCCCCTGGATCCTCCGGTTATTACTGCTATCTTCCCCTTGAGTTTCTGCTTACATGACATATTATAATCCCCGCTCTTTTTGAATTCTCTTGATTAAAAGGGGTAATATCTCCTTAACATCTCCAACCAGACCGTAGGTAGTTACGTCAAAAATGGGGGCCTCAGCGTCTTTATTTATCGCCACTATGATCTCTGACCCTTGCATGCCGACTATGTGCTGTATAGCCCCTGATACCCCGCAAGCTATATAGAGCTTGGGAGACACGGTAACACCTGTTTGGCCGATTTGTGTGCGGCTTGAGAGCCAGCCTGCATCTACGGCCGCCCTTGTAGATCCGACCGTACCTTCAAGTAAATCGGCCAATTCCCTGGCCAGTTCAACGTTCTTTTCTTGTTCAAATCCCCTGCCTGCCGTAACTATTATATCCGCTTCGCTGAGATTGGGACCTTCTGCCTGTTCCTTCACAGATTCAATGACTTGGACCTTATGACCCAGCAGACTTTTTCTGGGGACGATGCGGATCACCTCGCCTTTCCGCCCGGGATCAGGGGCGTTGGCTTTCATAACATGGGGTCTGACCGTGGCCATTTGGGGACGGTGTTCAGGGCATACAATGGTTGCCAGGAGATTTCCCCCGAAGGCCGGCCTGGTCTGAAGCAAGGCCTTATCCTCTGACCTGATGTCAAGTCCTGTGCAGTCGGCAGTAAGGCCTGTCTCAAGGATCGTCGCAACCCTGGGTATATAGGAACGGCCCATGGCTGTCGCACCGGCTAAAATAATTTCAGGCCTTTCTCTCTTGGCAAGGTCTGCAAGTATATTTCCATAGACCTCGTCGGTGAATGTCGCAAGCTCGTGGTGGTCAACAATCAATACCCTGTCCGCACCGTGGAATATCAATTCCCGTGCTTTGGATTCAATTCCCTGTCCCATCAGCACTGCGGTAACTTCTGCGTCGAGCTCGGCTGCAAGCTCCCGTGACTTTGCAAGGAGCTCGAGCGTCACTGAGGCGAGGTCCCCGCCTCTGCATTCCGCAACCACCCATATCCCTTTCCAGGAGCTCAAGTCCGTGGCAAACGCACCTGCCTCCACGTGGAGTTCTAATGCCCCTTCAGGGCAGCCATCCACGCAGATACCGCACAGGGTGCAGACATCATGATCAACAACGGCTACTCCGTCTTTTACAAAAATAGCGTCAAAAGTGCAGGATTCTTCACATTCACCACATCCGGTGCACTTTTCTGTGTCAACCTTGAGCATTACAAAATTCCCGCTGCTTTTAATCTGGAGACCAGCGCATCTACCTGTTCCTCTGCTGAACCCCCAAACATTTCTCTGCGGGCCTCAAAAGTAGGGACCCATGTAGATACGACTCGAGTCGCCGATCCAGTCAGGCCGACCATAGAAGGCTTTGCCCCGATTCCCTCGGCATCCCATATGGGAATTTCAGTTTTTCTGGCCATCATTTTTCCTTTGAGTGAGGGCAGTCTGGGTGTATTGATGGATGCAAGCACTGTCAGGAGTGCCGGCATTTCGAGTTCAAGTATGTCATAGCCATCTTCATTAATCCTCCTGACTTGTATTGTCTTTTCATCATCCATGACACTAAGTGCGTTTACGCATGTCACATAAGGAAGACCGAGCCGGGCAGCCAGCCCCGGACCTACTTGGGCCGTATCACCGTCTATGGCCTGTTTGCCGCAAAGCACAAGGTCAACAGGCCCAAGCTTCTCAATTGCCTTTGCCAGTGTATACGTAGTGGCCAAGGTGTCTGCCCCGGCAAAGGCACGGTCCGACAGAAGGACCCCCTTGTCCGCTCCAAGAGACAGGGATTCTCTCAGGGCATTTTCCGCCTGTGGCGGACCCATGCTCAGTACAGTGACCTCTCCGCCGTAGGCGTCTTTCAGATGAAGACCGGCCTCAAGGGCGTGGAAGTCAAAAGGATTTATTATTGCCTCTACCCCTTCACGCACCAGTGTGCCTTTTTCCGTATCATAACGCACGGTTTTTGCGTTCGGGACCTGTTTTATACAAACTACTATGTTCATAGCTAATGTGAAACTGGAAATTCGAAATTTGAAATTAGGTAACGCACCTACGTTTTTGTGTTTTTCCCAATTTCAAATCTCAAATTTCACCCAAATTTATTTTTTCGCATACTCTTTATTCAGTGCCTGACCGATAATATTGCACATGATCTGGTTTGTGCCCTCGTATATCTGGAGGATTTTTGCATCCCGCATCATTTTTTCAACCGGATAGGACTTCATATATCCATAGCCGCCAAGGATCTGCACCGCATCAGTGGTTACCCGCATGGACATGTCAGTGGCAAAGAGCTTTGCCATTGCAGATATTTTGGCGGTATCCTTTTTTCCATCGTCGATGGTCCTGGCTACCGAATAAACAAGTGCCCTTGAGGCCTCAAGATTGGTGGCCATATCCGCCAGCATGTGCTGTAAGGCCTGAAAGCTGATTATCGGCTGCCCAAACTGTATTCTCTGCCTTGCATATTTAACCGCTTCATCCAGGGCCGCCTGAGCAAGTCCGACTGCTATGGAACCTATGCCGGGTCGGGCTATATCCAGCGTCCTCATTGCTATTAAGAAGCCCTGGCCATTCCTGCCAAGAATACGGTCTTTTGGAATGCGGCAATCATTCATTATGAGTTCCGTGGTTGACGAGGCATTCAGACCCATCTTTCGTTCTTTTTTCCCAAAGCTGAATCCAGGATCACCCTTTTCCACTATATATGCCGTGGCACCCCTTGCACCTTTATTTTTGTTAGTCATGGCCACTATGGTATATATTTCCGCTTCCCCGCCGCTGGTTATCCACTGTTTGGTACCGTTTAAAACCCAGTGTTCTCCATCTTCTACTGCTGTAGTCTGGATACCTGCGGCATCACTACCGGCATTGGCTTCGGTAAGCCCAAAGGCTACAAGGCGTTTGCCTGAGGCGATATCCGGAAGGTAACGGGCCTTTTGTTTCTCAGAACCAAAAAGCAGAATGGGATAACCTCCTAAGGCACTGGCAGCAAAGGTTGTGGTAACAGCGATACAACCATAGGCAAGCTGTTCCAGCGCCAGGCAATTCTCAAAACAGCCTTTTGCGAAACCGCCATATTGTTCAGGTATATAAAGCCCGAAAAGATCCGCTTGGGCTATATCTCTCATAATATCCCAAGGGAATTCATTATTCTCATCGAGCCTTGCCCTTACAGGAATGATCTTTTCTTTGGCTATCTGACGTGCCAGATCCACGATCATTTGTTGCTCTTCTGTCAAGAAATAATTAACTTGTGTCATTAGAAAATCCTTATTCTCCAATCAGTATAAATATTACCAGCACATAGCTACAGATCCCCAGGTGAAACCACCTCCGAAAGCGACCATTAAAATACGGTGCCCCGGGATCAAAATTCCAGTTCGATTAGCTTCATCAAGGCAGATTGGTATGCTTGCCGCCGAGGTATTACCATACTTGTGAACATTGATAAAGATTTTCTCCTGCGAAAGCCTCAATCTCTCTCCTAAAAAATTAATGATTCGCACGTTGGCCTGATGGGAAAACAGATGGTCCACATCATCTTCATTCCATTTATTCGCTTCCAGTGCTTCCCTTGCGGCGGTCTCCATTGCTTTGACGGCATGTTTAAAGACCTCTCTACCCTGCATCTGAATATATTGCTGTCCCTTTTCAAGGGTTGAATGACCAGGCGGCAAATCTACATCCAGGCCTTTTAAAATAAGAAGCTCTCCCAAGGAACCATCTGCATGAAGGTGGGTAGACAGAATGCCCCTGTCCTCTTTAGTGCCGGTAATGACAGCAGCCCCGGCCCCGTCTCCAAAGAGTACACAGGTATTCCGGTCTTTCCAATTTATAACCCGGGACAGTACTTCACTTCCGATTACAAGTACCTTCATGTCCGGGGCAAACCGGATGAATTTGTCTGCTACGGAAAGCGCATAAAGAAAGCTGGTACAGGCGGCGTACAGGTCAAAGGCAGCGGCCTTTTTCGCTCCAAGCTCGTTCTGGACCAGACAGGCAACAGAGGGCATCGGCATGTCCGGAGTCATAGTACCGACTATGATAAGATCCAGATCCTGTGGCAGCACTGAAGCCATATCAAGGGCCTTTCTTGCTGATTGTGTGGCAAGATAAGAGTTGGTCTCCCGGTCATTAGAGATATGGCGCTGGAGTATCCCCGTTCTGGTGCGTATCCACTCGTCGCTGGTATCCACAAGGCTTTCCATCTCCTTGTTGGTTACCACCCTTTTGGGTACGCAGGATCCCGTCCCGATAATTATACTTCGAATAGACATGATTATCAGGCTTTTATAGGCGGGGGGGACTTTGACATCACTGGGCTACTTTGAATAGATCTTGTCTTTTGGCTAGAGAGTCTTCAAGCTTATCAGCCAATTCTATCTTAGCAAGTTCATCGGCTAATTGTATTGCATTTTTAACTGCTTTGGAGGCGGAGAGCCCGTGACATATTATTGCTATTCCGTTGATTCCCAGCAGTGGAGCGCCACCATACTCGGCGTAGTCTATTATCTTGTAGAATCTCTTGAAGGCGGATTTTAAACGAAGCCCCATGTCGGCCATAAGACCTTCACCAATCTCTGACTTCAGCATGGTAAGAATGGCCTTTGCAAGACCTTCACTCAGTTTCAGACATATGTTGCCCACAAACCCGTCGCATACTACTACATCCACGTCGCCCTTGAAGACTTCACCGCCTTCCACATTCCCAACAAAGTTCAACTTGCTGTCTGCAAGAAGATCATATGCCTTTTTTACGAGTTGGTTGCCCTTGGTGTCTTCCTCTCCGATACTTAACAGCCCTACTCTGGGTCGAGGATTATTCAAAAGCTCTCCGGCAAATACTGAGCCCATGATTCCGAACTGGAGCAGATGAATGGGTTTGCAATCTACGTTTGCCCCCACGTCTATCATGGCCACAGGCTTTTTGGGAGTCGGCATGAGCGTAGCGATGGCTGGTCGAACGCCATTGATTCGGCCCAGGGCAACCATGGCTGTTGCCAGTGTAGCCCCTGAGTTGCCGGCACTGACCACGGCTTTGGCCTTTCCTTGACGCACAAGTTCAAAGGCAACTCTAATTGAAGAGTCTTTTTTGTGTCTCAGGGAATCAGCCGGGGATTCTTCCATGTCAACTATTTGAGAGGCAGGATATATGCTTATGGGCAAATTACTCCCGCCCTGCCGCTTAAGCGTTTCCCTCAGCATATCTTCTATTCCGACCAAAATGATCTCGACACCGTGATCTCTGGCCGCGTTGATTGCGCCCCTTACCAGGGCATCAGGGGCCCGATCACCCCCCATGGCATCTATTGCTACAGACATTTTCTAGTCTAAATCTTTTGCTTCATTGAATACTTTTCCCCTATAAGTACCACACTGGGGACAAATCCTGTGGGGGAGCTTGGGCTCTGTACATTGCGGGCATGTTGAAAGATTCGGTATACGAATTGCGTCATGCGAGCGACGCTTTCCCTTGCGTGAACGTGAACTCTTTCTCTTGGGAACTGCCATTTCTCAATACCTCTTAACCTGTAATATTTTAGTTTTCACAATCATATATGCTGTGTTGGGTTACTTTTATTTATCCAGACAAAATAACCTCAGAGTATACTCATTTAGCCGCTTGCCCCAGTTCTTTTAATACACTAAAGGGGTTATCCAAAATTTCTGAACGGCAACGGCACTTCTCTATATTAAGGTCCGCACCGCACCCGGAGCAGATGCCTTTGCAGTCTTCTCTGCAGACGTGACGCATAGGAATTTGTAGCAGAATCTGTTCTCGGAATATTTCCCCGATCTGGATTTCAGCACCATTATAAAAGGATACCTCCATGTCTTCTTTCTCGAGGGCTATTTCTTTTTTCCCCTCTACCGATTGGCTGGGGACCAATGTATAGAAAAAAGAGGTATCTATCTCCTGGTTATACTCCTCCAGGCAGCGATCACACCTGATGGCAATTACGGCCGCCACATTACCGTTTACATGCACATCACCATCAACACGGTGGAGAAAGACCTCCCCCTTTGCAGTATCCTGTATTCTGCACTCCTCTGCATCTGCTAGGACCCCGGATATGTCTTCAAAGACCAGATGCAGACCGTTTTCCGGAATGTCCTCGACAGGGACGGTATATCTAAAACCTCTTAGAACTTTGATCATCAAATGCTGTTAAGGCCGACGGCCTGGTTTTTCAGATTACTAAAGCTTTTAGTGTGAATCCTGCACTATATAGAATGGCTAGGTCTTGTCAAGGTAAGTGGAGGGATGATTTACCATCCCTGCTATAATTATTCCTGCCTCGTAAAGGACATACAGGGGCACTGCCATCATGGCCATATTGAAGATATCTCCAGTGGGAGTGAGCATGGCAGCCATTATGGCAATTATTAGAATCGCGTAGCGTCTATATCTCCCAAAGAATTGAGGAGTGCAGATTTTCAGTCTACAGAGCAGTGTCATGATCAATGGAATTTCAAAGATCATGCCGAAGCCGATCAGAAAGAGTGCGATAAAATTCACAAATTTTTCCACAGCTATTACCGGCCTCAGGTGTTCTGACTGGTAATCAAGGAGGAAATTTATTCCAAATGGAAGGGTTATGAAAAAGCAGAAAAGGATTCCTGCATAAAAGAGCAAAAGCGCTGACAGCATAAACATCAGAGATGATTTTCTCGAAAAACCAAGGACATCAACCAGCCCCTGGGATATACGCCATACTATCCAGGGTGCCAGAAGAATTAATGTCCCAACGCTTGAGAGCTTGAGCAGGGCCAGTATCGGCTCCAGTACTCCAAAAAAGGCCAGGTCCTGTTGGAAACGGGACTGAAGAAAGGCCAGGAAACGAGGACCAAGCAAGTACATAATGGCAGTGACTACTGCAAAGCTGATCGCAGTTTCCAGTAGAAAACGCCTTAAATACTTAAGCAGGCGCACCAAGGTCTGAGCCATAAATTCAGGCATAGTCTTTTTGTTCTACAGAAAATGATCAGTATCCACAGCAAAGCCCAGACGGTATATAGCGCGTCAATTTGCAAAGAGACTTTGGGTTATGCGGTGCACAAAACGTCCTTTAGCCGAGCTCCTTACGCAAATAGTCCATGGCATTTCGGAAAAAGGCCAGTCCTGCCCCTTCCTCGGGCAGCACTTCCCTTGTCCACCGTGGATGGTTGGTCCTGTGATGAAATGCCTCCGGATGAGGCATCAGGCCCATGAGTCTGCCTGTAGTATCGCAAATACCCGCTATGGCAAGCTCTGAACCGTTTGGGTTGCAGGGGTAGTCTTGCGTGGGCTTCCCTGTTACAGGCGATATATACTGAAGTGCAATAAGGCCGTCTGTCACCAGCCTGTTCCTTGACGATCTGTCAATTGTTACGAATTTTCCTTCGCCATGTCTTACCGGTAACTCAATACGGTCTATCCCGCGCGTGAATATGCAAGAAGAGCCCGGAGGGACTTTGCAGGTGACCCAGCGATCTTCAAATCTGCCGGAATCATTATGGGCCAGACTTACATAACGTTTCTCAAAATCCCCATCGAAACCAGGCAAAAGACCGGTCTTCGCCATCAACTGAAAACCATTGCATACTCCCAGTACCAGGCCCCCTTTTCTCACAAATTTCAGGAGTTGATCCAGCAAACGTTCACCTGTACCCTTGACCCTGGCATTTCGAAGCCTGTGGGCCCCGGCCTGTGCGGCCCCCAGATTATCGCCATCTAAAAATCCGCCAGGCAGGTTCAAGAAATGATAGTCGTCCAGGCGTACGCTTCCGTCAAGAAGATCACTGAGGTGTACTATATCAACGTGATCCGCACCGGCCAGTCTGCATGCATTGGCCGTTTCCATCTCACAGTTGGTTCCGTATCCTGATGTAACTATTACACGTATTTGGGATGTCATATAAAACTCCTGAGCTACCTGCAACTTTAAATATCTAGATATTATTACGTTTAAACAAATATAATAAGCGTTCGCTAAACGTTTAAACTAAAAATTGGAAACTTGGCCTTTATGCTTTTGTACTGTTAGGGTGTATTAAATTTTTTCTTACCACTTGCTCCAATTTCTACTTTCCAATTTCCAATTTCAAGCCGTTAACGACTACAAATACATTAAAATGTTATGAGATCTTCCGTGTTATCCGCACGCCTTCAGCCACTGCGTAACCTCGTTTTCCAAAAGTTCATAGAAGGCGTCAGAGCCTTCTAAACCGGTTCGACCAAAGGTGTAATTAATCTCAATAAACAGGAAAATATTAGAACCCTCTGAAAAAACAAGGTCAAACCCTGCCATATTGATTCCCGTCCGCAGGCACAGCTCTTTTACCGCCTTTCTACCTATGGCTTGCAACTCCGGATCGGACCGGGCATCAATTTGTCCACCTTTTGCAATGTTGTGGTAAAAACCCGATGTGTTGCAGCGCCAGTAACTCTGGATATGATCTCCTATGACCACAACCCTGAGATCTCTTTTGAGATCGGGAATAAATTCCTGCAACACAAAGCCAAAAATGCCTTGTATTTCAAGGTACTTGAGTATTTCTGTCGCTTGCTTCAGGTCCTGTGCGTCTTCTATCAGCCAGATCTGGGAGCCTTCCCCCCCACTTGTTCCTTTGATTACAAATGGATAATCAGGGAGTTTGGGGCGACAGCCCATTTCGGGATGATCGCCAAGCATAGTCTCCACTCGAGGAAAAATCCATGTTTTCGGATGAGGAATCCCATAACTCCAGAACAGCATGGTATTTCCCACCTTTCCCTCCCACTTGAAGCGAATGCTGTAGTTCGGGAAGACATTGGCGCACATGCTGTGGCACAGGGAATGGAGTTCTCTGGACACCGTCTGTGGTAATATGATTGCCCTGGCCCTTGAAAGGTCATGAACCATGTGCTCATCCCAAATCCTCCTTTCCCAGTAAAATATGTCGCCTTTAATCATGGGATGAAAGGATATAACAGGGCCCCTGGCATCATTTCCGGTTTTCTGATTGATGATAATTTTTCTCCGATAAGGACTTGTTCATAAACTTTTTACACGAGTCATTCGGATTTTTCCAGAAATGACTGTACTGTTATAGGATCATTCCGATGCTTTATAAAGTTTTGAATATATACGTTGGTCATCAATGGAGAGATGTTATGAATGCCTATGACATGATAGAGACCAAACAGGAAGTGATGCCGGGGAAACCCGTCATCAAAGAAACCAGGATTCCTGTTGACCTCATCGTAAAAAAATTGGGTGAAGGCGCCTCTTTTGAAGATTTACTCGATGGTTATCCAAATCTGTCGAGAGACGCTATCCGGCAAGCATGCGTTCCTCAATTGTTCATGTTCATCAAGCGCGGCCTCAATCTCCCTCTCCTTTTGTATATAAAAAGCAGGTCCCAATATTCTGAGGGGGTTGGCTAAAATTGAATCCCGGAATTCCAGGCCTTGTGATGGTCATTCACACCTTTGGAGATTACGCCAGGTTTCATCCGTATCTTCATGCTATAGTTGCTGACGGCCTTTTCCGAAAGAACGGAACCTTTTATGTGCTTCCCAGATTCAGGATAAAGCAGCTTGAGAGAATCTTCCGGTCCTGTATCCTGGCCATGTTTAAACGCAAGGGCAAGATAGCCAAGATTTTGATGACGGCTGGCCTGGATACGACATAGTCAACTACGTCCCGGACTTCATCAATAAGGGTATAGGGAATACTGTAACAGTGATTGTTGAAGGTTACATGATAATTGATGTTCACCGTAGCGCTTTTTCTTTCCGCGTATTCATAAGGCCAGTCAGGCAAAGATTCAAGAGCGGGTCTGTCAACAGATTCAAGCAATAACCCGGCGCTCAGTCACCTGGACAGCCGTCTCCACCTATAACTTGGAGTAAAATAATGCTGGGCTTATTGCAGCAATTTTGGTTAGCAAGGGTGGGGGAATTCTCTTTGACGCCGAAATGCAGGAGGTAATTCTTCTGAAAAAATGATTATTCGCCATACATATCAGTTATCAGTTTTCGTAACTGGGCGGCTTTGATATCGGATAACTTATCAAGTTTATTTTGCAACCTTTGCTTGCTAATGGTGCGAATTTGGTCAACAGCAATTTCAGCATTTTTTTTCGCGCATTTTATCTGGATCCGAGTTCTCCATAGTGGATGCAATTTAGAGGTTAATGGACAGACAACGACTGTATCCAAATATTTATTCATTTCATCCTGGCTAATTATGACGACGGGACGCACTTTTTTTATTTCGCTCCCTATGGTTGGATTGAGATCCGCAAAATATATTTCGTACCTTTTAATACTCAAAGCCCTCATCCTCCAGGCCATCAAGAAGCGTTGTATTAAAATCGTCCCAATTTTCCTTTTCACTGGCCATGGATTTATAGGTATCTTCCCAAGAAAGCTTGCTTTCTTCTTTACTACGAAGAAGCAGTCCTTTGTCTGTTTCTTCGATTAAAAGAGGGTTTCTCAGGCCATATTTTTGAAGAAGCGCCTTGGGTATGCGAACTCCCTTGGAATTTCCAATGGGGACCAGCTTAGCATCCCTTGATCGTATTTGATTTTCCATGGATTTTGCTCCTTAAGATTGAATTGAATTTTCAATTTGTAATTATTGTAATTACAATCATTGCTAAAGTCAAGCCGCAATCAAAGTGCTGTGCTTGGCCTCCCGGAAGGGATTCAATGCCTTGTGATGGTCATTCACACCTTTGGAGATCACGCCAGGTTTCATCCCCATCTTCATGCCATAGTTGCTGCCGGCCTTTTCCTAAAAAACGGGGCAATTTGTGTTGCAGGAGTCCAGTTCAGGCCTTTTATACCTCAGGACAGACCCAAAAATACCATCTGATTTCTTGACAGCCCGATCCCGATCGTGATGCACGATTTTCATGTTATAGGAATTGGTAAAAGTGGAGTCTGAGGAGATTTGGGGCCCACAATTCAGTGTTAAATAGTCCATCTCTCGCCAATCTCTGGAAAGCGATTTCCTATCAGCCTATCAGCTTTCCTATCAGGAGCCTTGACACAATCAACCCTGACCATTAAAAATCCGCTTCATGGCAAATATAAAAGATCTCTGCTTTGATAAGGGAAACGGCCTGCTGCCGGTTATAGCCCAGGACCATGAGACGGGTGAGGTACTCATGCTGGCCTATATGAACAGACAGGCATGGGAAAAGACTCTGGAAACATGCCAAGTCCACTACTGGAGTCGCTCCAGGGACAAACTGTGGCTAAAAGGTGAGACCTCCGGACATGTTCAGTTACTGAAGGCCGCCTATATTGACTGTGATCTGGATACAATACTTGTAAAGGTGGAACAATTGGGCGGTGCGGCTTGTCATAAGGGTTACAGGAGCTGCTTTTATCGAAAGGTCCGGGGGGATTCTCTGATTACTGTAGGAGAGCCTGTTTTTGATCCTAAGGAGATTTATAAAAAGTGAACCAACTTAAACTGGGTATACCGAAGGGGAGTCTTGAAAAGGCAACAATTGATCTCTTTTCAAAATCAGGGTGGCGTATAGAGGTCCATCACAGGAGCTATTTCCCCAGTATAGATGATCCCGATATAGTCTGCAGCATCTGCAGGGCCCAGGAGATGTCCCGTTATGTTGAGCAAGAAATTCTGGACGTCGGCATTACAGGCCGCGACTGGATTCTGGAAAATGATTCGGATATTGTTGTTGTGGCGGATCTGATATATTCTAAGGTAAGCAAACGTCCTGCCCGATGGGTCCTGGCTGTACCGGCCGACTCCCCCTACCGTTTCGTCAAAGACCTTCATGGAAAGAAGATAGCAACAGAGCTTGTCAATTTTTCTAAGCGTTATTTTTCAGAACGCGGTATAGATGTAAGGGTTGAGTTCTCGTGGGGGGCCACCGAGGGCAAAGTCGCCTCCGGGCTTGCTGATGCCATTGTCGAGGTGACAGAGACCGGAAGCACCATCAATGCTCACGGACTGATGATCATAGAAGAGCTGATGGAGTCCAACCCCCAGTTGATAGCCAACAGACATGCATGGAAGGATCCCTGGAAAAGAAAAAAGATCGAGCAGATATCCATGCTTCTGCAGAGCGCTTTGCGGGCGGATCGTCTTGTAGTGCTCAAGATGAACGTTCCCAAGGAAAGACTGGGGGCAGTGGTGGATATATTGCCCAGCCTCAATGCCCCTACGGTTTCTCCGCTTTATAAACAGGAGTGGTGCTCTGTGGAGACGGTAATAAAAGAGGCTGAAGTGAGGGAGCTTATCCCACGGCTTATGGCAGCAGGGGCTCAGGGAATCATAGAGCATGCCCTCAACAAAGTCCTCTAGATCCGGTGACAGTCAGAATCACCAATACGGCATTTATTACAAGCGTCTATAAGCCCTCTCAGCTTCCATCATCTGGCTTGCCGGAAGTGGCATTTGCCGGCAGGTCTAATGTGGGCAAATCCAGCCTTCTGAATCGTCTCCTGGGGAGGCACAACCTGGTAAAAGTCAGCTCAAGGCCGGGCTTCACCCAGTCTCTGAACTTTTTTCTGGTCAATGATTCAGTTTATTTTGTCGACCTCCCTGGTTATGGGTTTGCAAAGGCCCCGAAACACGTTCAGCAAAAGTGGCACAGACTGGTAGAAGGCTATATCGAGGTCAGAAAATCTCTCAAGGGCGTAGTGTGCATCTTTGATCTGAGGCGGGTTCCAGACCAGCTGGACCTTGATCTTCTGGAATATCTGCATGCCCTGGATAAACATATATGGTTAGTACTTAACAAGGCGGACAAAATATCTCAGCCCAAAAGGCAGAGGCAGGTGCAGGCTATCTACCGGAGGCTTCCCGGATTTGTTGATAAACCCCTGATTATTTCTGCCCGAACAGGGGAGGGTGTACAGTCCCTGCTTGAAGCGGTTTGGCCAGGGATCGGGAAAGTCTAAGGATTTTTCTTTTAAAAAATTCTGGTGCCGGAGGCGAGAGTCGAACTCGCACGGGCCGAAGCCCACGGGATTTTGAGTCCAGCGTGTATACCAGTTTCACCACTCCGGCAATGTATTTTTCTGATACTAAAACCAAACCACAGTGTCAATAAATAATCATACTGTCTGTGGAAGCATATTTTGAATTCGATCCCAAATCTTCTCTCCTACCTCTTCCTTGTGCAAAAGGGGCAGGGGCTCTATATCGCCATCAGAGGAGACAATGAAGACCCTGTTGTTTAATGCATCAAAGCCGCTATCGGGCCGGGACACATCATTGGCAATCAGCAAATCCGCTCCCTTAAGCCTTATTTTTTTTATGGCCTGTGCTTTAAGATCCTGGGTCTCTGCGCAAAAGCCAACGATTATCTGTCCGTCCCTGCGGTCCTTTACCAGTTGCGACAAGATATCAGTTGTCCTTACAAGATCTACTCGCAGTTCAGAAGTGTCTTTTTTGATTTTTCGATCGGCTCTAGCAGCCGGAGCGTAGTCGGCCACTGCGGCAGTCATAATGATTACATGAACATTTTGCGAAAGTTTGCTGATTGTGTCTCCCATTTCACCGGCGGTCTCCACGGGGCAGAGCTTCATCCCCGGAGGAGGTGGGAGTGAGACCGGACCACTCACAAGAGTCACTCTCGCGCCGCGCCTGACCGCAACCCTTGCCACAGCATAGCCCATGAGTCCTGAGGAGCGATTGGAGATATATCGCACAGGATCCAGATATTCTCTGGTGGGCCCGGCAGATACCAGGACATTTATTCCTTTCAGTGTCTGTAGAGTGGTTGCCTTTAATATAGGCTCTTTCACAACGGGCCAGTCTGCCAGTCTGCCCCGACCCGAATCTCCACAGGCCGTTTCTCCCGTCTCTGGCTCTATTACTCCATAGCCAAGTGTTTTAAGGCGTTCCATGTTTGTCTGAGTTGCAGGGTGTGCATACATGACAGGATTCATTGATGGGAAAAACAATACAGGGCCTGAGAATGCCAGAAGTAATGTGGAGAGAAAATCATCTGCCAGACCATTTGCTGCTTTGCCGATTATATTTGCTGTGGCGGGCAGCACCAGAAAAAGGTCCGCAGATTTGGCAAGCTCTATGTGAGGGATGTTTTCAGCACCCTCTATGCAAAATAAATCCGTATATACCTTTTCACCTGTAAGGGCAGCGAACGTAATAGGGGACAAAAATTCGGTTGCATGACAGGTCATCACTGGTATTACCCGTGCACCCAATGCACGAATCTTCCTGGAATAAACAGCCGCCTTATACGCGGCAATCCCTCCGGTTATTCCGAGAAGGACTGTCTTTCCCTTTAATGGTTTATAGGATAGCGCCTTTTCTGATAAGATCTCTGAGCCGGTAATCCGTTTCACATTATCACTGGCCAAGTGGTTTGCTCACCCAAATCTGAACTTCAGTTTTAAAACCCATTGACCCCTCGTATAACTGTATAAGACAATGGGAGTTGCCCCCTTTGGAAAATGCGAGAAAGCTTCGCTTGGCGTTCAGCGTACCTTCCAGTACCCAACCATGGCCGGGCATGGATTTTATGAAAAATTCCACCAATGAAACTACGGTTATCCTGCCCTTATATATCAACATTCCACCCTGGAAGCCCGATGTCTTAATAATCATTGTCTTATCTTCCACCTTCTCAAGTTCTATGGGAATAGGAATATCCGGAAATTCATAAGTGATATTTGTGCTGTCAGAACTTGTTACAGTTTCAGAAAATCCCTGAGAAGATCCTTCCTGCGATGAACTCGTCTGCGCACAGGAAGTAAGCAGAAAAAATGACAGATAGAAGATTAAGGCGGTAATGAAAAAGACAACTGATAAATTCCTGTGAAAACGCATTGTTAATCCTCCTATACTGGCTATTTTTCAAATATTATCGTTTCTTCAAGCGATTTGCGAGTTGAAGTCTGTTTCCTGTGGGCAGGATGGCCCAGGGCCAGGACTGCCATGAGTGCGAAATTTTCTGAAAGACCCAGTAGATATCGCACTTGATCGGAGTTCTTCAGGATCTCTCCCAGCCAGACAGCTCCAAGGCCCAATGAATAAGCGGCGAGAAGCATATTTTGAATACAGGCACCAATGGCCTGATAGTCTTTTAGTTCATGATAAACGGCATCTCTGTCAATAAAGATGGGAATCAGGGCCTTGGAACCTTCTATAACCTTTTCGTAACGTGTCAGTTTGGCAATCCTGGCCTTGAGATCTTTGTCCGTTACTATTGCGAAACGCCATGGCTGATTGTTGAGACCCGAAGGTGCCCGGGTACCTGCCCTGATAATTTGTATAAGCGTTTCGCGCTCTACAGTGTCAGCGGTAAAATCGCGCACACTCCTTCGTTTATGTATGGCATCCAATACCGGATTCATGAAAAAGACCTTTGATTATTAGACATCCTTTTGTTGATCTTGTATTTTGGCAGTGAAATTTGAAACTTGAAATTGGGAAAAACACAAAGATGTAGATGCGTTACCTGATTTCAAATTTCAAGTTTCGACACCGCCATTCAATTCGACAATACACGCTTTTTCAAAAACAGTGTAAACTGATAAATGAAGAATGCCAATAATTAAAAGTCTTTCATATAAATTTCCCGGCACTTGAACAAGAACAACCTGATAAACGGCTTTTCATAGTATAAATGTCAAACACCAAAAAAGAAAAAAAACCTGGACCCCGCTCCAAAAGCTCTCGTTGGGGCAGGGTGAAGAAGTATCGTTGCCATGTCTGTAACAGAGAATTGCCTTTTTGCTGGAATTGTCCTTGCGGTTTTCAGATTTGTGATGACTGCCTTAAGGAAAATATGTGGGGCATGAGCAATAATGTAATATGGATCTGCCCTGACTGTGGACGGATAAGGAGCTTTTGACCACCTCCCGCGGGTATCCCTGTATTTGAATCAGGGGGTAGAGCCTATTATTCAATACCTATTTCCATAGTCAGTTGCTCTATTTCCTTGACCATATCATCAATGACATGAAGACCCTGCTGCCAAAAATCTGGGTTATGGAGGTCTATGCCAAAAGACTTAAGTAACACATAGGGTGTATCGCTTCCTCCCGAGGCCAATAGATTCAAATAGCGCGGGACAAAATCCGGCTCTCCTTTTTCATACAGAGAGTAAAGAGACAAGACCAGCAGTTCACCAAAGGCATAGGCATATACATAGCCTGGTGTATGGATAAAGTGTCCTATGTAAGACCACCAGATACCATAATCATCAGTAAGGGTTACGCTGTCCCTGAACATTTTTTTCTGGGTCCTGACCCAAATATTTGAAAACTCCTTTGGAGAAAGCTCTCCCTTTGAACGTCGCTCACTGTGAACTTCGTCTTCAAACCGATTCATGGCAATCTGACGAAATACAGTGGCAAAAATAGACTCAATCTTGCCGGCAGCGAGCCACAATTTTTCTTCCGGCCTTTCCAGATTTCTCATGAGATCTTTGAATACCAGCATTTCACAAAAGACGGAGGCGGTCTCGGCTAAAGCCAAGGGCGTATGACTGTTTAAATAGCCCTGTTCACCTGCCAGGATCTGGTGAACACCATGGCCAAGCTCATGTGCCACTGTCTCAACGTCCCGAATATTCCCGGTAAAATTTACAAGCACATAAGGATGGACCTGTGGAACCACAGGGTGCGCAAAGGCCCCCCCGGTCTTTCCCTGTATCACCGGGGCATGTATCCATGACTTGTCAAAAAATCGATTAGCAATCGAGGCCATCCTGGGAGAAAAATTTCCAAACGCATCGAGTACTATTTCTTTGCCTGTCTCCCAGTCAACAACCCTCGGAGGCAGATAAGGCAGAGGAGCGTACCTGTCATAGTCAAAGAGTTCTTTCAGCCCAAGCAGGCGCTTCTTTAAACCGTAATAGCGTTGGACTATGTCGTAACGATCAGTTACGGATGCAATCAGGGAATCAACCGTGTTATCGTCGAGTTCATTTGCGAGGTTCATGGACTTGATCCAGTTACTATAGTCCCGAAGCCTGTCATAAATCATCTTGTCGGCAAGCACTGTATTAAATATGTGAGTAAATACAATTGATTGAGCGTGCAAACCATCCGTGAGGTCCTTTGCCGCATTTTTCCTGACCTTGCGGTCTGGAGAATAAAGATCGGTCAGTACTTCTTCCTGGGTGCGTTCTTTTTTACCAAAACGCTGGGCTGTCAAGACCTTTTCAAACAGGCTGATCCAACTTGAACGACCTGCCGGACTGATCTCGATTATGAGTTGTTCTTCTGTTTGTGAGAGAAGATGAGGTTTGTATCGCCGGGCTGACTGCAAATAATGCCTGTAGTGCTTTAGTACGGGATCTGCGAGCAAGTCGTCCGCTTTCTCATCAGGAACGTTTGCCCAATCGATATCGAAGAACACCACGTCTTTATTCACCATACTGCAGAATTCGTTGATTCTCTGCAAAAAGGCCCCGGCCTCCGGATCATTGACATGGGTTGAAAAATATAGATAGGCAAATGCGCTGAGTTTTCCCAAAATAATATTAAAGTATTCATATTTACTGACGGCATCAAAGAGTTCGACAGCGGTGAGCTCTGATATCCTGCCGGAATATTTGTCTACAATCTCAATGGCTGATTTCTTACATTTCTCCATGTCATCATGGATTCTGGAATCATCAATGCCTTGGTACAGATCCCGAAGGTCCCAAAGGACGTCATCCGTTCCCAATTTCTTCATGAAATCATTATTCATAAACAGGCCCCTTCACCCGGCCAGGCCGGAACCAAAAAATTTGCGCCTCAAGGATTCAAGAGGAAGGAAAAAATAGGTTACCAAGGCAGATCGCAAGATAAAAAATGGATTTCAGATTATACTAAAACTTCGAAGCTCTATGCCTGGAAGAGAGCAAGGCATATTTGTAGGCTTGGGCATTTTCCAGCTTGATCCAGCGGTCACCGGAAAGGAAATACCACTGATTACCATCAAATTTGGCGACCAGGGCACCATGGTAGGACAACATAGTTTTAATTTCATCAGGAGTATAGGGGTTATTATATTCTCCTGTGACTTGAGCGTCCTTACATGACGTAAAGAGCAAAAGAAGGCCGGCGATCAACAAAGTCACGCATAGACAACGCAAATAATTGACACACATATTAGAGTAATTCCTCACAATAGTATCAATTTAACATCTATATTGTCTGCGTCAAGGACTACATTTCAGCACTTGATATTTTATATAATGAGATATACACATTATATGGCATATCACCTATGAGATAAACGCGATATATAGCGGCCTTTAAAACAGATAACAGCTTATATAAAATATCCGGTTTCGCCTATGACAAATGATGTTAACGGTCCACTAAGCCAAGAAATTACCTTTCCGCATCCTGTATTTTTTTTCTCAACCTTGGTTTGTCGTCTGACTCCTTCAACAGTTCAAGGGCCTTATGATAGGTCTGTAATGCCTCATGGAAATTCTCCACGGCCATATAGGCATCGCCAAGGTGTTCTGCTATAATCGGATCATCAGAAATTAAATCGTGTGCCTTCTTGAGGTATAAAATGGCCTGGTCATATTTGCCCTTTTTGAAGTATGCCCACCCTAGACTATCTATGATGTAACCGTCGTCCGGCTGAATAGAAAGTGCCTTTTTTATCAGAACTACAGCCTCATCCAGGTTAATTCCCTCTTCAGCATAGGTATATCCCAGGAAGTTAAGGGCTTCTGCATAGTCTTCAGACTTTTCCACCGCCTTTTTAGCAGACTCAATAGCCTGCTCTCTCTGCCCCAACTTATCCAGTACTATTGCAAGTTGTAGTAATAACTCCTTATCGTACGGGTCTGTGTCCAATGCCTTACGAAGAATAGCCTCGGAATCTTGCAGCCTTTTTGCCGCATCGTATAGAATGGCAAGGGCGATAACCCAGTGCTTGGTATTGGGACGATCTGTCAGGCCTTCTTCAATAAGGTGCAATGCCTGATCGAGTTGCCCCTTTTCTTTAAGCAGGTATGCCAAGCGAACCCTCGCTTCCACGGCAAGTTCATCATCGATTCGAATGGATTCAAGTATTTCTGTGGCCGCATCAATATCGCCTTTCTGCTCATAGACAATTGACATATAGTAAAAAATTTGACCCTGATCAGGATAGGCATCAGCCATTTCTTTAAGTATCGATAATGCCTCATCATACATTTTATTATAAATACATAGTACGGCGACATTAAATCCGATGGCAGGGTAATTTTGTGATAACCGCTTGAGTTGCCAAAATTCTGAAAATGCCTCATCTGCTCGCTTTTCTTCAATTAATAGCATCAAGAGCCGCTCTTGAGTCTCACGATCATTTGGCTGTTGATCCAGCAGCGCCCTGCAGGAATCAATAGCTTTATCTATCCTTCCCTGCCTTCTATAAACATCAGCCAGATCCTGATATACTATCATAAGTTGTGGATTCAGCCTTAATGCCTCGTTGAGGTGTTCCTCGGCCTTTGTAAGATTGCCGGCATCACGATATATCCTTCCCAGATAATAATGTGCCATAAAAGATTGCCTTCCTTCCTGTTCGGCAGCCCTTTCCATGATTTCAATAGCCTTTGGATACTGCTTGGCCTTAGCGTAAATAGTGCCGGTTAAAAACAGTGCCTCCATGTTATCGGCTTCTTCGCCCAGTACATACTCCAAGAGCTCTAACGCCTCGACCACACGGTTTTTATTAGCATAAATTCGAGCGAGCACCATCTTCATGTCCAGGTTGTCTGCTTCAAGGGCCATGACCTGTTCAGCCCATTGCTCGGCCTCCTGCAGATTACCTATACTGGCTGCTACTTTGGCCAAATCCTCCATGATTGCTACAGATTCAGGATCAACGGCCAGGGCACTTTTAAGGGAAATCGAGGCATCTGAAAGCCTGCCTGACGCCTTCTCCATAATTGCCTGTAGATAATAGGTGTAGGCTGCACTGCGGGATGGGTTCGCCTTGGCCATGACATTGGCAGGGAATACCATAAGAAGAATAGCCAAAATGAAAAAAAGTTTGATCAAAAAATGAAAAAGGCTTGTAATCATACGTCTTCAATACCCTCTGGATAAGAACCTAAATCCGGAATTCTTTTTTGCAGAAATTTCCGCAACTTCTTTTTTAACCTGGTCTCTATTTGTCTCACCCTTTCTCTTGAAACCCCAAAAACGGTTCCGAGTTCCTGAAGGGTTTTGGGCTCTTCGGTTAAAAGCCGCTCCACGAATATAACGCGCTCCTTTCCATGGAGTTGTTCTGCAAAAATTGCAAGATGCTCCTTGAGGCTGGCTTTTATCTCTTTCCTGGCTACGTCGGCTTCTACCGACGTAACGTCGGCCGGGAAAAAATCCAGGTATTTATCTTCAGAGCCGTCCTTGACAGGGGCGTCCATGGAAAGCTCCCACGACCCCATTCGCTGTTCCATATCAATTACATCCTTTTCTGGAACATTAAGGCGGTCAGAAATGAGCTTAGGCACCGGTTCAAAGCCTAAAGCAAGAAGATGGCTTTTCTCCTTACCAAGATTATAAAAAAGTTTTCGTTGAGCCTGGGTGGTTCCGATCTTTACTAAGCGCCAATTGTCCATAACAAATTTGAGTATATATGCCTTGATCCAGAAAGAAGAATAATATGAAAATTTTACACCCTTATATGGGTCATATTTTTTTATTGCCTGCATCAATCCAATATTTCCTTCCTGAACTAAATCTGAAAAATTCTGCATCCAGAATTTCTGAAAATCCAAGGCTATTTTTACAACCAGCCTCAAGTTTGCAGTAACGATCTTCGAAGCCAGCTTTGGATCTCTGGTTTTATAGTATTCCTTGGTAAGGGTCTCCTCTTCTTCTCGGCTCAGCAAGGGATACCGGCTGACCTCTGCAAGATATTGTTGAAGAGGTCCCAGGGGCCCAATGGGGACCAGGCCTCCTGATTCATTATTTGGAGGCGGCAGGTTAAGAATTTTATCTGTGGTCTTTTCGGACTCGTGTTTCCTTGTCATAACGGCTTTTTAAGCAAAATAATTAATTAATTCGGGCCAAGATACCACTATTGACATCAAGCATTTTGTCTTTTCCCACCAACAGTTCAACAAGCTTCAAGGCAAACTCAATGGCCGTACCCGGACCTTGACTTGTCACAAGGAGACCATCTCCGACCACACGATCTTCTGAAAACCTGGCCTTCTTTATTGCGGCTCTGCATGTCGGATGACATGTGATGGTTTTCCCGTGGGCAAGGTCATAGCGTTCCAGGATCGTCGGAGCAGCACATATTGCCCCCACACTTCTGCCTGAACCCAGTTGATTTTTAAGTATCTTCAGTACCCTCTGGTCCTTGGCAAGGTTTTCTGTCCCGACTAAACCGCCTGGCAGAACTATCAAATCAAAGACTTCTTCTTTTACCTCATCAAGCAACTTGTCGGGCAAAATGACCACATTGCGGGCTGAAATGATTGGTCCTGAAATCGTACCTGCGGATACAACCTCGAGCCCAGCCCTTCTTAAAATATCAATAACAGCTATTGCCTCAAGTTCCTCAAAGCCTGGGGCAAGAAGGACTAAAATACGTTTTTGGGACATAATTGTCACCTCGCTCCAATCTCACAAAAAAATTTAGGGTGCGACAAATACCATAAAAAGAGCTGGATACCCTTTACAGATTAGATGACTACTTAGGTTATCGTCAAGCACAGTTCTATAATACAACAAAATAATAATCAGTGAAAATTTCGCTGGTTGCACTATATTCAGTATATTATTAGCCAGATCGTCGTGCCTTTTATACACATAAAAAAATCTCAGTAGTGGTTTCCATGGCGCGGGTGATGACTCTGTTTAAAACAAGGTGGCTTTATTACAGCAACATGAATTCCAGGCCCAAAAACAAAAAAATAATGCCGAAGGTTGCACTGATAGGACGGCCAAATGTGGGGAAATCTACACTTCTAAACCGGCTTACCCACACAAGAGATGCACTGGTAGATTCGCTTCCAGGGCTCACCAGAGACCGCCGATATGCAGAACTCAAACAAGATGGTCTTACGATGCAACTTATAGATACTGGTGGCATAGATAAATCATCTAATTTAAACACGATATCTCAAATTGTCCGTGAACAAAGCTTAAAGGCAGTGGAAGAATCTGATCTGCTTTTGATAATTCTGGATGTTAAAGAAGGCCTCACTTTGGCGGATAGGGAGATTATCGATGAACTGCGTTCATATAAGAAACCATATTTAATAGTAATAAACAAGGTGGATAATCCTTCTCTTGAACTCAATCTGAGCGAATTTTATGAATTGGGTGTGAGCGAAATCATTCCAGTCTCGGCTGAACATGGGAAGGGAACAGATGCTCTTATGACAAGAGTCATTGATGTGCTTAAGCACATCAATTGGCCTCTGGAAGATTCCTCGGCGAACCTGGAAGGCTTGCCTTCGGAAACTATGCAGGATGGGGACCAGCCAATAAAAGTGGCCTTAATCGGTAGACCAAACACCGGCAAATCCTCCTTGTTTAACAGGCTGGTGGGTGAACCTCGGATGATTGTTACGGATTTGCCGGGTACTACCAGAGATTCCATAGATACACTTATTCAGCGACCTGGCAGAAAGGACATTCTACTTACTGATACCGCAGGCATAAGGCGAAAGGCCAGGGTCAATAATAAGATAGAAAAATTCAGTATCATTAAGGCTATTAATGTTATAAAGGGCTGTGATATTGTCCTTATTGTAATGGATATTTCAGAAGGAATTACAGATCAGGATAAGCGTTTGATCGGCTACACAGAAAGATATGGACGGGCATGTATTACCCTGTTCAACAAATGGGACCTGCTTCAGCAAGACCAGAGATTAGCAAAATTAAGATCCAGGGAACTTGAGCAGGCAAAACGGTTTATTCCATATTCTCCCCACCGAAATATTTCAGCACTCACCGGGAAATATGTCAACCGGATTTTGCCATTGATAGACGATGTATATGTTGATTTTAATAAGTTAATTAATACAGGCGGAGTCAACAGTGCCCTGCAAAAGACATTGGCAAAAAGGACTCCTCCCATCTCCAGGGGACACCACCTGAGGCTATACTATACCACGCAGATAGCATCAAAACCTCCAACTTTCCTGATATTTGCGAATTATCCTGACTTTATACCATCTCAATATGAACGATTTCTGGCAAACCAGTTTCGAGAACAATTGGGCCTAAAGCATACCCCTGTTCGAATACTTTTTCGTAAAAGAGAGAGGCGCGCTCCGACCCGAATTCCATGAGACTGAGATTGGGATTTTGTTTTTTTCATGATTTAGACGATGCACGAAGTTTATATTAATAGTCGAATTTTAAGACCTCTCATTTGAAGTCCATCGGTCTCGAAAAAGTAGGTTGCAGAGGGCATTGAGCGTATGCAGATTTGAATAATATATGGTAATATACAAAAAAAATCAGTGGTGGGCGTAGCTCAACGGATAGAGCGTCGGGTTGTGGCCCCGAAGGCTGTGGGTTCGATTCCCATCGCTCACCCCAGTGATATCAGAGAGTTACAGGCTTTTGCTCGTAGCTCTTTTTATTTTTGCTAACCTGGTGTGTGATTTTTGATGATTTCTCCAAATTCCGCAGTTTTTTATGGTTGTATGTATGGTTGCTATGTGTGTACTATGCCATGAAAGAATTTTGGGGAATTTCGAACTGATTCTCCATTAATGGAATTATAAAGGCTTAGTGCCCTTTAACCCAATGTGCAAAAGTGCCAACCGAATTGTTGGTTATCTGCCTTCCATCAAACCCCCAGCCTTTTATAACATTTTAAGCAGCGTTGAGGCATCTCTGACCGAATTTGCTCGGGTTCTCTTTTTATCTCAGGATCAAAGAGGGCCCTGAATCTGGTGTAGTCCTCTTTATTCCAGATCTGGGTTAGGCTTTCGTTCCATAAGTTGCCAAAGGACATTCCTGTCAGCGGAAGGGAGTCACCATTAAAGATGTAATACGATGAAAGAACGGGATTGGTCAAAACGCATGGCGTCACTTCGCCTTCAACATTAATGACGCACGCACGGCGGACATTTTCACGGCAGCGGAGAGAGGCATGGTCAAGGCCGGGGCCGTGATAATCAAAGATGATGTCTTCACGGGCTGCTTTATCTCTGATTTCATCCAATATCTCGCGGTAGTAATCAGTATGTACTGTATCATTGAAGATGGCCTCTGCCGAGAGTTTTGGATCAACGATAAGACTCAGATTGCTGGCTACCACCTGTTTTGCCTCAACCCTTTTTGCAAGAGAGATAATCTCTTCAAGTTCATGGAAATTAGATTTTATCATTAGATAGGCAAGATGCACATTGGGACGACTAGCATTTTTTTCAGCCTTAATTTTGCACAGTGTTTCAACCTGGGAAATGATTTTGCTGAAATGGGTCCCTTTGCGGATTCGGTCATGAGTTTTGGCACTGGTGCCAGCAAGGCTAATACCTATGATGTCTAAATCCAAATCAATCAACCTTCGAGACATATCTTCGTTCAGAAGCATTCCATTTGTCGTAAAACCGGTGCGTTTTCCCTGATTTTTACAAATTCGGAGCATGTCAAACAGGTGGTCGTTCAGTAGCGGTTCCCCCCACCCCTGTAGGTAAACCAAATCCGTATATTCGAGAAAAGGAACCAATGTACAGAAAAGTTCCATTGGCATGTGTTTTTGTGCCCAACTATGCCTCATTATGGTATGGGGACAATAGATACAGGAGCCATTGCAATAGGTTGTTACCTCAATCTGGACCCAGTCCAGGGCTGGACTGCAAATTTTATTGAGTCGTCTTTTGATCCATTCAAACATGTTCAATATGGTGTTAAAAAATAGGAAGGTTTATATTTGCTCACCTTAACGGCATTGGCGTAAACCGGAAGATGAGAATTGTTTTGTGCTGTATTCATCAGATTTTGGTCTATCATACCAGTTTTTTCGAAATGGAATACCAGTTCGTCGGTGGCATCATAAAACGTCAAAAAAATGTCACAAAAAATTGACATTTATCACTGATTTATGTAATTTCAATTAAATTATTTGTTAAAAATGGTCCTTCAATCCAATCAAAGGGAGGATTGTGTTTCTTTATCAGCTGCGGCGATTATTACAAAGTCGTGACTTCAGTTCTTATAGATCGCGAACCCTGTACAAGGATTATTTTGAGATGCAGGAGATTTTTAGACCTTTTCTATTTTTATGGTAATAGTACAATCCTTAATTGTTTCAAGATGCCTTCAGCCTCACAGGATAGACAACAGGGAAGAATAAGATGCGCAACGAATCAATACTAGTGGTAGACGATGCCCCTGAAATTCGATTAAGCATATCTGAAATCTTAAAACGTGAGGGCTTTAATATAGATGTGGCTTGTAACGGCCAAGAGGCTATAGATAAATGCGGCATGAATTTTTTCGATTTAGTTATTACAGACCTCTATATGCCTATCAAGAATGGAATGGATGTCCTGTACTTTCTTAAAGAGTATTCTCCGGAGACAATCTGTATAATTATGACTGGTTTTGGGACCATACAGGGGGCTGTAGAGGCCATGCGTCAAGGGGCCTTTGATTACCTTACAAAGCCCGTCAAACTGGGAGAGGTCATTCTCATAGTGGAAAAGGCTCTTGAATTCAGAGAACTCAAGAGGGAGAATCGGTTATTTAAACAGGAACTACGAGATATCCACGGTTTTGAAAGCATAGTTGGTGTCAGCAAGGCAATGCAGGAGGTCTTTGATCTGGTAGGAAAAGTTGCCAAAGTAGACAGCACGGTCTTGATTACCGGCGAATCAGGTACAGGGAAAGAGCTTATCGTTCATGCAATACATTACAACAGTGAACGTAAGGACAAACCATTTGTGCCTGTGAATTGCGCTGCCATTCCCGCAGAACTTTTGGAAAGTGAACTCTTTGGCCACGAAAAAGGGGCATTTACCCACGCACTCAGTACCAGGATAGGTCGGTTTGAGCTTGCAAATAAAGGAACAGTCTTTTTAGATGAAATTGGAGATATGAGTCCGGTTCTTCAGGTCAAGCTCTTGCGTTTCCTGCAGGAACGGCAGTTTGAAAGGGTTGGCGGAACCAAGACCATACATGTCGATGTCAGGATAATTGCGGCCACCAACGTGGATCTTGAAAGGGCTGTTAATAACGGTAGTTTCAGAGACGATTTATACTATCGTCTGAATGTGGTACCCATACATATACCTCCATTAAAGGAACGTCCTGAGGATATTCCTTTATTAATTCAGCATTTCTTGCTGAAATTCTGTTCTGGTAAAAAGATACGCGTAGAAGGTATAGAAAAGGACGTAATTAGATATCTGGAAAGCTACGGGTGGCCAGGCAATGTGAGAGAACTCGAAAATACAATAGAGCGCATGGTGATACTTGCCGACGGCCCTGTGCTGACGGTTAAAGATATTCCCGACAGGATTTTAAAGACGTCCGGAAAGCCTATAGGCGCAGATTTGTCCATGGGTGTCCTGCCGACCGATGGACTTTCTCTCAGCTCCGCCGTGATAAATCTTGAAAAAACTTTAATTCTTCAGGCCCTGGAACAAACAGGTTGGGTCAAGAACAGGGCTGCCAAGTTGTTGCGTATGAACAGAACCACCCTGATTGAAAAGATGAAGAGACAGAATCTTATGGCACCAAACCATGAGGTAGGGAAACAGGGCATGAGCAAGCCTGTACAATAAGAGATTGATTACGGGTTTTGGTGTGTCACAAAGGACTAAATAAACGTGATGAAAAATATTATTCAAGGAATATTTAGGGCAGGACCTGGTCTATTTATTGCTTTTATTATTTGCCCTATAATAAGTCTCGAAGCTGCTCAGCGTGAAGTCAAGGTCGCAGTGCTTCCGTTTGATATCAGTTCCGCAGGTCAGTTTTCTTTTGTTGGTCCTGCTATAGAAGAGGTTTTGAGCAGCAGTCTGGCCACTCTGGCCTCGGACGGCATGTCCGTTATGGATTCCCTTGAGATCCAGTATATAACCGGCAAGAAACAGGGGGCCATCTCCTTTCCAGATATAAGAGAGATGGCCGGTAAGTTAAGGGTGGACTATGTTATCACCGGCAAGCTGATCTCGGAAGGGGAGCATATAACAATAGACATGGACTTACTGCAGGTAGATTCCGAGTCTCCATTATATTCTCTTGTCTTTTCTCCTGTATCTCTTGACGAAGTACCGCCCAGAATCGAAGATTTTGCAACTCAAGCAGCAAACCAAATCATGAATGTTCCAAAATCAGTGAAAGCAGAATCTGATACCAAGGACGAGCAAGAAGTTCCTCAAAAATTGTCGCAAGAGGAAACAGCTCAGAATGAAAATCTGGTAATAGCAAGGATGCATCCGGACTTACTGGTCAAGCAATCCGACAGGGACTCCGGCGAATTAGAGCAGATTCCCGACTTATCAGCCGGGGAGTTATATACTCAGGGACTTCCACCTATGCCGCCCGAACCCCTTCCAGATCCAGCCTCAACCCTTTCCTGCCTGCCGTCGAAAACCGAGACCGCAGATAAAGAAGATAAAAAAGGCTGGTTCTCCTGGATTAGAAAACCGTGGGGAAGCCAGGATACGTCTGTTCAAAATGCAGCTTCTGCCTCAGTATTTCCTGATAAACCACGAGAAATCAAGACTGCGGAAGACCAAGCTTCCGGTGTTGTCCCTCAGGAATCAAACACTGAGCCGCCCATTCTAACTGATGGTCCTATATGGCAGTGGTATTGATTTTCCCTGAGTAGACCAGGACAGCCTCTCCTTCAAGGAAGACATCTCTGACTTCCCTGCCGTCTAGACGGAAGTAGACGGTTAGTATCTCGCCACTACGTGTCGAGACTTTGACCGGGCTCTCGGTCATATTTTTGCAGGCAGAAAGTATGGCACCGGCCACTGCTCCGGTACCACAGGCCAGTGTCTCATTTTCCACCCCCCTTTCATAGGTCCGAATAAGGATAGTCTGCCTGTCGAATATTTGAACAAAGTCGACATTAGTGCCTGCGGGCTGAAAGAATGGATCAAACCTTATGAGTCGTCCCCATTCTAATATAGGGATTGATTCCAGGTCCGGAGTTAAATATACTGCATGTGGTACGCCGGTGTTCAGGCAATTAAGAGAAAAGGTCTTATCGTGGATCTTAATGGGCACATCCAGCTTGAGATCTTTTGGTCGAGTAAGCTGAAGCTTTACAATGGAATTCTCGACATCGGCGTGTATGATTCCTGCCTCTGTCTCAAAACGGAGTTTCTTCGGGGCAATGCCTGAAAGATGGGCAAATCTTGCTGCACAACGTCCGCCATTTCCGCACATTTCTGCTGTGCTGCCATCGGCATTGAAAAAATGCCATTTGAAGTCCGCCCTGTCAGAATTCTCGATGAGTATAAGTCCATCCGCTCCCACTCCAAACTTGCGCCTGCACAGAAGTGCGGCCAGATTAGGTCCTTGGGAGTCCCTTATCTTGCCTTCACGGTTGTCTATCAGGATAAAATCATTTCCACTTCCGTGCATTTTTTTAAAAGAAAGGTGCTGCATAACAGATCACCAAATGGTCTCTCCGAGCAGAAGGCGTGCATAGGTTTCACGTTTTCTGATTACCTTAAAGTGATCGTCCTTTACCATGACTTCTGGAACTCGAGGCCTCGAGTTATAGTTGGAAGACATGCTAAAACCGTAAGCCCCGGCACTCATGATCGCCAGCAAACCGCCTTGGTTAAGATCCGGCATGGGTCGCTCTCTGGCAAGGAAGTCCCCGGTTTCACATATTGGCCCCACAATGTCTGCTGGATGTAAATGAGCATCGGTCTTTATTACAGGTAGAATTTCGTGGTATGCTTCGTAAAGAGCGGGGCGGGCAAGGTCATTCATGGCGGCATCAACGATATAAAACCGCTTTTCCTCCGTATCTTTGGTATATAATATCTTTGTTACTAAAATGCCGGCGTTTCCGACAATTGACCTTCCTGGTTCTATAATCAGGCAGTGAGAAAGATCCTTGATTTCAGAGAGGAGTGCCTTGGCGTAAGCGTCAGGCTTGGGTGGAATTTCATCCTGATATTTTATGCCAAGGCCGCCACCTATGTCGATGAAATTGAGCTTTATTCCAAAGTCATCAAGCTTCCGGAGTAAGAATTTAATTCTCCTTATTGCGTCTACAAAGGGTTCGACCTGGATTAGCTGGGAGCCTATGTGACAATCTATTCCCACTATGTCAAGCTCATCTCTGCTAGATGCAACCTTGTAGGCCTCCAGGGCCTGAGACATGGGCAGGCCGAACTTGTTTTTCTTAAGACCGGTGGAAATATAGGGATGGGTATTTGCGTTTACATCAGGATTTACTCTGAAAGAGATTCTGATGCGGCGTTTAAGGCATCGCGCCTGTCTGGAGATGGCATCCAGCTCTGCCATAGACTCTACATTAAACATGAGGATATCCGCCTTTGCGGCCTCGCGGATCTCTTTTTTCGTCTTGCCAACACCGGAATATACTATTTTGTCTGCCGGGATTCCTGCTTTGAGTGCCCTGTAAAGCTCCCCTCCTGAAACGATGTCGGCGCCGGCCCCCAGTTCTGCCAGAAGATTTAATACAGTCAGGTTACTATTTGCCTTGACGGCAAAACATATCAAGTGCGGGTGTCCTGAAAAGGCCTTATCAAAGACGTTGAAATGATGGGTCAGAGTAGCGGAACTGTAAAGATAGAAAGGTGTCTTTACCTTATTTGCTATCTCCTTGACCGGTATGTTTTCGCAGTACAGTTCTTTATCTTTATAGTGGAAATGATTCATTGCTCATTCGGTCTTTCTTCAACCACCTCCACCTTTGCAGGGTTGGACAAAGGACTTTCGTTAGCTGGATCCGCCTTGTCAATTGCAGTTACCCAATATGTATATAGTCCACTGGGCAAGATAGCCCGGTCCACGAATCTGGATAGAGGTAAGGGTTTGTTGTTAAGCTTGTCTAGTAAGTCATTCGGTCCTTTTCTGTATACAATATAGCCTGAAATGTCCGACTCTGTTTTCCCCTGCCAGAAGAGTTCGATTCCCCTGGGAGCCCGGACAGCAACCAGATCAACAGGCGCTGCCGGCGGGATAATATCTGCCGGATGCACTGGTGTTTCAGGCGTACAAGGTCCCTCAATTTCGGTGCCGTGATATGGCAGGACCGCCCCCACCTTGTATTGATAACGGGTCCTCTTTTTTGTCGAGAGATCGAGATAGTCTGTGGAACCTACTAAATCAGCGAGGATTTTCCATTTATCCGTCCCCTTTCTGGCCCGGTAGATCCTGTATAAAAGTTCTTTGTCCACAGGACCGCCATCCGTCCATTTTGATGGTGCCTGCCACGAGAGATAAACCCCGCTTTTTGCCAATTGAACGATGAATCCTGAAGGCGCGGATGGTAAAACGTGCCAGGCCAAAGAGACTTGATTTGACGTGTCGCTGACATTCAGCCATCCCTTTACGGTGCGGACTTTGTATATATAATGCATGCCGGAACGCACGGTTCGGTCTTCATATACCATCTTCCTTGCCTTTTTCGGTTCTGCATCAAATGGAACTTCAATAATTTGCCCAAAAGGCGGAGGACAATCCTCACAATATTCCTCATGCGGTATTTCTGCCTTTAACAGCCTAAATCCTTTGATCCTGACCAGGGGGCTGTCATCTCTGTTTCTTACAGGAACACCCCATTTTAGCTCAATACCATCCGGGATAATTGTATAGCTTAAGTCATTGATAGCCTCAGGCCGGAGGGTACCGGGGGGCACAGGAGGCGCTTTGCGTCCACAGGATGCCAGTAAAATGCAAAAGGTAAAAATGGTTAACCTTTTCCAAAAAATTATCTGAACGATATTATTCATAGGTCATTTTTTTCTCCGCCTTTGCCAGTGCCTCCGTTACTCGTTCAGGTGCCGTACCTCCGGGACAACGCCTTGTCCCCACAGAACCCTCTATTGACAGTACCTCAAATATATCTTCGTCTATAAGGGAAGAAAAGGCCTTTAGGTCCTCAAGGCTCATCTCCGCCAGGTCTTTGCCTTGGGAAATACACCGTAAAACTGCCTTGCCCACTATTGAATGTGCCTGTCTGAAAGGCATTCCTTTTTTTACAAGGTAATCAGCAAGGTCAGTGGCAGTGAGAAAACCCTGTGTCACAGTCCGGTGGATATTTTTTTTCTTTGGGACAAGCCTGACCACCAGGGCAGCCATTATCTCCACTGAGGCGCATACAGTATCAACCGTGTCGAAGAGCGCCTCTTTGTCTTCCTGGAGATCTCTGTTGTAGGCAAGGGGAAGGCCCTTAACAATAGTAAGAAGAGACATCAGGTGGCCGTATACCCTGCCAGTCTTTCCCCTGACCAGTTCTGGCACATCGGGATTCTTTTTCTGGGGCATTATGCTTGAGCCGGTACAAAAGCCGTCGGGAAGATCCACAAAGCTGAATTCTGCAGAGGCCCATATAATCAGTTCTTCAGATAGCCTGCTCAAATGGGCCATTATAATACCTGCCGTTGCCAGAAATTCGATAATAAAGTCCCTGTCACTTACCGCGTCCAGGCTGTTAGCAGTAATTCCATGGAAGCCAAGCTGCTCAGCCACGTATTCTCTGTCTATTGGAAAGCCGGTTCCAGCTAGGGCAGCACTTCCAAGGGGGCAAATATTTACCCTTTTTCTGCAGTCTTGGAGCCTATCCCTGTCGCGCGTAAACATTTCAAAATAGGCCAACATATGATGTGGCCAGAGGACCGGCTGTGCTCTCTGGAGATGGGTGTAACCAGGTAGTATAAGATCCTTGTGGGCCCTTGCCTGTTGCAGCAGTGCCTTCTGCAGCAATGAAAGTAGTCTATTAAGGCGATCGATTTCTTCTCTTAGATAGAGTCTGGTATCTGCAGCAACCTGATCATTGCGGCTTCTGGCTGTGTGGAGCCTTTTCCCTGCCTCTCCAATGCGCTCAACAAGGGCCTGCTCAATGTTCATATGTATATCCTCAAGCTCGTTGCTCCAGACAAAGTCTCCGGACGCAATTTCTTCCTCTATCTGGCTAAGCCCGTTATCTATGGCGTCGGCATCTTTGTCTGGAATAATCCCCTGTCTTGCCAGCATGCGGGCATGGACTTTACTGCCTGCTATATCCTGACGATACAGTCTGCAATCATAGTGGACTGAGGCTGAAAATCCCTCCAGCATTTTTTCAGTGGCCTCCACAAATCTTCCGTCCCACGGTTTTCTGGAGACTTTTTTGTCTTCATTCATATTGTTATATACCTGCTAATATCTAAAAGTACCTTTGCTTATTCAATTTGTTGGGTGCTCAATATGTCTTCTTTGCCTCCTTGCATCTTTTTCAGGTTAATTACTTGTTGTAACTAAGGCAACCAGGATTTTTAAGAAAAGTATAAAGAGGGGGCGGGACAGTTCTTTATTTAAGACAGAGGATTAGCGGCTGATGCCGCCATTTCCCCCATAGGATAAGAGCCTAACCATTCCAGAAAGGCGCAGCCTTTTCGAATGACTTTGATTCCTTTCTGTACATTCGGGTCTTCTATATGGCCTTCAATATCCACATAAAACAGATATCTCCATGGCTCGTTTTTTATCGGTCTGGACTGTATTTTGGTGAGATTTATTCTAAGTTTTGCCAATGGCTCGAGTAACTTAAAAAGCGAACCCGGACGGTCCTCAAGGCTTAAAAGCAGGGAGGTCTTGTCTTTTCCACTTGGCTTGGGACACTCATTGCCGAGAACCAGGAAACGGGTGGTGTTCCCTGCAAAGTCCTCAATGTGCCTGTCGACTGTCTGAAGGTTGTATGTGCGGGCTGCCAAGGGACTGGCAATAGCCGCTACGGAAGAATCAACCGCTGCCCACCGGGCGGCCTGTGCAGTGCTGACCACTGCTTCTGTGGGGATTGCCCGCATGTTATGTTGCAGCCATCTTCTGCACTGAGCCAGGGGTTGGGGATGGGAAAGAATACGGCGTATCTTGTCTGTTCTGCCGCTCTGACTGATAAGGTCGTGAACAATAGGCAGATAAACTTCTCCGCATACCTTGACCTTAAAATCGCAAAGCCCGTCCATGGCCAAGGCTACAGTCCCCTCAACCGAATTTTCTATAGGCACCACTCCATAGTCTGTACGTCCTCGTTCTACTTCTTCAAATACCTCGGTAATGTTCTCCATCGGAATAAATTCAGGGGCATGGCCAAAGAACCGAGCTGCTGCCATATGGCTAAAAGTTGTCTCAGGGCCTAAATATCCCACCCTGGCTGGCCGTTGGGCGTTCCTGCAGGCGGATATTATCTCTCCGAATATGATCCTTAGACCTCCCGGAGGAAATTTTTTTGCATTTTGTTTTAAAATGTGCTGTATTACTTCGCGTTCACGCGAGAGATCAAGGGGCTGCTGGGAGAATTCTGCCTTAGTCCGGCCGATCTCTTCCGCCACCTTCAGACGTTCCTGGAGAAGGCCTACAAGCTCAACGTCTATTTCATCAATTCGCTGCCTGAGGCGCTTAAGTTCTTTATGCTGGCTGTCATCCATTTTTTGGATCGATCATCTCATTGATGGCAATTAGTCCATGCCTGATTTCCCTGAGCAACTCATCTGTGCAGTCGCCGCCATTCTTCATTTTTTGTTCTTCTGCGATCCGCCTCTTGGCACCGGCTATGGTAAATCCTTGATCATAAAGTAGTGTCTTTATATGCCTTATAAAATCAATATCTTCAATCCTGTAAAGACGTTGTTTTGCAACCCTGTGAGTACGAATTTGCCGAAATTCGCCTTCCCAATAGCGAAGTACATGAGCTTCAACCCCGATTAGCTCACTTACCTCACCTATCCGGTAATATTTCTTCCCCTTTTCTGGCATTTATGGTCCTCTTAAGTGCTCGGCTGGGGTGGAAAACCACTGTACGCTGGGCGGGAATAATAATAGGCTCTCCATTAACAGGGTTAGTCCCTCTGCGTGCTAATTTTTGCACACTGCATAAAGTACCAAACCTCACAATTTTTACTTGATCGCCATTGATAAGTGATGCCTTGATCTGGCTGAAGACCGCATTGACCAATTGCTGGCTGACACGCATGGAATAGCCAAGTTCATTGCTTACTGTCTCAGCGATTTCCCGCTTGGTCAAAGCGCTCATCAGTTCCTCAGATTTGCCTTAAAGGATTTAAGAATAGAGCTGACAACTGGATCATGGACCTTCGAAACCTCACGATCTGAGAGTGTATGATCAAAGGCCCTGTATGTAAAGCGCATGCCTATGCTTTTTGAGCCTTCTGGAACAGGTTTCCCCCTGTAAATATCAAAGATCCGGACTTCTTCCAGAAGCTCCATGCCCCGGCCGGAAATATATTCCAGCAGATCCTGAGCTGAAAGCCTGTCGGGGACAATTACCGCAACATCTCTTTCCACAGCAGGATACTTGGCAAGGGGAGTAAATTTAAGTTGCTGGGACGCGGCTTTTTCTAAGGCATTAAAAGAGAGTTCAAATATAAATACCGGTCCTTCTATACCCCAAAATTCCAAAACATTCGGATCGATTTGGCCAAAGTTGCCCAGGACTTTATTTTCTTTCCATACTATACTGGCTGAAGCCCCCTGCAGATAAAAAGGACCATCTGCCGTCTTCAATAAGGTTTTCCACCCGGATATTCCAAGGGCCTGAAGCATTCCTTGCAGAGCTCCTTTTAAATCAAAAAGATCTACTTGCTCACTAGGCCATGACCACGATTCGGGATAACGCGCTCCTGTATACAGGCCAGCTATTCTCTGTTCTTCAAAGGGAAGTTCGCCCGCTTCCCTTGCATAAAATACAGTGCCAATCTCAAAAAGTCCAAGGTCCATATTGCGCTTCGACTGGTTTCTGGCTACCGTCTCCATAAGTGAGGGGATAATGCTGGTCCTCATTACTGACTGATCGTCGTTCAAGGGATTCTGCACATTCAGCATTCGCATCCTTGGATCATTTTTATCCAGGCCCAAGACCTCTATTTCCCTTGGAGACATAAAACTATATGAGATTACCTCGGTCATTCCCAGAGATGTAAGAATGCTTCTTATCCTTTCAACAAGTTTTTGAGACGGTTCCGGAGCCCTGGTAGCAATTCCTGCCCGTGGTACATGAGTCGGTATATCAGGAAAGCCGTAGAGTCGGGCTATTTCCTCTACAAGATCTACCTCTTCTTTCAGATCAAGACGGTATGTGGGTGCCATTCCTCTTATTATTTGATCATCAATGTGGTCGAGCTCAATACCAATCCTTTCAAGAAATTGGGCCATCTGTCCAGATCCAAGCCCTGTACCGAGCAGTGTGTTGACCCTTTCCGGACGAAGAGACAGATATTCAGATTTATATGGTTTTGGATAAACATCCTTGATTTCTCCAAGCAGACGGCCGCCGGTTATTTGACCAACAAGTTCCACTGTCCTGTAAAGTGCACTTATTACCCCTTCCGGGTCAACTCCCCGTTCAAACCGGTATGAGGACTCGGTAGTCATTCTAAGGACCTTCGATGTTCTTCTTACTTGCGTTGGAATAAACCATGCACTTTCAAGGAGTATACGCCTCGTATCATCATTGACCTCGGTTTCAGCTCCACCCATGACACCGGCCAAAGCCACTGGCCTCTCTGCATCTGCAATGACCAACATGTCCGGCCGGATTTCTCTGTTCTTTCCGTCAATTGTCTTTATTTTTTCTCCAGGCCTTGCTGTCCTGACTTCAATAACCGGTCCTGTTAGCCTATCGAGATCAAAGGCATGGAGCGGTTGCCCTCGTTCGATCAATACGTAGTTTGTCACATCCACTACATTATTTATCGGCCTTATTCCACTAGCCTGTAATCTCATGGCTATCCAGTGAGGGGAAGGACCGATCTTAATCCCTTCCATTACGGCAGCCGTATATCTACCACACAGGTCAGGGGCTTCTATGGAAATGGGAATCTGTTGATCTGTTGATCTGTTGATCTGTTGATCTGTTGATTGAGGTATTGTCAGGGGGATGCCGTATATGGCGGATACCTCTCTGGCGACTCCCATGATACTGAGACAGTCAGGACGGTTTGGCGTAACGGCAATATCCAGGATCCAGTCGCACAGTCCCATAACATCTATAAGAGATTTTCCCGGTTTGCATCCGTGGGCGGGTTCCAGTTTAAGTATTCCTGTTTTATCTTCACCGATACCAAGTTCAGCCTCTGAACAAAGCATTCCATCAGAAAGTATTCCATAAAGGTTAGAAGGTTTCACCGTCGTACAATCGGATAAAACGGTTCCAGGCCTTGCAAGAGCTGCCAACATCCCTCTCTCTACATTAGGTGCCCCGCAAACGACGTCAAAATCCTGTTCGCCTGTTGTTACCGTGCAGACCTTTAAATGCGACGCATGGGGGTGAGTGACGATCTTCTTGACTGCGCATACTACGACCGGAGTCAGTCCTTTGTAGAAAAACTCCATCTCTTCTACTTCAAGACCTTTCATAGTGAGATCTTCTGCCAGCGTCTCTAAAGGCACGGTAAAATGTACAAACTCTTTGAGCCAGGATGTCAGGATTAGCATAAGATTACTTTATTAATCAAAACTGGTGGAGGAAACGCAGGTCGTTATCATAAAAAAGGCGGATGTCGTCAATACCAAATTTGAGCATTGCGATTCTTTCTACTCCAAGGCCGAATGCAAAGCCGCTAAATTGTTCGGCATCGTAACCCACGTGCCTGAACACCTCTGGATGCACCATGCCGGCACCCAACACTTCCATCCAGCCGGTCTGAGAACATATCCTGCAGCCCTTGCCTTTGCATATGACGCACTGAATATCTATTTCCGCACTGGGCTCTGTAAACGGGAAGAAGCTCGGTCTGAAGCGTACCAGGGTATTCGGATCAAATATCTGTTGGACAAAGGCGGTCAATACCCCCTTGAGACCTGCAAAGGAGACATCCCTGTCCACCATAAGACCTTCCACTTGGTGGAACATCGGGGTATGGGTTATATCTGAGTCGCACCTGTACACCTTGCCCGGTGCAATTACACGAATTGGGGGCTGTTGCCTTTCCATAGCGCGTATCTGTATCGGGGACGTGTGAGTTCGAAGCAGGACCTTGTCGTCAATATAAAAAGTGTCCTGCATGTCTCTGGCAGGGTGGTCAGGAGGAATATTCAGGGCCTCAAAATTATAAAAGTCAAGTTCTACCTCAGGACCCTGGACCACAGTAAAGCCCATCCTCTCAAATACAGAACATATTTGATTCATCACCTGTGTGATGGGGTGCAATCTGCCAAGCCGTTTTTGCCTTCCTGGAAGCGTAGGATCCAGTCCTGGAATAAAGGCGCTGACATGAAAGTCCTTTAACGCCTTCTTGCGGGCATTGATAGCTGCCTCTAGCTCCTTTTTGAGCTTGTTGGCCAGTTGCCCGACCTTTGGACGTTCTTCGGCAGAAAGCTTTCCTATGGCCTTTAAGACCACAGTCACTTCCCCTTTACGGCCAAGGACCCTGACTCTTATATTTTCAAGATCTTTCTCGCTGGACGCTGATTTTATGGCCTCAAAGGCCTGAGACCTGATTTCCTCTAGGCGCTCCTGCATATATCCGGTTCTTTATCAGGTGTTCTTTGCTGTTTCTACAAGAGAGGAAAAGGCATTTAGATCTGTTACTGCGATATCGGCAAGCATCTTACGGTCCACAGCAACCCCTGCCTTGGTAATACCTTTAATAAAGCGGCTGTAGGACATACCATTCAGCCTGCAGGCCGCGTTAATGCGGATTATCCACAAGCGACGAAACATGCGTTTTTTAGTCTTGCGATCTCTGTAGGCATAGCAAAGTCCCTTTTCCACAGTCTCCTTTGCCTGTTTGAAACAGAGGCGTCTGGCACCTCTGTAGCCTTTGGCCATATTGAGTATCTTCTTGCGACGACGATGGGCCTTAAAGCCCCTTGTAACCCGTGGCATTTTCTTTCAAGCTCCTTTTAGGTCAAAATTTATACTGAACGAAATCAGATGAAAGGCATCATTCGCCTGATTGATTTGACCCTTGCTTCAGAAATCTCTGTGTCTTTTCTCAGGTCCCTTTTGCGTTTACGTGTCTTGGAGGTCAAAAGATGGCTCGACCCCGCCTTTCTATACATGAACTTCCCGGTCCCGGTCTTTTTGAAGCGCTTTGCAGCAGCGCGTCTGGTCTTCATCTTTGGCATAATTATTTATCCTTAATATTCTGCTGAAAAACCGCAGGTGGCTCAATGGCCTTACTAATCCTGTATAAATTCACAAACCCCAATAGATAACCCCATAAGGGTTTCAGGTCAATCCTTTCTCGGAGCAAGTATTGTGTGCATTAACGGACCTTGCTTGACAGGGTCGTTTTCAGAGACGGCAATATCGGAAATCTCCTCCATAATTTGTTTTAATAAGGTATATCCCAATTCAGGGTAGGCGTTTTCCCGGCCTCGAAACCTTACAGTGACCTTTACTTTATTGCCGGCGCCAATGAACTCCCTTATTCGTCTCTTTTTTACATCGAGATCATGTACATCCGTTCTTGGACGCATTTTAATCTCTTTGACTTGAATAATGGTCTGTTTTTTCCGGGCCTCCTGAGCCTTTTTGCTTTGCTCATACTTGAATTTTCCGTAGTCCATAATACGGCAGACCGGTGGCTGGGCATTCGGGGCTACCTCCACCAAGTCTAATCCAATAGCCTCCGCTTTTGCCAGGGCTTCATCCAGCGTTACTACTCCGAGCTGCTTTCCGTCCTCACTTACGAGGCGTACTTCCCTGGCCCTGATCCTGTAATTTACATTGACTGGAATTTCTCTTGCGATACTGCACCCCCACTGTCTTTCACGTTAATACCCTTCGGCCGAATTTAAAAAATTTCTTACACTGATTTAATTGGTTATACTGCTTTCGTCTGTATGAACCTGTTTCTAAAAAATAAATTTTTATACTATGATCTTATTAACAATTAAAGACTTCCCTGCACTCTTTTTCCACCAGAGCGATAAAGTCATTAACAGATATAGCTGTCAGTTTCTGGCCCTTTTGGGTGCGAGGACTTACGGTCATATCAATTACTTCCTGATCGCCGACTATCAACATGTAAGGTATCTTGTCAAGTTGGGCCTCCCGAATTTTTTTGCCCAGCTTTTCATTTCTGAGGTCGGCTTTTGTCCTGACACCAGCGGTTCTGAGTTTTTTTACAACTGATTCCGCCCACTGATTCTGTCTGTCGGTTACGGTTATAACAATGGCCTGAACAGGGGCCAGCCAGAGAGGAAAGGCCCCTGCATAGTGTTCAATCAGTACACCGAAGAACCGCTCCAGGGATCCAAGCAGGGCCCGGTGTACCATTATCGGCGTATGGGGCCGGCTGTCTTCCCCTATATAACGCACATCAAATCTCTCTGGGAGGTTGAAGTCAACCTGGATAGTCGAACACTGCCATGAACGATCCAGACAATCTTTGATTTTTATATCGATCTTGGGACCATAAAATACGCCTTCACCAGGATCTACTTCATAGGTCAATTCCTCCTTCTCAAGTGCCTGCCTGAGTGCGTCGGTTGCACGCTCCCAATTTTCATTCGAGCCTACATATTTGTCGGGACGGGTGGAAAGATAGATTTCATATCGCTTAAAACCAAATACCCTCAGGACATATAGAGTTAAATCCAGAATTTCATGAATTTCCTCATTGAGCTGATCCAGTCGGCAAAAGACATGGCCGTCGTCTTGCGTAAATCCTCTGACCCTCATGAGTCCGTGCAGGGTGCCTGTCCTTTCATAGCGATAGACAGTACCGAGTTCGCACCAACGCATGGGAAGTTCCCGGTAACTGCGTATCTGTGAGTTGTAGATCGCTATGTGAAATGGGCAATTCATTGGTCTTAACTGATAGCTTACCTGGTCGATTTCCATTGGGAGATACATGTTCTCAGTGTAGAAATCCAGATGGCCGCTGGTCTTCCAGAGGTCCCTGCGGGCAATATGAGGAGTAAAGAGTATGTCGTAATCTCTGCGGAAGTGCTCGTTGCGCCAGAAGTCCTCAATTATCTTGCGGATAATTCCCCCCTTAGGGTGCCATAGTATAAGTCCTGGACCAATCTCTTCATGTAAGGAAAAAAGGTCCAGATCTCTGCCGAGACGACGGTGATCCCGTTTCTTGGCCTCTTCCAGACGATTCAGGTGTTCTTTTAGGGATTTTTTATCGAAAAACGCCGTGCCGTATATACGCTGGAGCATCGGCCGGGTTTCATCCCCTTTCCAGTATGCCCCGGCAAGGCTGTTGAGCTTAAAGGCAGTCAAGTGCCCCGTGTGTGGAAGATGCGGCCCTTTACACAGATCTATGAATTCTCCTTGGCCGTATATTGAGACCTTTTCTACCCCTTGGGCATCAAGTTCATCCAGTATTTCAAGTTTGTATCTCTCTCCAAGCTTCTCAAATCGTTTCTTGGCCTCTTCCAGGGCCATGTTTTCTCTTGTTATGCCTTGAGACCTCTTTACGATTTCTTTCATCCTGGATTCTATCTTTTCTAAGTCTTCAGGGGTAAAGGGCCTTTGGTAGTCGAAATCATAGTAAAACCCGTTTTCTATTGCAGGTCCTATACCTAATCGTATATCTTGGAAAAGCTCTTTAACGGCCTGGGCCATAATATGTGATGCAGTGTGCCTTAAAACTTCAAGGGTATCATCATCTCCGGGTAATATAGCCTCTATTCTGCAGTCATGTGTAAGAGGCGTGGAAATATCTTTTAATTCCCCGTCAATTCGAACAAGAATCACCTTTTTTTGCTTACTCTTGCTGAGTACGCCGGCCAGGAATTCAGAAGCAGGAGTCTCGTCTGTAACCCGCTCTATGTTTTCACCATTAAAATTTATAGTGATGACATCTGTTTCAGTCTCTGCCATTGGTCTCTCTGTTCAAAGCAGAAAAAGGCATCTTTGTCCCTTGGTGTGGGCGAAAAGATGCCTTTTAAAAGTCAGGGGAGGACAGAAAATGGATATTGGTAGGCGCGGGCGGGATCGAACCGCCGACTTCTACCGCGTCAAGGTAGCGCTCTCCCCCTGAGCTACGCGCCTTTCCACAGTTATTTAAAATTATACAAAAATTTATCCTCAAGGCGTTGAAGTTGATAACAAGATTTGCCTGGAGTGTCAAGGTAATTGCGCAGGCCGAATCAGGTCCTGAGTCAACAAAGTTGTCCAATAATCAAAAGCAATTGGGGAAAAATATCCTTCCCAAATAAGTACTACGTTATAAGGCCCTTGACCCGGGCTCAAGAAGTCCATAATGTATTTTTTAAAATCATCAATTTTTCAAAAGACTCGATAGATATCGGGAGACGTATCATGGAGAAAAGTCAATACGCCAGAATAGACAGATTGGTTAAAGAAAAACGGCATGATACTTACAGAGAGTCAGGCAAATGGACAGAGCCGACGATGTGTACTGAATGCAAGGCCCTTTTCTTGGACGGACGGTGGTCCTGGAAAAACCTCCGGTTGATTCCAACAGGGTAATCTGCCCTGCCTGTCAGCGCATTGCCGACAACTATCCGGCCGGTCGCATAGAGATAAAAGGGCCTTTCTTTAAAAGACACCGGAAAGAGATTTTGAATCTCATACGCAATGAGGAAGAACAGGAGAAGGGAGAACACCCCATGGAAAGGATCATGTCCATTGTTGATGAAGAAGATCATATTCTTGTAACCACAACAGGGGTCCATATAGCACGCCGGATCGGAGATGCCCTTTCAAGGGCCTATCAGGGTGATTTTGATTTCCAGTATGGTGATGCAGAAAAAAGTATAAGGGTTTATTGGTATCGATAGCAGCATAAAAAACAGTCTGATTAAATCCATTAGGAGTTTGAGTGGTTTAAGCATACTTTAATTTGGTTGAAAGCTATTTACGTCAAAGAGAAAATAGTATTCAAAACTTTCAAGAATTTGTCCAGGTCTTTTCGAATCAAAGAAAGTAGAGACGGTCAGGTCTTTCCTATTTTTTATTCTGTTGAAATTATTCTAATTCGCTGTTTTGTGTAATTACCGCGCCCATATTACATGGAATAAATATTGAGTTTTGAATCAAGGTTAAATCTTCTTACTTAATTCGACATCCAACATTACTTGTAAGTTTTTTCAGCTTGGGTACTTATAACAGAATCATATTGCAGAATTTTTTGTAGTATAATTTTTTTATAATAGGGCGGTAAAATATGGATAACATTATTCCGGTTTTCATATTCATTGCAGGCGTTCTTTCAGGGGCTGGTTTTTTTTGGCTTTTTCATCGTGCTGAAATTACTCAGGTTCGGAGGCAATTGAGATTAGAAGGCGAATCTGAGCGTATTGTCCTGAATGAAAAGATTCTTGTGAGAGATAAACAGATCCAGGATCTTGGAGTAGTTCTTGAAAAAGTCAATGAAGAGACAAAGGACCTTAGAGATCAAATTTACACTGAATCCGAGAGACGGTCGGTTGCCGAGGAAAGGATTTCCCGCATTCCAGAACTAAATGATTTATTGAACACTAAAGAATCAAGAATTTGCCGGCTTCAGGAGGAGAATACCCAACTTAAGACGCGATTATCGGAATTAGAGACCCACATTACAGATGAAAAAAGATCAATCCAAGAGAGGCTGGATATGTTAAATAATGCCCAGACAAACTTGGCTGATGCTTTTAAGGCCCTTTCCGCCGAAGCCCTTAGGAATAATAATCAATCATTCCTTGATCTTGCAAGGGCAACGCTTGAGAAATTTCAGATTGAGGCCCATGGCGACCTAAAACAGCGCCAAAAGGCAGTAGAAAATCTGGTTTTACCTGTCAGGGAGTCTTTATTAAAGGTTGACTATCAGATACAGGAGATAGAAAAGGAACGAAAAGAGGCCTACGGTGGTCTGTCTGAGCAGGTAAGGTCACTGATTACCACGCAGGAGAAACTTCAATCAGCAACAGGAAATCTGGTTAAGGCCCTTCGAACTCCTACGGTACGCGGTCGTTGGGGTGAAATTCAACTCAAGAGGGTTATCGAAATTGCCGGCATGTTGCCTTATTGTGATTTCCTTGAGCAAAAAACAGTTATGGCTGGTGACGGCCATATCAGGCCTGACCTGATAGTCAACCTGCCAGGCGGGAAAAATGTGGTGGTTGATGCCAAGGCCCCGCTACAGGCATATCTGGAGGCCATGGAAGCCAAAGATGACAGGACAAGACTGGAATACCTGAAGGACCATGCACGTCAGGTGCATGAACACATGAAAAAATTGAGTTCAAAGGCCTATTGGCAACAGTTTGAGTCGACTCCGGAGTTTGTGGTCATGTTTTTACCAGGGGAGAACTTTTTTAGTGCTGCCCTTGAACAGGATCCAGGATTAATCGAAAAGGGCGTAAAAGACTGCACAATTCTTGCGACACCTACTACACTGATTGCATTGCTCCGTGCCGTGGCATACGGATGGAGACAAGAGAAAATTGCCGAGAGTGCTCAGGCAATAAGCAAAATCGGAAATGATCTCTATGAACGCCTTTTTGCCTTTGTTGATCATTTTTCCGGAGTGGGTAAAGGGCTGGATCGAGCCGTAGAGAATTACAACAAGGCGGCAGGTTCTTTAGAGAGTCGAATACTGCCGGCGGCTCGACGCTTTAAGGAACTTGGCACTGCTTCAAAAAAAGAAATTCCACCTGTGATACCTATAGAAAGATCGTCCAGGATGCTTCATGTGCCGGAATTTGTTAGTGATCAAGTCCATGCGAAAAACGAGAAGAGGTGATTGACCTAATGATTGATTTTTTGGGATCAGGGGCACTCAATCTAGATCTTGTCTTTGAGATTAAGAACCTTGAGGATGTTCGGTCGGAGGGCTTTAATCTCTATCCTGGACACGAGATATCAGGCGACCACAAAACGGCGAAAGCCCTTATGGATTTTCTCCATAGCCATGGAGTGCTCATGGCCCAAAGCGGAGGCGGTTCTTCTGCCAACACCATATGTGCGCTTAGCCGTCTCGGTCACAGAGTTTGCTTTGTTGGTGCGGCAGGTGAAGACGAGGCCGGTAATTTCATACTGAGTTCTATGAAGGGTGTGGATTATTCCCTTGTGAAGCAGGTCGGCAGGAGTGCAATCTGTATAATTGTAATAGAAAAGATGGAAATGGACAGGGCCATGTTTGTTGTTCCTCAAGACCCTGAGATGGAATTTCTGAATTCTGCGGTTCTGAAAAGCGTGCTGGATACAAGAGTGCTTCATTTCAGTTCCCTGGTTCAGTCTCATGGAATTTCTATCCAGATAGAGCTAGCCAGTGCCCTTGGGCAGAGACAGATACTCTCTTTTGATCCAGGGGAGCTTTATGCAACAAGGGGCATTGAAGCACTGGCAGGCATTCTGAAAAGGACGGATATACTTTTTATAACGGAGGAAGAGGTAAAGTTAATGACAGGCAGGACAGGTAATGCCGGACTTGAGGCCATTTATCCACTGTTGAATGAGAACCGGACAAGTCAAGATTCTTCAGGATTAAAGCTCTTCCAGGACACGGGGGGGTCTGTGATAATATGCAAACAGGGTTCAAGGGGCGCGACCATTTATAGTCCTAATTTATCCATGACAATTCCTGCTGAAAAGGTCTTAAAAATAGTTGACAATACCGGTGCAGGAGATGCATTTAATGCAGGTTTTTTGCATGTTATGCTTCAAGGGGCATCGATCCATAAATGTCTCATGTCTGGTGTAAAACTGGCCGCTCTTTCCATGTCGACCTTTGGCAGAGTTTGGCTGGACAGGCTGAAGGCCTGAAAAAGGAGGGAATATGTGGAATTTCGGTTGGTGGACAACCGGTAGAGACCAGGCAGCCATTGATTTATTTGAGGCCGTTTTCAATGCTATTAAAGATCAGGTTATTCCCGGAGAAGTTTCATATGTATTTTCTTCGAGGGAACCTGGTGAAAGCGAATTTAATGACAGGTTGGTAAAAATGGCTGTATACCATGGTATTCCTGTGGTCAGCCTTTCAGCAGTGCGTTTCCGTCCTGATCTCAGGAAACAGGATCGTGAGTTATGGAGACAGGCCTATCACAAAGAGGTCTTTGAAAAAGTGAAAGGTTTTACGGCCGGGGTGGTAGTGCTCGCAGGCTATATGTGGGTAGTCAGCCCGGAGATCTGCAGGAAACTCTCAATTATTAACCTCCATCCTGCTGCCCCTGGAGGCCCTTCCGGAACCTGGCAAGAGGTGATCTGGCATTTGCTGGATCAGAGGGCCGACAAGACCGGAGTCATGATGCACCTTGTGACTTCGGAACTCGACAAAGGTCCTGCTATCACCTATTGTTCCTTTCCCATACAGGGTGGTGCCTGGGATTCCCTGTGGGAGCAGTTTGAGCATAAACTTCAAAGATCAAGTCTTGAGGAGATAAAGAAAACATATGGAGAATTACAACCACTTTTTGCCAAAATCCGCAATGAGGGGGTAAAAAGGGAGCTTCCGCTTATCGTCCAGACCATAAGATCCCTTGCACGAGGAGAGATTTCAGTCAAGGGTTTCCAGCTATATGACAGGGAAGGAAGCAAACTGGCTGGACCCTACGATCTCACAGATGCTATTGTTACAACCGCATAAGCAGACATACCCCCTCCGGTCCCTATAAATCCAAGTCCTTCTGTGGTAGTTGCCTTTATGTTGATCTTATTTACAGATACTTCACAGGCATTAGATATATTTTGTGCTATCTCAGTCACATAAGGAACGATTTTAGGGGCCTGGGCAACCAGAGTGATGTCGGCATTTCCCAATTTCCATCCGGAAGAGGCAATTTTTTGGATTACCTCTTTTAGGAGTTCTATGCTTGAAATTCCTGCATAGCGTGGATCACTGTCAGGGAAATGCTGCCCCAGGTCGCCCAAGGCGGCAGCTCCAAGGAGCGCATCACACAGGGCATGTGTTATGACGTCTGCATCAGAGTGACCAAGAAGGCCATAAGGGTATGGAATTTTCACGCCCCCCAAGATAAGTGCACGTCCGCTCACAAGCCTGTGCACGTCATGGCCGAAACCTATTCGAATCTTATTCATATTCATGATGTATAGCTGTTCAGACCCACCCCCAGCTCTTTTCTTGTTATTTCCAGTTTATCCTGATTCTGTTCCCATTTCAGTAACAACTTATCCTGCTTTTCTCTGAGTGCTTTGTGTTCCCTGAGGAGCGGTACCCCCCTGTTTTTATCACTAAAAATGTCCGGATCTCCAAATAATTTCTCTAAATTTTTTTGTCTTACTTCAAGTACAGCGATTTGTCTCTCCAGCCGTTTTACTTCAGCTAGGAGCGGTTTCAGGGTATTGTATACCAGTTGACGTCTTTCCGCCTTTTGCCTTCTGTCTTTTTTCCTGTCTTGTTCTTTTTTGTCTAATGTCTTGTTTTTTCCACTTTCTTCATTTGTGCAATCCCGGAGGGAAGAACCCGCTGAATCATTTTTCATAAGGGCAATATGGTGAAAATATTCTGTTAGATTTCCCGGATATTCTATTATCTTGCCTTTCCTGATATCCCAGATTTTTGTTGCCAGACTCTTGATAAATGAGTGGTTATGCGAAACAAACAGCAGGGTGCCGTTGTATTCGGAAAGCGCATTGATCAATGCCTCTGAAGATGAAATGTCCAGATGATTGGTAGGCTCATCCATCAACATGAGATTTCCAGGCTTGACAAGAAGCTTTGCAAGAGAGACGCGGGCCTTTTCACCTCCGGAAAGGACATCTATAGCCTTGTCCACATCTTGACCCGAGAAAAGAAACGCCCCACAGACTTCTCTTACAAAACCGATGCCCTTATCCGGGACCACCCTATGCACCTCCTGAATTACTGTCTTTTGAAGGTCAAGCATATTTGAGTGATGTTGCGCGAAGTAGGCCATGCTGACCGAGTGCCCCAGAGATATTTTTCCCTCATCCGGCTCTATTTCACCGGCCAGCATCTTGAGCAGGGTTGTCTTGCCGCATCCATTTGTACCTATAATTGCTATCCGTTCCCCCCTTGACACAGTCAAATTTATGTTTTTATACAAAGACTTTTCATCAAATCCCTTTGCCATACCATTAATTGATACTACAATTTCTCCACTTCGAGGGACCTCGGGAAAAGAAAAATGGGTTGTCTTCACTCTGCAGTGACCCTTTACTAGTTCCATTTTTTTGAGCAATTTAATCTTGCTCTGTGCCTGCCTCGCCTTGCTGGCCTTGGCACGAAATCTTTCAATAAATCTCTCTGCCTGTTTGACTCGTTGCTCCTGCTTTCTGGACTTTGCCTCCAGTGTTTTACATTCCTCATCACTGGCCTTTACGAAAAAGTCGTAATTGCCGCTGTAAGATCTCATTCCTTCATGCCCAAGGCTGATAATGCTTTTGATCTGACGGTTCAGGAACTCCCTGTCATGGGAGACAAGAATAATGGCGCCGTCGAAGTCCTGAAGAAATTGCTCAAGCCAGTGCACGGCAGGAATGTCAAGATGATTGGTCGGCTCATCCAGGAGGAGCAGATCATGCCTCTGGTAAAGAAGGCTGGCCAGAGCCGCTCTCATTTTCCATCCACCGCTCAGAGAAGAAACAGGTCTGTCAAAATCAGACGTAACAAAGCCAAGTCCTGAAAGGATCTTTCCCGCTGCATGAGGTGGATATTCCATGTCAAGTCGGTTGATCTCCTGAAGGATTTCCGCCAGATTTTCGCCAGCCCTTATCTGATCATGTTTACAAGACAAATTTTTAAGGGATGCATCTGCCTTGCTGAGCTCATTATTAAGTTGTACCCTTCCGGGAACAGATTCGACAACAGACTGCAAGAGAGGACCCGACAAGGTTTCTTGGACATCCTGGGGCAGGTATCCGACCCGGCTCCTTTTTGCCAACCTGATCTCTCCGCTGTCCGGCGTAATATCCCCAATTATGAGACGGAGCAAAGTGGTTTTCCCCGATCCATTAGGGCCTACCAGGCCTACACGGTCTTTGGGCTCCACTTGAAAGCCGATTTCATTAAAAATTTGCTTTCCCGTAAAAGAAAGACATGCCTTTATGACTGTTAAAAGACTCATTGAAAAAAACTTCCTTAATAAAGAGCACACATAATTATTATTTTATTTTGAAAGCATGAAAGGCATTTTATGCCTGCGCATTTTCCGTGCCTGATTTATCTCCATTAAAGTTGATGATCTATATTACATGAATCATTATTTTTTCAACAGAGTAGATATGGGGCACGCGACGCAGATGTTTTTAGACCAAGACCGGATCCGCAGGCTTTTTGAAGAGACAAATTTTACATCGAGGTCCGCAATTTCATGAATCCGCATTCATTCTGTTCTTGACAAAAAGAAGGGGTTGTAATAAAAAACCTATGTCGAAATGTCTTCGTTTTGGAGAGATTACCAGACACTGTTGCATCATTCAATTAGATTTTTGGACTCCAGGTGTTGAGAAAGTTAGGGGTGGGTAAGTTGTATTGCTAACTCTCCGAAATTACCGAAGATATATTGATCTTTTGCAAATAATATAACATAAAAGGAGACAAAAAACATGTCAAAATTAGTTCCTCCCCATGGCGGAAAAGGCTTGACCCTGTGCTTACTCCATGGCTCCGAGCTGGTAGCTGAAAAGGAAAGGGCCGAAGGTCTCAAGAAGATCGAGATTACCCCGGGCGAGCGAGGTGATCTTATCATGATGGGCATTGGCGGCTTCAGTCCACTAACCAGGTTCATGAACAAGGCAGATTGGCAGAGCGTCTGTGAGAAGTTTATGTTGTCTGACGGGACTTTCTGGCCTGTTCCTGTCATGATGACCGCTACCAAAGAAGATGCCGACGCCATCAGCGTGGGTAACGATATTGCCCTAGTCTGCAATGGCGAGCTTATGGCCACCATGAAGGTCGACGAAAAGTTCGAGATGACTGAAGACATGAAGCGCAAGGAATGCGAACTTGTTTACAAAGGTGAGGGTGAGGACAGCGCCGATGACAAGTTTTGGGACGTGGCCCCTGAGGACCATCCCGGTGTCATACGTGTCCTGAACCGGAAACCTTACTGCCTGGCCGGTGAAGTGAAGGTCCTCTCCGAAGGGGAGTTCCCGACTAAATTCAAAGACATTTACCTGCGTCCGGCCGAGACTCGTGCCATCTTCGAGGAAAAAGGCTGGAGCACCGTCGCTGCCCTTCAGCTGCGTAACCCCATGCACCGTTCACATGAGTACCTTTGTAAGATTGCAGTTGAGGTCTGTGATGGTGTTATTATCCATTCCTTGATTGGCGCTCTCAAGCCGGGCGACATTCCGGCTGATGTCCGCGTAAAGTGCATCGATACACTGGTGAAGGGCTACTTTGTGGACGATAACGTCGTACAGGGCGGCTATCCCTTGGATATGCGTTATGCCGGTCCACGTGAGGCCCTGCTCCATGCCACGTTCCGCCAGAATTACGGCGTAAGCAGAATGATCATAGGTCGTGATCACGCCGGTGTTGGTGACTTCTATGGGATGTTCGAGGCCCAGGAAATTTTTGACAGGATACCGTATGCCAGCTACGAGGACGCCTGTAAAGTACCGGGCAAGGCCCTGCTCTGCCAGCCGCTCAAGATCGACTGGACCTTCTACTGCCACAAGTGTGACGGCATGGCCTCCATGAGGACCTGTCCTCACGGTAAGGACGACCGCGTTATTCTCAGCGGTACCAAGCTGCGCAAGATGCTCTCCGAGGGTGGAGACATTCCGGATCACTTCGGTCGCGATGAGGTTCTTGCCATCCTTCGTGAGTACTACGAAGGCCTGACCGAAAAGGTCGAGATCAAGATGCAGAAGGCTGCATCCGGCGAAGCTATGAAGTAGCTGCTGAGGCTTGCTTTAGCTGAATATGTAAAGGGAGGCGCTGGAATCTGGGCCTCCCTTTAATTATTATGGGAATATTTTAAGAGGCTCATACTGTCTTAATAGAAGTAATCAGCGCTTCAGCCATATTGAGGTCTTCCTGAGTGGTAATCTTGAAGTTGCGGGGGCTGCTTTCCGCCACACCCACGCTAATCCCTGCGATCTCCAAGAGGCCTGCTTCATCGGTAGCACTTATGCCCTTATCTTTTGCCAGTCTATAAGCTGAGCGCAGATCTTCCTTTCTGCAGACCTGAGGCGTTTGGGCCATATAGAGACGGTTTCGGTCCCGGCTTCTGATAATCAGTCCTTTTTCGTCCACTACTTTTACCGTGTCCCATACAGGAACGGCAAGGATAGCAGATCCTATCTTACGGGCCAAAAAACACACAGCCTCTATCTGGGCAGGAGTAACAAGTGGCCTTGCGGCATCATGTACCGCTATCCACTCAAGCCTTGGATCTACTGCATCCAGCCCTGCCTTTACTGATTCTTGTCTGCTTGTCCCTCCCGGCACCACCTTGACCCTGACCCTGTTTACCCATTGCTCTGTTATTTTGACAGTACAACCATCGTCTGAAGGAGGCGCTACTACTACCAGTTCGTTTACCATGCTTGATCTGTCAAATGTGTTAAGACTCCAAGCAAGGACAGGCCGTCCTCCAAGGGCTAAAAACTGTTTCGCGATATTTGCACCGACACGAATACCAGCACCGGCTGCTACTATAATGGCTGAGACTTTCATGTTGTTTTTACTGCGTAATATTGAATAAAGAATTCCAAATCTGAAGGGTTATGGGATCATTATATCGGGCATTCATAATTCCTTGTTCTATATTCGATATTCAAATGTCGGTTCGAAAGGACAAAATGGCTGTAACTGACTGTTTCCAAGGCCTTTATGGAAAAACTTTTCCGGGATTCAGAATATTTCCTGGATCAAATAACTTTTTTATACCCTTCATGATCTCGAGGCCCTTCTTGTCTATCTCCATTTGAATAAAAGGCCTTTTTGTAAGACCAACTCCATGTTCTCCCGAAATAGTTCCTCCCAATGCCAAGGTCGCTTCCATGACCTCCATTACAGCGGCTTTTCCCCTGAGCTTCTCTTCCCTGTTGCTCAGGTCGAGCAAAAGATTTACATGAAGATTACCGTCACCTGCGTGGCCAAAGCTGAGGATTGTGATCTGGTTTTTCCTGCCTATCTTTTCCAGTTTACTCATTATCTCAGGCAGGCAGCTTCTTGGAACGCATATGTCTTCATTGATTTTGTCAGGAAAACCAAGGGTTCGAATAGAAGGGGCCAGGGCCTGTCTGGCAGACCAAAAGGCCTTTGCCTGTTCCTTAGACTTGGCCACATGTATGTCGGTTGCCCCACATTTCCTGCATGATTTCTTGACCGCCTCAAGCTGTCTCGGAATAGACTCCTGAACTCCATCCACTTCAATGAGTAGCATGGCATCGGCTCTTTCAGATATTGCAACCGGAAGTTGCCCTGATATCAGTCCTATGCTCAGTTTGTCAAGGAATTCTGCGCATCTGGGCAGGATCCTTGATTCGAAAAGGCTTACCACTGTATTTGAAGCTGATTTTGTATCAGGGAAAAACGCGATAAGGGTGCCATCTGATTCCGGAGCAGGTAAAAGCCTCAAGGTAATCCCGGTCACCACACCCAGCGTGCCCTCAGAGCCTACCAGCAACCTGGTAAGGTCGTATCCCACTACTCCTTTTGCCGTCTTGGTGCCCGTGTGGATCACACTCCCGTCAGAAAGTACTACCTCAAGGGCCATGACATAGTCCCTGGTAACACCATATTTTACCGCCCTTGGTCCTCCAGCGCCAGTGGCCACATTTCCTCCGATCGTGCAAAACTTCATACTTGCCGGGTCTGGAGGATAAAACAGTCCGTATCGTGATACCTCTTCCTGTAACTCCCCGGTAACGACTCCGGGTTCTACCAGGGCAGTGAGGTCCTTGGGGTTGATGGATATTATCCGATTCATCCTGGCAAGACAGAGCGCAAGTCCCCCCTTTATCGGAACCGACGCCCCTGTGGTACCTGTCCCGGCTCCTCTGGGGGATACTGCCAAGCCTTCTTGATTTGCAAGGGACAGTATCTGGGAAACCTCTTCAGTAGACACCGGCATTACTACGGCCTTTGGCAGGGAGCTAATGCTGCTGGCATCATAGGAATAGCACGCTAGATCAGCCGGATCTGTCAAAAAATTCTGAGGCCCAACAATTTTCAGAATCTTACGGGCCACACTCTTTTTCACTATTTTATTAGCCGCCGATTAGGCCTTTAGCTACACCACTGCTGTTTTTGGAGTTGATTGATAAAAAATTCTATTTTATGTCTGAACTTGCCAGATTCATCCATCTGTTGCTTTATACGGTTAACAGAGTGCAGGACCGTAGCATGATCACGGCTGAATTCTCTGCCAATCGCCTCTAGAGAAGAATCGGTATAGCGGCGGGCAAGATACATGCCCATTTGTCTGGGCAGTGCAATAGATTTCTTTCTGGATTTTGAACAAATCTCATCCCTGCTTAATTGAAAATGGCAACAGATCATTTTCCTTATATCCATGACAGTAATTGCCTCAGGTTCTCCGACCAGGTCTTTAATTACTTCACTGGCCAGATCGATATTCACAGGCTGTCTGAGTAGCGAGGACTTGGTCACAAGGCCAATTACCGCCCCTTCAATCCGCCTTATGTCGCCCTTTAGATGCCGGGCAAGAAAATCAATAATCTCTTCTTTAAGACATATTCCATGATTTTTTGCCTTACGTTCAATGATTTTTCTTCTGGTAGGCAGATCTGGTGGATTTATGGAAGTGATAACCCCACTGGCCAACCTTGATCGCAGTTGTTCATTCACGCTCTGTATCTGCCTCGGGAGTTGACTTCCGGTAAATATTATTGTCTTACCTTTGTCCATAAGTGGATCAAGGGCCAGGGCCAGTTCTGCCTGGGTCCTATCTCTTCCGGCAAAAGAATGGACCTCTTCAAGTAGCAAAACATCACAATACTTTTGATAATGCTTTACAAAGGCCTCCATTTGCCCGTTTTTTATTGATTTTACGACTTGGTTGGTGAAGTCGTTGGCAGTAAGATAGCAAAGTCTTGTACCCGGTGTCTGCTCAAGTATCTTTTGTCCCACCGCTTGGGTAAGATGGCTTTTACCGAGGCCTGCTTCAGAGTGCAGATAAATGACATTGTTGTGATTACCCCCTCCATTAGCAGTGGCCCAGCAAGCGGAAAATGCAAAACGATTGCTGTCCCCAACCACAAACTCATTAAAGGTAAAACGTTCACAGAATTTGGGCCTTGGCACTTCGTTGGGAGCGAAGTTGGGAAGGTGTAATTGATTACGTGCGGCCTCTTTTACTATTTCGGCCGGTGAAAGCCTTATTTTCCAAGTATGCCCAGCCTGAATAAGCGCTTCTTTTAAAATGGGCAGATAGTGCTCTTGAACCCAGGAAACACAGAACTGGTTGGGGCAGTGGACAATAATGGTGTCACCATCTGCCCCTGCATAAGTAAGAGGAGCAATCCAAACCCGGTAGCTGCCTTCAGGTATTCTAAGACGAAGAGTTTCTTTTAGATCCTGCCAGACTTTTTCCATTTCTGATGACCTAACGCAATTATGATCTTTCGTTATCAGGAAGTTTATTATTCTAACTACGGTCAATTCTTAACAAGGTGGAGATCCGTTTTCACTCAATTAGCAGAAAAGTAGATATAACATGCTATAATTTTTGATAAATTTATTTTAAAGATCTTTTGTATTAAGGTATTTAAGTACGTCGCATACAGTGCGACTTTTACGGCATTATAAACAGAATTATCGTTTACCTTGTTGACCCTGTCAAAAAATGTAAAGTCCTATAGTTTGAATAATTAACATAAGTTTTTGACCAATATCGTAATTGTGAAGTAATTCATAATGAAGCTGTATCCTGCTGTCAAAGTGGAGAAGCCGAGATTATTATGAAGTCAGGACATTAGTTATCAACAAAGGGCTATCTTTCGGATTTTTTGTTACTTTTTTTGACGATTTGCATAACTTATGGAGAAAACAAGGTTTTTATATCTAGAGAAAATTGCTATAATTCTAGTAGTTTCTAATAATGAAAATGGTTTTTCAACAGTCTGCTCATAACGACGTAAACTTACAAATTCTTCAATTTTCATCCAATTTTTAGAATTTTCTATCTTATACTTTTTTATGAATAAAGATTCATAATATCCGCCTGGAGGCAAAATACAGATTTTCAGTGTCGTTTTGAGTGTTTATAAACGAAGCTGTTCTTGTAATATTGTTATTGTTTTGGCATAGTAGCAAAATGGAATATAACAGGACACACTAATTGACAGGGGGTAAGTAATTACACTGGAACGCCTCGACAGGAAAAAGTGCCTTGCTTTATTGCAAGAGTATCGAGTGCCGGAACATATAGTGGCTCACAGTCTCAGAGTGGCCCAGGTAGGTGTGTTTATTTCGTCTTATCTCAAAATGTCAGGTGAAGATCTTGATATCGGCTTGGTGGAGGCAGGGGGACTCCTACATGATATAACCAAGATGGATTCTATTCATGCAGGAGAGAATCATGCCTTGTCGGCCTTCAGACTGTTTCGGACCCTAGGATATCATGAGGTGGCAGATATAGTCCGGCAACACGTGCGTCTGGACCAGGACATTAGACACGATACCCGTATAAGCGAGGCCTTAATTGTAAACTATGCAGATAAGCGTGTGAAACACAGCTCTATAGTTACATTATCAGAGAGGTTTGAAGACCTGCTAATACGTTATGGAACCACTCCGGAGCGCAGGGAGACGATAAGGAGGCTTCACGACGAGGTTACTGAAATTGAATTCAATATTTTCAAAAAGCTGGATATCGGATTTACAGGTCTGAATGACCTGAATGTCCTTGAACCATCAGCAAGAGTAAAACCAGAAGATATTTATAAATGATTCGGCTGAAAATATGCCATCTGCTCTATTGCTTCAATTTCCTGACCACTGGGGCCTGCTTATTGTAGGTTTATGGATCCCAGTGATCAGAAAATCCCGCGCAGTGCATCCCTGGCTTTTCTACCGGAATCATATTTTTGCACTTTTCGCAAATTAATCAGAATAAGCATGAGGTTTTTGTTAATTTTTTATTTAATAGAAAGGGGTAATCATGTCTCATAAACTCAGCTTTTTTGGTCATTCGGCCTTTAGAATAGTTACAGAACAAAATCTGAAGATATGGATTGATCCATGGCTTGACAATCCTCAAGCTGCGGGCAAGCCTGATTCACTGGACGCCGATCTTATTCTTATTACTCATGCCCACGAAGATCACATAGGTAACTGTCTGGATATGGCCAGATCATCTGCCACTGAAGTGGTGGCGATCCATGAAATACAGCAATATCTCCTTGTTAAAGGCCTTCCAAACGTTACAGGTATGAATATTGGAGGAACGTATATAACAAAGGAAGTGGCAATCACCATGGTACCAGCGCTTCACACCTCTTCGATACAGGAAGGAGATAAAATTCTCTATGGGGGAGAGGCGGCAGGCTTTGTGATTCGTCTTGAAGACGGGCTCATCCTTTACCATGCAGGAGACACTGGTTTGTTTGGGGATATGGCCCTTATCGGGGGGATGTATAGACCCGAGATTATCATGATCCCTATAGGAAACCATTATACCATGGGACCCAGAGAGGCCGCATGTGCATGTAAATTCCTAAGGGCGGGAAAAGTTATTCCGATGCACTATGGTTCATTCCCTGCCCTCACCGGCACTGTAGAGGATTTCAATATAGAACTTAAATCCCAGCAAGTTGATACTGAGTTAGTAGAACTGAAGCCTGGCGAGAGCATGTCCCTTTAAAAGTTCGAGGTTTGGGGTCCTCAGCATTCATGATTCTAAACCTCTTAACTCCTTCTGTAGCTTGCCCTTAAGAGCCCGCGTACCGAGTTTGCCAGATATATTGTCCTGGCCTTTTTCAGATCATCCGGATAGAGCACTCGCTCTTCGGCATCGTCCTGTTCTATAATATCCTGACGCAAGGTACCGTTTAAGAGACCACTGAATACAGGTGGCGTGACGAGTTTGCCATCAATGTCTAAGAATAAATTACTGATTGTACCTTCAGTAAGCTCACCCCGCTCGTTTGCAAACACACAATCAAAAAGCCCGCTGGTCTTGGCCCTCTGATATTCTTCCGTATAAAGGGGCCTGTATGTGGTTTTGTGATAGAGAAAGGGGTCTCGAGAGTCAATTGTCTTTGTCGACAGGTCAAAACAAATCCGCTTTTTTTGTATGTATAGCTCAGAGGCTGAAATATTCAGAGAACCATCTCTTCCCAGCAAAACGCGGATCCGGTAGGCTCTCTTTTTTGAATACAGTGCCCTTGCAAGTTCAGCTAATTTTCTCCTAACCTTCTCCAGGTCCAGGTAAAAGGCGAAATAGTGGGCGGAGTGCGAGAGCCTTTGAAGATGCCTTTCCAGCAGGAAATAACCCTCTATTGCCGATTGTTTTACCCCTTCAGGATTCCACCTCATAGTCTCTACAAGGGAGAAATCTTTCCTCAGTCCACCTTTTTTATGGTATAAGGACGAAGAATGTGTCAGAAATTCGGCCTTGAGTTTACACTCATCATATTCCTTTTCAGGATCTGAATCTATTGTTATTCCGCTTCCTATCCCGAGCTCTCCGCATTCTCCCTCAAGGACAACTGTCCTTATGGCCACATTTAGGACCGCTTTTCTTTGAGGGGAGATAAATCCTATGGCGCCGGTATATATACCTCTTGGAGAAGACTCGAGTTCAGAAATAATCTCCATTGTCCGAATTTTGGGCGCGCCGGTCACAGATCCACATGGGAAAAGGGCATTAAAGATTTTATGCCAGGGGGTGTCCGGACGGATTTCTCCCTCTATCCTTGATATCATCTGGAAGAGGGTCTCATAGCGCTCGACAGTAAATATTTCCGGTACCCTGACCGTTCCGGAGAGAGAAAGCCTCCCAATATCATTTCGAAGCAGATCGACAATCATGATATTCTCTGCCCGGTTTTTTGGGTCATTGGCCAGAAAATTTGCCAGATCAAAATCTTCTTCGGTTGTCCTTCCCCTTTTAGATGTACCTTTCATGGGTTTAGACCAGATCTTTTTCCCTTCCAGGCGAAAGAAAAGTTCTGGAGAAAGGGAGAGCACCCATTTCCTCCCTGTTCGTATCACTGCTCCATAAGAGACAGGTTGCCTGGCTCTTAGTGATAGATAAAGATCCGATGGAAGACCAGTATAGTTAAACCTTTCCCTTAAGGTATAGTTGACCTGGTAGGTGTGACCACGTGCTATATAATCCTTTATACTATTAATGGTCTTGACATATTGGCCCTTTGTTACCTCCGGCTCCAGAGGGCCTAAATTTTTCTGTATATCTGGAATTTGTTTTAAAGGACAAAGAGGTGCATCAGACCGATGAATCCATATCTTCGGGTTCTCAAATACACCCAGCCATACCAGAGGCGCTTTGCGCTTCGGCGTATCCAAAAGATGCCATAATTTGGGCTCAAGTGCATATCCCCACTCATAGGTCCACCATCCGGCAAGATAGTATCCCCTGTTAAGGGCCGTTTCCATGGATTTGTAAAGAGACTCCAGATCATCGAGACCGTACGCAGTAAGAATCTTTATTGGGTCTAAAAAGAGATATGAGGTATTATTCTCTTGGGAAACCCTGGAAGTCTCAAGGAATATAAAGCAATCTCTGCCTTGAAGTCCTTTCAGTATTTGAGAGGCCTCCAGGGGATAGGATCTTCCAATGACATAGGGTGGATTCATGATCAAGGAAATATATTACCATGTGAGTTAATTGCAGAGCTGGTCTTGCTGATAACTTATAGATAAACTGCGACAAATCAGTTAATAAGGCGGTCTAAATATTGAGTCACCACTTTCCCAAACTCAACAGGACCAATAAATATCAATAACCACGTCTGCACATTAAGGCCCATGCTGGAGTGCCTTTAGTATCTTTAAAATGGCAGGTGCTGTTTCTAAATAGAGAACTACATAAATTCCGCCACCGATACAACACGATCTCCGAGCATATTCACATAGCTCCCCAGTTCATTATCATACCATCCGTAGATGACCACCTGGGTGATTGGTATTTTCAACATATTCTGCCCGTTTTTCTGCAGACTCTCTTGTCCTGAGATCGGACATACCTTTTGAAGATCTATATTTACTTCTGCAGTACGGGTGTGGGTTTCATTGGCCTCAATAATAGCCCCGGCCCTGGGTAGTCCGATAATATCACAGGAGACATTCTGCTCTTCTGTATAGTGAAGATATCCACGGGAATCGCAAGCTGCAGCGTCCTTGTAAATTTTGTTTATTGTCTCCTTGCGAATCGATTCACCCGACGGTTCTTCCTGCAGGTTTACCACCAAAATAATCAATGACCCTGTCGTGGTCGGAATTCTCACGGATTGAGCAATAAACCCAATCTGTTTCATCTCGGGTAACACAAGCGCCAAGGTGTTAGCCGCTCCTGTCGTTGTCAATATGATGTTATTTAAAACGCTCCGATTCTTTCGCAGATCTATTGCCCCTGATTTTGGAAGTCGGTCCAGTACTTGTTGTGAACCTGTTACTGCGTGAACAGTAGCCATTGAAGCGGTCAGAATTTTTTTTGAGCCAAAAGAGTCCAGGAGGGGTTTTATCATGTGCGCCAGGCAGGTAGTTGTGCATGAAGCATTGGAAATAATCCCGTGCATTCGAGGATCATATTCATTTTCATTAATGCCCATAACGGTCGTAACAGCGTCATCAGGCATAGGCCTGGTCTTGTCTTTTATTTTAAAAGGGGCTGAGACAACAACCTTTTTCGCTCCACTCTCAAGATGGCCTCTAACAGAACCCTTTGGGCTATCCGGCGAGAGAGTGGGATCAGTAAATTGACCCGTGGTATCTACCACAAGGTTTATATCATGTTCACTCCAGCCAATATCTTTCGGATTTCTGGAATGTCGCAGGACCTTGATCTTGATGCCGTCTATAGTCATGGATCCATTATTTTCATCTACGTCACGAATTACTGTTTTGCCTTTATACCCATACAGGTAACCAGCAAGGGATCCGTAAGTGGAATCTCTTTCCAGGTAATGTGCGATATCCTTTAGCGAGGTACCAACATCTCGTCCCAAGTTGATAACTATTTCATTAAAATACTTCCGCGCGACATGGTGCCACAGCGTCAGTTTCCCAATTCTTCCGAGGCCATTTATGCCCAGTTTGGAGTTGTTACTATCCTCATTCTTCGAGATGTTTTTCATTTTAAGTTCCTTTCCATTTCTTTGATTTTTATTTGACCTAAATATATAGATCCCTCCTGGCCATCAATGCTTATCCAGTCTCCTGTTTTCAACTTTTCTCCATCTAATGAGCAGGTCCTTTCTCTCTCCAGGCAAACAAGGTGCGCATATCCCACGACGCAGGTCTTCCCCAGTCTGTGGGCCACAATCGCAGCGTGTGAGGTAGAACCTCCGCGGGCAGTAAGCAAACCGTCAGCCTCATAGACCTCTTTGATATCATCCGGAACGGTGTCGTTTCTGATAAGAATCAGGGATGTCCCTTGTTCCGCCTTTCGCCAGTGTTGGATCTCTTCCAAGCTGAATACAGCCCTTCCTGTCATAGCACCACCACTAACGCCTATCCCGTGTCCCAGGAATTTGGCAGACGCCCTCTTTTCGATATCGAAGGAGTAGACTTTCTCTCTTTCTCTTATGACCATATTGCGGGTTTGGAGAGAATAGAGGTCTTTTGTATCAGGACTCTCAAACGTGAATTCGATCTCCTGAGGCCCCCATTTCCTATTATAGACCAGCTCTTTGGCCCATTCCCTCATTTTAGAGTACACTTTCGGAAAAAGGGATTCAAGCGTAGCATCACTTTGTCTGTTCTCGATATCTGCCTGTTTTTTTGAAATGGGAAGGGTGGTAACCAGGCCTGAAACAACGTCCTCGCCTTGATTCCCAAGGGTGAAATCTCCCCATAATATAAGGGTATTCCCTGGCCATCTGGGGTTGTGAGTAAAAAAAACCCCTGCACCGGACTTCCAGGATAAATTACCGAATACCATGGTTTGAACTGTCACTGCAGTGCCCCAGTCGTCCGAGATGCCCATAATTTTACGATAGGTTTCAGCCTTCAGAGTATGCCAGGAATCGAAAACTTTCCTGATAGCAACAAGGAGTTGTTCAAAGGGCGACTCCTTGATTTTTATTCCGCTGTCAAGGATCAAAGACTTATAGGCCAAGGTGGTATTCTTCATTTGCTGTCCGGAAAAATCTCTTTTCTTGCGTATGCCGAAACTCCGCTTAAAATCAATCATTATATCATCGAATTCATCTCTTTTTAGGCCGAAAGCCATACCGTAGGACTGGAGAAATCGTCGGTAGGTATCCCAGCTGAACCAGGCATTGCCTGTCTGCTTGACCATTCCATGAACGATATTTTCGTTGATTCCCACATCAACAAACGTGTCCATCATCCCGGGCTGTGCAATAGTAGAACCGCTCCTCACTGCTAGAATCAAAGGATTGTAATGGTCTCCAAAGGTCTTTCCGGTCAATTTTTCGAGAGTAGCTAACTCGAGAGCCACCTGTTCCTCGAAGTTTTTCTTTGCAGGTATGTAGCGGTCAACAATATCACGGCATCTGAAGACTTCGGTGGTAATAATGAAACCCGGGGGAACCGGGAGGCCAAAACTGTTTAACTTGACCAGATTGAATCCTTTGTTTCCGAGATGGATAACGTCTGATACACCTTTCTTTGTAGGATAGATCGGCGTTATTACCTTTTGGGGATTATAATTCAGTAATACGCTTAAATCCTCTTTTGGAAGTTCGTCGGACTGATGATAAAGGGTATTTAAGATACGGCCCAAAAAGATATCAAGCTGTTGTAAACCCAAGGAAGTAGCGATCCTGTCACGCAAGAAGATTTCTGTGATACGGTGGGGCATTTTTTTTCGATCGTCAGGTCCTTCAGGTGGGAGATATTTGGACAACAGCTTCTCAGTCGGAATTTGATCCAGGATTTTGAAGAGATTTCCCTGATGAATATTGTTGAAGTAGTCGTTTATGATATTTCTTACGCCTTGGGAAAAACCACGGAAGATGTCTAGATACTGAGTTAAGGAAAACCCCCTGATCCTGAGGGAATGGGCCAGCAGATCCAATTGGCTTCTTATCTCCAAAGATGAAATTCCATCCAATTTGAGGGCCGAATCAAAGAGACGTAAGTAATAAAAAATCTGGGAAAAGGTGGCCCTTGTGATCAGCTTAAGATCAATTGTTTCAACCAATTTTTCAAAAAGTACATTAACCAGGGACTCCAATCGGAAAGTAAGCCCCAGTGCATCAAATTTCAGCTCATGGTAGCTGCCATACATGGAAGGGATATCAACAGTGAAATGTCTCTTTCTATAAATATTTTCTCTGACTTCATAGTCTTCGGAAGACAGGATAATTAATCTCAGCTTCTCAAGGTAGCCCAGCAGCAATTCCAATTTCATGCCGGAATCTTTCTCTCCGAGAGTCTTTTCCAATTTTTCAATATCAGGCAATCCGCTGGATCGGAGTTGCGTCAGGTAACTTTTTATTTCAGTAAATTCCAGATGGTATTTTTGATAAAGGAGCTTATAGAAGGTAATACCCAGTTCAAATTTCTTAAAATCAAGATTGGTTATACCTGAAATTTCACCCATTAATATCTTGATACGATCATCGCCGATATTTAAAAGATCACTGACACTTTTCAGTCCCTCGGTCCGGAAAAGATGGGTAACTATCTCGTGAACGCCATCGATATTATTTCCCTCTGTTTCAACCTGGTCATAGATATCCGAAGGCACAAAAGGCCTTATATTTTCCTTGTCTTTGGTCTTCCAGAAGTTAAGAACGGTTTCCATGAGGCCTATCAATCGGTTGCTGCTTTCAACATGACTCTGCTTTCTCAAAAAGTGTATAAGGGGGTCATTACGCAGACATATTTCATCAATTTCGGTAGAGATGTCTCTCAGCCTTCCTTCTGCTCCGATATCATTGAAATATGTAGGGAAAAGACGGGCCAACTGTTTAACCAAGTTGTAAACCGGTCCAATGTCGGTATTTAGCAACTGAGTTATGTCACGGGGAAAGAGATCAGTGTCTTTGATTAAAACGCCGCTTAATGAAAGATAGATGATCAGAGAGGACAGCAGTTTTTTTGACCATTTGGGATTTATCTCGATAAGTTGAATCCAAGTGCGTATATTTTGAATATGGGCGGGATTTGCTCTGATCTGCCAATCTTCATCGATTCCTTTTATCTCCGGTGTCTGGAAACCAAGTGAGACCACTGAATCAATAAAAAATTCTACAAGTTCGCTATCTTCGGTCTTATAGACCCCTTTCCCCATGTTCAGAACACAGTTCAATGCCGTCCCGGGGAATTTTTCTATACTCCTCCTTAAAATTGCAAAAGTCTTTTCCAGAGATTGCTGAATGGCCTGAGGACCTTCATGATGAATGAGCCAGGCAATGGTTCGATTAATGTCTCTCAATGCCTCTTCGTGAAAAGGGGAAAGACCCGAGGTATCCATAACGCGAAGGAGAAAAAGCAATTTCCAGTAGTTTCCCTGTGCGTTGTCATCTCCGGCGCTGAGAAGTTTTTGAGGAATCTTGCTGTAACTGGTGATTATTTGACCGTATCCCGGAAGTTCAACAATTTGATCGAGAAGGGTCTTTGAGCCTTCGTCCGAAGAGCTGATAATACTTTTCAGTCTTTCCTGGCAGGCCTTTAACTGTCTGTGGGAAACGGGTTGGAAAATCTCATCAAATTCTGCCTTTCCGGATTCTTCTGCAAACCAGACGCCTGGATCAATTTCTCCTAACCAGTAATTATATGTATATCGAAAATAATTGATCAAAAGGCGATTTAACGCGGTAAAGTCTGATCCTGAAGAGACTGCTTGGGAATAATCCTTTCCAAGCCTACTAAGCTGATAAAAACTCCTAACAAATAAAACAAACGTTTCGTTCGGAGAATATCTGATTCTGACAAACGCATGATCCAGGACAGGCAAGAATCTATAAAGATGAGTGCCTGCATTTTTGATGATTTTTTCAACGAAAGAGAGGATATTGTCAGATGCGTTGGTCCTAAGATCTTCGTCTTTGGAGGAATTAATGGCCTGAAAAAATATGTCTATATACAGTCTGGCCGCTTCAGGTCCTTTAGGGTGAACTTTAAGTACATGGAAATAATTAAGCGCATAGCCCCTTGCTTCCCTTACAATAAATAACCAGTTCTTGTAAGGGTGGCAAATTTCTTCCAGGAATGTCTGTAGTCTTTCTCTGACGCCATAGTATTCCCCCATGACCTCCTGCAAGACTTTATATATTTTGTCAACAGTGACATCAACGCGGCTGTAGGCAATATTGACCTCTAAAGCCTTGGATGGCATGTTCGTATATTCTCCTCTTAGAAACTATTTATCCCCTTTTTGAAAAACTTGGTTGTTTCATCCTCGATTATTTTTATTATATATTTATAGCTTATTACTATTTTTACCGTCAATATTTTTAGATTCAAGTGCTTGTCCTGTAAAGACAAGATTTTATAAAGGCATAAGAGAGATGAACAGTTTCGGAAATTCAAGCCTGATCAGTGTCATGGCCCACATGGCTGGTACTGTGGTGGAAATGAGCCCCTCTCTCATGCCCGGCATGCAAGTGAAGAAAGGTGAGGAGCTTCTGACACTGGAGAAGATGAAACTTTTTTGCCAGGTCTCAGCTCCTTGCACAGGTGTCGTAACTGCTGTGATAACAGGGCTTGGCTGCAGAGTTCTGGAAGGGGAAATATTGTTTGAGATGGAAGTTTAGTGCTTCTGACGTTCGGGGAGTCCTGTCACTGGTTTCAGGAGGCCTTTGTCTCCGTCCAATTCATAGTATCCACCAATTAACAGTGGATAATTATCAGGTATATGACCTGCGGGGAGATCAGTTATTACGGGGATCCCGATGGAACTGAGCCTATCCTGTAACATTATCCTTATTAGTTTTTCCGGCTTTTCGTTTCCAGCGATCTGGCCTACAGCGATCCCAGCCAACCTGGACAACTTTCCTGTAAGCATAAGCTGCGTCAGCATCCGGTCAAGGCGATAAGGAGCCTCATTGTGATCCTCAATCAAGAGGATTGCTCCATCCCATTTTGGCTCATAAGTTGTACCGATAAGGTGTATAATACACGTTAGATTTCCTCCAATAAGTTGGCCTTCTGCCTTGCCATGGCTAAGTGGAGTACCCAAAAGACTGGGAAATTTCCCTTGATCAAGACATGCCCACAAGGCTTTTCGTGCTGATTCCGATGTGATCGGCAGAGTTGAGACAAGGGGGCCGTGTATTGATAGACGACCTTGTTGGAAAAGCGCTGAGTGAAGGAAGCTGGCATCACTAAAGCCTATCAGTACAGGGGCTTCAGGCCTAATTTGTTCCCAGGTCAACATGCCAAGCCAACGCAAGGATCCATAACCACCTCTTAAACACCACACAATGTCTATGGATGGATCTAAAAGAAGGTCTGTAAATCTGCCGGCCTGGTTATGATCTTTGCCTGCAAGATATGGCAGGGAAGGCATATTCTCGGTCTGATCGGCAAACCTATCATACATAATCTCGATCCAAGGGGCTTCTTCTTCGATTATTTTGAGACCTGCATCCAGCTTTTCTGACTCTAGCGGACTGGAGGTGGCAAAAAGGGCCACACGAAGGGGTCTGATATAGCTTGATGTGTAGGGCACTTTTCTTGACTTTGCTTTAGTTATAGTTAATTTTAATGCATCTTTCAATTACCATTTTACACCTTTTTCCCCAAAAAGTGTGTATTGTTAAGTTAAATGCCGATGTGGAAACTGGAAATTTGAAATGAGGTAAGGCATCTATAATCTTGTTATTTTTTCCCTAATTTCAGGTTTAAAATTTCACTGCCAAAATACAAGATAGATATAGTGTAAACTACTTTTGTTCAGTCGAGAAGGATGCCCAAATATTTTTGCATGGTACTTTGGCATAGAGCTTTAAAATATACCAAAAATATATAGTGAGATAGAAAGAAAAATATGGAGAAGAAGAAGGATTATTACAGTCTGCTTGGTGTTTCAAAGAATGCCTCTCCCGAGGAGATAAAGAAGGCGTTTCGAAAAATGGCGCTCAAGTATCACCCTGACAAGAATGAAGGGAATAAAACTGCTGAAGAACGCTTTAAAGAGGTTAATGAGGCCTACGCAGTGTTGGGTGATCCTGAAAAACGACGCCAGTATGATACCTTTGGTTCCACAGAATTTCATCGCAGATTTACACAGGAGGACATCTTTCGGAATTTTGATTTCACTGATATTTTTCAGGATCTCGGGGGAGGTGGTTTCTTTTTTGGCGGACGAGGCGGCAGAGAGGTCTCTTTTGACGAAATTCTTGGGCAGGCCTTTGGAACAAGGGGTGGAGGCTTTGGTAAACGTTCAAGTAGACAAAATTTTCAGTATTCACAACCAGTAGGGCAGGATGTTGTTTTAGAGCTGCTCCTTTCTCCACGTGAGATCCTTGAAGGTTCACAGAAGTTAATATCTATCCAGACCGGAGGGAGCCCCGAACGAATTTCTGTTCGCATACCAAAAGGCATTGGCATTGGAAAAAAGATCCGCGTAGCGGGTAAAGGGGGACAGGGACCTGGAGGCAGAGGTGACCTCTATCTGCTGATCGGTCTCAATCTGGACCGGAATTTTTGTTTAAACGGTTCAGATGTGGAAGTGGACAAAGTGGTGAAATTTACTGATGCCTGCCTTGGAACGGAGGTGGAGGTTCCGACTGTAGAAGGGGGAACAGTGAGGCTCAAAATACCAGCGGGTACGCGGTGTGGACAGAAATTACGTCTGAGGGGAAAGGGTGTCCCAACTGCTTCTGGTGGTAGAGGAGACGAATATGTTCGAATAATGATTGAAGTTCCGACCAAACTCACCTCTGAACAGAAAAAACTGATATCAGGACTTAAGAAGCAAGGTCTTTAGTATTTATAAAGAGATAAAATATTGGAATTCATGCATATATTCAAAGGGGATAGGGCAAAAGCCCTATCCCCTTTGAGTTATGATCTTTCGTAACAAGAATGTATCTTATGGCTAATTTCTGTTCACTCTAAGTCAATAGCCCCTTTTGTTGTTGCCCTTCTTTTGCTTTCTTTGGCGTCATATTCTGCCATGCAACTGTCGTTTTTACCTTTTACGAGGGAACATTCCAAATATTCGGCCATTTCCACCACACAAGCCCTGATGGCCTTTCCTGCCGGGGTCTTTTTAAACCTGTCAAGATCTCCAGAAAAGCCTCCTCTGCTCAGTCCAAATCTCAGGCCGGATGATTTGGAGCTACCCTCCACGGTTCTGGCATCGGCAATTTCTCCGGTTTCAACATCTATCACCTTCAAGTCAACCGCGATATATGCCTTACCTCTTTTACCACCTACTCTTATCCCTTTGAATGAAAGGCCTGCCCCTTCTCCACCTGTTGATTCCTCAAAGGCCGAGACAGTAGCCGCAACCAGATATTTTGCACCGGTGATATTTCCTATCTTGGTAGTAGTGCTTTTACTGATCCTGCCAGAAGCCCCAAGGTCCTGTTCCCCTAACACTGCATCGAGCTCTTTTCTTTCGAGCACCCTGAATTCATTCATGCTGGCGAGTTCAGCAATGAGCATGTCTTGAAGATCGTATCCGGCTGTCCTGCCCCACCAGCCTGCATTAGTGGTATTGGTAAATCTCAATACACCAATACGGGGTTTTTCTTTGGCGATAGCCTGAGAAAGAACAATAAAGGTGAAGACGAAAATCAGTGGGATGATAATTTTTTTCATAATTTTTTCTCCTAATAAAGATTTAAATGAGGCTGAGGATATATGTAGTGCCCTCATTTTTTATATTACTTGACTGTGAGCGCAGCTAAAGATTTTGATTATACTCAAGTGCCTTGAATACATGACAGACTTCTTTGCAATTAACTCAAATTTAAATCGTATCAGATCATTAGAGCGCATGTTTAACAATATAATTTTTTACCGCATCTACCTCTGCAGGCAACACTTCATATCTACTTGGTCGATCTTCAATCCCTTCTAATGATTTTGGTCTTTCCGGTTCCTTTCCTATGGCGTTGTTTAAAGCATCAGGAAATTTTGCCGGATGAGCAGTGGCCAGACAGACAGTAGGGCCGTTTTGCAGATCGGCTTTCAGTCTCTCGGCCGCGGCCACGCCTACTGCCGTATGAGGGTCTATAATATAACCTGTTTCTTCATAAGTGTCCCTGATGGTTTTGATCGTTGTGGCCTGGTCTATAGATGCAGAGACAAAATCCCTTCTTGCCTTGGCCTGTTCTTCCTGGTTGATAATAATTACGTCTTTTTTGTCTAAAAACATAAATGACCTTTTTACCCGTTCCGATTCCTGATTATACAGATAATAAAGATAGCGCTCAAAATTACTGGCGACCTGGATATCCATGGACGGACTTATGGTTGGAATCACTTTACTTTTGGCATAGCGGCCCTGCAGGACAAAACGAGTCAGTATATTGTTTTCATTGGTGGCAAGGACCAGTTTCTCTATATTCGGTCGAATAATCTGTTTTGCTATGTAGCCTGCGAAGATATCTCCGAAATTCCCGGTTGGTACAGAGAAATTTACTGCTTTATCTCCGGTCTGCCTTTTCACCTTCAGGGTAGCATAGACATAATATACAATCTGGGCAAGAACTCGAGCCCAATTGATGGAATTGATTGAACCCAGACGATATTGAGCCTTGAAATCGAGTTGATTAAATATGGCCTTAACTATGGCTTGACAGTCATCAAAATTGCCTTTTAACGCAAGATTAAAGACATTCTTTTCTGGTACCGTGGTCATTTGAAGGGCCTGTACTTTACTCACGCGTCCCTTGGGATGAAGTATAAAGATATTAATATTATCCTTTCCTTTGACCCCATAGATGGCTGCGCTACCTGTGTCTCCGGAAGTAGCGCCCAGGATGTTCATTTTTTCGCCTGATTCTTTAAGTAAAAGAGAAAAGAGATTTCCCAGCACCTGCAGTGCAATGTCCTTAAAGGCCAGGGTGGGACCATGGAAGAGTTCCAAAATAAATCTTTTTCCAACTTTGACAATTGGAGTTACGTCAGGCACGTCAAAATTTTTATATGAGTTGTTAATTATGGACTCGAGTTTTTCATTTGAAAGATCGTCAATGAAGAGGCCCATAATTTTTAGGGCAAGGTCTGGATAACTCAGGTCTTTCCACACATCAAGAGTGGCGGAATCTACAGATGGAATGGAATCTGGCAATAACAATCCTCCGTCTGCGGCAAGCCCCATCATTACGGCCTCTGTAAAGGATATGGGATTAATACCTCCACGGGTGCTTATGTATTTCATTAGTCTGTGCCGTGTTTTTTATGTATGTGCCCATGTCTCTGCTGATGACCATGGGTTTCAGGGTTTTCAATGGGACCCCCGGCCATGTCCATGGCGTGCTGTAACTCTTCATTGACCTTTTCAGTAGCTGCTATCGCCTTTTGAAGTGCCTCCTTTATCTGTACATTATTCGAAATTTCACGAAGACTGGCCCATCTATCGATTTCTGCCATGTGTTCATGGTTATGTGCGACCCAATGGGGCAGAAGGATGCGCAATTTTTCCAGATCGGTCATCTTAATTCAGACTCCTTCAATATTGTCTAAATGGAAATCATATTTTGCATATATATTTATAAATCATTGTTAAATGACTACTAAAATTTAAATGATATTATTTTGGAAGCTCCAATATGATCCTATTCTTTAATAGATCAACACTGGTAATGCGGGCAGGAATGATTTTAGGCTCATCAAATAATCCCTGTATTTTAACGCCCTCAGAACAGCGTTCTACAAGTATGGCATCACGTAATATCTCTTCTTCCGTATCGCCCTTTTTCAGATAGATTGTGGATTGGCACATGCTTGCCCCTTTTGTGAAATCGAGTTTGAAGTGTAATGAAAGAAAGTTAAAACTTTAGTTTACTTAAGTCACTATTTTAGTTTATTCGCTTTACGAATTGAAATAATTAAATTCTCTTTAAGGCATTAATCCCTAAGCTACCTGAACAATGGGATTTGAGGAACGCCGTTCGTTTGACGTTCCAATTCAGCCATTTCCGCCAGAGACGGCAGGTCCGATAAATCCTTTAATTCAAATATTTCCAGGAATTGCCGGGTAGTGCCATAAAGTAACGGACGACCGGGCAGGGCCTTTCTGCCGACGATTCTTATGATCTTTCTGTTAAGTAAGAAATTCAGGGTACCACTGGCGTCCACCCCTCTGATAGTTTCAATATCCGCCCTTGTCGCAGGCTGTCTGTAAGCAACAACGGCAAGCGTTTCAAGGGCTGCCCTGCTGAGTCTGGCCGGACTTGACCTCTTGAGCCTGAGCAACCAGCTTCGTAAATCCTTGCGAGTCTGAAGACGGAATCCACCAGCTACTTCCTTGAGCTCAAAGCCTCTTTTTTCGTCGTTGTATTCCCGCTGGAGGATTTTCAGCGTTGTGATTATAGCTCCTCTGTCATATTCAGGCAGAAGTTGAGTGAATTTTTTCAGACCAATAGGCCTATCCCCTACCAACAACATGGCCTCAAGAATAGATTTTAGACTGTGCTGGCTGGCTGGCATGGAATCGTCAGACTAGAAAGCGTCTTAAGGCAATTACCTTTCTTCTCCTATTGCGTTTTTATCTTCAGACGCTTAAAAGGCGTTTAACTTTCTCCTATAACATTTCAAAGTTTTTTATGTTTATTTAAAGAGCTGAAACCCCACTTTTTCAGAGTTCTATGGCTTGAGCCTTTACAACACCATCCTGCTGAAGGAGACGGGCGAGGACATCATACCCTACAGAATCATCAGTGGTCAAAAGTATAACATTCCTGTGGTGGTCCGGATCCTGTCCTACCTGCATTTGGTCTATATTAATGTTCGCCTCACCCAGGGTGATTCCGATTCGGCCGATTACCCCTGGACGGTCTTCGTTAAAAATAAGCAACATATGTCCACGCGGTACAGCCTCCAGACAGAAATTATTGATTTTTACGAGACGGGGTTCTTTTTTGCCGAATATAGTTCCTGCTAAGGTATTTGTTCCTTTGGCTGTTCTAACTGCGACGGTGAGGAGACTTGTAAAGTCCTCGGATGTCTTGCTCTTGGATTCCGTAACTTTTATACCTCTCTCTTCCGCGAGTATAGGGGCGTTCACAAAATTTACCTCTTCCCTAAGTATCGGGAAAAGAAGGCCTTTGATTACTGATACGGTAACCGGTTTAGTATCAAGGTCTGCTATATCCCCCTGATAAGAAATGGTTATCTCATCCACTGGGGCGGTAGTAAGCTGGGCATGGAAGGCACCCAATTTTTCCGCAAGATTGAGGACGGGGGTGATCTGAGCCAGTGTCTCTTCACTCACTGACGGCATATTTACGGCATTTCTTACTTCATTTTTCGTCAGATAGTCTGAGATTTGTTTGGCAACAGCCACCGCAACGTTTTTCTGCGCCTCTCTGGTTGAGGCTCCCAGATGGGGAGTACAGATAAAGTTATCTAAGGAGAATAGAGGGTTTTCCTTGTCTGCAGGTTCTGTTTCAAACACATCCAGGGCAGCAGCGGCCACCTTCCCTGACTTCATGGCATTGAATAAATCCTGTTCGTTGATTATTCCCCCTCGGGCACAGTTGAGCACCATGACCCCATCCTTCATCTTATTGAAAAGCTCTGCGTTGACAGACCTCTTTGTCTCTGCGGTCAGGGGTGTATGTATGGATATGTAGTCAGCCTTTGCAAGAACACTATCAAGGTCGGTCAACTCTACACCCAGTTTTTCGGCCATTTCCGGACGTATATGGGGGTCAAATGCCACAACCTCCATTTTAAGACCCTGAGCCAGCTGGGAAACGATACTACCGATCCTGCCAATACCTATAATTCCAAGGGTCTTCCCCGCCACCTCTTGACCTGAAAAGCGCTTTTTCTCCCACTTGCCTGACTTCATTGAGGCGGTTGCCTGGGGAATGTGACGTGAAAGCGCCATTATCATGGCTATACTGTGTTCCGCAGCGGAGTTGGTATTTCCTCCCGGAGTATTCATAACAACAACACCTTGCTTGTTGCAGGCTACAATGTCTACATTATCAAGGCCCGTGCCTGCCCTTCCCACAACCTTAAGCTTTTGGGCGGCGTCTATTACTTTCTGGGTCACCTTGGTATTGCTGCGAATCACCAGCCCATCGACATCCTTAATTATCTCCAGGAATTCCTCAGGCGAGAGCCCCGGTCGCTCCTCTACCTCTAGACCGGCTGCTTTAAAAATTTCAATTCCCTCCCTTGAAATAGGATCAGCTACTAGGACCTTCATGTATTATTCCTTTTCCTTTCAAAAAATAAAATCTGCACCTTATCTTTAATTACTGTCTTAGAGGCGGAAAGTCAAAATCATCAACTGTTTTGAGCAAAGTAGGCCTCCGCAGCTGCCACGCCCTTGCCGAATTCCAAAGGATAGCCCAGTTGATTAAGCGCTCTTTCCACTGCAGTCAATGCTATAATCATATCCCATTCATCCAGATGCCCCATATGGGAAATGCGGAAGATCTTGCCTTTGGCCTGGGCCTGGCCACCTGCGATGGTTATTCCATAATCCTCTCTAAGGATTTTTACTATATTTTGGCCATCTATTCCCTCCGGGGACTTAATAACTGTTATGGCCTCGGACGGGGCCATGGAGAATAATTCGAGCCCCATGGCAGTCACTCCTGTCTTAGTTCCTTCAGAAAGTCGCCTGTGGTGGGCAAAAATGGCCGGAAGTCCTGCGGCCCTTAAACTGCGAAGCACCTCTGCAAGACCAATTATGAGAGAGACCGCTGGTGTAAAGGCGGTGGTCTCTTTTCCCATGGCCTTTTTTTCTTTTAAAAAATTGAAATAGTATTTTGGCAGCCGTGACTTTTCAACAAGCCCCCAAGCCTTGTCACTGATGCTCACAAACGCCAGGCCCGGTGGTAACGACAAAGATTTTTGAGATCCTGTTATCACCACATCCAGACCCCAATCATCAGTCTTAAGCTCATAAACCCCAAGGGCACTTATGGCATCCACTACCAGGACTGTGGTAGGCCTTTCCCCGACCAGCGCACCCAGTTCTTCCACTGGGTGTTTTACGCCGGTTGAGGTTTCGTGGGCCTGGACAAAAACGGCCTTGGCATCTGGATTGGCGTCCAGGGCCTTCCTGACTTCCTTTGGATCAACGGCTTTTCCCCAGGTGACATCTATGTTTACTGACTTTACTCCATAAGTACTGCATAGTTCATCCCAACGTTCTCCAAATTTTCCTCCCCTTATTACCAGGGCCTTGTCCCCGGGAGAAAGGAGGTTGACAACAGATGCCTCCATGCCTCCAGTACCGGAAGAAGCCAGGATCAGACAGTCATTTTTTGTTTGATATAGATATTTGAGATCCTCCCGGACCTTGGTGAGTATGGCTGAGAATTGAGGTGACCTGTGGTGGATGATAGGTTCTGACATTTTTGCCAGAATATCAGGTGCCACAGTTACAGGACCTGGAGCCATAAGGTAATATTTGTCCATTTATTAACTCCTTATTACATACTTTTTTTGTCACATGTCTTTTGCTATTTGACTTCTGTCTTGTCAAGGGCATATCGGCATTATTTTTTCAAATATATTTTACTGGCAGTGTAATAACAAAGAACCAAATTTTCCAATGAGAGTAATTTACTCACAAGAAGGCTTTTGCAAAATTTATGGGTTTAGTTCGAAAAACCCATGAGGGTGATGTGATTACAATGCAATCAGTTTGACAATCAATGTTGGCCAAATTAAAGTAATAATTGGATTGGGCGATTAGCTCAGTTGGATAGAGCGTTGGCCTCCGGAGCCAAAGGCCGGGCGTTCGAGTCGCCCATCGCCCGCCATACTGGATAAGGATAAGAAAAGCAAAGCCGGTTTTCACCAGCCGACAAAAATATCTCCAGATCCCGGGGAAAACTGAAAAAAGCAAAAAATTAATAAAACTACCTTGAGAATACAAAATGAACTCGAAGAGCCTGTATATCTTAATTCAATTCCGAAAGGTGTATAAACTACTATTTAGTGTTTTGCTCAGCCTGCTTCTACTTTCCGGTTGTACTAGTTACGGACATCGTGTTGCTCCCGTCATCATTCCTGGGACTCAACCTGAATACGTGGAGTTGAATGGTGTTGAGATGCTGGCCGTGGCATTTCTTGATAAAAAAACCGCAGCGGAACGGTTTGGTTTTGACATAAGAGGGTCAGGACTTTTGCCAGTCCAATTAGTCATTGATAATCAGGGCATGCACAGGGTAAGCATAGACTCCGAACAGACATTTCTTATTGATCAAATCGGGCAGGCATGGCCTATTCTTTCAGCGGAGGAAGCCTACCAACGGGTGAAAGGACATGTCGAGATAGGCGAAACAGGTAAAGGAACCATGAAGCCCGCAGTTTTACTCGGGGCTGCCGGTGCCTTGGCAGGTTTTGCCGTAGGTATAATTTCAGGACATGATATAGGTGAAAGCGTGGGCAAAGGGGCAGTCCTTGGAGGTACAGTCGGGGCGTTGTCAGGTGGGGCGACGGCATACACCACCTCTTCGGAAAGGATAAGTGCTGATTTGGCTCAAAGGACCTTGAGTAACCGGCCTATCGATCCCGGACAACTGGCTTACGGGTTTCTTTTCTTCCCAGGTCGCAAAGAGGCCACTTCTGCAGAGCAGCTCCGTCTGTCCATCATCATAGGGCACGAACTTCATGTTCTGAATTTACTTCTGGCAAATCCCAGCGTGCCGGAACTTTAGCCTTATATCAACTCATCTCGGCTTAGTGGTTGAATGAAATTCGTACGTGTAATGAATGGTGTTAGTTTATCCGTATAGATGTATGGTTTGGTTCTTGACGTGCAAGAACTGCGGCATTATTTTTCCCCAGAATCACGATATTGATGTGTTAATCTTTTCAGTAGGTCTGTATAGATAATGCAGAGAAGATATTTCGAGCCTGATCATGTCAAGATCCTGGACGAAGCAGTATGTATCTCAGAGGATGTGGTAACCAATTATTTTGCTATTTCCAGCAATTACTGGTTAAGGAATCCCTATGAGATCAAGACCCTCAAGGAAGTCAGCTGGTGGGAATATCCGGGGGAGGCATTTGCTCACCTTGTCAGTTATGGGAAAAAATTAACGCAGAAACAAAGTGGTCGGGACATTCAGAAGTTTTACAGGATTTGCCTCCATGATCACAATATATTGGATCAGACATCGGGTGGGAAAAAACAGATACTGTTTCCTTTTCTCATATATGTGATTACCCACGAATTTGTTCACATAATGAGGTTCAGTTGTTTTTTTTGTCACCCTGAAATTGATGACCATAATGAGGAAGAACAGAAAGTCCATCTGACGACACAGGATATATTGACACCTGTAGGAGTAAGAGGTATGGATGCGGTCCTGGATCGATTTTACCCGCACTCACAGGTGAATAAAAACTGAATATATATTAAAATAAAGTAGTTAGATTGATTTCATCTGGAGATAATATTGAGTAAACAGAACATATGAGTATTATTGGAGGTTAATTTATGCCTATTTATGAATATGAATGCGAATCATGTGGAAAAATTATAGAGAGCTGGCAGAAATTTTCTGATGCACCACTTGATATGTGTGAGTCCTGTGGCGGCAAATTGCACAAGCTGATCTCCCATTCCTCATTTCATCTGAAGGGTAGCGGCTGGTATGTAACTGATTATGCCGGTAAAAAGACTGGAATTGCAGATAACAAAAAGTCTGAGCCAAGTCCTGATAAAAAAAGCAAAAAGGATAGCGATTCTCCTTCCGGCTCATCGGTCGGCGGTTCACCTAATACTACTCCCTGATCAATGTACATATGGGGTGGCGGCTTTTGAGGCTGCCACCTTTCTTTTTTTCTACGCCTTGCCATCGACAAAATCTTGAGTCTTTTAAGCGGCTCCATTTGTGATATGGTCGCAATATACACAAAAATAAAGGCAGTCTACATTAATATCAGTTGATTATAAGCATTAATAATTCGACATCCGATTTTTTACTGGATCACAATAAAATAACTCTGAATCCCTGAGCCATTAACCTGTTAATGCCCATGTTTTTTTATTATCCTCCTGTTATTATATTATTATAGACGGAATAGAAGACTAGGCAGTTTTTATTCGTACTTTTTTTGAGGTTTGCCATGAAATATTTGTGGCAGTCAATGTCAGCTGCCTTGAGAGACAGAAATAATTTAGAATTTGCGCACACATGTCGGCATCAGAGGTTTTTGAAGTTTCTTAACAAAATCGGCTTTATTGTATTTTTTCTTGTTTTTTCACTCTTTTTTAATTTAACTGGTTGTGGACATCGGCACATACCGCCCCCATTATCACCGACAACACCTGTCCGGGAATTGCTTGCAACTCAGCATCCCTATGAAATTAATGGACATATTTACTACCCCTTGCCCTGTGCCGAAGGCTTTGTAGAAGAAGGGTATGCATCCTGGTATGGAGGTGAATTCCACGGAAGGCCAACCGCCAGTGGTGAATTATATAATATGCATGCTATAACTGCGGCCCATCGTACGTTACCCATGAACACATATGTCAAGGTAGTCAACCTTGAAAATGGCAGGGAAGTCGCAGTCAGGATCATTGATCGAGGGCCTTTTGTCAAGAATAGGATTATAGATCTCAGCTATGGCGCTGGCAAAAAGCTGGATATGATCGGACCGGGGACGGCAAAGGTTAGGATAGAGGCCCTCGGAGAGGTTCATGTAAGCTCTGGTGTCCTCGTTGGATTTAAGTCGCACCCTGATTTCAGAATCGGAGAATTTTATGTGCAGATAGGGGCATTTTTGGAGCCTGACAATGCCTATGCCCTTAGGCGGAAAATGACCAGATATTATAAGGACGTGGTCGTTTTTCGCCAACCAAGAGGAGATCAGATATTTTATAGGGTACAGATATTTGCAGCAACTGAGTATAATGCGGCCAAGAATTTTGAAACCCGGCTTGAAAGCCTGGGTTTCCCAGATGCCTTTCTGGTTTCGAGATGAGGCGGAGAGGTATGTATATTGCTTGACAGTAGTTGCAGCGGGCCGTAATTTAAAAAATATAGAAGTTTCTAGTTTGCACACTGATTACACGGATGGCGGCGGAATTAGTATGGGTGATCACCGAAATCCGCGCCGCAGATCTTATAGCTCGTTCAAACGGATTTAGATTCGTATGTATAATCGAGGAACTAAAATTATTTTTTTGATTATTAACCTTAAATGAATCAATTTTTCAAAACAGGATATTGTCGGAGGTATTATTGTTGAGGAAAAAAATTTTCGACCACAGTTTTGCAAAGAGGCTTGAAGGTGATTTGGGTTTCACCCTGATTGAACTCCTTGTAGTTGTAATAATCATAGGGCTTTTAGCTTCTCTGGTAGCACCCAAGTTTTTTGGAAAACTGGCAATGAGCAAACAAAAGACCGCAAAGGCCCAGATCGAACTCATTGGTGCTGCTCTCGACGAGTTTCGCCTGGATAATGGTCGTTATCCCACTACTGAACAGGGTCTTTCCGCCTTACGGGAGAAGCCGGAGGATCTTGAAAACTGGGCTGGGCCATACATGCCCAAAGCCATTCCAAAGGATCCATGGGGACACGAATATGTCTATACAGCTCCCGGAGAACACTACGACTATGATCTTGTCAGTTACGGCCGTGACGGAGAGCCGGGCGGCGAGGATGAAGACGCAGACATAGTAAGTTGGGAGTGAGAGAATTGGGTAATTTGGTGGATGTTAAAAACGTTGGGTCCTTCCTGGGATCTCTGGTCAACTGGAAAGGCAGGAACAAATTTCAAGACCCGGGTGAGGTGCAGTTTTCTGTGCCTGAATCAAATTCAGAGCAGGTCCCAGAGCCTGAATTTCCCCAGATAGATGCGGCTGATTTCCCTGATAAGCCGCCCATGATAAATGGTTTGTCCCCCCAGCTGATGAGGCAGTGGCGAGTTGTTACATTATCGATAGATGACTCAGAAGCCAGGGTGGCCATGACCACGCCCCGGGATCTTTATCTGAGAGAACTCCTTGAAAATATCTATCAGAGACAGGTACGCCCCTTTCTTGCCAGTGAAGAGGATATTCTTGCTGCTGTTTACAGATGGTACGAAGCCGATATAGACTTGGCAAACGAGGATTCTGAGGACGAATCTCTCACTGTCGATGAGCTATGGGACGATCCTGAACAACTGCGGGACCTTGCCTCCGAGGCCCCTGTGATACGTCTTGTAAATCATATTATCAGTCAGGCCCTTGAGATAAAGGCATCAGACATACATTTTGAACCATTCAGGGACGCTTTTAAGGTAAGGTTCCGTATAGATGGAGTCCTTCACGACATTGAGACGGTCTCAAAGAGGCTCCAGCCCGCAATTACTTCCCGTTTGAAGCTTATGGGCAAGATGAACATCGCAGAGATGCGTTTACCTCAGGACGGTCGTATAAAGGTCCGAGAGGGGCAACGAGATATAGATATCAGGGTCTCTTCCTTGCCGACCCTGTTCGGAGAGAGTGTGGTACTCAGGCTTCTCAATCGGGAGGAGGTCCGTCTGGATCTGGAAATCCTGGGGATTTCATCCGATATATTGGGGGATTTTGAAAAGATAATTTTAAGGCCCTATGGGTTGATACTGGTCACCGGTCCGACCGGTAGCGGTAAGACCACGACTCTTTACGGGGTGATGAACCGTATCAACGCCCCTGACAAGAAAATTATAACAGTAGAAGACCCGGTTGAGTATCAGTTAGACGGGATAAATCAGATCCAGATCCGTCCTAAAATAGGGTTAGACTTTGCCTCTGCCCTTCGTAACATCCTTAGACAGGATCCTGATGTGATACTTGTCGGAGAGATCCGAGATGCGGAAACTGCCGAAATTGCAATACAGTCAGCCCTTACCGGGCATCTTGTTTTTTCTACTCTTCACACAAATAATGCAGCTAGTGCCATTACCAGGTTGCAAGAGATGGGCGTTGAGTCTTATCTTTTGTCTTCCTGTTTACTCGCAGTGATGGCTCAGAGGCTGGTCAGGAAGATCTGTCCGCACTGCAGGGCTGCCTATGATCTGCCGCCTGGTTTTTTCGAGGAGGTAGTCCAGGTCCTTGGAGTGGACAGCACTCAGGCTCCATCCGAGGTCTGGCGGGGTAAGGGTTGTGCAAGTTGTGCCAATACGGGATTTTCCGGTCGTACAGGTATATACGAACTGATTCAGATAAATGACGAGATAAGGCGGCTGATAGTCAAGGGCGCTGACAGTAGCCTGATACTTTCCCAGGCCCAATCAGCGGGCATGAGGACTCTCCGTCAGGATGGCCTGCAAAAAGTCATTGCAGGTCAGACAACCTTTGAAGAGGTTATGAGAGTCACTAATTGATTTAGTGAGTTGGTGATTATTTAATAATGCCTACTTTTACTTACGAGGCCCTGGATGTTAAGGGTCAAAAGATTGAAGGCACAGACGAGGCTGCAAGCCGAGATCTCTTGATTTCCAGATTAATTGACCAAGGTCTTCAACCCATTAAGGTTAAGAGGTTAAAACAGTTCTATGCTTTTTGGACCAGGAAAGCGGTAAAGTTTAGCCAGGATGATCTCCTTTATTTTACCAGGGAGTTGTCTGATCTTCTGGAGGCCGGTGTGCCTCTTGAGCGGACGTTGGCTATCGTGGAAGATGCTGCAGAGCAAGAGAATATACGTACACTGATTAATACTATAAGACAGGATATTCACGGGGGCAAAAAGCTGTCGGAGGCATTGTCCTCTTATCCGGACATATTCAACCGCCTCTATGTTAATATGATACGGGTAGGCGAGCTGGGAGGTGTCCTACCCATGGTTCTTAAAAGGCTGGACGGTTTCATTGAGCGTTCAAGAAATATTCGAAAGTTTATTATTACTTCATCAATTTATCCAGGTATCTTGGCCCTTGTCGGCATTTTATCAGTCTTTATATTAGTAACTTTTGTTGTGCCGAAGTTCGGCCAGATCTTTGAGGATCTTAATCAGCCTATGCCCATGGCCACCAAGTTAATCGTTGCGGCCAGCATGTTTCTACAGTCGTGGTGGTGGTTGTTGACTTTGATTATTCTTTTGCTTAGTGCGGGTTTTTATTCCTATATCAAGTCACCTGAAGGGAGTGTCTGGTGGGATAAGGTGGTACTTCGTCTGCCCTTGGCCGGAGCTATGTTACTGCGGATAGAACTCGGTCGGCTGGCCCGGACATTGGGCACCTTGCTTGAGAGCGGTGTCCCCATACTGAAGGGTATTTCCCTTTCTGGAGAAGTAGTGTCTAACAGCGTTATTCGGAGTGCTGTGGAGGATCTGTATAAGGGAGTCCGTCAGGGAAAGAGCCTCAGTCAACTTATGAAACAAACAAAGGTTTTCCCCTCACTTATGGTGCACCTGGTGGCTATTGGAGAGGAAACAGGGGCTATGGGGCCTATGCTTTTAAAGATTGCAGATGATCTTGAAGAAAAGGTCCAGCATGACACCAAGGTCTATTTATCCCTTGTGGAACCTATTACCATAGTACTGATGGGTATTATTATTGGCGGGATTATCCTGTCTATGCTCCTTGCTATATTCGGTATTAACGATGTGGCTTTATAAAAGATATAAGATTGAAGATAGAAGATCAGCGGGGTTTACTCTTGTAGAGCTCCTTGTAGTGCTGGTCATGATAGGTATATTCAGTTCTATGGTTTTCGTGTCTGTCGTCGGCGGGATACTGCGGTCTGAAGAGAATGTTTTTGTTCAGTCTTTTACACAGACCCTGGTCCGGGCCAGGTCGGCAAGCCTGGGCAGGGGTGATGCAGTCAGGTTTTTTATTGATGGAGATAGCAGGACCTTTTGTGTTGAGGGCCTTAAATGGCAGCAAATCCCGAAGTCTATAAAGGTGGAAGGCGAGGGAATAGGGGAAGTGGAACCAGGTATTCATGCAGTGACCTTTTATCCTGATGGGAGTTCAAGCGGTGGAGAAATCGACCTCAAATGGGAAGGAGGTCGTATAGACCGGGTAGTGATAGACAATTTCCTTGGACTGATCCGGATGGAGCGCATTTTATCGTGATAGTAAAAAGATCTTCATCAGGTTTTACCCTCATAGAGGTCTTGGTTGCGACAGTAATAATGGGTATTGCGCTCGGGGTATTGGTATCTGGCTTTGCGCAGGGACACCGGCAAGCCTTTAGAGGCGATATGGCCAGAGAGGCAGCGTATACAGCGGAGTCTGTACTTTATGAATTATCTCATGAGTTTGAATCCCTGTCTTCAATTGAGGGGGATGTAGAGGGTAATCCAGGGTGGAGCTACAGGGTAGAGATCAGGGATCTAGTCTTGAATATAACAGCCGAAGATCAGGAAGAAAAAGAGATTGCAATCCCCGAGCTTAAGGAGCTGGTCCTTACAATACTACCTCCACATAACGCTCATTCCTTTGTATTGACCAGCTGGATATCGGCAGAGGAGATATGACGGAAAATACAGTCAACAAATCCTCATCAGGCTTCACACTTCTTGAACTCTTGATTTCCGTCTCTCTTATCGCTGTTTTGGTTCTTATTCTTTCCTTATCTGTTCATACGGGACTGAGGGCCTACGGCAGGGGAAAAGAAATCAACGAACGTTTAATAGTCATATCCTCTATTGAGGGACTTTTCGGGAGACAACTCAGGGCTGTGGTGAGAGAGGCCGGATCCGACCTTAAGGATTTTTGTGAGTTTCATGGGGAAGGAAACGAGCTTTCTTTTGTGACTACCCACGTGCCATTGGGCTCTCATGCAGGTGGTCTTTTCAAGGTGGTTTATCGTTTTGATGAGAGAGAGAAAAAATTCATTTATGCCCAGAAGGCAATCACCAGGAGTGAAGATCTGAAAGAGAACCTTCCTGACAGCGTAGATCTGGAGGATAAGCCGGACCTTATGGAACAGGGCTGGGGCATTTCAATCGTAAAAGGGATAGATTCTCTGGTCTTTACATATCAAGGCAAATCTCAGAGTACATCGCATGATGAATCCGCTCCTGAAGATTGGAAAGATGACTGGAACCAAAGGGGCAATGTTCCTGAGGCAGTAGCCATGGGTCTGGCTTTTTCCGATAATGACGAAGAGCCGGCAATCACATGGCGGATTTTCTATACAAATCCTTTTCTGCTTGTTGATTTATGATTTGAGCTCATTTGTTGACTGTAATCCAAGGTCCCTTTGACGGTTTGAAGTTATAAAGAATTAAAAGCTAAAGCGTTATTCCGACTTTTTCTGTAATGACGAAAAGAATTTTGGATTGCCAAGGTTTTGATTATAATTTTTCAATCCCCAAATTTATATCAGATGTCGGTTTTAAAGTGAATGAACAAAGAGGTACGGTCCTTGTTATGGTTCTCTGGGTGTTGGCACTGCTTACACTGGTCGGCGGTTTCTATGCGGTCGAGGCCAGAATTCGCAGGAATCTGGGTCAATGTGCCTGGGATGCACTGCAGGGCCGAGAGGCTGCGAGGTCTATACTGCTTCTTGCAGAGAGCAAGCTTTCTCCCCCTGGAACCGACAGAGAAGAAGAGGAGGATAGCCTCTGTGCAGACGGGAGTTTGTATAAAGTGAACTTCGGAGGCAGGGAGGTCAGCTTTACCCTGGAAGACGAGAATGGAAAGCTCGACCTTAATAACAGTTCGGAGGATCAGATCAGGAATGTAGTGAGGACAATTTTGGGGGATGAGGAGCTTGATGCCGCAGATACCATAGTGGATGGTATTCTGGATTGGAAAGATTCCGATAAGCTGGTGAGGCTTAATGGTGCAGAGGATGATGTCTACCAGGACATGTCTCCGCCATATTATCCAGCTAATGGTCCATTTCGTTTATTGGAGGAACTGCTTTTAGTTAATGGTGTTGGTCATAAAGCATTTTACGGGCCTATTAGCTGGTTAGTCCAAGACGAAGAAGATAGTGAGGTCTCATGGCAGGGCGGTCTCTGGAATTTATTTACAGTTTATAACAAATCAGGCGATGTGAGCAAAGGATGTGCACCTTTACCTCTTGAGGAAATTCTTGGTACTGAACTCATTGACGACAATACATCAACCCGTGAGGTAGTGTGTCTCAGGGTTTGGTTTGGCAGTCGCATCTATCAGGTTTACTGGAATCCTAAGTCTGGGGCGGAAGTGTCCGAAATCAAGCATTGGACTGAGGCAGTTACTCTGGGAAGCAAAGGCCCAAGGTGGTTAGAGACAGAGAAATAGTAGGTATTTATCTGGACGAGTCCAGGATTGATGTCTCTTGTATTAAGAAACATCTTGGTAAATGGTCTTGTGTTGAACTTCCCTATAAGTTTGATGATTCAGGGCGTTTTTTGGTAGAACAGGTAAAAGGCTTATTACAGGCTATTCGTCCATCGCGAAGGCGCAGAATATGTCTGGCCATCTCTCGCAAGAATCTTTTTTTGAGGGAGTTAAGCTTTCCTCAGTTGGAACCGGAGGAGGCGGTAAGTGCGGTCCATATGGGCACAGGGCTTCACATACACCTGAAACCGGATGAGATATACCATGATCAATGGGCATTCAGACGTGGAGGTGAGACCGTAGTACTTTTGGCCTATATACCAAGAAGTTTTTTAGATCCAATACTCAGGGTCGTTCGTGAGACAGGCCATGGCAAATCGCTTGGTCCTATATCACCCGCGACTCTGGGGCTGGACATCCTGCTGCGCAGCAGTGCAGAAGCCTCTCTGCCCTGTGTCAGCCTTGGCCGGCAGGGAGAAGGCTGGATCGCCTCTCTCCATGGTATTTATGGATGGGAGGGGTCACATCCTGTATCAATTTCAGGTGAGGAGGATGTCTCAACGGGTCTGCAAAGGCTTGCTCAAAATCTCCCTTCTCCCTTCTCCAGTATCGCAATGTCCCCTGTTTATGCAGTGGGCGGTTTAGATATGACAATTCCAGACCCTTCTTCTAAAGATCCATGTGATAATCTAAAGGACCTTGCTGATATTTGTGGACAGGAGGGCAGAGTAACCTGGGGCTTATGTGCTGCTTCACTGGGACTGAGTTCTTATCCTTTAATTTCCTTCCAGGAAGGTGTTCGCCGTAAACCTTTCCGTTTGCGTATAAAACCGTATCAATTTGTGGCTGGAGGTGCTGTTGCGGCAATGATACTGGCTACAGGTATACAGGGTTTAAGGTGCCAAAAGCGTGCATACTCTGTTGACAAGATAGAACAGGAGGTCGAGGAGTTACAAGAAAGCCTGTCACCCATGTTGGATATACAGAAACAGTTGGAACAAATTGATAATCGTCTCAAGGATCTGAGAGATTTCAGGTCTGAGAAGCCTTCTGAGCTGAAGGTCTTAAAGGCTATAGCCGAGCTTACGCCTCCACAGACCTGGATAAAGAATTTCAATATTAAAAATGGTAAGCTAAAGATCTCAGCCGAGGGTGGTTCAGCAGTAGAAACCATGGGCAAATGGCGTCAGAGTCCTTTTTTTTCGGAGGTCAAACTCATATCTCCTGTTACAAAGGACAGACAGGGAAGGGAGCGTTTTACAGTGGAGATGAAGCTGATCAGTGGAACAAGGGAGAAAATTAGTGGGAATTAGTCATCAGCTATTCGGTAGACACAGTCCCTTATTACGTTATGGTTTATTGGTAATAGGAATTATACTCTGGTACAGCTTTGTATGGGCTCCGCTGTCTGATAAAATCGAGAATTTAGATAGCAGGCTCGAGACCCAGGAGACAAAAGTTGGCCATTTGAAGCGTGATATCAAGCGCCATCGTGGTATAGATCAGCGCGTCGTACAATCGGAGAAGGGGCTTTCGACCGCTGTAAAGCTGCTTATGCCCGGAGATACCCCTCAACTTGTAGCATCCAACTTGCAGGATGTTTTGCTCAAAATGGCCTCTGAAGCTGAACTCGAGATAATTACTTATAAAACAGGCAGACCAAACAAGTGGAGAGGTTATCAGCTGGCTGTGACTAATTTTAGTGCCAAGACGGACATTGGAAAGCTGGTCAAATTTTTGAAATTGTTAGACGATGATCGCAGGGCATTTCGAATCCAGAGTATTCGCGCGGTCAAGATACAGGGGCGGAATCCACATCTAAGAGTCAACCTTGAGGTGGAAGCTCTTTTTATGAAAGCTGCTTAAGGGGTAAACGCCAAGATGAGAGTGAAGCATGGGGAATGGATAGTCTGGAGCTTGGTTGTCATATGTTTTTTGGGATCTATTAGAGGTTTGGTTTTTGCACAGGATCCCCTAAATATGCAGGAGACCCTGTCAGACGAAGGTGAAGACGCATCACCTGATTCTATTGCGGTTGCAGTAAAGTCTCCTTTTTCCGGAGCGAAAGCGGATGAACGTCGTCAAATGGACATTACTTTGGATAATATGGATATATATCCTGTGCTGGATCAGGTCCTGGGGCGTATCCTGGAGCTTAACTATGTTGTAGATCCAGCCATTAAGGGGACAATTTCACTCAATATCAAGGGCAGATATACAAAGGGTGAATTCCTTGATCTCTTTAATTCCATATTACAGATACACGGCCTGGCCATAACCCGCGGCGCTCATGATCTCTATAAAGTGGTACAAAAGGCAAGCGGTGCCAGAACCGGGACAGAAGTAGTAAGTGTTGGAGAACAGGTCCCTAATCCCGGAGACGTAATCAGCGTCTTTCAGCTCCAGTATCTCTCGGCGGCTTATGCAATTGCAAATCTCAGAAATTTTATCTCTCCAGGTGCGGTCATTGTGGCCGAGCCGAGCTCCAATACCGTTCTTTTGGTGGACACCGCGGAAAATGTGGCCAAGTTATCCAAGATATTGGCCTTAATGGACACTGATCTTTTTAAGGATATACATTGGCGTTTTTATCCTCTGGAGTATTCAGATGTGGACGACCTGTCGAAAGACCTTGACAAGATATTTAAAACAAAGGGTCTTTACATGAAGCCGGGCATTGATCCGGATGGCCTCCAGATTATGTCCTTAAAGACCATAAATTCCCTGCTCGTAGTGACCAAGTGGGAAGAAGTTCTTGATGTCGTAGGTCACTGGGTTGCCCAGCTGGATCAGGAGGTGTCAGCGAAGGGAACCCAGGTCTATGTATATTTTGTCCAAAACGGCAAGGCTGTTGATATAGCTGACCTGCTTAAGCAGCTTTACGGCGGGCAGCCATCAGAGAGCAAGAGCAAGAAAGAGGTTATTGTAGAAAGGGAAAAAAAGCCCGCAACACAGCAAGCTGTAACTCACACCGGGGAGTTGTCCGAAGATGTTGAGATCATTGCAGACGAAATCAATAACGCCATACTTATCAAGGCCACCCAGAGAGATTATGATATCCTTGCAGGGGTACTGAGGGAAATCGACATTGTTCCGCGACAGGTCCTGATCGACGTGTTGATTATTGATGTTTCTCTTAAAAATGATCTTGAATACGGGGTGCAGTGGTTCTTAAAGTCTCGTGGAATCAAGACCGGAGGAGGCGATATGACGGGAGACATCGGTCTGAACAAAACTGACTTTGGCCTTGCTGAAAATGCCCTGCTTGGCAGCGATCTTGCCGGCTTTTCCGCGGCCCTTTTTTCCAGCGGAGGCTTGAGGGCACTCATAAATCTTTTGGCCTCGGAAACAGAGGCCAATATTGTTTCTGCTCCCAACATACTTGCTGTAGATAATCACGAGTCTACAATCGAAGTGACTCGGGACGAACCGACCATATCCGCCTCGCAGACGAGTACGGAGTCGACCTCCGTAACCCAGACAATTCAGTATCGCAGTGTCGGTATAATATTAAAGGTAACGCCATTGATCAACGAAAGCGGACTCGTGACTTTGGAGATTTCACAGGAAGTGAGTAATCTCCTGGCCCAAACAAATGTAGAAGGTATCAGCTCCCCGGTTTTTCAGACCCGCAGGGCCACGACAAATCTCGTCGTACAGGATAATCAGACAATAATAATCGGCGGTTTGATGCAGACGCAGCAAGAACACATTCACACAGGCATCCCTTTCCTTAAGAACTTGCCGATTTTGGGATATTTATTTGGGAGCAAAGGCTACGCGACCAATAAGACGGAGCTTTTATTTGCAATTACGCCCCATGTAATCCACACAAGAGAACAGGCTGATACCCTTACCCTGGAGTTTTCCAGGAAAGTGGAATCCATAGAGAAAATATTAGAACAGAGAGGTGTGTTTGATGATGAGGGGAATTCAACGAAAACGGGGGACTGATGAAGGCAGACAGCACACATAACAGGGATTCTGGTACAAAGAGGACTTTTTTTGTTCAAAAGGCCTCAGTATTCAGGCCCGCTTATCCCGTGAAGTGCTGGGGAGTCTTGTCGATTCTTATTGCCCTGTGCGTTTTAATCTCTGGATTATTGCAATGTCTTGAAGCTATTACCGCCCACGCTGCGGAATCTCAGGTTGAGCTTGGCCCCTATGGAGTTATTATCAGTAATGACCCCTTTGATCCAGAGAGGGGTAAGAGCCAACCATCATTTTCAGCAGGCGAGGAAGTTCTAAAAGACCGGTATCAGGTATATGGTACTATTATTTCCGGTGATATACGTCAGGCCTTTCTTATGGTTTCAACCTCCGAGTCCGCCTCCGGCTCGCGCAGAAAGGTAGTAACCGGATCTCAAAAAAATTTACGTACCGTCACTGTTGGTGATCTGGTTGATGGCTGGCGTGTAGAGGATATAACGGCCCAAGTTGTCAAACTTGAATCAGACGGTGAATATGTCGAAGTCGGTATATTTGATGAGGTGAAAGAAGAGAGAAGGGCTACGGCCCCAGTTGCTTTACAGACACCACATCCAAAGCCGCAGGTAAGCCAGGTGCCTGAATCAACGACAGCAGAAAGTCCTTTCACCACTTCCACCAGTAAGCCGGATTCTCATCCTCAAAGAAGACCCAGAGAGAGGACTCCATCGCGCCCTGAGACAATTGATCCTGCCAAGACCTCAGCGGGCCATGAATCTCAGGCAGAGACAGGAGAAACTGGTGCCTCAGCTGGTTCTGAACCTCAGGCAGAGACAGGGGAAACAGAAGGTGCCCCTAGTAAGCCGAACTTTTTGACTCCGCCTGATGCACCTTCTACTAATCCTTTCCTGGAACTGATAAAAAAGGCAAGGGAAAAGTAATTATTTTGTAGGATCAGATACATATGAGAGTCACCTGTCTGTTTGCATCGGTTTATCTGCTTTTGATTTTCCTGAGGCACGCATCAAGATTTTCGGGGTTTTCCCCCTGAAATACCGAAACAGATCCTTCAGGCAGGCTTTTTCTTATCAGGTTACCGAGTACCTTCCTGGGACCAAGTTCAATAAAGTTAGATATTCCGTCCTGGTGCATATTTATTACAATCTCATACCACCTGACAGGTGAGCAGATCTGTTTTTTCATGAGTTCCTTGATTTGTTTCGGGTCTGATTCCGGTTTTGCCGTGACGTTGCTGTAAATTGGGATTTTAGGCCTGTAAAAAGAGACGTTATCTAAGATTTCAGAAAAGCGTCTTGATGCCTCATACATAAGTGGGCTGTGATAGGCACCGGAAACCTTCAAGGGAATCGCCCTTGCTCCTCGAGCCTTAGCAGCCTCACACAAATCCCCGACCAGGCCTGTTTCCCCAGTGACTACGATCTGGTCTGGAGAATTGTGGTTAGCCAAAACCAGGACGCCTTTTTTCGTCAGGGGCTCGATCAATTCATCCAGCACTTTCCTGCTGAGACCGATTACCGCAGCCATGGCCCCAGGGTTTTTATCCCCAGCCTCCCTCATAAGGCCGCCCCTGGCATGGACCAGCTTGAACGTATCTTCAAGGCTAATTACCCCTGCAGCCCACAGTGCCGGATATTCTCCCAGACTGTGTCCTGCTAGCGCTGCCGCTTTTAATCCCTTATTTCCGGCATTCATACAGCAAATGATATCTACCGCAGTCAGACAAAGCTGAAGATTCTCAACCTCGGTGAGTTCTTCCATGGTTCCTTGAATGCAGAGCTTTTTCAGGGGAAGCCCTGTCAAATCTTCTGCCACAGAAAAGATCTGGGCCGCATCGGACACCTCTTCCAATAAGGACTTTCCCATTCCAACATATTGAGAACCCTGCCCGGGGAAAACAAACGCCAGATTACTACTCATTATTAGAACCCCTCCACGTATTAACCAATCTCACCCCCCTATGCTGGACATACTACGGGTACAAGGTAGCTTTTCTTTGTTAGAAAACTTTAACTCTTTTGGTTTTTTTAATATAGCCCGATGAAAAAAAAGACCCAGATCCTCTTCGTTCTGTCCTTGCCGCAGGGCCTTTTTGACATTCACCTCCTCATCAGAGAACAGACATAAACGAAGACGTCCCTCGGCGGTGAGACGCAGGCGGTTACAACGTTTGCAGAAACGGTGACTTAAAGCACCGATAAATCCTACGCTACCAGGGCCCTTATCTAGCGAATATATGCTCGCCGGTCCGGCACTTTTTGATTTGTTTGGCAATGGGCGGAGTTTTCCAAATGCCTGCTCTATCTGATCCCTGATTTTATCACAACTGATAAATCTAGCGGGACTCCAAAGAATATCATGGCCGAAAGGCATGAATTCTATAAAACGGATCTGTATAGGATATTGCAAACTCAATCCTGCCAAGGCGGTTATTTCATGGTCATTTATGCCTTTCATGATCACCGAGTTGATCTTTATCGGGGAAAACCCCTTTTCCAGGGCCTTTTTTATGCCCCGCCACACTCGTTCGAATAGATTGAATCCGGTAATATAGGCAAATCGCTCCGGATTCATGGAATCGAGGCTGATGTTAATATGCCTGATACCTGTCTTGAACAGGGCGTCGGCATATTTTTCCAGCAGGACACCATTTGTGGTGATACAGATTTTTTCAAGTCCGTCAATCTCGGTCAGCCTTTCTGCAAGGTTTATTAAGTCCCGCCGGACCAATGGTTCCCCACCCGTAAGGCGCACTTTTGTTATACCAATAGCCGCAAAGGCGCGGCAAACTTTAAGAATTTCCTCATAGGTGAGGATTTTATCATGCGGCAACCAGGAGAAGTTGATACGGGGCATACAATACTGACATCGCAAATTACATCTGTCTGTTACTGAGACCCTGAGATAGGTCAAATGCCTACCGTATCGGTCAATCAGGATATCTTTTTCTTTTTTCACCAGATTGCCCGGCTTAATATAAAAAGCTTTTTTGTTGGCCGCAGAGTTACATAGACCAACACAGACGAACAGAAATTCATGCGTAGGGATGGAAGAAAATATTGCTTCATTAAAGTTTGGGCACTCAGGTCTTTTCCCTTTTGATGTTTGCCCCTACTGCAGCAAGCTTCTGCTCCAAGTGTTCGTATCCGCGATCCAGGTGGTAAACTCTGGATATTACCGTAGTCCCTTTGGCCGCAAGACCGGCCAGCACCAAACAGGCGCTGGCCCTCAGATCAGTAGCCATTACAGGAGCACTATTTAATCCTTTTATACCTTTTATTATAGCGCTTCTGCCTTCAACCTTTATGTCAGCTCCAAGCCGTCTTAATTCGGCAACGTGCATGAAACGGTTTTCAAATATGGTTTCAGTGATTACACTGAGCCCATCGGCCATAGTCATCAGCACCATGATCTGGGCCTGCAGATCAGTCGGGAAACCGGGATATGGAAGAGTCTTAATATCTACGCTGTGCAGGGTGCCTTTTTTTCTGACGGAAATACGGGCATTATCTCCTTCAATCTGAAGCCCGGTGCTCCTGAGTTTGGATATGACCGCCTCCAGATGATTTACTGAAAGGTTTTCAATTATCAATTCTCCGCCGGCTGCCCCTACAGCCATCATGTATGTGCCGGCCTCTATGCGATCAGGTATTATTGAACAGTCAACAGGCCTTAGCTTTCTGACACCTTCTATCCTGATGGTATCTGAACCAAGGCCTTTGATTTTCGCCTCCATTTGGTTCAGCATTTGTCCCAGTGCAAGTATCTCTGGTTCCCTTGAAGCATTCCTCAGTACAGTTGTCCCTTGAGAAAGAACAGCGGCCATCATCAGATTTTCCGTACCTGTCACAGAGGGTGTATCGAAGTAGATATGCGCCCCGTTCAGTCTACCTGCCTTTGCCTCTATATACCCTTTTTTTAGTTGGAGTTTGGCCCCCATGAGCTCAAGGCCCTTTAAGTGAAGATTTATAGGACGGGCACCAATTGCACAGCCCCCGGGAAGAGAGACACGGGCCTTCCCGGTACGTGATAGAAGGGGTCCCAGCACCAGAATTGAAGCGCGCATCTTGCGTACCAAGTCATAAGGGGCTTCGTGGTCAGACAGTCCAGAGGAGTCTATATTTACGATATCAGAGTCATTATATGCGCTGTAATCTACAATAACGCCCAGGTCAGTCATGAGATCCGTGAAGGTCTTTATATCAACAAGTCTGGGGATATTTCGTAGCCTGAAGGTGCCGTCAGTGAGGAGTGTTGCAGCAAGAATGGGCAGCGCAGCATTTTTGGCCCCGCTAATCCTGACGGTGCCTTTGAGCGGGCGCCTGCCTTCAATTACCAGTTGATCCATGAAAAATGCGCTATTGTTTAGGTGTTTTGCCCTTGTGCCACAAATATACCACAGGGCTGGCTATGAATACTGAGGAATAGGTCCCAACCAGTACTCCCAATAATAGAGTAAATGCAAAATCATGTATTACGACGCCGCCAAATATAAAGATACATAAGACCACTGTCGCTGTAGTCATAGATGTAATAATTGTTCTGCTCAGCATCTCGTTGATACTTCGATTTATAATTTTGGCAAAAGACAATTTTTTGTAACGTTTAATATTTTCTCTGATTCTATCAAAGACGACCACGGTGTCAGTGATGGAATAACCAGCAAGCGTCAGAAGAGCGGTTATCGTCAGAAGAGTTATTTCTTTGTTCAGGATAAATAAGACGCCAAGTACCAGCATCACGTCATGGAAGGTGGCAGCGGTAGCCGCCACTCCAAAGCTCAAATTGAATCTGAAGGCCAGGTAACAGATGATGCCCGCCAATGATATGAATATTGCTATCAGCGCCTTGCGTCTTAGCTCCTTGCTTACGGTTGAACCAATTTCTGCCTTGCTTTCCATTACAAAATTCGTCTCACTAAGGCCTTCTTTCAAACTATTGGTTATACTGGTCTCTATGTCTCCAACAGTAGCTACTGATTTTTTGATGCGTACGATTAAGACCTTTTCTCCCGGTACTTTTTGGAGGGAGTAACCATCGATACCCGTTTCTGCCATGGCCTTTCTTACCTTGTCCAGGGTGAAAGGCCTGTCCGCACGGTACTGAACCATGGTTCCACCGGAAAAGTCGACGCCGAGATTGGCCCCTCCTCTTACGATCTGTATGAATCCTGCAATACCTATAGTTACCATGATCGCTGATAGTGCGAAGGCGAAATTTCTGCGTCCCATAAAGTCCAGACGGGTTGTTTTGATTAACTGGAAAAATTTCAGGTTAGTCAGGGCATGTTTGGACAGCAGTGCGTCATATACCATTCTGGTTCCAAAGATGGCAGTAAAGAGGTTGATGACAATACCGGCGGACAGGGTGACGGCAAAACCCTTGATTGGACCGGTTCCAAAGAGGAATAGTGCTATGGCGGTTATAAGAGTGGTAACATGGGCGTCTACAATAGTCCAGAATGCCTTGTCATAACCCCCGTCAATAAACGCCTTAAGAGGTCTTCCAAGGGCCCTTTCTTCCCTCATGCGTTCAAAGATTAGCACATTAGAGTCAACCCCCATGCCGATGATGAGTATAATGCCGGCTATACCGGGAAGGGTCAATGTGGCCTGAAAAAGAGCCAGTACAGCCATAAGAAAGAGCAGGTTCAGTACCATAGCTATGTTCGCTACTAAACCTGAAAACGTGTAATATATAATCATGAAGACGACCACAATGGCTGCCCCGAGCAGCCCCGAATACAGGCCGCGCTGTATCGAATCATGGCCAAGAGACGGACCTACTGTGACGTTTTGAACAATGCTGATCGGCGCAGGCAGTGCCCCTGCTCTTAACACAATGGCAAGGTCGGATGCCTCTTCGGTAGTAAAGGAGCCGGTGATCTGGGCATGTCCACCTCCTATACGTTCCCGTATTACCGGTGCAGAACGGGCCACTCCGTCCAGGACAATGGCAAGACGCTTGCCTACATTGTCGCCGGTGATCTGTTCAAATAGTCTTGCCCCCCGATCGGTAAATTCAAGGGCGACATAGGGTTCGTTGTAATTGCCTCCGATCCGGACGTGGGCAGTCTTTACAGTATCCCCGGTCATAAGAGTTTTATCCTTGAGAAGGATCGGCGTCTTCAGAGGTTTACCGGTGCGATCATCAACGTCTTTAAGGAAGTAAATGGAATCATCCTGGGGTATTTGTCCCCTTAAGGCCGAGTTAAGGTCTTTAATATTATAGCCAGCTGGAAGGCGGCCGCTATCTTTGGCTTGACGGATAAGCCTTACGAGGTCTATTCCGCTTTCGTCGTCTACCAGCTTGAACTCCAGTTGCGCAGTTTGTCCTATGAGCTTGATTGCCCGTTCGGGGTCCTGAATTCCTGGAAGCTGGACTACTATCTCTTGTTCACCCTGACGGACAATTACAGGTTCTGCGACACCAAACTGGTCTATCCGGTTACGAATGATCTCCAGGGACTGATCAACTGAGTGTTCTCTTATGAATTTTTCCTCGTTCGGAGATAGTTTTAATATCAGGCTGGGGAATTTCCCTTTTTCTATTATCTTTACCAGTTCGAGGCTGGGGAATTCATCTTCCAGAACGGCCTTTACCCTTTCTACTGCATCCTTGTTAGGAAGAAAGAACAATATTTCATCAGGGTTCGGACTCTGACGACGGATCAATGTTATCTGTCTGCGACCCAAGGACTCTTTAAGGTCCGTAGCTGCAAGATCTGCCGAATTTTTAATTGCCTGCTCCACATCTACCTTGAGGATGAGATGCATTCCCCCCTGGAGGTCCAGCCCAAGTTTCAGGCCCTCACTGTAGATATATTTTTTGAACCAGTCGGGCGTATCCTTATAGAAAGACGGCAGTACAAAGACTATAGACAAGGCAATAAGTCCTGCCATCAAGATAAATTTCAAACGCAGACCTGTGGGCATATTAAACATCTCCTGTCTTAATTTATTTGTTGAGGAGACAACTCTCAGGATTAACCAGAAGAGCAGCTAAAGAGAGAGCCGGTTTGTAATTCTATTTTAAGAACACGAATTATTAGCCAAATCCAGGAAATTTTGCAAGGAGATTATGATCTGAGAATACACGAATCAACGGTTCAAATTTTTAGCGGACCTGAACAAACCTATGGAAATCTAAAAGTTTGAACAATAAGCACAGACAGAATACTGCCGCACTTCATCTATGAACCTCTCAGCTCTGTTAAGTCAGCCTCAAACTGCCAAGACAACCCTTTTTAGCACGTAAGGTGAAGTGCAATGGCAACCTCGTTGTGTCCACCAGGCAGCGATGTCAATTCATTGAATCTCTGTATAGCTGGTTCTGTGGCAAGGGCGATTATACGGATACCCTTGGATCTGAGCTCCTCTGATAGCCCAGGCTTTAAAACCATTCTGCCGTAAGCGCCTGTTCCAACTATCAGGGTACTGGGTTTTGCAGCTATAACATCTAGAATATCAGAAAGTTGAAGAATATGTCCTTGAGACCTCCACCAGTTGTCAAATATTTTTCCTTTAATAATTTTCAGGTCCTTTGTATAGCATATTCCATCAATTACGATTTCACCAAAGCGATATGATTCAATCTTCAATGGCCTTGTCTCCTCCTTGGTACTTGTTTTAGGGGCATTGACTGGGTGCTGCCGTGTGCGAAAGATTGTGAGTGGCCATAAAAGCCGCGCCATTCTTTGGAAAAGCATAGATTGTCTCCCAGTCTATGCAGTATAAGCCGTAATATTTTGTATTTTCAAGAGAAACCAAAAGTAATTTAGCCCTTGTTGACTTTGTCCTTTGCAATGAAATTTTGAATTGGGAAAAATATAAAAATGTAAATGAGTTATCTGTCTTCGAATGTCCAGTTTCTATATCGGCACCGAGTTCGATAATCTGATAATACACCCTTTTTCAAAAAAAAATAAATGGGTGGATACGGGATTCAGTATGCTTATTACCCTGATATTAACAGATGCTCTGGTTGACAAGGTCTGGCTTGGCGAATATATGGAATAGATTCAGGTCGGGACGTGGCTCAGTCTGGTAGAGCACAGCGTTCGGGACGCTGGGGCCGGAGGTTCAAATCCTCTCGTCCCGACCAATTTATTTCAATTTTCTTAATATCTTTTTTTGAATTCAAACAAAAAAGGCGGTCAATAGATATGATAAAAATAAAAAGGGCACTTATTAGCGTTACTGACAAGTCAGGTGTAGCAGAGTTTGCCAAAGAACTTGAGGATATGGGTGTAGAGATCGTATCTACCGGCGGTACGGCTCGAGAAATAAGAGGGGCCAACATTTCCGTCAAAGATGTTTCGGAGCTCACTGGCTTTCCTGAGATGATGGATGGCAGGGTAAAGACCTTACACCCCATGGTCCATGGTGGAATTCTGGCCCTTCGGGATAATGTCAACCACAGACAACAGATGGAAGAACACTCCATTATGCCCATTGACATGGTAGTGGTAAATCTTTATGCCTTTGAAAAAACCGTTGCCAAAGAAGGTGTGAGCTTGGCTGATGCTATTGAAAATATTGATATAGGGGGACCAACTCTGCTTCGTTCTTCTGCAAAGAATTTTCGTTATGTGACTGTCGTTGTGGATCCATCTGATTATGCAAAAGTACTCAGAGAGATGAAGGATAATGATGGAGTCACAACCTTGACCACTCGTTTTGAGTTGGCTAGAAAGGTCTTTATGACAACCAGTCGATATGATAAGGCCATTTCCGGCTATCTGGAGGGGATAGACCCCCTAAAGGATCCATATTTTATTTAGTGATCAGCATCTAAAAATTGTGAAACACGGTTTCTTTCAAAAGGTCCGAGATTCAAGGCGCAAAATTTTCCAGGAATGACATATTTATTATAGTCCGCAGCGACTGGAGAATGTAAGGAATGCCTCAGATTAGATTTGCAACTTTATCATCTGGTTGATTGGTGACCTGTCTACCATGATCTGTGTCTCCCTTGCTGAACCTACCTGTGATGCCTTGCTGAAGCGCCTGCAACAGGTGGCAGCAAAAGCCGATATGGTAGAAGTGCGCTTGGATGCCCTTATGGAAGCAGACTCTCTGGATTTTGTAAGTTTAATTAAAGACCGCCCCTGTCCCTTTATTTTTACCAATAGATCCTCGGCAGAAGGAGGTCTTTTTAAAGGTTCAGAAGAAGATCGGATCGGCCTTTTGGAAAAGGCCATATTCGCAGGGGCGGATTATATAGACATTGAACTTAGAACAGATCCGGCCTTAAGGGATGCTATAGTAAAAAAGGTTCATGAAGCTGGGGCAAAGCTCATCATTTCATATCATGATTTTTTTTGTACTCCTGAGAAGGAGAAACAGATTGAATTATTTGATTCGGAAAGACAGGCGGGGGCGGACATTGGGAAAATAGTCACCACGGCTGAGGGTCCCCGGGATGTCTTGAAAGTTTTTTCGCTGTATTTCAAGGCGCTGGATGAGGGATTTCCCTTAATAGCCTTTTGTATGGGGCCTTTTGGCAAGATGAGCAGGCTGGCTTGCTTGGCCATGGGGGCATATTTGACATATGCGTCATCATCCAGGGGTCATGAAACAGCTCCAGGGCAAATACCTCTTGATGACTTGAGGGCTATGGTTGATTGCTTGAATGATAAGCGATAAAAGAATTTTAGAGCCGTCTTTTTTTGGTGGCTCCTTATCCTCTTGACTTAATGGATTTTTTTCTTTAACGTAGTAGAATTTTGAGATTTGTAACAGCCCCCCTGAAATTTCTCGGTGCGTTTGTAGAGGAGGATGTCTTAATATGACCTTAACTAAGGCAGATCTTGTAAATCGTATATATAGAAGCAAAAAACTGAACAAAATAGAGTCTGCTCAAGCTGTAGAGTGCTTGCTCAAGATCATTAAAGATCGTCTTGAGGCAGGAGAAAACGTTCTTATTAGCGGTTTTGGTAAATTTTCTGTCAAGGATAAGAGATCCAGACGTGGCAGAAACCCACACACTGGAGAGGATCTGATCCTTGTTCCTCGAAGAGTTGTGACTTTCCGGCCTTCAGGGGTGCTGCGTCAAAAGATTAATATAATGACCGGGAAGTAATTCCGATCAAAAATCAGCAATCCGAGATCTAAAACTTAGAATTCAAAATTGTGTCTAAGTCGTCTTCCCATTTAGACAACAATCAGATGGTGCCGAAGGGGAGATTCGAACTCCCACGGATATAATGTCCACTAGATCCTGAATCTAGCGCGTCTACCAATTCCGCCACTTCGGCTGAGAGGGAATCATTAAATAGACAGTGCTTGCACTTGTCAAGGGGTCATTGTACTGTTTGCTGACCAAATAGTAAATTAATACCTAATGTATGGCGTTCCAAGGAAATTATACTGCCATTCCATGACAGCGATGCGATGAAGCGAGAATCTTAAAGGGTCACGAACTACCCGTTTAGAGATTGCTCTGTCAACTTTCGTAATGATAACTTTTCAATGAAACGATAGAGTAGGGCAGAGACGCAACCACGAATTGAAGAAGATTTGAAATGAAGGTTTACAAGGGCCTGCACGAGATCAAAAAACCATTTCATCGACCTGCACTGACGATAGGTAACTTCGACGGAGTACATCTGGGACATCAGGCCCTTTTCCGCCGGGTGGTAGAGCTTGCAGGACCAAGAAAAGGGAACACGGTAGCCCTTACCTTTGAACCTCATCCCATGAAGGTCTTAAGGCCTCAAAGTCCACCGAAACTTATTTCAACAATGGATCATAAGGTTGAGCTGATAGCCCAGGCCGGAATTGAACACCTGATTCGCTTATTTTTTACCGAAGAGCTTGCAGGCACGTCAGCCCATGATTTTGTATATACAATACTCCATCAGACTATAGGGGTGGAGGATGTTGTAGTAGGTTATGATTATGCCTTTGGCAAGGGCCGGCAGGGGAATATATCTTTTCTCCAGGCCATGGGATATAAGCTTGGATTTAAAGTACATGTTATCTCTCCTGTTTTAGTAGAAGGTATGGTAGTCAGCAGTAGTAATGTCAGGGAATACGTGACTTTGGGCGAGATGAAAAAGGTCCGGCTCCTCCTTGGAAGGTATTATCAGATTCGTGGAATTGTAAAGAAAGGAATATGTAGGGGTGGTCCGGTCGTAGGCTTTCCTACAGCAAACCTGCGTATTGACAAGGAGGACCTATGCCCTAAACCCGGGGTCTATGTAGTTCGGGTTATTCATCAAGACCGGTCCTATGGAGGAGTAATGAATATTGGATATAATCCCACATTCGGCGGGCAGGATCTGGGAGCTGAGGTCCATATATTCGACTTTGAAAAGAATATTTATGGTCATCCGATTAAATTGGATTTTATACAGAGATTGAGGGATGAAAAAAAATTTTCCGGACCGGAGGAACTGGCTGGACAGATCACAAAGGATATAGAAACGGCGCGTCTTGTCCTTACCGAAAGTAAAGACCTGTAGAGGTCTGTGTCAGACCGGTGATTTTTACAAAAAAGGATAGCTGAAAGCTATCCTTTTTGTCTCATAAGATTTGATGTTCAGATTGTGCTAGACTTCTTCAACTGTAATGGCGCCTGCCGGGCAGACCTCTACACACGTCTCGCACCCCAAACAGTCATCCATTCGAGCGACTACCGGCCTTTCGTTTTCTGCGTCCCAGTCAAATACTTCAGATGGACAGTTGCCTACGCACTCTTCGTCGCCTTGGCACTTATCATAATCAACGGTGACCTCAAACATAACTTCCTCCTTTTTATTATAATCAATAAGCCCATATATCTTGGCGTTTAATTACTTAATCGTTCATATAGACGATGGGCATTCTTTTTGTCAACCCTGTTTTTAGGAAATATTTAGCTTCCTTCATTTACATGTTCGCACTTTTTTCAAAAAAAGCATGTATTGTTGAATTGAATGCCGAAATTGAAACTAAAAATTAGAAATCGGTGAAAATACTGAGATATAAACGAGTTATCTAATTTCGGATTTTACTGCAAAAATACAAAATCACCAGAGTATAAACTATTTTTGACCTGTCGTGAAAGATGCCCGATATTCGATAGCAATTTTGACCAGACGGGTTGCCCATTCAGGATGCTCCAAGGCATGTATATGGGTGTAGGTTCCAAATACATTTTTAAATACTATTCCTTCGTGTTTTCCGTCAAAGCCATATCCCCTTACGACACTGCAGCTTAGTTTTCCTGAATTTCCTTTGTCCACAAGGACCGGTCTGGAATAATGGAATTCATGGCCCCGTATTATTGTGCCTATACTATAAAAGGGATTTTGAGAGATAACTTCCAGGGCGCTGTAACCATGGCCCACGGGCTTTTCACCAACCACAAAATCCCAACCGATGGCCCCCGCCATGGGATAGATTTTCCCCTGCCATACCAGTTGCCTACCCAGATACATCAGCCCGCCGCACTCTGCATAGACAGGAAGGCCGCGATATATAGCATGATAAAGATCTTTTTTCATATCATCATTGGCCGAGAGTCGGGCGGCTTGTGTTTCAGGGAATCCCCCTCCTATATATAGCGCATCGAGTTTCGGCAATCCGGCGCTTTCAAGGGAATCTAAAAATATGAGTTTTGCCCCGGCCTTCTCCAGGGCTTCAAGGTTTTCAGGGTAATAAAATTGGAACGCCCCATCCCTCAGCACTCCTATAAGAGGTCTATATGACGAGGGGAACTTTTCAGCACCAGGAAATAATTCTAGGCCATCGATATGGGAGAGCTTCCATTTTTTACTTTGATTAGCTATTTTTGCTAAGGCATGAGTATCTAATGATTTCTGCACTATAAGGCCCAGTTTGTCCAGGGCCTTGGCGGCCTCTGGATGTTCCTCCCAGGGGGTTACGCCAAGATGGCGCATAGGTATAGGATCATCCTTCATCCTTGGCAGGGCACCGAGTACCGGGATACCCGTGTACTTTTCCACGGATCGCCTGACGATTGTTTCGTGACGCAGTCCACCTATATGGTTGAGTATCACCCCTTCAATACGGAGTTCCGGATCAAGCCTCTGACAGCCCAAAACAGGGACTGCGGCCGTCCTTGTCGTTTTGCTGCAGTCCAAAACTAAAATGACCGGGGCATCTATCAACTTGGCAAGTTCTGCCGTGCTACTTGAACCGGATTCATCTACTCCGTCAAAGAGACCACGATTACCTTCTATGACACTGATATCAGCTTTTTTCGCCCTGAAGACAAAGGATTTGCGGATGATTTCCCCGGACATAAGAAAAGGATCCAGGTTATAGCAGGGGCTTTTGGCTGCCTGTGAGAGCCAGCCGGCATCGATATAATCAGGTCCCTTTTTAAAAGGTACCACTTTAAGTCCTTCTTTTTGCCATGCCCGAACCAGTCCCAGAGCGGCAACAGTCTTGCCGGCTCCGCCTTTAAGTCCTGCGATGACTAATCTGGGGAATTTTTGCTGAAACACGTGATTACATTAATTCAATATTGCGGAGTTTTTCAAGGAAGGCGGATTCTTTTTCAGAATCACCCAATTCCTTATAACATTTCGCAATATAGGAAACGGCTTGTCTCGAATCCGGAAATTTAAGAAGGCATAAAAGCGCTTTGCCATATTGTCCCAAGTTCATATAACTGATTCCCAGGCAAGTATTCAACGGCTCACTGTCCGGGAAAAATTTAATGCCTTCTGATAGAATCCTGATAGATTCATCAAAGGCACTTTCTTTTTGTTTGATGATGCCCAATCCCAGATAGGCCCGATGGTCAGGTTGATAATCCAAAGCCATCTTGTACAGATTTTCAGCGGTTTTTTGTTTTTCCTTGACGGCGTCCAACCTGGCGTAGTCCCCGTGGCTGAAAGTCATACCCAGTCTTGAGCAAAAATCTGAATGCAGTTTATAGAGGTCTTTTTTGTCTAAAAGTTCAATGGAATTCACATAAAGGTGAAGACTTGCATAGTATTCACTTTTCAGTTTCTCGCCGAAGGCCAATATCGTATCCTTGGACAGATGGGGATCAGTTTCAAAATACATGATATCTTCTATTTGTTGCAGCCAGATCCTGTCCGAGACCTTGAATTTTTTCTTAAAATCCGAGTAAAGCGCAGTGCCTGGAAACAGGTCAAGGATATAAAAAATAGTACTCATTGGTCTGATTTCGTGCATCAGATCTATGGTCTTCTGAATGGTTGCCCAGCTTTCTCCAGGGGAGCCATAGATGAAATAGGCACGCGCAAGTATCCCATATTTAGTAGTGAGATCAAAGGCCTTTTTAATATCATGGGTCTTAATGTTTTTATTTAGGTAATTCCTGATCTTTTCAGAACCACTTTCCACGCCGTAACTGATTTGAATGCAGCCGGCCTTTCTCATCCAATACAATATATCTTCACTTACACAGTTTACTCGCGAGATGGCAAACCAGGTGATATCAAGTTTTCTTTCCAGGATTTTTTTGCATATCTCAATCACCCTATCCTCTTTGAGCGTAAAGGTATCATCTGACACATAAAAAAAATTAATTCCTTTTTTGTATAGCAGTTCCAGTTGCTCCACAAAGTATTCCGGAGAGTGAAATCGGACTCTCCGTTTCCAAAAGCGGGGCGATCCGCAAAACGTACAATTCCACGGACAACCTCGAGACGATATTACATGCCGATATTCAAAATATTTCGCCGGATTAGGCAGCTCATCAATATTTTGAATAAACGCGGCGTCTTCAGTCTTTATTATCTTACCGGCCTTTCTGAAACAAATTCCCCTGATGTCTTCAATATGTTCATAATCACCCTTTTCTATGCATTTTATCAGATTTAAAAAGGTATACTCTCCCTCTCTCATGACTATAAAGTCTATTTCCGCGAAATGGGACAGTAAGAGTTTCCACAGAAAGGTAGCCCCAACCCCCCCAAACACGATCTTGACCTCTGGATCAAGCTGCTTGGCGATTCGAGCAACCTCTATGCCACCCCAACGATTCGCATGCAAGATGGAAAATCCAATGATATCAGGTCTTTTTTCTTTCAGAATTTCCTTGATTCTTTCAGGCGTTTTATTAATGTTGTACCAATTCAATATTTCGACATGATGTTGACTTGCTTTTAGCAAAGCGCCTATATAATAAAGCCCTATAGGCACTACCCTTACATCGTAGTCCTGGAGTCTGTCTTCAAGGCAGTATGGATATATGAGTAATATTTTCATTTAGTTACCGACAGCGTTTGCGTCGCAGTTAAAAAGGCGGCTTCTTTGGACTTTTTTTCAGAATAGAGACCTAACAGTTTGTATAGGTAGTAGTCAAGAATCGCCGGCATAACCGCAGTTTTAATATATTGAACCCAGGCCTTTGCTCCAACTGGAATTTTGGAATAATTAAAATATGGATATATGGCATAAATGGATTATGGGAAAACAGAACATCGGCCTATTGGCAAAAAGGCCTTTCTTAAGCAGGAAGCTTATGAATGGAAAGTCCTCTTTCAATATCAACGCTTCCTTGTTGCCTGCTCTAATTTAATTATTTATTTCATATACGAGACATTAATTTAAATTAGTTGCAGGCAAAATGCCAACTGAATAATAAGCAGATCTTTTTTCTCCCGTTCGAAAAATTTGAGAAGAGGAAAAATATATTCAAATCCAGTTTCATACATAGTTGGTCTTGACATGGAATCACATTTTGTCTATAGAGATGTTCATTATGAATTGTCATTCAGAAAATTATGCGGAATTCTGAATAGTTTGAAAGAAAAGAAATAATGAAAGCCGATCGTTTCTACAGGATTAATCATTAAATTTTAATATGTTATCAGTGGTTCTATCAATAATTTGTGCCTGAAGTCTTATAAAAATAGTGCAGATATGAATTTAGAAAAACTCCTGACAAAAAAAAGAGAATTTATTGTAGACAAGTGGATTCATAGTATCCAGGAAACCTATCCTTCTGAAACAGCAGAGTTTTTCAGGAATCAAAGAAACAGATTTGCCAATCCCCTGGGTGCTTCAATTTCCGAGGCGGTGGGGCCTCTATTTGATGAAATCCTTAACGAAAATAATCCGCAGAATATGTCTTCCTTTCTAGATAGCATAATCAGAATAAGGGCGGTTCAGGATTTTTCTCCTTCAATGGCTGTCGCTGTTATTTTTCTGCTTAAGAAAGTCATCAGGGATGAGATGAAGAAAGATATAGATCACGGCGGACTTTTTGAAGAATTGCTGGAATTTGAATCGAGGATCGACTATTGTGTTCTCCTTGCCTTTGACGTATATATGAAGTGCAGGGAGAAGATTTGGGCAATCAAACTGGATGAATTTAAAAAGAGACCATATTTCGTAGAGGGAGAGGCAAGGTGTCTTTCCTATATGCTTCGGCAAGAACAGATGCAGGGTAAAAAGGGGACTAAAGACTGCTGTAATAGTTGCGGTCTAGGAGAAGTGAGGTAACGGTAATGGGTGTAAAAGTATCGTTAGGTGTATCTCTTGGTGCGGTTCTGGCAATTGTAGCGGTTGCTTTGGTCGGAGGGGGAGTGTCATCCCTGCAGCCTGTTTTCGGGATTTTTGTGCCCTATGCGGCGTTTGTAATATTCCTGGTAGGGTTTATTTATCGAGTCGTGGACTGGGGGCGGTCACCTGTTCCTTATCGTATACCGACGACGTGCGGGCAGCAAAAGACCTTGCCCTGGATAAAACACGATAAGATCGAATGTCCCAGCAGCACACTTGGTGTGATAGGCCGTATGATTCTTGAAGTATTCGCCTTCCGTTCGCTGTTCAGGCACACAAAGGCGGAGATGTCAAGCGGCAACATCGTCTACGGCGCTTCAAAATGGATCTGGCTGGGTGCATTGGTGTTTCATTATTCTTTTCTTGTCATCGCCGTGAGACATCTGAGGCTCTTTCTCGAGCCTGTACCGTTTTTAATAAATGGGCTTGATCTGGTGGATGGAATGTTTCAGGTAGGCGCGCCGACACTTTACCTTACGGATCTCTTACTTTTGGGTGCCGTGAGTTATCTTCTGGTAAGGCGTCTCATAGTACCGAAAATGCGGTACATATCCCTGGCCAACGATTACTTCCCACTGCTTTTGATCCTGGGTATAGGCATTTCCGGCGTGCTCATGAGGTTTTTCATCAGAGTGGATATCGTGAGCGTTAAGGAACTCACTATGGGTCTGGTAACTTTGCATCCGGTAATGCCGGAGGGAATCGGCGCGATATTCTTCGTGCATGTGGCCCTTGTAAGTACTCTGTTTGCGTATTTCCCCTTTAGTAAACTGATGCATGCCGGGGGCGTATTCCTCAGCCCAGGAAGAAATCTGGCAAACACCAACCGTGCCAAGATGCATGTGAACCCTTGGGAATATCCTGTCGAAATCCATCCATATGAAGTGTATGAAAATGAGTTCAGAGAAAAAATGAAAAATGCCGGAATACCAGTGGAGAGGGAATAAAAATGGCGAAGAATCCTAAATACTATGAGTCGCTGAATATTGATTTTAAACCGCCTCGTGGCAACTGGATGGATCGTCCTGTCAATATCAAATCCGGCATGTATTGCTATCCAGCCAGACCAAATGTGCTGGAAAATGTCGGAATGAACGATCGAAGCGACTGGGGAAAGTACTGGGTAATTGAAGATGAGGACTGGGAACTCCCTGATGACTGGAAAGAGCGATTTCTCGTTAAAATGCGAGACATGCTTGATAAATATCGCACGTTCAAGATATATATGGACATCTGTGTCAGGTGCGGTGCCTGTGCGGATAAATGTCATTATTTTCTCGGCAGCGGCGATCCTATGAATATGCCTGTTATGCGGGCGGAATTGTTGCGGTCCATATACAGGGGCGAATTTACCAAAACAGGTAAGATGCTGGGGCGTCTGGTGGGCGCGAGAAAGCTCACAAAAAAGGCGTTAAGACAGCTCTGGTATTATATGTTTCAGTGCAGTGAATGCCGCCGTTGCTCGACCTTTTGCCCTTATGGGATAGATACTGCGGAGATCACCATTATGGGCAGGGAGATCATGAACGAGCTGGGCATGAATATCGCCTGGATACAGGAGTCGGTCTCAAAGTGCATCCATACCGGAAATCACCTCGGCCTCCAGCCCCAGGCATATAAAGAGTGTATCGACGCTATGCTGTACGATATTGAAGATAATGTGGGCATCACAATCGAACCTACCTTTAATAGAAAAGGCGCTGAGATCCTCTTTGTTACGCCATCAGGTGACGTGTTCGCCGACCCAGGCATATTTACACTTGCGGGCTATTTAATGCTGTTTGAACATCTGGGCCTTGATTACACATGGAGTACCTATGCGTCCGAGGGCGGGGATTTTGGTTACTTTACCGCTAATGAGATGGCAAAGCGCATGAACGGCAAGATATATGCCGAGGCCAAACGCTTAGGGGTCAAATGGATACTGGGGGGTGAATGCGGCCATATGTGGCGGGTCCTGAACCAGTATATGACGACATGGCATGGTCCCATAGACTTTCTTGAAGAGCCGGTTTCACCTATTACGGGCACAAAGTTTGAGAATGCCAAGGCCCATAAGATGGTTCACATCATGGAGTTTACCGCGGATCTCATCAAAAACAACAAGCTCAAGCTTGACCCGAGCCGTAACGATCACCTCAAGGTTACGTATCACGACTCATGCAACCCTGCAAGGGGTATGGGATTGCTGGAGGAGCCTCGGTACGTTATTAAGAATGTCTGCAACCACTTTTACGAGATGCCTGAGAATACCATCAGGGAACAGACTTATTGCTGTGGGAGTGGGTCCGGCCTGAACGCCTCGGAAAATATGGAGCTTCGGCTGAGAGGCGGTTTCCCGAGGCAGAATGCCCTCAGGTACGTCAGGGATAAATATGGGGTAAATATGCTTGCCTGCATCTGTGCCATTGACAGGGCGGCTTTGCCTACGGCTGCCCAATATTGGAACCCAGATGTCGGTGTTACTGGTATTACTGAACTGGTGGCCAATGCCTTGATTATGGAAGGAGAAGGTCCGAGGACTCATAATATACGTGGTTTTGAGATCGCAACCTGGGAACCGGAACCGTAGTCAATGTTCAGAAAAGCGATACTGGTAATATGCGATTAATATGCAAGGAAGAGATCCCGGGTAAGGAGGAACAAGGGGATGTATGACGCTTGGAAGATCTTGGTAGGGCTTGCTATCTTTGTGGGCCTGTTCACTTTCGCATTCTGGATGAATGCCGGCAAGGCGGCTCCCGTACCTGAGGTAAAGATCGACACGCCTGAGATCAAGAAAATGCCAGAGCCCGAAAGGAAATGTGTTGAGGACAAGCATTTCATGCGAACTACACACATGCAGCTCATAAACGATTGGCGCGACATGGCCTTGAGGGAAGGTAACAGGGAATATGTCAACAAAAGAGGAGAGAAGTACGTTGTCAGTCTTCAGAATACGTGCATGAAGTGTCATTCCAACAAGAAGGAGTTTTGTGATCAGTGCCATAATTATACAGGAGTTTCGCCTTATTGCTGGGATTGCCACATAGAACCGAAAGAAGAGCCAAAAGGGAACGAGTCATGAGCATGAATAGAAGACAATTCATAAAAATAGCCGGTCTGTCTACCCTATTCGGTCTGGGGGGAAAGGGTGCCTTTGAAATCCTTCGCCCTGGCATGCTTGATGCTGCTGAGCATGGCCATGGTGCGCCGGCCCTTGAAGAGCCTGCAGAGCCGGCTATACGCTGGGGAATGACCATTGATGTGGAGAAATGCGCGGAACCCGGAGTTGTTGATAAGTGTATCAAGGCATGCCACTCCGTACACAATGTACCTGATTTCGGGGATTCAAAGGACCAGGTTAAGTGGCTGTGGCAGGACGACTACGAGCATACCTTCGCAGGGAATGAAAACCAATATATGGCTGATCACGTGAAGGAGTTTCCCTTCCTGTGCCTTTGCAATCACTGTGATGAGCCCCCCTGTGTAAGGGTTTGTCCCACCAAGGCCACATTCAGAAGGCCTGACGGAGTTGTTGCCATGGACTATCACCGATGTATCGGCTGTCGTTTCTGTATGGCAGCATGTCCTTTTGGCGCACGGAGTTTCAACTGGTTGGATCCCAGAGACGCCCTTAATGAGAAAGAATACAATATGGAATTCCCAACCCGGGGGAGGGGCGTGGTAGAGAAATGTAATTTTTGTGTGGAGAGGCTTGCAAAGGGTCTGATGCCCGCATGTGTTGAGGCCGCGCCACAGGCCCTGGCCTTTGGCAACCTGGCGGACCCTGACTCCAATGTGCGCCAGATTTTGCGCAAGCGCCCTTCCATGAGGCGTAAGCTAGAGCTCGGCTCAGAGCCGTCAGTCTTTTACTTAGTGTGAGGATGCCATGATAGAAAAGGCTTTAAAGGGTGAACCTAGATACTATATGTGGTTGGTTTTTCTGCTGGGCATCATTGGTGTCGGCATGGGTTGCTGGTTTTATCAGCTCCATAAAGGATTGGGAATTACCGGGATGGGCAGGGACATCTCCTGGGGTGTCTATATCGCTCAGTTCACATTTCTGGTCGGAGTGGCCGCGTCTGCTGTGATGATAGTGATACCATTGTATCTTCACAACTACAAGAAATACGCAAAGGTGGTCATCTTTGGTGAATTTCTGGCCATTGCGGCGGTAACCATGTGTATGCTGTTTATCGTGGTGGATATAGGACAGCCGCAGAGGATGCTTAATGTATTATTGCACCCGACTCCCAACTCCATACTTTTCTATGATATGATTGTTCTGGCTGGCTATCTCCTTATCAATATAATAGTCGGATATAACTGCCTCCTGGCGGATGCTCAACATAGGCCGCACCCGGGGTGGTTAAAGCCCTTTATATGGCTTTCCATTCCATGGGCAGTCAGCATTCATACGGTGACAGCGTTTCTGTATGCCGGTCTTCCTGGAAGGCATTTGTGGCTGACAGCGGTAATGGCTCCCAGATTTCTTGCATCGGCCTTTGCCTCCGGTCCGGCATTGCTGGTTCTGGTGCTCCTTATCATAAGCCGGGTCAGCAAGTTCGATCCTGGAAGGGATGCCCTGCAGACAATTGCCAAAACCATATTGTATGCCATGATAATAAATCTGTTCCTGGTTGGAATGGAGGTATTTACGGCCTTTTACAGCAATATCCCGGGGCATATGCATCCTCTTCAATACCTGTATGCCGGTCTGCATGGTCACGGCAAGCTTGTGGCCTGGATGTGGACGGCTGCCCCATTTGCGGCTATCGGCGTCATTCTGTTATTGATCCCGTCCGCCCGCAGACATCATGGTATCCTGGCCTTTGCCTGTGCATCGATCTTTCTTGCCGCTTGGATTGATAAGGGTATCGGGTTGGTCATTGGCGGTTTTATTCCTAATCCATTCCACAGGATTATAGAATACTCGGCCACCTTCCCGGAGATTTCCATCACTTTGGCCATTTGGGCAATTGGGGCGTTGATACTTACGGTGCTTCACAAGGTTGCAATTGCGGTCAGGGAGGAAGAGGCCTCAACAACATAAGATAAGAGGCCTTATTAAAAAGCATTAAAAGCCCTCCATCATATATGGAGGGCTTTTTTATTTTATCTGTCAAAAATAACGCCTATAGCGGTTGGCAGTTGACTTTTTTGGAGTTCAGGGGTCTTTATGAGAGGAGGGAATCTCTGCGTATAAATGATGGATCATTCTTTCCTTCATGTCTTCGATATCATCACTATAGAGACTGGCTGGAAATTCCCGTCCGCAAGCCTTGCAGACCACTCGCGCGTTATGTCATTTGCCCTCTAATCGGACCGGACCGCCACATGCAAAGCAACGGAGTCCGTTATCAACTGAGGTAAGACAGCTTTTCTCCACAATGTCCTCTCAAAATCGGGGATTTTTTCAGTAGTTATTTTGGCCCTGTTGCCGTTGTTGTTTATAATAACACATAAGAGATGGCATGGACAAACAGAGATATTGGCTGCGGGTTCGAATGGAGGGCCCAAAGAGGCCAGACATTCACAAGATGTTCGAGTAGAGGCATAGCCAATTCGATTTGAACTTTCGGTTTTTGACGTTCACCACCGTATCTTACTGGTGCCTTGAGATTAAAAGTATGTTATATTTTTCTGTTCATGGTACCAAAAATATTTGTGTTTTTTAATATAAGGAGGAGTTTATGACCCGTCCGCCGCGAGATAAAACCGTCCGCCAGAATCAATTGATTAGAGACCTTGAGAAAGAGATGGAGAATAATATGAAATCCGTCATGGCGGCCCTCAGGCTCGGCATGGTTTACCGGAATGCGGAAAGACTGGAGGATGCGGAAATCGCTTTTAATTACGGCATGGAACTGGATCCATTGTCTTTTGAGATTAGGCTCAATTTGAGTACACTGTATTTCCAGATGGGTAGACTTGAGGATGGTATAAAACAGAGTGAAGAGGCACTCAAGATTCGTCCCGAATCTACTGAGGCCATGGCTAATATAGGTGCGGCCTTAATTCATATGCAGAGATGGAAAGAGGCAGCGGAATATTTCAACAGGGCGCTTGAGGTCAAGCCGGAAATGATCACTGCCCTGGCGAATCTGGTCACGGTCAACGTGGAGCTTGATGAGCTGGAGAGTGCAATTGCGGCAGGGGAAAAGGCCATCAGTCTGGCCCCAAAGTTTGGTGTTGCTCACAACAACCTCGCCGTTGCCTACTACTATCATGGGGACTATGATTTGGCGCTTGATCATCTTGAGAAGGCCAGAAAGTTGGGATACAAGGTTGCTTCCCAGTTTGAGGAGATGGTGTCCGCCAAAGTCGGTTCCAAGAGAGAGGGAGGTTAAGATCTGTTTATGGCAAGGGGAAGGAGTGCTTACAAGCCGGTCTGTCCATTCTGTGACAGTCCGATTGATCGTCCCAAAAAGGTGGAGCCAAGGAGACTTGGAGATTTTGACTGCGGGGCCTGCGAGTGCGGGGCGGTATATGTACACGATGCCACAGGACACAATCTCGGTGCAGCCTGGGTTGAGGCGCTCGGCTTTGCCTGCAATGATGACTGGGATTTGGCCTGGAGTCTTACGCCAGGAGAGGACTATCAGGATGCCTTTTTAGAGAATTATGATATTGAATCCAATCTTGTACAACCTACAGGCCGGTCACAGGACGACAGAGCGGTGAGGGCGGGGCTGGTCTTTATCAGAATGTCAAAAGATATTCGCCAAGTCACGCATGATGGTGTCAAGGAGAAAATGGAATTACTTTCAGAAACGCGGAGTTCTGATGAAGAGAGAGATAGGGCATATTTTGAAAGGAGATCACATCGCTACTCTAAACAACAGGTCAAGGAACTTGTACAGAATGTAGAAGTCGAAAAGCTCAGGATAATGGCCCTGGAAGACCCCCTGGTTTTAAGAAAGATTCAACGTCTTCTGTATTCAACAGATGAGATGCTGATGTGGAAGGCAATTACCACGCTGGGCGCGGTAGCAGGGGCCTTGGCAACGGAAAGGCCGAGTCTCGTGGGTGACCTGACAAGGAGGCTCCTGCTGGCCAGCAGTGATTCGGCAGCTACGAACTGGGGATCTATAGAGACAATAGGCGAAATAATTCGTGCCCAACCAAAGATATACGGCTCGTTCGTGCGGCATATACTGGGATTCATAAACGATCCGCCCTCTTGCCCGGCCGTACTTTGGGCGATCGGTCGAGTTGGTGAGCTGCATCCCCAGGTCGTAAGGGCCAGCGAATTTTTTGCCTTATTTGCCTTTTTGAAGAATCAGGAGCCAAAAATACGGGGTCTTGCAGTCTGGGCATTTGGACGTATGAAGGCCAGGGAGGCGTTAAAGGCCATACAAGAAATGGCAGACGATACCGGGGAACTCAGATTTTTTGATGGTCAATCCATCAGGTCTACCACCATAAGCGAGTTGGCTGGCGAGGCCGTCGAGCGTATTGAGTGTCGGCCGGATATTTAACAGGAGTGATATAAAATGGATGAGCAAGCGGCTTCGCATGTGAAAGCAGATAAAGATAAAGAGTTGTCCGGTGCTGAACTCATGTACCAGGAGGCAAAAGTCATGAGTGCCCAGGGGAGGTCCCTAGACGCATTGGAGAAATTTGAGAAGGTCCTTGAAATTTTTGAAGCCGCTGACGGAAAGGACGTGGAGGTTGCAAACATCTGCGAGAAGATAGGGGATCTTCGCACAATGCGGGGTAATTTCAAGGGGGCCGTACCTGCCTATCAGAGGGCGCTGGCAATATGCGAGAAGAATAACGATCCAGTTAGCACTGTCTTGCTGGCAGAGAAAATCATTGATCTCTACAGACAATTAGGGAATCTGGATAGGGTACTTCCATATTATTTTCGAGCACTTGAGCTTGTGGAAAAGCTCGGGGATATCGGCAAGGCCGGGCTGTATCTTACAGGAATCGGTGATATCTATCAGAAGAGGAATGAACTGGATAAGGCCCTGGATGCCTATAGGACTGCACATGGAATATATCAGGGCGCGGCATACAGGGAGAGAGCGGAGATACTTGAAAAGGGCATCAAGATAGTTGAGGAGGCCATGTCGGCCGGGGCTTCCAATAAATGATTTATACAATATTATCAAGGAGTACGGCGGCCACTGGCCAACGTCTTCTGCCGAGATCCTTATCATTCAATTCTGCAGATAGTTCATAGAGTCTTTTTTGCAGGGGTTCCAGATTAAGGGCAGGATAGATTTTTCCCTGTTCAAAACCGGAGAGTCCGCATACATGACTTTTATTATCTATCAAAGTGGGTATTCCATAGGTGCGGCAGTTTATTGGCCGGGCATTATAGCAGGCGCATTCTCCGTCGTCAGTTAACAGAGGGCATCTGATACGGGCAAATGAGAGGTCTGCCTGGGTCGTGGCTAAATGATTCCAGGTCTTTAAGGCCTTTTTTGCAATATTCAGGGCAGCGCGTCTCTGCTTTCTGCCAAGTGAATCAAAATGATGGCGTATATAGAATGCTTCTATTAATGAGATGTCAAATACCGCATAGCAGCAGTCATTACAGCCCTTTTTGCAACGCACTTCCTTACTGTAGCGTTTCTGTACATCCGCTACTGCCCTGTCAGCGAAATCGAACAGATTTTCAAGGTCTTTAAACACAGGTATATCCTTTTGAATGCGCATATTACCTGATAACAATACAATACAGGAAGTATATTTACTATGGAATCGAAAAAAAAAATCAGGTCCTGTATACGGTGCGGCACATGCTGCGAAAAAGGCGGCCCTGCTCTCCACTCCGAGGACAGGATTTTTCTGCAGAAGGGTACCCTGAGGCCGATACACCTCTTTACTCTTAGGGCAGGAGAGCTGGCATTTAATCCCCTTGAGGAGAGGCTTGTAGAACTATCGTATGAAATGATTAAGGTAAAAAACAGGGATGGGTCAAGCACTTGCACGTTCTACGATGCAGATCAACATGCCTGTGGCATTTATGAGAGCCGTCCCCTGGAATGCAGGGTCCTCAAATGCTGGGATACCAAGGATCTTGAAGATCTTTTCATGAAAGACCTCCTGTCACGTGTTGATCTCTGTCCAAAAGGCTCTGCCGTTGAGGGACTGATATCGGCCTATGAGCGGAGCTTTCCTCCTGGACGAATTTATAGTTTGCTCAGTGAGGCGGGTTCACAAGAAGGAACCCGGCAAAGCAATCCTGAAATAGACCGGATGATTTCAACTGATGAGGCCTTTCGCAAAAAGGTGGTTGAGAGTATGGGGGTTAAAGAAACCGAACTGGAGTTTTTCTTTGGACGACCGGTGAGATCCATTATTGAGGGCGTCAGGACGCTGCTGATGGATCACAAATAACGCGATTACACAACAAAAAGCCATCTTGCAGCAATAAAAAGGGCCTCCTGTAGAATTCCATAGAAGGCCCTTTGTTTGCTGGCTTTAAAGCCTGTTTGCAATTTTACATATTATAAGTTTGCGTTTATTCTTCACCTTCGAACTGTTGCGCCTCGGATTTGCCAAACCCGGGTACACCATACATGGTCGTGCTGCCGGAAGAAAAGAACTCCAGTCTTCCTTCTCTCACCAGCTCGTTGGCCGCGTTTTTTACCTCACGTGGCTTGGCATCCGGGTCTGCCTTATACAAGTCCTTAATATACATCTTGGACTTGAATTTTGACTTCTTGGTGGCAAATTCCACGATTTTTTCTTTAAGTTCTTCTTTGTCCACTGCCATAATAATTACCTCATTTAATCCACTACATCATTTTATCGGTATGAGAACTCCATTTAAACTGGGTGGTTGTATGATATGTATCATACGCAAGACGGTAGTCGTCGATAGACTTATCCGTGAAGGGCAAATTACACTGCTCGAAGAACCGTTCCCAGCCTACCCTTGTTGCCCAATCTCCAAGGCGCTCATACTTATTTGCACCTTTCTCGTAGGCCTCAACAATCTGTCTGACTATCTTGCACACACTGTCAAAACGAGGCAGTTCATTCGGAATATATGGAACAATCAATTTGGAAAATGAAGGCCTGGTAATCCGGTTGGAGATCTTTCCACCGGCCAGTATGGCCACGCCGTCTCCCTCTTCGTCGGCCAGCGGCATGGCGGGACACATGGTGTAGCAGTTGCCGCAGAACATGCAGCGCTCATTCTTCACGCGGACGGACTTAACCTTCTTGCCGTCTGCAAGTTCAACCGTGGCGGGCTTAATGGCCGCCGTAGGGCAGGCAGCTATTGCCAGCGGGACCTCACAGACCCCTGTGATACGATCATCCTCGACAAAAGGAGGCTTTCTGTGGATCCCCAAAAGGGCTATGTCCGAGCAGTGGACCGCACCGCACATGTTGAGGCAGCAGGCCATGGAAATGCGCAGTTTGGCCGGCAGCTTATGGCTATTCCAGTATTCAAACATGTCGTCCATGACTGACTTTACCATACCGGATGCATCAGTAGCCGGGGTATGACAGTGTATCCAGCCCTGGGTATGGACGATATTAGTTATTCCTGCACCGGTGCCTCCGATAGGGAATTTGTATGAGCCACCCGGATGTTTGAGATTATTCAGGAATTCAATGAGTTCCTTCAGGGTCCCTTCATCTGTAACGTGCCACTCCAGGCTGTTCCGGGTGGTCCAGCGGCAGCAGCCTTCGCAGAACTTGTCCGCAATGTCCGCAATCTCGCGGAGCAGGTTGGTGGTGACCAACCGGGGCGTGGCGCACCGTACCACCCACATGACATCACCCGTCTCGCTGGTATATTTGATGACACCAGATTGGAGGAACTCATGGGTGAGCCACTTTCCATAGTTCTTTTTAATTACTTCGGGAAAGAACTGTTCAAAATGGGGTGGGCCCTGGTCTGTAAGGCGGCCCGCCATGGGCTTGTCCGGGTTATATTCCCTGTCGGCAAGCTCCGGGTCATAGGGTTTATCCAACAGCTCTTGTATGTTGTAGCCTGGATCATCTTTATACATTGAAGTATCAATCATTATCGTTGCCTCCTTTTAAGCTTAATTAAGCAGCATGCCTTTTACGGAAATCCTCGAGACTGCGGGTCCAACCACCCGGCACTTCTTCCTCTTTCCAGAAAGGATACGGGTTAGACCGAGGTTCTCTCACGTGTTGCGGGATAGGTTCACGCCCGAGTATATCGATGATATAGTGTGCAAGGCCCTGACGCTGAATAAGCTCGCCAAGTCTTTCCCGGTTCTTGCCTTCCTCCATCCACCAGTCCCACATCAGTTCGACATAGTCTTTGAATTCTTGGTAGGGATATTCCATCTTCATAAATGGAATGATCAGGGTGGACATCTGGGCACCCTCAAGGATCGGTGCCTTTGCGCCGTTCAGGATCGTAGCGCCGCAATCCACGCCGGGACGCAGGGCACTGGGCATAACATTAATACAGTGCATGCAGCGGGTACACTCACGATCGTCTATTTTGAGCTCGTTGCCGTCCATCCACATACATCTGGTAGGACAGAGATCGATGACTTCTTTCTGGATGTCAAAAGCGCCCCAGTCACGGTCTGAGAAGGCACCTGCATTAGGCTTTAATTCTCCGCCGATATAGGCCTGAACCGCCTTCTGGTCTATACGGATATTGTCCCGCCAGGTCCCGATAATAGAGGTGCAGGCACGTGCGATTGCCGCCACGCAGTCATTCGGACAGCCTGATGTCTTGAATTTGAACTTGTATGGAAATGCAGGGCGATGGAGTTCGTCCTGATAGGTCATGGTCAGGTCATAGGTGATGGCCTGAGTATCCAGACATGAAAATTCGCACCGGGCCTTGCCCATGCAGCATGAAGGCGTCCTGAGGTTCGATCCCGACCCGCCCAGATCCATGTCAAACTGGTGGCTGAGGTCATAAAAAGTGGGCTCCAGCTGATCGGTTGAAGTCCCAATAAGGATCATGTCGCCTGTTGAGCCATGAAAGTTGCATATACCGCTTCCGCGGTGGTCCCACATGTCACACAGCTTGCGCAAAAACCTGGAATTATAAAATTTGCTGGCCGGCTGGTTGACACGCAGGGTATGAAAATGGGCAATGGAAGGGAACTCCTTAGGGGCATCCGAGTAACGCCCGATAACACCGCCACCATATCCAAAGACACCTACAATACCACCGTGTTTCCAGTGTGTCTCTTTGTGGTTATAAGAGAGTTCCAGCTGCCCCAGAAGATCGTAGCAGCATTGAACACCACTGTTAGCTCTCGTCTCCAAATCGTCAACAAAACTCGGAAACGGCCCCTTTTTCAGCTCATTGAGCAGAGGAGTATCATGTTTTTTGAGATCTGCCATTTAATTCTCCCTCCTTAAATAGAATGTTGTTAACAGCAATTTCAGTCAAGGGATATAATAGCCTAACATATCCCTTTTCGGCACTAAAAACAGTACCAACACAAAAAAATGAATCATCATTCGGCAAAGTACAAAAAAATCTGCAACTGGAAATCTGTATAATATCTTTTTAGTTCATTTGTCAACCCAAAAATATCAGTTAAGATCCGAACATTTCTTTGTTTATTTCCTTGAATTTTATCTTGAACAGGGAATTTTCTCCATTAATAAATTGATGATTTTGTAAAAATACAACAGAATAGAAATTCTATGCAATATTTAGTATAATTCTATTATTTGTATACAATATAATGTATAAAGAGTTCTATGTTCAAATTTTATAGGATGACCGTATAATACTGGCGGGAAAATCTGATTATGAGGATATTTTTTTCTTATTAACCGAATCGGTATTCAGCATATTGTCATTTATATAACTATTCTGTTTAAAATCGCTTCTGAGTTTCGCCGATGCCCCAGAATGATCACAACAAGGATTTTATCCGTGATTTTCCTTTTTAAGGGCAGAGTCATTCCCGTGCCTTTTGTCTTTGTTAGAGAGTTTCATTATCTGATGGCGTACAAAATCTAGCTGTAATGACTGCGGCTTCATGCCTAGGTAATTGTTATAGGCCTCAAGGGCCTCTTGATTGAATCCCAGGGCAGAGGACACCCTGGCAAAATCAAGTGCGGCAATGGCATCAAAACCCTGTTGAGCCTCACATATCGAGCTGTACATCTGCCTCGCCTCATCCAGTTTCGCCTCGTCTTCCTGCAGATAGCCAAGACCCATAAGGGCGGAGTAATACAGAAAGCTGTCTCTGGAAAATTCCTGTTTAGCTCGGATGAAACTTTTTTTTGCCGATTCAATCTGTCCAGAGTCCCGCTGAATCGCTCCAAGGAGTAATAGCGCGTGCTTGCCGACAACTGTGTGGTCGTGTTGATGCATTATTTTTTCCAGGGCGGATATCTTTTTCACAGGATCTTGTTGCTGTACTGCCATTCCCATGGCAATAGCAGCCTGGTTCTCTTGCCTGTTTATATATGCTGAATAGCCGAACCATAAAGATATTGCCAGAACAACCACTATTATTCCGGCCAATATTTCTCTGAAGAATTTTTGCAATGTGTCCCTTATTTGAGGCGGAAGCCCGGACAGAATCTCTTCCAAGATATTTTTTCTTTGAGGTTCAGGAGAAATGGGGGTCTGTGTGTCTGTAGACATGTATTTTTATCTCTTTCTTAATCTTACTGTTTTTTACCGAAAAAATCGTTCCATCGAAAGATAAAGGGCTTGACATTTTTCTTTAATTCGGAACTATCAACAACTGTACCAATGAAAAGGGTGTGATCTCCAGCCTCATAGGCATGGACCAGCTCACATTCAATATAGGCATAAGCCGATTCCAGGACAGGAGAACCCTTGATCGCGTTTGTATAGTTTATCCCCTGGAATTTGTCGGTTTTACGCCCGCTCTTAAAACCGAAATGTTTTGCCAGATCCATTGACTCTGCCGGCAGTGCATTAATGCAAAAGTAGCGGGATTGCTCGATCAGACCATGAGTATAACGCTGGGGAGCAATAGATACCGCAATCATCACCGGTTTAAAAGAGACCTGTGTGACCCATGCTGCTGTCATTCCGTTTATCTTGTCTCCGGATCTGACTGTCACAACCGAAACACCTGTAGGAACTGTCTTTGTAATGAGTTCCTGCATGAAAGTCCTCCTTCTAATCCTGTCTTAAAGGTGTAAATGGGTGTATATTTACAAAATATAAGAATTTCTATTATACACGTATTGGGTGGCTGACAAGTGAAATCCTTGTCAGAGCCCCTTTTAAACTCGCCCGAAGGGTTGACTTTATAATAGTAACTGATTTCGTTAAAATGCTCCAGATGCAAAGACCATAGATTGTCAATGGATGAAAATAACCTGAATTATACATCACATTGATCAGGAAATCAAAAAAGTGACGTCACCTAAAGATATTTACAGTAGAATTTCTTACAGAGATTATAATTGACAATAAATAAATATCAGACATATGGCGACGAATTTCTCCTTGACACATTTCGTAAAATGGTTAATAGGTGTCGCGCTACATGGCGGTGTAGCTCAGCAGGTTAGAGC
>JAGYNZ010000029.1 GCA_018399745.1 Deltaproteobacteria bacterium | reverse complement strand
ATAACGTTTTTATGAGGTGAAAGACCTCAATAAAAATCAATAGCTAAGTAGATCGGCTATACAAAAATATCGAATTCTCTCAGCTAATTATAATTATTGACAATTTTTTGCGTGATTGGCAATTATTCAAGGTTCCCTAATGTTTAACAACTTGAAATTTGATAGCCTTTGAATAATGGGAAATTGGGAATCCTCAGCAAATAGGAGCTGTCTGCGCAGGAAAAAATTCCACAACAAAACCAAAATGGCCGTAATGCCTTTAGCCAAGAGGTAATTTCCATAAAGCAGTGGGGTCAATACAGCCATTGAAACATCTGTTAAAACTATGCCTCCTACACCGACTATAGAAAAAAGGACAAATTCCAGTCGATTGTCTTTACAACTTCGATAAGCAAATACCCATAATATGCTCAATGCATAATTGACTATAAGACCCACTGTAAAAGCAATGGTTGCTGAAAGCAGATAATGCAGACCACCCCATTCGGTCAGGATATACAGAAGACCAAAATCGACAATGAAAGCAAGGCCGCCGACTAGTGTGTAACGTGAAAATTCCTTTGCTATTTTTTTAAAATTCATGTGAATACCTGAAATGATTGGTCTTATCTTTTTGTGAAACCTTCTCAGTCAAAGAGATACGCCATCCAAGAGCTTTGAGGTATGGCACCTTGTCATATCTGACATAGAGAAATAGCCATCTACATCTCATAGGAATATAATTTTCCTCTATTTCCTTGGTTATCCAGTTGGCGTTGAGACCCTGGCAATTCCAAATCGTGGAAATAAATCGTTGGACACTAACAGGATCAACAGCAGGATCTGAGAAAGCCAATGCATCAGGTGGATTCTTGCCAAAACCGTTACCCCATATTTTCTGTGGATTGGGACCAAGACCTAATTGATAACAGTCTTGCCAAAATCCTTGATTGTCACTAAGCATGAAGTAATATCCCCAATGTTGTGCTTTAACTGGTGTATATTGAATATACGGTGCGAAATATACTAATGATTTTGGTAAAAGTTTATCCCTTAAAAAGTCCGTTGATGCTATCATTTTGACTTCTTTGAGATCATCTTTCCTATGCTGATACCGCAAAATAGACTCAACAGGGTCTAATAAAATTTGTGTAACTGCAAAAGCGAATACTATGCTGACGCCTATCAGTTGAGGCCTTAGTAGCTTATGATTAAGTTCTTTTTGCCATACTTGTCTGACTCTAAGAAGTAAGAGTAAATAGATTAAAACTATGGCAAAGATTGAGGGAATAAAATTGTGTGAAAAGGTTGCACCATTAGAATAGGTACCCGATATTAAATTTATTAAAATTATAAAAATTGCAAAGAGCCATAAATACCTTTCTCCTTCTCTTTCATTATCCAACGATCTAATATTAGATATTTCCCAGATAATCCATACAATTAAAAACAAGGTTAATATAAAAGAGACTGAGGAAATATATACTATACTGGTCACTGGATTTACTTCTGCCTGAGTAAAAACAATGTGTTTGTGAGTATTAAGAATAAATACAGCAGATAGCCATTTGGCTGGGTCAATATGGCTTAGATAACAGTCAAATAACATGCTGGCGGTAAAAGCAATAAAAGCGCAAAGTCCGGCAATAACAAACCCTTTGAATTTAAAGCTGTCAGGCCAAAACGAATAAGATTTAGGACTTTGAATCAATTTCGCAGTGACGAGGACCAGAAACATCGATACTAATATGACAGTACCTTTTGGCAGAATCGCATTTCCAAAACCAATTAGTATTCCTCCTGCCACCAACATCAGGGCCGGGTAACGGATGGTTTTATTGTGATGTTTTACAGACCAAAGATAGATTAAATAGCATCCCCAGATGGTATAGGCATAACAAATAAAATCAGGACGGATTTGCCACATGGGATAAAGATGCGGATGATACAAATCAATAATGATCCAAGGGATAAGCAACATGCCTATCCAGTTCAAGGCAGTTGGTCTTGTTTTTATAAGCCTTGATATCCACAGGGAAAAAATGATTAAACACAAGACAAAATGGATAAAAATGGTCACCCTGGCCCCGATGGCCAAGTCGCGGCTTGAACTTATATCAAAAATTTCATTCAGCCATTTCAGATAATGATTAAAAAGTGTTGGATGATTTTCGACAAAATCGACAAAGGGTTTTTGCCCATGGCTCAGAATATACGCTACATGCAAATGTTCCGCCTCGTCATGAGCAAGACCGATAGTTATAGGAAAAAACAAGGTAAAAATATTATAAAAGAGACATATGGCAATAACCCCTATAATGATAAATTTAACTAGGTCAACGACTTTTCTTGTTATCATTATAATATTAAAACCAAGTGACTGTTACATGATGTAATATTTACAATGAATTTCAGACATAATAAAAAATTATTTGTGATTTAAGCTATGTATATATAGATTTTCAAAATTAAAACTCAAAAAAGACATTTCCTGTTATAATGAGATGGTCCATTAATCGACATATTCTCTGATATACTTGAGGAATATATCAGGTCGAAAGACTTAATTGCATATTTATTGCAATAATCCAAAATTATTCGGTTTTTTTCAGGTTTTTACATCAGTATTATAAAGAAAAGTGCGGACAGAATCGTCTGAAAATCCTGAAATACAATACTTGCAATATTTTGAGGAATTAATGATTTTGGCCAATTTACAGTAAAGGCTAAAGTAAAATTCCGGTCTATGCCTCGAAGCGAGTTATCATAACAAAAGCTATAGTGAACATTTGATATTTTTTTGCCGATAACGCAATACAACCATAGAATCACAACTGTATTTTGCAAAAGACTCTATTAATAAAAGGTTAACAAGCGAGCGGCATGAAGAAAAATAGCCTGAAATGGCTTATTCCACTGCTGTGTGGAATTTTTTTATTGATGATATGGAGAATGGATAAAGAAATTTCAAAAATAGAATTTCCAGCTATTGTGCCTGAAATGGAATTTTTTTATCGTTCTTATCTTAAATCAAGTCATTATCAAAATCGCAAAAATCAGATTATTACCTGTGTGCATTGTCATCTCAATTCCACTATTTTTTTGCTTAAATGGTTTAACGCCCCAAGATTTGTTAACCACATATACATGCATTTTACAAATATCCCAGATCAAAAATATTGGGAGAAAGAGCGAGCTAGGTGGCCGGAAACAGTTCCCAGCAATGCTTGCATGAAATGCCATCACTACAGTCTTTACGGTTCCGGTATCAGTGACGTAATTGCCAGAGCTCACAAACACGTCCAAGAGAACTCCGTTGAGATGGCCTGTGTCCATTGCCACGGAGGCAGCGTTCATGGTCTACCTGGTTTTTTCGATTTGGAAAAAATATCTGCATTTATTCAAAACAAGAACGATGTGTTGCAAAGAGACATTAAGTTTATAGATCAAATCAAGAAAAGGTATTGCATATCCTGCCACTCTCCTGAGACAGAACATAATAAATTAGGCAACTTTGCCTTGGAAAAGGCGGCAATGCCGGAGGATTATTTAATTCTTAAACTGGCTGTTCAAAAGTTCAGTATGCCGCCTTCATTACCGATGCGAGAAAAGGCATCCAAAGATTTAAATACCTTAACAAATAATATAGAGGGCAAAAACGTGTTTGGCAAACAACTTTGAGCAAAATGCGGTCTGCTTTTAATAACATCGGTTTCAATACCACTCACCAGTACTAAGGAGATCAGGTATGCGTAAGCAATATGATGCGGTGATAATCGGTTCAGGCCTAACGGGATCATTAGTAGCTGAGCACCTATCCCGCCAAGGTCAGACTGTATGTATACTTGAAAGGGGTGGAATATATACACCGTCTCCCACGAATCATTGGTCAGAACGTTGGGAACAAATCACTGATACTAATCGTTTCACAAATAGAGTTACTGATCCCTACGAAAGGACTGAGGTTGTAAATGAAGGTAAAGATCCTTTCGTATATAATATGAAGTTCGGCTTAGGTGGTTCCGGTGCAGTATGGAGCGGGGCGTCATTCCGCTTTACGGAAAACGATTTCCGCTTAAAAAGTCAGTATGGAGTAGGTGACGACTGGCCAATTCAATATCAGGATCTGGAGCCCTTCTATGCCCTTGCGGAACAGGAAATTGGTGTAAGTGGTGACTGCCAAGCAGGGCCTTGGCGACGCTCTAGTCCTTATCCCATGCCCCCGTTCAGACAGTCCTATTTGGATCATATAGTACAGAAATACATGGGATCAAGCCTGAAATTAGAACCTATACCCATGGCTGTCTGTTCTACTCCCTACCGAGGGCGCTCTGCCTGTATAGGTGCTAACTCATGCGTATCCTTTTGTCCTTCATCAGCCAGATATCGCAGTGACGAAACACATCTATCGCAGGCTATTAACCGGAAAAATTGTGAATTAATTGATCATGCGGTGGTAATGAAGCTGGTTACTGATGGGAGAAATCGAATTGACTATGCAATAGTAAATCAAAGAGAACTAGGCGAATTAAAGATACGGGGAAACATGTTTTTTTTGTGCGCCAACGCGGTAGAAAACACGAGACTTTTGCTTTTTTCCAAAAACAGTCGATTCCCGAAAGGACTAGCTAACAGGAACGGCTTGGTCGGAAAATTTTTTATGAGTCAGGGTGGTGTAACATTTTACATAATCATGCCGGAAGACACATACCCTTATAGAGGACGTCCTATCACTTCGGTAGGGCTTGACTACATAGATGGGAAATTCCGTGAAAACTACGGGGCATTCCTGGTTGAGGTCTGGAATCGGGTCTATAACCTTGGAAATCTTAAAAAATATTTGAACAGAGTTATCAGTGAAGGCAATTGGGGTAACACTCTATTAACAAAACTAGATAGATGGAAACGAAGTGTGAGAATTTCTACGCCGTTTGAGATTTTACCCAGTGAGAAACGCTCATTGACTCTCAGTGCTGAATACAAAGACGCCTTTAATAGACCGCTTCCTCGTGTGACCTTCTCTTTTAACAGATATGAGCGCCGAACTATGGCTAATATTATTAAATTATTAAACAATTCCTTGCCGTCCTCAAGAATCGTTAAGACTGGATACGGAATAAACGGTAACCATCCTCTAGGAACTTGCAGAATGGGTAAAAGTGCTGAAAGCGGAGTCGTGGATGAATATATGAGAACATTTGATCATGAAAACCTCTTTATACACGGTGGAGCGTGTTTTGTTACCAGCACTCCTTTTAATCCATCATTAACTATTGCCGCGCTAACCCTCCGAAGTCTTAATCACATTGCACCTGATCAACCATCCTCTTTAAAAAAATCAGACAAAGGATAAATGTAATGAGTTCGAATAATAAAACATATAACGGTCAGGCCGATTTATTGACTTCTGAAAAAAATGAAAAGCAGCTTCTGAGGCAAACGCTCAGCAGGCGATGGTTTATCTCTGCTCTGGGTCTAACGGGGTTCAGCATAGCCTTTAGTGCTCTATGCTTGCCTTCAATCAAATGGAGGCCTGTTTTCTTGGGTCAGCAGGATCGGAGCGATAAAAAAGTTTTGCAGGCCAGGAACAGGGTAGCCTATTTACTCACAATCTGGCCTTTTGCAGATCAACAATGGATTGAAGGACATTACGAAGAGTTGGCAGTAGGCTATGAAACACAATGGCAAAATATAGAGACTCATGTGATTAACTCGGACATTTCAAAAAAATCTGCCTTCTTCTCTATGACCCCGGAAGAAAGAGTAAAAATAATCAGCCACGCAGAAAAGTTGGGTGATCAATTCAATTTACTTCTAATTTCAGCAAGGCAAGACCTTTTAAGACATCTTTTAAGAATTACTCCTTCTGTCAATATATTAGGTTATTATCCAGATAAAAGTTTTTATGCCGGGATCAACTGGAAAACTTATGATAAGAAACCCTGTCTGTAGATAGGCATATTTTAATAAATTTGTCTAATTTTCAAAATATTAAGTACGCTCCTTTGGTTCAAATCGCCTAAATTACCCCGCATTAATGAATGGAGAATAGAGTGAAATGCATTTATGCCCGCCTATTTTTCGTAAAGGCAAAAGTTTTTTACTTATGACATAATCAATGTTTCTTTTTTTGCACCATAACGACAGGTCTTTCACATTATTGTCTTTGAAGACTTCCTCTACTTCCATTCGTCTCTTGCTATATTCCAAGGCTATTTTTCGATTAAAAATCATGCCTGCCCCTTGCATTTGCGAGTAATAGCTGCAGGCATTAAAATTAAACCATATTGTGTTAACCGGGACTGATCCATCAGTCAAAATCATGCTGCCGGCAGGGATATTTTTCTGCCATTCCAAGATGGCTGATGAAATTGGTCTATTTTTATTAAATGATCTTTCTAATTCTATAATGGTCGGATATCCAGACTCAGGTAAAATTCCGGGTACAAATAAAAAAAACAGAAACGATATTAACAAACAAAAAAACAATCTTTTTTTCAGTTTTCCTATAATAAATACGAATATCAGCAGGCTTAACGGACGGAACAGAGGACCAACTGACGATACAAAGGACAATATCATCGATCTCACACCAAGAGATTCGAAAAAGGTTTGAAGATTTATTATTGCTATAGGGATCGGTAATATAAACAATAATGTTATCACTATAGCTAATATATATTTTCTCAATCTTTCACTTAATCTATTATCTAATATTCCAAGGGGTAAATAACTCAGCAGGCCAGCCAATACTAACCAATAAATCTCAGAAGAAGATATGCCCCCTGACAAGACAGTAGGGACCAATACAATGGGAGCTGCCATTTTTTTGGAGAAATCCTTTTGTTTCCAGAGTGCCAAGGCCCAAAGCAAGGCAATACCTGGTGATAATATCCGCAAAAACCAAAATGATCTCCACAACTGAATCTGAAAAGGTAAAGCCAGGGGCAAAATGTATGTTACAAGTATTGAGATAAGGATAAAGAATGTCACCACTAAAGTGACGTATGTTATGAATTCTTTTTGGCGGTTGTTCAGCGATTTTAAGCCTAATGCAACAAGAAGCACGGTACCGAAAATTGTTTGCCACACTTCAGAAGGCCATTCAATAGGGAAAAGGTATGATGACCGATTATGAATGATCTCTCGCCAATTACTATCTAGTAGAGCAAAGGGATTTATACCCAAAACTGCTTTGGGCTGTAACACAAAAATAAGTATTAGACACAGAAGAGCCAAGGCAGCCATCATTGCTATGGTCTTCCAGTGTCTCTGCCGGATCCAAAAAGCTAGAATTATTGCTCCAGGACCGAGTACAATAAGGGGATGAAAGAGACCAGCTAAAGACAAGAATAAAATACACAGTTTTCGAGAGTTTTTTAATGCAGCAGCAAGACCCAGAAGACAAAACGCTTCTGAGGGCAGACGTGACGTAAGAAAAGGCTCATTTACGTCAAAAAAAATATAATTAGCCTGACCTGCAGCCAGCAGACATGTTACGACGAAAGCCTGCTTTTCATTGTCAAGAAAACTGCGAAAAAAAACCAGTAACGACCCCAAAAATAGAAACCGGAACAGGATATAAAGGACTGCGGTACCACATCCAAGCCCGCAAAATGCAACAACCTGGGCATGAATTATACTGAATATAGAAAAAGAATCCTGCGAACCATACTGAAAGAACAAATCCTTGCCATAAATATCCGGCTGTAAATGGTAAAGCGCTTGAACCGCGTAAAGCCTGGCATCATGAACAATCCCGGCATAAGGATTTGCCAATGCGTCAATGGCCAGAAATGCTATAATACTTAACCAGAAATGCCCTGAGGCATAACTAAGTGCTGAGAGCCATCTTTCCAAAAAATTTGTTTTAAAAAAATTTAGAAATGACGACCGGACTTTATGACTGCCTTTTATGCAGGGCATATTTCATAAAAGAGCCGCAGCATTTGTATTGTAAAAAAAATAAGAACTTTTCAATTTGCATTGCATAAAATATTCAATATTCTCATATAGAAACAATCCTACCCGGCATTTTCAGTTTTTCTCCAACTTGGTATTGCCCATGTTATTAAATAAAAAATCATTCGGTGGCGATACTGCCAAGACCAAGTTATTTTGAATTCTATATATTCCTGATACCTCCTTCTGATATCGGTATGGTTACTATTTTCCTTGAGGCATTTGATGTCATTTCGATATGTGTAAGATCACTCGTTCACAGACTAAATAGTCGTTCACGAAAAAGCACTTAAGTAGCAATTATTATTAGATAAAATGTTCAAAATGTGATATAAATATTGCAGGAATTTGGCATTAACCACTTACTTTTTTTACAAATTTTATCACATGAAACCTTATAAATCACCTCATAAAAATCGACAAAAGGATATATTTCGCGTTGAGCTAATGCAGATCATCGATCTTGGTCACAGCTTGGCAAGGCAGTTGACTGGAATCGATTAGAAGAAGTATTTGGCTCGATCTATTGTCCGGATAATGGAAGGCCTGCTATGGGCACCCGATTAATGATGGCATAAAGTAATAATGTTTAAAGTGATTCATAGCAGCTCCTTTGTTTAGTATTTTTAATACTTTAGCTAAGTCAGCTGCACTAAATTGGAGCTGCCTTTTCAATTATTTTTGCTATTTTTTCGGCATGTTGAGCGTCTTGTCGATCATTTTTTTAATTGCGAAACTTCAGTGATGATTAGACACTTGCCCCATGATAAATTAATGTAGGAAAAATAGGGTGGACAGGATTAAGTTACGGATGCAAGAGTGAGAGATGGCAGGGCCTTGCAACGTTTACTCCAAAAGTATATTCGTTATGGGCTAGTCATCTTGGACGAACTTGTGTATATCCTTTTTTCAAAGAAAGGATCGGAGCTACTTTTTCAGGTGCTGGCGGAGCGGCATGAAAAGGATTCGGTACTCATCACCAGCAATCCTGGATTTGCCGCTTGGACTCAGGTATTTTGTGATCCGGTAATGACTAGGTCTGTGTCTTTACTGGATCGGCTGGCCCACATAGCCCATATCATAATTTGTAGCTGTGAGAGTTACCTGCCGAAGCTGAGCCTCAAGCTTAGTGACCCAAAAGATAATAGAGTCGATCAAGATGGAAATGACGTCATACAATCTTCAAAAAGGCGGGTTTGAAACGTTGCCGTGGAACTTACGGATGACAATGCGACCTGGTTAAGTAGCTGCACTAATGACCACAATATCTCCATTACAACGGATTTCGATGGCGGAATTATTATCGAGAACATTGCTCTCTAAACCTTCAACATTGAACATTATTACAACGGATTTCGATGGCGGAATTATTATCGAGGGCTACGACTATGCATATTCGCTCTGCAGTTACGACATATCGAGGGCAACCATCGGTTGCGACCAGAAAAATGCAAGGCAATTGAAACGCCTTCATGAAACAAACTGGCGATCGCGCCGGCAGGTGGTCAATTTTTGGTTGTCAAACCGACTTTTCTTTCTTTAGACTTCAATTTTTTATCCTGTCGTGGATGAATACTTGCTCTATAGGTTTTCTATATACTTGATATTTTGAAGAAAATACCTCTAAGCTTTTTAGTTTTGGTGTTTACGTTATTTATGGTGATTATGGCTTGGGCTGTCTTCAGATCTGGGCCTAACGGACATAAGGCTACGGCAACAAATAATTTTTCTATTCCCGTCGAATTAATAAACTATTTTACACTCGTCACACAACCAGAAGGAAGCGATGAGTCTTTGATTCAAGAAATTCTTTATAGGATGAAACTTGATTACTCTCATGCAAATCTTCCGGATAGCGAAAAATTTCTTACCAAAGATCCGACTAAGTTTATTGAACCTTCAGTCATTCAAGTAAAGAATACAAAGGAATTGATACGTTCTATTAGGACAAAAGCTCCAGAACACCTGAAAATTGTCTTGTCTGGCGGCGTATATAAAGTATCTCAGACTATCTACCTTCGAGACAATATTTACTTGGAAGGAAACGGCTGTGCGATTATCAAGAGTAGTGAAGACAAACCAGTAATTTTTGCAGAAGATGTTCAAAATTTTCGACTGTCAGGTTTGACGTTCATTTCCACGAATGCGACACCATTTTTCATTCACCGATCGTCGAATTTTAGCTTTAGTAATCTTTCGATCATCAACAGTGGCGGATATGGTATCCAGATTGACGATGAAACATGCAATGGATTTATCAAGAATGTTGAGATAATCAGAGCAAAATTTGGTGCCCTCCTTATTCGCGGTGGCGTCGATCGTGTCACGGTTATAAACAGTTATTTCGGCCAGAATTACACCGGGAATCTAAGAATCAATAACTACGGAGCTGCTGTGAGAGTCCAGAGTATGGAACATATGAGGCCCGAACACAATAACTCGGTTGGAAAATCAACAAACAAACCGTCCTCTGACGAGTTGAGATCGAATAATATTTTCAGTCACTATATAGGTACTCGGCGTCCGAAGCATGTACTTATTTATAAAAACACATTTTTAGACAATCGTTCGCAAGGCATATATTTTTCTGGCGCCTTAAAAGGAGCCGTCGTAGATAATCTAATTAGCAACTCGGATAAAGAGGGAATTTGTATAGACCATCAGTCGGCATTTAATTGGATTCTTAGCAACACTATTATAGGTAATGGCGCCCGTCATCGTCAGACTGATTTTGAAATAAAGGCTGACCACATAGATCCAAGAAAACGGATGCCTGACGGAAGCCCAAAATCAAAGTTGCCAGGAGTTTCCATCGACTATTCGGATTTCAACGTTTTCGCCCTTAACGAGATAGCAGGTAACCACGGTGGCGGAGTAAAATTCGTAAGATCCGCTCATCGAAACATGATTTTTCGAAATCTTCTTATAGGTAACAACCTTGGCGATAACGACCTACATAAATTCCCCAGTATGCTCTTGGGGAGCAGCCGAACGGAAGGTACTCAGGCCAAATCGCAAAGAAAAGTTTTTGATAATAGAAAGTTTGGATCTAGTTACAATATTGTCTTGGAAAATATCATCTACGAAGACCGGAGGGGAATACTAATCAAAGAACGATCAAAAGAAAACTTTGTCGATAAAAATTCGATCTACATTAATAGACCAGTTTATAATATTCATGACTGCGGGACGAAAAACGTAATCCGGTCATTTAAACAACAATATCAGAAATGATACTAGGGGGGGTCGGCTTTAACTCACTTGCAGTAGTTTACGACCTAGAAGACGTCGCCAATTTATACAATATATTTTACAGTTTACTGGCACCATCTTTCCATAATGTCCGAGGCCAACCCATCGTCCCATTCGCTTGAGAAAAAGCCATGTAAAAGGCTTGGGGCACTCACTCTAAGCTTCTAGGCAATTACCCCAGCTTACTCTGTTCTTTGGCATTGGAGCAAAACACATTGTATATGAGCCTCTCTGTAACAATTGGAGTTGGTTAAGAAGTTGAAATATTTAAACTTTAACAGTGGAAGATGGCAGAAAGAAGAAAAATTGAAATTAACATTAAATAAACGTATTATGTGGAAATAAATCAGTGGGCGGCTAAATGAATCTTGACAATCACCAGCGAACAGGTCATAAATATGGATATCTATAGTTACATAAATTTGATTTAACTGTTATAAACATATGCCTGAAGGAAAGACAAAAAATGTATCGTTCTCTTGCCGAAAAACAGATTACTCATTTAGCGTGGGGCTGGTGGCTGTGGCAGAGAGGAATGGTGCGCGTCTGCTCCTTTTAGGCTAAAGCTTAAAAAAGCAAGGGCAAAAGGCCGTGGACACGCAAAGGTGTCCACGGCCTTTTTATTTTGGCTCAGGGTTTAAAATGAGTCACAGATAGGCGTTTAAGGATTCAAAGGTTCGGGGTTAGTGAAGGTTAAAAAAAGTAAACCTGAATCTGTGAACCTATGAAGGTATACAGGAAGGTAACCCTGAACGGTGAACACTGAACCTTTGAACATATACAAGGACAAGATATCATGATCACTCCTGATCTCAACCGGTTCAAGCTGCTGGCTCGAGAGGCGAATATCATCCCGATATGGAAAGAGATAGCGGTTGACTTTGATACGCCTGTATCATTGTTTGCAAAGCTGGGAGAAAATAATTACTCGTTCCTGCTTGAAAGCCTCGAAGGCGGAGAGAAGTGGGGGAGATACAGCTTTATCGGATTCAAGCCCTTTCTGGTCTTTGGTTGTAAGGGAAATGATGTCTTTACAGAGATCGAGGGCAATCGTGAAAACTTTAATGTTGACGACCCCCTCGCAGCCCTCAGAGAAATAATGGCAGGATTCTCACCGGCAGTCGTCCAGGACCTGCCCCGATTCTACGGAGGTGCTGTTGGATACATGGGCTATGACATGGTCCGTTTTATGGAGCGTCTGCCGGAGAATCTTTCAGATACCGCGGGTTTCAATGATGCGGTATTTATGTTTCCGGAGATCCTGATGGTCTATGACAATATAAAGCAGAACCTCAAGATCATTGCGTGCCTCAGGGTAGAACCGGAAGACAATCCAGAGTCTGTATATATGAGAGGAGAAAGGGCAATAGAAGACGTAATCCAACGCATTCGAAACGGACTGGACTACCCGGAGCCAATTGCAGATCCCTTCCCCGCCACCAGCCTCAGCCCGGAGGTCCCCCAGGAGCGATTTGAGGACATGGTCCGCAGGGCTAAGGAATATATACGTGCCGGAGACATAATCCAGGTAGTTCTCTCTCAAAGATTCTCAGGCAAAAACCTTGTCCCTGCATTTGACCTGTACCGTGCGCTCAGAAGGATAAATCCATCGCCCTATCTCTATTATCTGCGCATGAAAGATGAAGTGCTTATTGGTTCCTCGCCTGAGATTCTGGTCAGGCTTACAGGCAGCAAAATCGAGGCAAGGCCCATTGCAGGCACCAGACCAAGGGGTAAGGACCAAAAGGGGGACATGCAGTTTAAAAGAGAACTTCTCGCCGACCCGAAGGAGAGAGCGGAGCACCTGATGCTGCTGGATCTGGGAAGAAATGACGTCGGCAGGGTCGCTAAAACGGGTACCGTAAAGGTCGAGGACCTTATGAGCGTTGAACGTTATTCACATGTCATGCATATTGTCACAGGAGTTACGGGGGAACTGGCAGAAGGAAAGGACATGTTTGATGTACTGAAGGCATGTTTCCCTGCAGGCACTGTATCAGGCGCGCCCAAGATAAGGGCCATGGAGATAATAGAAGAACTCGAACATGCGCGCCGGGGGCCGTATGCCGGTGCCGTGGGCTATTTCGGTTTCTCAGGTAATATGGATCTTGCCATTACGATTCGCACCCTATGCCAGAAAAAGGATATGCTTTATCTCCAGGCCGGAGCCGGTATAGTTGCTGATTCAGATCCCGCTTTTGAATGGGAGGAGACCATTAATAAGGGACGGGCGCTTATGCGGGCCATTCAAATCGCCCATGATGAACTATCCTTATGAAAGCGTACATGAAGAGCCTGCATACTGCGACGAGCTGGGCTTTCCTGTCTTTATGTATCGGCAGTCTCACGGGCTGCTGTCTTATAACAGTCCCGGTCAAAACCGCGGTCAGTGTCACTGGAACCGTGGTCACCACAGCCGCAAAAGTAGTTACAGCACCTGTCCGCTGGATTAGCGATTCAATAGCTGACGACTCAAATCACGAGAGAGAAAAAGCCAATACAACGGGGGACACCGAGAGTAATCAACCATGCTTATAGTCATCGACAACTACGACTCCTTTACCTACAACCTGGTCCAGGCCCTGGGAATGCTCGGGGCGGATATCAAGGTTGTAAGAAATGATGAGGCAACGGTAGAGGAGATAGACTCCGGGGCACCGGACCACCTCCTTATCTCCCCCGGTCCAGGCACGCCTTCCAGTGCCGGCATATCAGTGGCGGCTATACGTCACTTTGCCGGCAGGATACCGGTTTTGGGCGTGTGCCTCGGTCACCAGTCCATCGGTGTTGCATTTGGGGCCAGAATAATAAGAGCGGACAGGCTTATGCACGGCAAGACCTCGATGATCAAACACGATGAAAGGGGTGTATATCGAGGTCTGCCGAATCCATTTGAGGCCATGAGATATCATTCCCTTCTGGTGGATGAGGCAACCCTTCCAGACTGTCTTACAGTTACGGCACGGTCGGAGCAGGACGAGCTTATGGGCTTCAGGCACAGGGAATTTCCCATAGAGGGAGTCCAGTTTCACCCTGAATCCATCATGACACCTGAGGGAATCAATCTTCTTAAAAATTTCCTTAAAACCCGAGTACAGGATTAAATGTATATATGGATATACTAAAAAAGGCCATATCGGATGTTGCGAACAGGAGAGACCTGAGCCGGGCCGATATATCGTCGGTCATGGAAACAATTATGGAAGGAAAGGCCACACATGCCCAGATCGGCGCCCTTCTCACTGGCCTCAGAATGAAGGGCGAGACTGTGGATGAAATTGCCGGTGCCGCACAGGTGATGAGGAAAAAGGCCCTGCGTATCCGTGTAAACATTTCACCGGAAGAGCCGCTTGTTGATACCTGCGGGACCGGAGGCGATGGCACCCGGACGTTCAATATCTCCACCACCACCGCCTTTGTGGTTGCAGGAGCGGGTATCAGGGTTGCAAAGCACGGTAATCGTTCCGTGTCCAGCAGGTCAGGCAGCGCGGATGTGCTGGAGGCCCTGGGTATAAATCTGGACCTGTTGCCCGAGCATGTGGCAATGGCAGTGGAAACCTTAGGTATGGGTTTCATGTTCGCCCCCTCACTCCATCCAGCCATGAAATACGCCATAGGGCCGAGACGGGAGCTAGGCATTCACACGATATTCAATATTCTGGGGCCACTGACAAACCCGGCAGGGGCAAATATTCAGGTGCTCGGGGTCTATGACCCGGCACTTACAAGACCCCTTGCGAAGGTCCTGGGACGCCTTGGCAGCAAAAGGGCGTGGGTAGTACACGGAGAAGGGGGCCTGGACGAACTCAGTCTCCTTGGGAATAGTGTTGTGTCGGAGTGGGACGGGAATGGAGTAAAGGAGTTTGTTATCAGACCGGAAGACGCAGGTCTGAAACCATGCAGGGCGGAAGATCTGAGGGGTGGAAGCGCGGGAGAAAACGCTCGAATACTGAAAGATATACTCTCAGGTAAAAAGGGACCCAGAAGGGACATCGTGCTCCTTAACGCCGGGGCAGCCATATTTCTGGCGGACAGGGCAAAATCCATGAAAGAAGCAGCAGCTCTGGCGGCCGAGAGCATAGATTCAATGGAGGCCATGAAAAAACTTGAGGCATTGAAGGCCTTAAGCACGAGATGACATAATGAGCATACTGGACACGATAATCACACACAAAAGACGGGAATTAAAAGACAGACAGCGCAAGGGGTTTATCCCTTCAGGGCACGAAGTCTTTTCACCCAGGGGGTTTAGAAAGGCCCTGGTCTCCGATCCGGGTGTCTCAATAATCGCAGAGGTAAAGAAGGCCTCTCCTTCAAAAGGCCTCCTGTGTCGGGATTTCGAACCTGCAACTATTGCCAGAGACTACCAGACAGGCGGTGCAAAGGCCGTATCGGTCCTGACAGACGAGAAGTTCTTTCAAGGAAAGCTGGAGTTTCTTCCGCAAATACATGGAGAGATTAGCCTTCCTCTTTTGAGAAAAGATTTTATCATAGACCACCTTCAGATCGAAGAGGCCAGGCTCTGGGGTGCGGACGCAGTACTCCTTATTGCAGCTGTCCTTGATGGCAGCATGCTTTCAGAGCTATTGGTCCACACCAAAGAAAAGGGGTTAGACTCCCTGGTGGAAGTCCATAACGAACGTGAAATGGAAAGGGCGCTGTCTGCAAACGCCGACCTCATAGGTATTAACAACCGCAACCTCGAAGACTTCAGCGTATCCATTGAAACCACGTTCCGGATTAAAAAGGCGCTGCCTGAGGAAATACCGCTGGTAAGTGAAAGCGGGCTCTCAACCCCGGATGACATAAAAAGGCTTCTTGATGCAGGGGTGGCTGCGGCCCTTATAGGAGAGGCCCTGGTAAAGGCCGGGAATCGCGTTACATATCTTTCTGCCCTGGTTGAGGCAGGAAGGTTGCATGGATAGGGAGATCTGAAAATCCATGACAAGAATAAAGGTATGCGGGCTTACCGATTCACAGGAGGCAAAGGCAGTGGCAGAGGCAGGGGCCGATGCCATAGGGCTGGTCTTTGCCGAGAGTCCAAGGAAAATAGACCCCCACCGGGCCAGACAGATTGTTCAAAATCTGCCGCCAATGGTCCAGACGGTTGGTGTCTTTGTTAATGAGTCTGTTGAAGAAATAAGGCGAATAATAGACTACTGCGGCCTGGACCTTGTACAACTGCATGGAGAGGAGACCCCTGAGACGTGCAAAGACCTTGCCCCCAGGGCTATAAAGGCATGGCGGATAAGGAGCCAGACAGATATTCAGGCCCTTCTGCCGTATCAGGAGGTGGTGAAGGCCTTTCTGCTTGATGCCTGGTCCCCCGTTGCCCATGGCGGAACAGGTGAGACCTTTGACTGGTCCATAGCGAACGAGGCGAAGAGTATCATTTCCAGGCCCATTATTCTTGCAGGTGGCCTGAAGCCGGAAAACGTTGCCCGGGCGATAAGGCAGGTAAAACCCTGGGCAGTTGATGTGAGCTCGGGTGTAGAAAATGCCCCGGGAAAAAAGAATATAGGCCTGGTAACTGATTTCATACGCAGGGCCGTGGTGGATTAGGTCATTCAATCACCACCGCATGGAGGAATAGTGAACAAGTCACCAAATCAAAAAAATACCAAATCACCAGATAAGTCGGGTCACTTTGGTCCCTATGGAGGACGCTTCGTTCCGGAGACGCTTATGCCTGCCATCATGGAGCTGGATTCCGCTTACCGGAAGGCCAGACGGGATACGGGCTTTAAAAGGGATCTCGCTCATATACTTAAACATTATGTGGGCCGCCCTACCCCTCTCTACGAGGCAAAAGGTCTGCAAAAGGTCCTGGGTCAGGAAATAAGAGTATTCCTTAAGCGGGAGGACCTGGCCCATACCGGCGCTCATAAGATCAATAATACCATAGGCCAGGTGCTCCTGGCGAAACGCATGGGAAAGACACGTATCATAGCGGAAACCGGTGCGGGACAGCACGGTGTGGCCACTGCGACCGCAGCCGCCCTGATGGGCTTGAAGTGCGAAGTTTACATGGGCCGCAAGGACATGGTTCGGCAGGTTATGAATGTCTTTCGCATGCAACTCACCGGGGCGAAAGTGATCCCCGTGCTCTCGGGTACACAGACACTGAAAGACGCAATAAATGAGACAATAAGGGACTGGGTTACCAACGTTGGAGATACCCACTACGTCATAGGCTCTGTCGTGGGTCCCCACCCGTATCCAATGATGGTGAGAAACTTCCAGAGCATAATCGGCAGGGAGACACGCAGGCAGATCAGACAGCTTGCCGGCCGCCTGCCGGACGTGGTCATGGCCTGTGTCGGTGGCGGGAGCAACGCCATGGGGATCTTCTATCCATTTATTAAAGACGAGGAGATCAGACTGATAGGGGTTGAAGCCGCAGGAAAGGGTGTTGAAACAGATCTTCACTCTGCCACCCTGTCAGTGGGCAGCCCGGGCGTACTTCATGGCGCCATGAGCTACCTGTTGCAGGATCACTGGGGGCAGATAAAGGGTGCCCACTCACTTGCCCCGGGCCTCGACTATCCTGGAGTAGGGCCGGAGCACAGCATCTTTAAGGACTCAGGCAAAGTCGGATATGTGGCAGTTGATGATGAACAGGCCTTTCAGGCATTCAAGCTGCTGTCAGAGACCGATGGAATCATACCCGCCCTGGAAAGCGCTCATGCCGTTGCCTATTTGATGGAGCTTGCCCCATCCCTTCCCCCTGAAAGTATAGTGGTTATCAATCTCTCCGGCAGGGGGGACAAAGACGTGGCAACAGTGGCAGATTTGATCAGGGAGAGGACAGAAAAATGAACAGAATAGACCGCATGTTCTCGCAGATCAGAAAAGGGAAAGAGGCGGCGCTCATGCCGTTCATAACTACAGGGGACCCAGACATCGACACCACTGAGAAGCTTATACTGGAGATGGACCGCCAGGGCGCAAACCTTATTGAACTAGGTCTCCCCTTCTCTGACCCCCTTGCAGACGGCCCGACTATCCAGACATCGAGCCAAAGGGCCCTTCGTCACAACATAAACGCAAAGGACCTGTTCGGTATGGTCAGGAGGGTGAGAAAAAAGACGGATATCCCTTTAGTCCTTATGGGCTACTACAACCCATTGCTTCAGTATGGCCTTTCCACCTTCGCAGAAGATGCGGCGGCATCCGGTCTTGACGGTACAATAATCCCTGATCTGCCTCTGGAAGAGGCCGGGCAATGGATCGCGGCCGCAAAGACACGGGGACTTGACAATATACTGCTCGTGGCCCCGAACACCTCAGCGGATCGAGTTCGAAAGATCGCCAGGGTCACACAGGGCTTCTTGTACTATGTCTCTGTAACCGGTATTACCGGGACAAGGACCGAGCTCCCGGCTGAACTTTATCAGGGTCTTAATGCAATCAAACAGCTGACCAAAAAGCCCGTGGCAGTGGGCTTTGGGATCTCCATGCCCGCCCAGATATCAGGGCTCGCAGTCATAACGGACGGGATTATTGTGGGAAGCGCCATTATAAAACTGATTGAGGCCCATACCATCAAAGAGGGGGACGATCTCAGGGCCGGGCCCGATCTGGTAAAGAAGGTGGGTGAATTCGTCGGCGAATTGAAAGAGGCGACAAAAAAAGGATGTTGATTTAAAAAATGTTAACTCGCTTAAAGGTCTCCGGTTTTAAAAACCTCGTGGATGTTGATGTCCGTTTTGGACCATTTACCTGTGTGACGGGTCCGAATGGTGTTGGCAAATCCAACCTGTTTGATGCCATCAGGTTTCTGAGTGCTCTGGCCGGTGAAACACTGGTTAATGCCGCTCTATCCGTTTGTGCCGGAGGGAAAAGGCCTTTCGATATAAGCAGCCTTTTCTATCGTATCGGTGACAGATCTGCCCAGGAAATGTCTTTTGAAGCAGAGATGATAATTCCAGGTGAAGGCATTGACGATCTGGGTCAAAAGGCAAAGGCCGGCATTACCTTTCTGCGCTACACCGTGGTTCTGGCCTACAGAATGGATAAAGTCCGGCCTTCCCTGGGATCGCTTGAACTTGTTCGTGAAGATCTTGATTATATAAAGCTGGGCGAGGCATGGAGACATTTAAGGTTTCCCCATAAGGCGGGTACCTGGCGCAGATCAGCCATCCAGGGTAAAAGGACTTCACCCCTGATTTTCACCGGCTTTCAGGGCAAAAACCGTATTATTAAACTAATCCAGGAAGGCGGCGGCAGGAAAACAAACGCTGTTTCGGCATCAGCCCTTCCACGCACCGTGCTCTCCACTGTAAATACCATTGAGAATCCAACAGCCCTGTTAGCGCGCAGGGAAATGCAATCATGGCAACTACTCCCGTTACAGCCCTCTTCAATACATACATCCGATGGATTTACGGCCCCCGAAGGACTGGGCCCTGATGGCTTCCATTTGGCCAAAACCCTGTATTGTCTCGCACATTCAGATAAAAATACAAGCTACGCATGCGGGGACAAGGACGCTGTCCGATTTTATGACAAGATTGCCGCCCGGTTATCTGAACTTATGAATGTTGTTTACAGCATCAGGATTGACCGGAATGAGCATTGCCGGCTCCTGACAGTGGAATTAATCGACGGTAATGGAACGGTTTATCCAGCCCATTCACTTTCGCACGGGACACTGCGCTTTTTGGCACTGGCTGTCCTGGAATCAGACCCAAAAGCAGGCGGGCTTATCTGCGTGGAAGAGTCGGAAAACAGCATCTATCCTGAACGAATTCCCGCATTGCTGCAGCTCCTGCAAGGTATTGCTACTGATGTCAAGAGCCGGATCGGCCCTGGCAATCCGCTGCGCCAGGTCATTGCAAACACCCATTCCCCGGCAATTGTAAACATGGTACCTGATGACAGTTTGCTGTTTGCAGAATCGGCAGAAACATTTAAAGAAGGCCTGAAAATAAAAGGGGTCTGCTTCAGATGGCTGCCTGATACCTGGCGGCAGAGAGCCGCGCCCGATGTTAATACGGTCACCAGGCACAGGCTGTTGGACCACCTTGTCTCTTCTGTGGCTGAATATCGAGACTCATCAAGGCAGACAATAAAATCAAGGCGCAAAAGGGGTGAAGAAATCACCAGCCACCCGGACCCTCAACTGCCGCTTCCTTCCTTCAGCGATGTGGAGTGACTGAGATGCGGTGTCATACCGGCCATTACTACCTGCCCATCTTTTTCCGATCAACATGACATGTCCGTTCATTAGCCTGTCCGCTCGGCCCTCGGATCAAGACATAGAAGAAAAGGTGTGCGGCGCCGTATGGAATCTTTAGATTCAGGGGATCTGCCGGTCTAAAAAAGCGCTTTGCCTGTCTTGACAATTTTTAATTCGCTCGCATTATATAACCCAAACACGCGGAGTCTTTAAACGGCGCGATGGTCCCTTTTTTCGACAGCAAAATAATTAACGGTAAGACCTGAAACAGATTCCGTTCGAAAAACCGGAATACAAAATACAAAATTTTTGTGAATTTTATATTTTAAACCTGTTTATTAAATAATCGGAGGTATTCATATAAATGACTGTCAAGACCGAGACCCATGAATTCAAAACTGAAGTTAAACAGCTGCTGAACCTGATCATCAACTCGTTATATTCAAATAAGGAGATCTTCCTTCGAGAGCTTATATCCAATGCCTCGGACGCCATCGACAAGCTGCGATTCAAGGCCCAGACCGAGGAAGGAATTCTGGGAAATGACACTGAATTCAACATTCGAATAGAATCGGACAAAGACAAAAATACATTGACCGTTGCGGATAATGGCATTGGTATGACCTGCGACGAGGTGCTGGAAAATATCGGCACTATTGCCAAGAGCGGTACCGGGGCATTTCTCGAGGCCATAGCGCAGATCAACAAGGACAAAACCCTCGCTCCTGAGCTGATCGGCCAGTTCGGCGTGGGCTTTTACAGCTCTTTTATCGTGGCCGACAAGGTGACGCTGCTGACCAGGGCCGCAGGCCAGGACAAGGCGGTGCGATGGGAGTCTGAAGGGGATGGAAAGTTTACCATCTCTGAAGCCGAAAAAGACAGCCGGGGCACAAGCATTACCCTGAAACTGAAGAAAAGAGAAGAAGGCGAACCGGACTTTACCGACGAGTGGACTATTCGAGACATCATCAAGCAGCACTCTGATTTCGTGGCCTATCCTATTCTGATGGATGTGGAAAAGGAAGAACCGGTTCCGGATGCCGAACAGCTCAAGGACAAAGATGGCAAACCCATCGGCAAGACCACCCGCAAGGTGGTAAAGACCGAAACGCTCAACTCCATGAAGGCGATCTGGTCCAAGAACAAAAAGGACATCGAAGACAAGGAATATGAGGAATTCTATCGGCATATCAGCCACGACTGGCAGCCGCCTCTGGAAAAGCTGCACCTGAAGCTGGAGGGTACCACTGAATATTCAGCCCTGCTGTACATCCCTTCCCATGCCCCGTTTGATCTTTTCGCTCCGTCATTTAAGCATGGAGTGCAGCTTTACTGCAAACGTGTTTTCATCATGGACGACTGTAAGGAGCTGATGCCGGAATACCTGCGTTTCATTAAGGGGGTGGTGGACGCCCCGGACCTGAACCTCAACATCAGCCGGGAAATCCTGCAGCAGGACCGCCTGGTGCGCAATATCAGGCGGAACCTGGTCAAAAAGATCCTGGATCTGCTGGCCAACATGGACCCGGAGAAATACCTGAAATTCTGGGAAGAATTCGGCGCCGTCCTCAAGATAGGAGCGCATACGGATCCGGACAACAAAGACAGGATCGCAGACCTTTTGCGTTATAAGACCACCAAATCAGAAGGAAAGTGGCGGTCGCTCAAGGACTACCTTGCCGCTATGCCTGAGGACCAGAAAGACATTTACTACATCACCGGGGAAAACCTGTCGGCGCTGATCAACAGCCCCCTGCTCGAACAGCTTAAGTCAAAGGGGTACGAGGTCCTGCTGATGACCGACCCAATTGATGAATGGGTGACCCAGTCACTGACTGAATACGACGGCAAACCGCTCAAGAGCGCGGAAAAGGGAGATCTGGACCTGGAAAAGGCGGACGGCGGGAAAAAGGAGGATTACGAAGACCTGTTCAAACACATTCGGACGCAGCTGCAGGATAACATCAAGGAGGTAAGACCGTCTAAGCGCCTTACTGATTCAGTTGCATGCCTGTCCGGCGACAGCTATGACATGAGCGGTTACATGGAGAAAATTCTCAAGTCCGCCGGTCAGAAAGTACCGGAAAACAAGCGCGTGCTTGAGCTTAACATGGCCCATCCGGTGATGGAAAGGATCGGTGCCATGTTCGAAGAGGATAAAAACAACGAGCGGCTCAATGAATACATCCACCTGTTGATGGATCTGGCAATCATCGGCGAAGGCGGCAAAGTTGAAGATCCCTCCAGGTTCTCCAAACTGGTCGGGAATCTGATGACTGAGGCATGATCCCGTAAAGGCCCCATAGGGATGAGACCCTTGAAGCGACTCAAAAACTCAATCTTATTTCCCTACGTAGAACAGGCATAGGCGGAGTGATTGTGAATGGATTCGAAATTCTCCGCCTCTGCTGCAAACCACTTGACTCCGGGCAGCACCTTAAGACCCTGACATACGGTCCTTACCACGTCTTCAACAAACATCGGCTTCTCATAGGCCCTTTCCGTAACGAATTTTTCGTCCGGTCTCTTGAGCACTGAATAGACCTCTGAAGAAGACGCCTTTTCCACCTCTGCAATCACGTCCTCAAGCCATAAAAAACCATCAAATCTGACCCACGCCCTCACCTCTCCCCTCTGGTTGTGAGCGCCGTAATCAGATATCTCTTTTGAACATGGACATACAGTAGTAATGGGCACTCTGACTATCAGCATCATGTCAAATCGATCGGTCATGGTGCCATGAAAGCCGCAGCCGTATTCCATAAGCCCCGGGGTCCTGGTCACCGGCGCCTGTTTTTCTATAAAATAGGGAAAATCCACCTCAAGGTGGGCCTCCTGTGAGTCCAGGCGGTTCTTCATCTCAGTAAGAATCCTGGCAAAGGTCTCGACATTAATCTGCCTGCGATACTCGTTCAGGATCTCTACAAAACGACTCATGTGCGTCCCTTTAAATTGGTGGGGCAGATTCACATACATATTGATACTGGCCACTGTCTGCTGGGTGCCCTTTGCCTTGTCAAGGACAGTGATTGGATAACGGATATTCTTTATACCCACCCTGCGAAGAGGAATCTGACGATTGTCAGCCATGTTCTGCACATCCGCAAGGAGGGGAAATGTGTCTGTCATGCCATTCGCTCCAAAACAGTCAGGAGATCCCCGGCTGATTTCCCAAACGTGTGATCGGCCTCATAGATTGGCAGCCCTGCCCTTTCAGCCGCCATTATTCCCTCTGATGTAAAAAAAACGCCTATCGGTTCAACGCCCAGGTTCTCCTGTATGTAGTCCAGGTCTTCCCGGCCATGTACCTGATTCGCCACTATTTTAAGATGCCTCATTTTTAAGTCTCTTCCCAGGGCCAGTATTTTATTCGCAGTTTCAAGACTTCCCCGGTAGGGCTGAATTACTACCAGCAGGCAGTCTACACTGGCAACCGTACCCCGGCCCAGGTGCTCGACTCCTGCCTCCATATCAATGACCATGTCTTCATCCCGGGAAAGGAGCAGGGTGTTCAGAAGGGTCCTGAGCACCGCGTTTTCAGCGCACGCGCACCCCGCCCCTCCCTGTTGAATGGCCCCGAGCACCATGAGCTTTATATTTCCCTTCTCTCTTATGAAGCGCTCCGGAAGGTCATTTACCCTTGGGTTTAAACGGTAAAAAGGGCCGTCTCTCTCGGATCTTTCCTGGATAAGCCCCTGCATTTCCGCTATAGGACAGATCTCCTCCGCCCGGGGAAAATCAAGGGCCATCGCAAGGTGTGGACTCGGGTCCGCATCGATGGCAAGTACCCGCCTGCCCCTGTCCGCCATGGCCTTGACAAGAAAGGCGGCAATGGTGGTCTTCCCCACCCCCCCTTTGCCGCTTACTGCTATTTTCACAGGACATCCCCCTATCCGCATCTCAAAAGACCTGTTTCAAAACACCGTACTAAATATCAGGGAAATCTTCAAAATATATCTGTTAAATAATTACTCTGTGAAGGCAAGTAATGTTCTCTATTAAATATTAGGGCCATTTGAGCCTTTGCACTACCATATCGTTATAGTATTATATATCCTAAACTATTGAAACATCGAACATAGTATGCTTTGAATGGTCGTGATCAGATATATCTCATTACGTTTTCAGTAAATTTTGACCATTGCCGGTCTGGCTGAAAATATCTTTAAAAAAGGGGCGAGCACGGATGTCCCATAAAATTAAATCGAGGGTTGAAAATAATAACCCGGATCAGAAAAGGGCCTTCTGTCAAGAAATACCCGGGCTCTTTCTCCTGGCAGGGGGGGTATTCATATGCGCTTCCTTAATGAGCTATTCATCTGAGGACCCTTCACTTACCCATTACACACTTAAAGATTCTACTAACTGGATGGGTCCTGTGGGTGCCAATCTGGCGGCCTTTCTTATGGAAACACTGGGACTCGCCTCATGGTGGATACCGTTAATTCTTACCGTAATGGCCTGTTCCTTGCTGTTTTCAATAAGAGACCGACTCCCTTCTTTCCCATTCCTGCTCTCCGGCTGCATGGCCATGCTCCTGGCTACGAGCATGGCCTTTGCCCTGTCGTCTACGAATTCAGAAGGCCCGACCGTTATGTCTCATGGGGCAAGGGGGGGGATTGTAGGCCTCAGTCTTACTGGTTTTCTTGTTAACTGGATCGGACAATGGGGAACCATATTATCCGGAGTGGTCCTGTTCATGACTGGCCTATTGGTTGCAACCCCTTTCTCCCTGGCAGACATGTGGAAGGCCGTCTCTTCTGTCAAAAATCGCGGTCTCTTTTCACGAACCAAGGTTCAAATGCCTCCTGGTCAGGACATGGCAAATGCCTCGGCAAAAAACGCCGGTCCTGAAGTCCCTGCATCGGATATTCCGACGATCATCAAGTCTCGAAAGAATTCAGGCGAAGACGGGCAGAATGCCAGGGGGCAGGAACAATCAAAATTTCAGGTAAACCCTGTCACAGGGGACTTTTCACTGCCGCCCCTGTCCCTATTGAATGACCCGCCGGAAGAAAGCGAAGAAGTTGAAAGCCAGGCGTATCTTTCCAATGCCCGGCTGCTCGAGCGGAAACTCCTGGACTTTGGAGTGGCTGGAAACGTTGTGGAGATATGTCCCGGACCCGTCATTACGATGTACGAATTCTCTCCGGCACCGGGGATCAAGATCAACAAGGTTGCCTCTCTTGCTGATGATCTGGCCCTGGCCCTCAAGACTCACAGCGTGCGTATCGTCGCCCCTATTCCAGGCAAGGCGGTAATCGGTATTGAGCTGGCAAATACAACCAGGCACATAATCTATTTAAAAGAGATCATTTCGAGCAATAGTTTTCAAAAAACAGGGGGAAGGCTGCTCCTGACCCTGGGACAGGATATTGTAGGTCAGCCTGTCGTGACAGACCTTACCAGAATGCCCCACCTGCTGATCGCGGGCGCCACAGGGACTGGAAAGAGTGTAGGGCTTAATGCCTTGATCTGCTCTCTTCTCTACAGTCATCACCCGGACAGGCTCAGGTTCCTTATGATAGACCCCAAAAGGATAGAGCTTTCACTCTACGACGGAATTCCACACCTTTTACATCCGGTGCTAAGCGAGCCCAAGGAGGCCACTCGGGCCTTGAGGTGGGCGGTTATGGAGATGGAGCGCCGTTACCAGCTCCTTGAAGAGGCACAGGCAAGAAACCTCGAGGGTTATAACAAGATCGCCGAAGAGACCCTTCCCTATCTGATAATCATCATAGACGAGCTGGCAGACCTGATGATAGTCTCTTCCAAGGAGGTGGAGTCGGCGATCACACGTCTTGCCCAGATGGCAAGGGCCGCTGGAATCCATCTCATCGTGGCCACCCAGAGGCCGTCTGTCGATGTACTTACAGGCCTTATCAAGGCAAACTTTCCTGCCAGGATCTCCTTTAAGGTCTCGTCCAAGGTGGATTCCCGGACCATACTGGACATTATGGGGGCGGAAAGGCTCCTGGGCATGGGGGACATGCTGTTTCTCCCCCCGGGGTCTTCAGCCCTTGAGCGCATTCACGGGGCGTACGTGTCCGAAAGGGAAATAGTCCGGGTAGTAAACTTTCTTAAGGACCAGGGTGAGCCTGATTATGATCGGACGGTAATTGAACCCATTCCAGGAGAAGAGGATTCCGAATTATCAGGTCCTCATGGAGAGTTGGTTGACGACAAATATGACGAGGCGGTTGAAATCGTCACTCAGACAGGCCAGGCGTCTATATCCATGCTTCAGCGAAGGCTGCGTGTGGGCTACAACCGGGCGGCCAGAATGATAGAACATATGGAACATGCCGGGGTGGTCAGCCCTACGGACAATATGGGACGGAGGCAAGTCCTTGTCCGTCATTACGAATAGTCTTAGCCGCTTACGACTTGAAACTTGAAACCTGAAAGTAGAAATTAGGAAAAGATGAAACAAAAGCGTAAAAGCCAAATTTCCAATTTCCAATTTCAGCGCTCCAAAAACGCTTACGAATAGTCTTATGCATGCCGAACTCATAATAAACGCCACCCACTGGGAAACCAGGGTCGCATTACTGGAGAACGGCTCAGTTGTGGAATTTCACGTAGAACGGGTGGCCGAGCGGGGATATGTAGGTAACATCTACAAGGGACGCGTTGTAAGGGTCCTTCCTGGAATGCAGGCCGCCTTTGTAAACATCGGGCTGGAACGCACGGCATTTTTATATGTGACGGACGTTTACGACCACCTTTCCGAGTTTGAATTGATGCTTGGCAGGAGCGAAGACGAGGAAAACTGCCTGACAGATTCAAATACCGAGGAAGAACAGACCCTTCACTATATTCCACCGTCTTTCAGGATAGAGGACCTGCTTCATGAAGGTCAGGAAATTCTGGTCCAGGTAGCCAAAGACCCCATCGGAAGCAAGGGAGCCAGAGTAACCTCCCACATCTCGCTCCCCGGAAGACACCTGGTACTCATGCCGACCATGAACCATCTGGGGATCTCTCGAAAGATCGAAGACGAGTCTGAGCGCAAACGTCTCAAAGAGATAATAGATTCCCTGCGTCCCAATGGTTTCGGGTTCATAGCCAGGACCGCAAGTGAAGGGGCCAAGACGGAAAACATCAGGGCCGAGATGGAATTTCTCCTTCAGCTCTGGTCAAATATTCAGAAAAGGGCTGAAAACCTTCACTGTCCAAGCCTTGTTTACGAAGACCTGGATATCACGCTCAGGGTGGTAAGGGACCTGTTTACGTGTGATCTGAAAAGGCTGGTGGTCGACTCAAGACCCACCTATGAGCGCATCCTGGCCTTTATTGAGACCATCGCCCTTCACCTCAGGCCCAGCGTTGAACTCTATGAGCAGCCAAAGCCGATCTTTGACGCGTTCAGTATTGAAGTGGAGCTGTCAAAGGCCCTTCGTAAAAAGGTATGGCTCAAATCCGGTGGATACATATTAATAGAGAGCACAGAGGCACTGACGGCCATAGATGTCAACACCGGAAAATACGTTGGAAAACACCAGCTGGAAGACACCATTCTCAAGACAAACCTTGAAGCGGCCAAGGAGATCGCCTTTCAGCTCCGCCTCAGAAACATAGGTGGTCTGATCATAATCGACTTTATAGATATGGAAAATGCCGCAAATAGAGAAGACGTGTTTAATGCCCTGAAAGAGGCCATTAAAAAGGACAGGAGCAAGACCAATATCCTGCGGATGTCAAAAATAGGCCTCATCCAGATGACCAGAAAGCGGAGCAGGGAAAACCTGCACCACATTCTCTGTGAACCCTGCTTCTACTGTGAAGGTGCGGGCGAGCTGAAATCCAAAAGGACCCTGTGCTATGAAATCTTCCGCCGAATACAGCGAGAGACAATGCACAATGACAGCACCACCGTAAATCTCCTTGTCCATCCCAGAATAGGAGAAATGCTCTTTAAAGAAGAGAACCGTAATGTAGAATTATTAGAAAAATCCCTTGAGAGGGAGATCACCATTGTCTCGAAACCAGAGTTTCACCTGGAGCAGTATCAAATAAAATATTCATGATTCCGCTGAAAATACACCATCTGCTGTTCTGCCCCAATTTCTGCGTCACTGCAGCAGACGCGACGAGTCCTGATGTCAGGAAAATTTCACATGCTGCACCTTAAGTATTTTGAGCGAAGCCATCTATTTCATCCGAATAAAATTGCGTTTTTCGCATTTCCGCCGGCATCTTAAAATTGAAATTTTGATTGTTCCGGGTATAGTTCAGGACTTTTTGCATTATAATCGCTTGCATTATAATCATATGTCAGTTTTTAACGAGGTATACCATGACCTTTGAGCCCAATGCATTACCCACACTGATTGGGAGCCTGCCACTGTCGGACCACGGAGAAGCCACCCGGCTTATCCTGGATTATATGCCGGAAATTCCACTCTGGGCCCAGCTTCCCGGTTATCCGGAGGAAAGGCTTATCTCCCAGTTTACAGAAGGCCTTCCGGGAATAAGGGGAAAAGGGGACTCCCTGTATTTTGACACGGAGGATCCGGCCTTTGAACAAGAGCTCCTATTCTTCTACGAACAGTACCTGGGGGTCACCGAGGCAGGTCTGTCTCTGGAAGAATCCGTCTTCGCCTTTTCCGGCAGGACCGGACGCGGCTTCAAGGCATTTCTTGAAGCGATCCCTCAGGCCGACCCCAGGCCCGTGGCCCTCAAGGGCCAGATCACAGGCCCTTTTACCATGATGAGCGGACTCAAGGACAAAGCGGGCCGCCTGGCATTCTTCAATCCTCAGCTCCGTGAAGTGATCGTCAAGTCCATCTCCCTGAAGGCTCGATATCAGGCAGAAGAGATGAAGGCCCTGGGCCACGAGGTAATCCTGTTTCTGGATGAGCCGGCGCTTGCCGGTTTCGGGTCTTCCGCCATGGTGGGCATCAAAAAAGAAGATGTAATTGCCGATCTGACCGAGATAATCGATACGATAAAGCAGACAGGCGGCATCCCTGGTATACACGTATGCGCAAACACGGACTGGTCCGTGATCCTTGAAACCCCGGTGGATGTGCTGAGTTTTGATGCCTATGGCTTTTTCGACCGCATCGTACTGTATAAAAAGCAACTGTCTGACTTCCTGGAAAAGGGAAAGATTATGGCCTGGGGATTGGTACCTACGCTAAACGAAGAGGACCTGAAAAAAGAGGATGTTTCAAGTCTCAAGGCCGTGTGGGACGGTCAGGTAAAACAGCTGGGCGCAGATCATGAGATGATAAAGAGGCAGTCGCTTATCACTCCGAGCTGCGGCACCGGGCTCCTGTCCCCTGAGCTCTCCATCCGTGTCATGAGGCTTACAAGGGATCTTTCCATGACCATAAGAGGAATTTCTCAGGATCATGCCGAATAATCCTGAATCATGAAGGGTCCGACACGTATGCCCCAAGACCCCTAACAGGGCACAGATTTTTCAAGGAGCGCAGCTAACAGGCACTATACGGGAAAGATAATCAATGAAGGTCATTGCCGGAGACATCGGGGGCACCAATGCCCGCCTCGCCATCATACAGGGCGACAAGATCCTTTTTGAGAAACACTATCCATCAAGGGATTTCGGGAAATTCGCAGGTGTCTTTGCGGCCTTTGTCAAGGATGTACCCATGCCTCTTCCCGGTTGTGCCTGCCTGGCGGTTGCCGGCGTGGTCAAAGGTCACAGGGTTGAGGCCACGAATATTCCATGGATTATTGACGGACCTGATCTGAAAAAGCAATTCGGTCTGGAAAAACTTCGCCTTATCAATGATTTTGAGGCCGCCGCATGGGGTATTACGGTATTAACCAAAGACAATCTGGTCCAAATCGGTGAAGGAAAGCCGGTATCAAACCGTCCCAAGGCCATACTTGGCGCTGGTACAGGTCTTGGCCAGGCCATATTAATACCAGGCAGTAAGGGGTACAGGGTCCTGCCTACAGAGGGCGGCCATGTTGACTTTGCCCCTGGAAACGAACAGGAGATAGAGCTGTTAAGATACCTGATGCAGGAATTTGCCCATGTAAGTGTAGAAAGGGTCCTTTCAGGGCCGGGGTTAATCAACATTTACAAATTTCTACTGCAAGGGCATGATCCTGAAGAGGGCGTCTTTTCCATGCAGGCCGTAAGGGGAGAAGATCAGCCGGCCCACATCACCGGGCATGCCCTCAAGGGGACGGACCATCTGTGTGAAAACACGGTAAGGATGTTTTGCCGCATTTACGGAGCAGAGGCGGGAAATCTTGCCCTTACGTGCCTTGCCTCGGGCGGGGTCTACATAGCAGGAGGAATTGCCAGAAAAATACTTCCCATACTCAGCAGGGGCGGTTTCAGAAAGGCCTTTGAAACCAAGGGCCGCATGGAAAAGGTATTAAAACACATTCCGACCTATGTGGTTACATCTCCTCAACTGGGGCTTTTCGGGGCGGCCCTCATAGCCCGCCGGTAATAAAGACCTCAGCATAAACGACCATCTTCATGCAACGGTTTCAAGGTGTTGCGTGCCTTCCGGATCGGCGGCTTTGAGATTATCCAGAGCCGCCGCACAATATATCTGCACCTTGATCCGGACATCCTGACTCATAATCAATGTCCTTCACCCTGAGACGCAATGCCTCTGTGATACGCAGACCACCTCCATAGAGCAGTTTGACAACCAGTTGTGGTTTGCCTTCCATGAGGGTAATGACAAGGGCCACTTCTTCCCGGCTCATCACAACGGGGATATTTACCTTTTTTCTTGCCCTTACTGCATTAATATCTCCGTCAAGTGATTTTTTTAGTACGTGTTTATATAAAAAAACCAGTGCATTCATGGCCTGATTTTGCGTAAAAGGCGACACTACCCTGTCCACCGCCAGGTGTGTCAGAAATGCCTCGATTTTAGCTTCGCCGTTAATCAACTCTTCCCGAGAGGTCATGCCCTGATAGCCTATATATTTCTTGATCCAGCTGCAGTAAGTCCTTTCAGTGTGGCTGGAGTAGTGATGCAGCCTCATTACATCCCTGACCTCATCCAGGATTTTTTTGTCTTTTTGAAGTATGGACATAATTTATTGAGATTGCTATAAAATACATGACAGATGATAATCAGACAAAGCAAATTTGCCTGAAAATATCTTAAATCACTTCAGGGTTGTATTCCCCGCCC